>NZ_CP135971.1:2655714-3319642 GCF_032463525.1 Pseudomonas sp. DTU_2021_1001937_2_SI_NGA_ILE_001 | reverse complement strand
CCGACGCTGAGGTTCAGCGCGTCGCGGCTGGCCAGGGCGTTGTCCATCAGGTACTTGAAGGTTTCTTCGTCGCTGTTCAGGTCGTCGAGGTAACGCTGGCCGGTACGCGAGACGAGCATCTGCTGTAGCAGGCGCTGCTCGTAGTAGCCGTCGCCGAGGCGCTTCCAGTTGGTGTCGGGGTTGATGCCGAGCTTGTCGAGTAGGTAGTCCGAACCGAGGAACTGGCGCATGTCGGTCAGCGCCGGGTTGGTCTCGATCAGGTACGAATGGCTGCCGGCGCGGTTGTCCAGCAGCAGGGCACCGCTGCCGTCGCCCTGGTCGGTGAAGCGGAACAGGCCGTTCTGCCCGCCGGGCAGCCGGAAGCCGGGCAGGCTGGTGGGGTTGATCTGCTGCTGGGCCAGGTCGGGGGAAAGCTGGCTGTCGAGCTTGATGTCGGTGGCGTAGGCGCTGCCCGGTGCATCGGTATCGGTGCGCGTGCCACCGCTCACATAGGTGAAGCCGCGCTGAATCGCGCCGTTATTGAAGTTGTTGCCGGCCTGGATGTCGACGTTGCCGCCGGCCTGGATCGAGGCGGCGTAGCTTTGGTCGGTGTAGCCGGTGCGCTTGATGGTGCGCAGGTCGGTGACTTCGCGCTCGGTGGTGGCGATGAAGTTGCTCATCGCCGCTTGCAGGCCGCCGAGGTTGTTGGCGCTGTAGCCGGCGCTGCCCTCGTGGTAGCGCTGGTTGAAGTCCTGGGCCAGGGCGTACCAGCCGCCGGGGCTGCGGGTGCGCTCGGAGATGAAGGTGCGCTGGGTCTCGGTCTGGCCGGGCAGCACGCCGACATTGCTGAAATCGTTGCTTAGGCGTGCGGTGAAGGTGCCGGCGGTGCCGAGGTTGCTGCTGCTGTTGAGGAAGTTCTGGCCGACCAGGGTCAGGTTGCCGCCCGAGGTGATGCTCGACGGGTCGCTGGCTTCAGTGACTTCGAGCTTTTCCAGTTGCTGGATCTGCCACACATGGTGCTCTTTGCCGCCACTGCAATCGAGGTTGCCGGTGCCGGCGGTGCCGCAGGCCAGTTCGTTGATCTGCGCGCTGTAGATGCCGGCGTCGTTGACCTTCAGCACGTCGCGGATGTTCTGCAGGCTGGCAGCGGCCAGCTTCATGTCACCGTCACTGGTCAGGGTGCCGGAGCGGTTGACGATGCTGTCGGCCTGGGCGCCTTCGGCGTCGCGGCTGATCTGCAGATCGCCAAGGCTGTACACGTCGGCGTTCTGGTTGAGGAAGTCCGGGGTCAGCAGCTGCATGTCGCCGCCGCTGACGATGAAGCCGCGGCTGTCGCCCTGGGTGCGGTTGTGCAGCTTGCCGGCGTTGATGCGCAGGTCCTTGGCCGCGCGGATCGTGCCGCTGTTGGCGAGAATGCCGTCGGTGTCGATGCGGGCATCGGCGCCGCTGAACAGCCGCGCCTGGGGGCCGTCGAGGTTCAGGCTGGCGGCCTTGAGGTCGAGCCTGTCGAGGCTGACCAGCGTGCCGGAGCCGCTGTAGTTGCCGCTCAGGCGCAGGTCCAGGGTGCCGTCGCTGGCGATCAGCCCGGCGTTGGTCCAGCTCTGGCCGCGGCCGGTCAGGCGCTTGGCGGCGATCAGCTGGCCGCTGCTGCTCTGGGTCAGGTTGTCGATGTTCAGGTCCAGCTCGGCAGCCTCGACCGCCGTGCTGTTGTTCCAGCGTGCGCCGCTCAGACGCAGGGTGCCGGTGGTCGACACCTTGCCGCCCGCGTTCTGCAGCAGCGCCAGGCTCAGGCCCAGCTCGCCGTCGCCGGTGTGGCGCAATTGGCCCTGGTTGTTGCTCAGGCTCTCGGCGCTGACGTTCAGGGCGCCACGGCTCTCGATCAGGCCCCGGTCGTTGTTCAGCAGCCCGGCAAGGCCGAAGTCGAGCTCGCCGCCGCCGATTTCGCCGCCGGCGTTGGTCAGTTGGTCGCCGCGCAGTTGCAGGCGGTCCTTGCCGTACAGGCTGCCGCTGTTGCTGGTCTGCCCGGCGTCGATGTTCAGGCGCTGGCCGATGATCACGCCGTCGCGGGCGTTGTTCAGTTGCGCGCTGAGCAAGGTCAGCACGCCTTGACTGCTGAGTCGGCCGTTGCGGTTGTCGGTGCGGCCCTGGTTGTTCAGTAGCAAATCGCCGCCAGCGACCACCTTGCCGTCGGCGTTGGTCATCAGTTCGACCAGCTTGAGGGTGACCCCGGCGTTGCCGACCAGGGTGCCGCCGCTGTTGTCGAAGCGCCTGGCGTTCACTTCCAGGCCGTCGCGCGCCGACAGCATGCCGCCCAGGTTGTCGAGGTCGGTGGCGCGCAGGTCGAGGGTGCCGCCGCTGGTGATTTCGCCGTCCTTGCGGTTGATCAGGCGCTGGGTGTCGACGCTGGCCGCCTTGAGGGCGCTGAGGGTGCCATTGCCGTTGTCCAGGGTGCCACCGCGCACGTTCACGCGGGTGTCGCTGAGCAGTTCGCCGTCGCTGTTGTTCAGCGTGCCTTTTACCTCCAGGTTCTGCTCGCCGCCGCTGGCCACCTGGCCCTTGCGGTTGTCGAGCTGGCCGGCGCTGGTGGTCAGGGTGCCTTCGCTGAGCAGCTTGCCGTTGCGGTTGTCGAGGTTGCCGCTGACCTTGGCGGTCAGGTCGCGGCTGGCACTGATGCTGCCGCTGTTGCTCAGGTTGCTGGCGGTAATCGCCACGTCGCCGCTCTGGTTGCGGGTGTTGTCGAGGTTCACCCCGGCGTCGACCACGCCACTGTTGGTCACTTGCCTGGCCTGCAGGGCAACGCGCTGCCCGGCGGTGATGCTCTTGCGGTTGGTCAGGGTCTTGTCGGCATTGAGCTGCACCTGGTTGCCGGCGTACATCGACCCGCCGACGTCGATGTCGGTGGCGCGAGCGCTGACATTGCCGCTGGCGGCGCTCTGGCCGAGGCTCAGCTTTCCGTTGGCGTCGATCTGGATGTCGCCGCCGCTGGCGGCCAGGTCGCCGGCCACCTTCACGCCCACGCCGGCTTCGGTACCCACCAGCTTCACCGCGCCGGCATACATGCCGCCCAGCGCCGAGCTGTCGATGGCCAGTTCCGGTTTGGTGCTGCCGTCGTCGGGCAGCGGCGTGGCGTCGAGGGTGTTGGCGTCGACGTCGTTGCGCCCGGTGATGACGTTGAGCTTGTTGGCGTGCAGTTCGGCGTTGATCCTGGCGCTGCGGGTGATGATGTCGAACTGGTCGACATTGCTGGCGTTGAGGCCTGCGCCCTCGATGTTGACGCTGCCGCCCTGCACGTTGAAGCGCTGTACCTGGCCGTTGGCGTCGAGTACCGGCTTGCCGGTGGTCAGGGTGGCCTGCGGGGTGTTGATGAAGCCGCAGCCGTTACAGGTGATGCCGTGCGGGTTGGCGACGATGACCTTGGCGGCCTGCCCGGCCACTTCGGTGTAGCCCTTGAGCTGGCTGGGGTTGGCGCCGGTCACTTCGTTGAGAATGGTGCCGGCGGCCTGGCCCTGCAGGTTGGGGTTGCCGAGGATCACCCCGCCCAGTTGCGTGCCCTGGGCGGTGCCGGTGGCGTTGTTGAGAATCGCGCCCTGGGCATCGACGTTGTACTGCTGGTACTGGTTGTGCGAAACGCCGGCGGCATTCGGCGCGGCGATATTGACCACGGGTACGCCGTTGCCGGCCTGGCCCACCTGGGTGGCCGGGTTGCTGGCCACGATGCCCTCGGCCTGCACCAGCAGCGGCTGCCAGAACATGGCGTTGGCCAGAATCAGTGCCAGCGCACGCTGCAGGCCGCTGCGCCGCACCTCTGGCTGGGGGCGGGCAATAGCAGGCTTGTCCGCCTTGGGGGCCGGAGCAAAGACGTCCATGTGGGGTACCTCTGAGAATCGTTGTTAAAGGAAGAAGTCCAGGCGGAAATACACCGGCGTTTCGCGCTCTATCACGTCGGCCGGGCGTTCCAGGGAATGGGCGAAGGTCACCGAGGCCGCCACGTTGCGGCCGCGGGCGAACAGCTCCAGCGAGTTGCCCGAGAGGCGCCCGTGCTGTTCGCCGTTGTAGCGACCGTTGCTGATCACGCCCTGGTCATAGCCGATGGCCGCGCCGTATTCGCTGAAGGCCGGGCGCAGCCAGTCCAGGCCCATGGGCCGGGTCAGGCGCAGTTCGTTGCGCCAGTAGCCGCCGCTGTCGCCGGTCAGGTACTGGTCCTTGAAGCCGCGCACCGAAGACAGGCCGCCGAGGCTCATGCGCTGTGGGCTGTAGAGCACGTCTTCGCTGCGCTGGCCGGTGGCCAGGCTGGTGAAGGTCAGGCGCTCGCCCCACAGCTCGAAGGGGTACAGGTAGCTGAGCGTGCCGGTGTACTTGCGGTAGCGCGAGGTGGGTTGGCCGGGGCCGGGGTTGTGGTCGCCGCTGGCGTCCAGGGCGCCGATGCCCTGTTGCAGGCCCAGGTCGAGGTTGACGAACGAGCGGCCGATGCGCCGGCCATGGGTGATGCCGAACTGCGCTTCGGTGATGCGCGTGCTGCTTACCCCCAGCTTCTGGTCTTCGATGTAGTTGTTGGTGCGCAGGTGGCTCAGGCCCAGGTTCACCGAGGTCTTGCTCACTGCGTCGCGATGCACCACGCGCTCGGCGCGCAGCTGGTGGCTCTGGCTGTCGCCGGTCTGCTTGAAGGTAAAGCCGTCACCCTGGCCGGGGGCGCGGTAGTCGCTTTCGCTATAGAAGTAGCTGAAGTTCCACCAGCCCCAGGGCAGGTCGTAACCGAACACGAAGTTCTTCGAGGTCTTCTGGTGGTCGCTGAGGGCGTCGTGGCTGCCGCGCATGCGCAACTGGTCGGCCAGGCCCAGCGGGCTGTCCCACTCCAGGCCGGCATTCCATTGCTGTTCGCCGGTGCTGCGCTGGCCGTCGTTGCTACGCGACAGGCTGGCGCGCCAGGGCTTTTGCCGGGTGTCGTTGACCAGCACGTGACTGCCGCCCACCGACTGGCCCGGGGTCAGGCGGGTTTGCACCTGGCGCGAGGGCAGGCGGCCGAACTGGTCGACCATCTGTTCGATCTCGCGCAGGTTGAGAATCCTGCCGGGTTGGCCGGGGAAGGTCATTGCCAGTTCCCGCGCCGAGGGCTGGCCGTCGCCTTCGCCCTGCAGCGACTCCAGGCGGCCTTCGACCACCAGCACCTGCAGCACGCCCTTGGACAGGTCCTGCTGCGGCAGGTAGGCGCGGGTGGTCACCAGGCCCTTGTTCAGGTAGTGGTTGGTGATGGCCTTGAGCAGGTCATTGAGCTGCGCCACGCCCAGGCACTGGCCGACCCAGGGTTTGACCAGTTTCTGGCGCTCGGCCTTGCTCAGCGAGTCGGCACCCTGGAGTTCGATGCGCTGGATGTCGAAGCAGCGCTGCTCGCCGGGCGCGGCGGGGGCGGCGGGCTCGGCCTGGCGACCGGGCAGGTCCTTGAGTTCTTCCAGGCGGCGGCGCTGCTCTTCCAGCAGGCGGTCCTGGCGTTCGCGAATCAGGTCCTGTTCGCCGGGCGTGGGCACGCCCGCCGCCAGGGCGGGCAATTGGGGGGCGAGGCCAAACACCAGGGTGCACAAGGCCATCCAGGTCCGTTGAGAGACTGGCATAAGCGTTCCGTCGTTTTAATGCTGAGGCACTACTGGCAGGCCCCGCGGGGAGGGCGCACGGCCCTGGAATGGTGTCGATCGGTGTACGAGTGTTTCGCGATGTTTATCGACGGACAAACAGACACGCGGAAAGTCGGAAAATTCCCGTGATTAAACGATTATGTGATCCAATTCACCGATTTTCGGCGATGTCAAAATGACGTTACGCCAGGCTTTGCGGGTACGAACGGGGGACTTTGTCGGCCTCTTCGCGAGCAAGCTCCAACAGAAACCGCGCTGCGTTTAAGGGGGGTAGGTGTAGGAGCGAGCTTGCTCGCGATGGCGGCGGCATGCTCACAACAAATGGGTGACCTTGCCGGCCCTTTCGCGAGCAAGCTCGCTCCAACAAAAGCTGCAAATCGCTTAATGAAAAAGCCCCGCAGGGCCAGGCCGTGCGGGGCTTCGGTTGCGCGGGGCGCGGGGTTACAGGCCGGCGGCGGCGCGCAGGGCGGCGGCGCGGTCGGTCTTTTCCCAGGTGAAGGCGGTGAAGGTGTCGTCGCCGACAGTCATTTCGTACGGGTTGCGACCGAAGTGACCGTACGCGGCGGTGGCCTTGTACATCGGATGCAGCAGGTCGAGCATGGTGGTGATCGCGTAAGGACGCAGGTCGAAGTGCTCGCGTACCAGCTGGATGATCTTGTCGTCCGACAGCTTGCCGGTGCCGAAGGTGTTCAGCGAGATCGAAGTCGGCTGGGCCACGCCGATGGCGTAGGACACCTGGATTTCGCAACGGTCGGCCAGGCCGGCGGCGACGATGTTCTTGGCCACGTAGCGGCCGGCGTAGGCGGCGGAGCGGTCGACCTTGGACGGGTCCTTGCCGGAGAACGCACCGCCACCGTGGCGGGCCATGCCGCCGTAGCTGTCGACGATGATCTTGCGCCCGGTCAGGCCGCAGTCACCCACCGGGCCACCGATGATGAAGTTGCCGGTGGGGTTGATGTGGAACTGGGTGTCCTTGTGCAGCAGGTGCGCCGGGATGACGTGCTTGACGATCAGCTCCATCACGCCTTCGCGCAGGTCTTTATAGGAAACGTCCGGGTTGTGCTGGGTCGACAGCACGATGGCGTCCACGCCCACCACCTTGCCGTTCTCGTAGCGGCAGGTGACCTGCGACTTGGCGTCCGGGCGCAGCCAGGGCAGCAGGCCCGATTTGCGCGCTTCGGCCTGGCGCTGCACCAGCTGGTGGGAGAAGCTGATCGGCGCTGGCATCAGCACGTCGGTTTCGTTGCTGGCGTAGCCGAACATCAGGCCCTGGTCGCCGGCACCCTGGTCCTCAGGTTTGCTGCGGTCCACGCCCTGGGCGATGTCCACCGACTGCTTGCCGATGATGTTCATCACGCCGCAGGTGGCGCCGTCGAAGCCGACGTCGGAGCTGTTGTAGCCGATGTCGAGGATGACGTTACGCACGATGTCTTCCAGGTCGACCCAGGCGGAGGTGGTGACCTCACCGGCGATGATCGCCACACCGGTCTTGACCAGGGTTTCGCACGCGACACGGGCGAACTTGTCTTCGGCGATGATGGCGTCCAGCACCGCATCGGAGATCTGGTCGGCGATCTTGTCCGGATGTCCTTCGGAGACTGACTCGGAGGTAAAAATTGAGTATTCGCTCATGTCTACGGGTTTCCTGAATGTAACCGAGGGTGAGTGTCGCCAGACGGCCGCTGAAATTGGCGTACCTGGATCTGGAAACCATTGCGTAAGCCCACGTAGAGGCTCTGTTCGGGGACCAGCCCCGCAGCGACGGCCCAACGGGCCAGGTCATCCTGTTCGAAGCCCAGCCAGAGGTCGCCACAGGCCTCCCTGGCCCAGCTCTGGTCGTGGCTGCATAAATCTGTCACCAGCAGGCTGCCACCGGGGCGCAGGTGGGCGGCCAGTTGTCCAAGCGCATCGGCCGGGGCGGCGAAATGATGAAGCACCATGTTGAGAACGACGCAGTCGACCTGTTCTTCAGCGCCGCCCAGAGCATCGGCCAGGCGCAGTTCGACGTTGTCCAGGGCGTGGCGCTCGCACAGCTTGCGCGCCAGTTCGAGCATCGCCGGGCTGTTGTCGATGGCCGTCACCCGGGCGAAGCGCTGCGCCAGGTCGGGCAGGAAGGCGCCGTCGCCGGGGCCGACTTCCAGGGCGCTGGCGCCGGGTGCGAAGGGCAGTTTGTCGAGCAGCGCCAGCAGGCTTTCGCGGTACTGCGCCAGGCCGGCGATGAGGTCCTGCTGGGCGTTGAACTTCTCGGCCATGCGCGCGAAGAAGTCCTGGCTGACGGCGGCACGCTGGCGGTGGACGGCGTCGATACGCGCCTGCACCTCAACCGGCAGCGCCAGGGCGTCGGCCTCTTCGAGCAGCGCCGCATGCAGGCGGCCGCCGGTGATGCCGGTGTGGGGCAGGGCGCGGCGGTAGAAAATCGCGTTGCCTTCGCGCCGCGTGGCCACCAGGCCGGCCTGGGCCAGCACCTTGAGGTGGTGGCTCAT
The DNA here is from genome assembly GCF_032463525.1 of Pseudomonas sp. DTU_2021_1001937_2_SI_NGA_ILE_001. NCBI lineage: Bacteria > Pseudomonadati > Pseudomonadota > Gammaproteobacteria > Pseudomonadales > Pseudomonadaceae > Pseudomonas > Pseudomonas sp. DTU_2021_1001937_2_SI_NGA_ILE_001. The sequence continues at coordinate 3,311,553 of NZ_CP135971.1, read as the reverse complement.
GCCCGACTGGCCGATGGCGAAGATCTGCGCCAGCTCCAGCACCCCGAAGGAATCGTTGGCCAGCGCGCGCAGTACGTTCAGGCGCAGCGGGTCGCCCCCGGCCTTGCACAGGGCGGAGAGGTCGTCGCACGGCTCATGGCGGATTGCTGGCGCTGGTAGGTTCATGGGGCCGGAGTCTAGTCAGCGTTCCGGCCAGCCGCAAGAGCAATATCAAAAAGTTTTGATATTGCGGGGCGGGTGCCGGTAAACAGGCGTCGTGATGTCGTCAGGCTAGTGCATGACGCGTGCGCTGCCACGCCAATGTCGGACACCGAGCAGGAAAAAAGCCACCGGGCGGCTATCTTTCATTGCTCCCAGCCAGTGGCTGAGGGAAAATGGACGCCTTTTTCTGCTCCCAATTCTTTACTTCCCAGGAGATCAGCGATGCCTAGCCGTCGTGAGCGTGCCAATGCCATTCGTGCCCTGAGCATGGATGCCGTGCAAAAAGCCAACAGCGGCCACCCAGGTGCCCCCATGGGTATGGCGGATATCGCCGAAGTCCTTTGGCGCGATTACCTGAAGCACAACCCGGCCAACCCGGCCTTCGCCGACCGCGACCGCTTCGTGCTGTCCAACGGCCACGGTTCGATGCTCATCTATTCGCTGCTGCACCTGACCGGCTACGACCTGTCCATCGACGACCTGAAGAACTTCCGCCAGCTGCACAGCCGCACTCCGGGTCACCCGGAATTCGGCTACACCCCTGGCGTGGAAACCACCACCGGCCCGCTGGGCCAAGGCTTCGCCAATGCCGTGGGCTTCGCCATCGCCGAGAAAACCCTGGCGGCGCAGTTCAACCGTCCCGGCCATGAAATCGTCAACCACAACACCTACGTGTTCCTCGGTGACGGCTGCATGATGGAAGGCATCTCCCACGAAGCCGCTTCCCTGGCCGGCACCCTGGGCCTGGGCAAGCTCATTGCCTTCTACGACGACAACGGCATCTCCATCGACGGTGAAGTCGAAGGCTGGTTCACCGACGACACGCCGAAGCGTTTCGAGTCGTACAACTGGCAGGTGATCCGCAACGTCGACGGCCATGACGCCGAAGAGATCAAGACCGCCATCGAAACCGCGCGCAAGAGCGCCCAGCCGACCCTGATCTGCTGCAAGACCACCATCGGCTTCGGTTCGCCGAACAAGGCCGGCAAGGAAGAGTCCCACGGCGCGCCACTGGGTGCCGACGAGATCGCCCTTACCCGCGCCGCGCTGAAGTGGAACCACGGCCCGTTCGAAATCCCGGCCGACATCTACAAAGAGTGGAACGCCAAGGAGAAAGGCCTGGCCGCCGAGGCCGAGTGGGACCAGCGTTTCGCCGCCTATTCCGCTGCCTTCCCGGAGCTGGCCAACGAGTTCATCCGCCGCATGAGCGGCCAGCTGCCGGCCGACTTCGCCGAGAAGTCCGCTGCCTACGTGGCCGAAGTCAACGCCAAGGGCGAAACCATCGCCAGCCGCAAGGCCAGCCAGAACGCGCTGAGCGCCTTCGGTCCGATGCTGCCCGAGTTCCTCGGTGGTTCGGCCGACCTGGCCGGTTCCAACCTGACCATCTGGAAAGGCTGCAAGAGCATCACCGGCGAAGACGCCAACGGCAACTACCTGCACTACGGTGTGCGTGAGTTCGGCCAGGGCGCGATCATGAACGGCATCGCCCTGCACGGCGGTTTCGTGCCATACGGCGCGACCTTCCTGATCTTCATGGAATACGCCCGCAACGCCGTGCGCATGGCTTCCCTGATGAAGCAGCGCGTGATCCACGTGTTCACCCACGACTCCATCGGCCTGGGCGAAGACGGCCCGACCCACCAGCCGGTCGAGCAGCTGGCCAGCCTGCGCACCACGCCGAACCTGGACACCTGGCGCCCAGCCGATGCGGTGGAATCCGCCGTGGCCTGGAAGTACGCCATCGAGCGCGCCGACGGCCCTTCGGCCCTGGTGTTCTCGCGCCAGAACCTGCCGCACCAGAGCCGTGACGCCGAACAGCTGGCGAACATCGCCCGTGGTGGCTACGTGCTGCGCGACAGCGAAGGCGAGCCAGAGCTGATCCTGATCGCCACCGGTTCCGAAGTGGCGCTGGCCGTGCAGGCTTTCGAGGCCCTGACCGCCAAAGGCCGCAAGGTGCGTGTGGTGTCGATGCCGAGCACCAGCGTGTTCGACGCCCAGGACGCCGGCTACAAGCAGTCGGTACTGCCGCTGCAGGTCGGTGCGCGTATCGCCATCGAAGCCGCCCATGCCGACTACTGGTACAAGTACGTGGGCCTGGAAGGCCGCGTGATCGGCATGACCACCTTCGGTGAGTCGGCGCCGGCCGCCGCGCTGTTCGAAGAGTTCGGTTTCACCCTGGAGAACATCCTGGGCACCGCCGAAGAGCTGCTCGAAGACTGATCGTCCCGGCTGCTCATGAACATTGCTGGAGCGAGCGTGCTCGCGAAGCGTCTGTTGCAACCCGGCGAAGCTGTGGTTGCAGGCGGCCCTTTCGCGAGCACGCTCGCTCCAGCGGTTCTGTGTCATCGCTTCCTATCCTGTAGTGAGCCACCATGCCTCAACCCCGTGTCTACAAGGTTGTCCTGAACGGCTACGGCCGTATCGGCCGCTGTGTGCTGCGCGCCCTGTGCGAGCGCGGCGCTGGCGCGGGTTTCGAAGTGGTGGCCATCAATGACCTGGCCGACCTGGCCAGTCTCGAATACCTGACCCGCTTCGACTCCACCCATGGTCGCTTTCCCGGCCATGTGCGGGTCGAAGGGGAGTACCTGCACATCGATGCGCACCGCATCCGTGTGCTGCGCAGCCCTACGCCGGAAGGCATCGACTGGGCGGCGCTGGGGGCGGACCTGGTGCTGGAGTGTTCCGGGGTCTACAACACCCGTGCCGACGGCCAGCGCTTTCTGGATGCCGGTGCGCCGCCGGTGCTGTTCTCGCAGCCCATGGCCAGCGAGGCGGACGTCGACGCCACCATCGTCTACGGCATCAACCAGCACAGCCTGACCGGCCGCGAGCGCCTGCTGTCCAACGCCTCCTGCACCACCAACTGCAGCGTGCCGCTGCTGCGCCTGCTGGATGAGGCGCTGGGGCTCGACTACATCGCCATTACCACCATCCATTCGGCGATGAACGACCAGCCGGTGATCGACGCCTATCACCACGAAGACCTGCGCCGTACGCGCTCGGCGTTTCAGTCGATCATTCCGGTGTCTACCGGCCTGGCGCGCGGTATCGAACGCCTGCTTCCGGAACTTGCGGGCCGAATTCAGGCCAAAGCAGTCCGTGTGCCGACGGTCAACGTCTCGTGCCTGGACATCACCCTGCAGACCCGCCGGGATACCGATGCCGCCGAGATCAACCGTATTCTGCGCGAGGCTGCCAGCGGCGGCCCGCTCAAGGGGCTGCTGGCGTACACCGAGTTGCCGCACGCCAGCTGCGACTTCAATCATGACCCCCATTCGGCGATCGTCGATGCGAGTCAGACCCTGGTATCCGGCCCTCGGCTGGTCAACCTGCTGGCCTGGTTCGACAACGAATGGGGTTTTGCCAATCGAATGCTCGACGTCGCAGGTCATTTCCTGCGCGTAGCCGACCCACAACAGTAAAGACAGGAACGCCTCATGACCGTGTTGAAGATGACCGACCTTGACCTGCAAGGTAAGCGTGTACTGATCCGCGAAGACCTCAACGTGCCGATCAAGGATGGCGCGGTGAGCAGCGATGCACGCATTCTCGCCGCTCTGCCGACCATTCGTCAGGCACTGGAGAAAGGCGCGGCGGTCATGGTCTGTTCGCACCTGGGCCGTCCTGTGGAAGGCGAATTCTCTGCCGAAAACAGCCTCAAGCCGGTCGCCGAGTACCTGAGCAAGGCCCTGGGCCGCGACGTGCCGCTGGTCGCCGACTACCTGGACGGCGTGCAGGTGCAGGCCGGTGACGTGGTGCTGTTCGAGAACGTGCGCTTCAACAAGGGCGAGAAGAAGAACGCCGACGAGCTGGCGCAGAAATACGCCGCGCTGTGCGACGTGTTCGTGATGGACGCCTTCGGCACCGCGCACCGTGCCGAGGGTTCGACCCACGGCGTGGCCAAGTTCGCCAAGGTCGCTGCCGCCGGCCCGCTGCTGGCCGCCGAGCTGGACGCTCTGGGCAAGGCGCTGGGCGCTCCGGCCAAGCCGATGGCCGCCATCGTTGCCGGTTCCAAGGTGTCCACCAAGCTCGACGTGCTCAACAGCCTCAGCGGTATCTGCGACCAGCTGATCGTCGGTGGCGGCATCGCCAACACCTTCCTGGCCGCTGCCGGGCACAAGGTCGGCAAGTCGCTGTACGAGCCTGACCTGGTCGACACTGCCCGCGCCATCGCCGCCAAGGTCAGCGTGCCGCTGCCAGTGGACGTGGTCGTGGCCAAGGCATTCGCCGAAGACGCCGAAGCCACCGTGAAGCTGATCGCCGACGTGGCCGATGACGACATGATCCTCGACATCGGCCCGCAAACCGCCGAGCAGTTCGCCCAATTGCTGAAATCTTCCCGGACTATCCTGTGGAACGGCCCGGTGGGCGTGTTCGAATTCGACCAGTTCGGCGAAGGCACCAAGGTCCTGGCCAAGGCCATCGCCGAAAGCGACGCCTTCTCCATTGCCGGTGGTGGCGACACCCTGGCGGCGATCGACAAGTACGGTGTAGGCGCGCAGATTTCCTATATCTCCACCGGTGGCGGTGCGTTCCTGGAGTTCGTCGAAGGCAAGGTACTGCCCGCCGTCGAAGTGCTCGAGCAACGCGCCAAGGCGTAATGACGCGGTTTTGCTGAGGATATTGAGCATGGGCAGGGCGTTGCCGATGTTGCTGATGGCGGGGTTGCTGGCCGGTTGTGCCGGCAGTCCCGAGGCCGACGAGGCTCAGGACGAAAGCCAGGTCGCGCCGCTGCAGCTGAGCTGCTACCAGACGGCCTGGCAGGCCGAGACGGTGCAGGTCATCGACAAGCGTGGCGGGCAGGACTTCTGGGACCGCTATGACCCGACCGCGCAGGTCGGCAACGTGGCGTGCCGCTGACGGACGTTCGCACGACAGCGTGCAGCCTCTGAAGCAACATCCTCGCTGCGGGGCGGTCTTTAACAGGGTGGATCTTTCCAGAAAGGAGTTTCGCCATGAAGATCGTCACCGCGTTGCTGCTCAGTTGCATGATGCTTGCCGGTTGCAGCGGGTCCAAGGCCTGCCAGGTGTTCAGCCCGGCCTCGATGAACCTGCCCACCACCGAAAACAGTCAGCGGGTCGAAGCCCAGGCCACGGGCGAACCGGCTGACGATGGAAAACACGAACAGCACTGCCCTTGAGTGCGCACGCGCCGGGCAGTCCCAGGAGAGTTGATGAAAGGCGTGATTGCCCTCGCGGCGCTGGTGGTTCTGAGCGGATGCTCCGCGTTCAAGTCCAGCCAGCAGGCCGACCCCTGGACCCGCTGGGTCTGTGACAGCAAGGCCGAGGTGACCTGGCGCTATGCCGATGCTGCCCACAAGGCGGTGGACGTGCGCCTGAACCAGAGCGACCAGGTGTTCCACCTGCAAGCCGAGCCTGGCGCGACCGGTGAACTGTTCGGCAACGGCGTGCTGTCGTTCGCCAGAATGGGTAACGAGGGCCTGGTTTACTGGTCCGCCACCAACGACCTCATCGGCCGCGGCTGCAAGGCCCGTTAGGCTGAAGCGACTTTGATCCGACCACGCAGCCTCTTGTTGCGTATAACTTGAACAGCAGCCGCCACTCGGGCAGGCTTGCGCGATTAAACGACCCGACCGGGAGAGATACAGACAATGGCACTTATCAGCATGCGCCAGATGTTGGACCACGCCGCCGAATTCGGCTATGGCGTTCCAGCTTTCAACGTAAACAACCTGGAACAGATGCGCGCCATTATGGAAGCGGCCGACAAGACCGACTCCCCGGTGATCGTTCAGGCTTCGGCCGGTGCCCGCAAATACGCCGGCGCCCCGTTCCTGCGTCACCTGATCCTCGCTGCCATCGAAGAATTCCCGCACATCCCGGTGGTCATGCACCAGGACCACGGCACCAGCCCGGACATCTGCCAGCGCTCCATCCAGCTGGGCTTCAGCTCGGTGATGATGGACGGCTCGCTGGGTGAAGACGGCAAGACCCCGACCACCTACGAGTACAACGTCGACGTGACCCGCCGTGTGGTCGCTTTCGCCCACGCCTGCGGCGTGTCGGTCGAGGGTGAGCTGGGCGTGCTAGGCTCGCTGGAAACCGGCATGGCCGGTGAAGAAGACGGCGTCGGCGCCGAAGGCATCCTGGACCACAGCCAGATGCTGACCGACCCGGAAGAAGCCGCCGACTTCGTCAAGAAGACCAACGTGGACGCCCTGGCCATCGCCATCGGCACCAGCCACGGCGCCTACAAGTTCACCAAGCCACCTACCGGTGACATCCTGGCCATCGAGCAGATCAAGGCCATTCACAAGCGCATTCCGAACACCCACCTGGTGATGCACGGTTCGTCGTCCGTTCCGCAGGAATGGCTGAAGATCATCAACGAGTACGGTGGCGACATTAAAGAAACCTACGGCGTACCGGTCGAGGAAATCGTCGAAGGCATCAAGCACGGCGTGCGCAAGGTGAACATCGACACCGACCTGCGCCTGGCGTCCACCGGTGCCATCCGTGAGTTCATGGCCAAGAACCGCAGCGAGTTCGACCCGCGCAAATACCTGGCCAAGACCGTAGTCGCCATGCGCGACGTGTGCATCGCCCGCTACGAAGCCTTCGGCACCGCCGGCAACGCCTCGAAGATCAAACCGATCTCCCTGGATCGCATGTTCGAGCGCTACGCCAAAGGCGAGCTGGACGCGAAGATCAACTGAGCCCCGCGCCGTTGAACGAAAAACCCGCAGAAATGCGGGTTTTTTTATGGACGTTCGCGCGCGATTGCAGAAGCTTGCGCAAATTGTGGGAGCGAGCTTGCTCGCGAACGCTGCATCAGGTTTTCGACAGATGCTGTGGCCATGCCGGCCTCTTCGCGAGCAAGCTCGCTCCCACAAAGGCGCGAACGGCTCTACACCGGTCAAGGTCCTGTGCGCACCCGTTGGCGAGCTTGCTCGCGAAAGCTGCATCAGGTTATCGACAGATGCAGTGCCATGCCGGCCTCTTCGCGAGCAAGCTCGCTCCCACTGGGGGCGGCTCAGGCTTTTTTCAGCAAGGCGGCGCAGGCGGTCTTGAAGGCTTCGTGCTGGTATTTGTTGAGGCTGTCGGGCAGGGCGATGTCGTGTTTCTTGCACTGCGCGTTGACGGTCTGCGGCGACAGCAGCGCCACTTCGCAGTCGGCCAGCAGCTGAAACACGGTCTCGATCTTGAACGTGGTCGGCCCGCCGGCGAATTCGCCTTTCTTGCTGCGTTTCTTGATGGCCACGTGGCTGATGCCGTTTTCACGTACGAAGGCCGCGACCCGGCTGGCGAAGGCCTTGACGTTGGCGGCCTCGTCGTCGTCATCCAGCGCCAGCTTGCGAACCGCCAGCGGCAGGTGGCCGACCTCGTGGTTCTGCCGGGTGGCCAGTGCGAAGATCGCTTCGCTGCCCTTTATTTCTACGCCGCAAATGATCATGAAGCTCCCTGGGTGCTTACGCTGTACAAGGACACAGGGTATCTCATCGGGCGGATTATTCCTGGGCAATCGACTCCAGGTATTCGCTGCGCTCGTCGCTCATGCGGGCGATGCAGTCGTTCTCGCTGATCTTGTAGGCCTTGCTGCCCGCTGCCGAGGGGAAGACTTCCACGGCGCAGTCGGCGTCACGCAGCTTTTCCCAGGCTAGCTGGGCGGTCTTGAGCTTGTTGGTGAAGTCGTTGTACTGGGTCTTGTTGGCGACGAACTGCGACTGCACCCGGTTGAGCAGGTTCTGGAAGTTTTCCTTGAGCAGCGTTTCGGCGGTCTGGCGGCTGTAGACGGAGCATTCCAGGGTCTGGTTGTCGCTGTCGACGCCGTCGCAGGGCGAAGTGTCGGTGTCTTGCGCGGCGTAGGCGTTGCCGGCCATGGCGGCCATCAGGGCCAGTCCCAGGAAGTAGGTTTTCATCGATTCGCTCCGAGCCATTTGATGCCCGAATTCTGGCTCAAGCGCATGACAAAGAACAGGTTTGCCGTGCGGCCCGGCATACGCCGTGGTGTGCTTTGTCGCGCCTTGACGCTTTCGGCAATTCCCCTGTCGTTTTTGCATCCGGCTCCCCCGGGCCTCCGGCATATGCTGGCCCCATCGACGCCGACAGCCGTTTCGGCGCGCCAGTACCGTTGCCCTGAACCTGACAAAGAGAACCGCCCGATGAGCCCAGCAGAACTTCACGCCGACAGCATCGTCATCGACGGTCTGATCATCGCCAAGTGGAACCGCGAACTGTTTGAAGACATGCGCAAGGGCGGGCTGACCATGGCCAACTGCACCGTGTCGGTGTGGGAAGGCTTCCAGGGTACGGTCAACAGCATCGCTTCGAGCATGAAACTGATGCGCGAGAACAGCGACCTGGTGATGCCGATCAACACCACCGCCGACATCTACAAGGCCAAGGAGCTGGGCAAGACCGGCATCCTGTTCGGTTTCCAGAACGCCCATGCCTACGAAGACCAGATCGGCTACGTGGAAGTCTTCAAGAAGCTCGGCGTGGGCATCGTGCAGATGTGCTACAACACCCAGAACCTGGTGGGCACCGGCTGCTACGAGCGCGATGGTGGCCTGTCGGGCTTCGGCCGCGAGATCGTCGCCGAGATGAACCGCGTGGGCGTGATGTGCGACCTGTCCCACGTCGGCTCCAAGACCAGCGAGGAGGTCATCCTCGAATCCAAGAAGCCGGTCTGCTACTCCCACTGCCTGCCTTCGGGGCTCAAGGAGCACCCGCGCAACAAGTCCGATGAAGAACTGAAGTTCATCGCCGACCACGGCGGCTTCGTCGGCGTGACCATGTTCGCGCCGTTCCTGGCCAAGGGCATCGACTCGACCATCGACGACTACGCCGAGGCCATCGAGTACACCATGAACATCGTCGGCGAAGACGCCATCGGCATCGGCACCGACTTCACCCAGGGCCATGGCCAGGAGTTCTTCGAATACCTGACCCACGACAAGGGCTACGCCCGGCGCCTGACCAACTTCGGCAAGATCATCAACCCGCTGGGTATCCGTACCGTGGGCGAGTTCCCGAACCTGACCGAGACGCTGCTCAAGCGCGGCCATTCCGAGCGCGTGGTGCGCAAGATCATGGGGGAGAACTGGGTACGCGTGCTCAAGGACGTCTGGGGCGAGTGATCGGCCCGGAGGCTGCTGCGCACGCCGATAGCGGCGTCAGGTCCTCGCGCCAAGCTCGCCGTGCCTCGGCACTGTCTCGCTTGTCGCTGCGGTCCTTCCTTGCTCTCGACGCGCTCGCAACGCCCCGGACTCGATCCCTTTACTGAGTCACCAAAGCAAAGCCAAGGCTTTGTTCACATACAAAAAATTTTCTGGAGTTAAGTTTCCATGGCCAAGATCGCCCCGCAATTGCCTATCGAAGTCGACAGCGAAACCGGTATCTGGACGTCTGACGCCCTGCCGATGCTGTACGTACCGCGGCATTTCTTCGTCAACAACCACATGGGTATCGAAGAAGTGCTGGGCGCCGAGGCCTATGCCGAGATTCTCTACAAGGCCGGCTACAAGTCCGCCTGGCACTGGTGCGAGAAGGAAGCCGAGTGCCATGGCCTGGAAGGCGTGGCGGTGTTCGAGCACTACATGAAGCGCCTGTCGCAGCGTGGCTGGGGCCTGTTCAAGATCCAGGACATCGACCTGGACAAAGGCACCGCCAGCGTCAAGCTCGAACACTCGGCATTCGTCTACGTGTACGGCAAGTGCGGCCGCAAGGTCGACTACATGTTCACCGGCTGGTTCGCCGGCGCCATGGACCAGATCCTCGCCGCGCGCGGCAGTTCGATTCGCACCGTTGCAGAACAGGTCTACGGGGGCTCCGAAGAGGGCCACGACGATGGTCTGTTCGTCGTCAAACCACTTTAACCGAGCCGCTGGATAGCCCAGCAGGCGCAGCCCAGGCAAGCGTCGTGACGCACAGAAGACCGGGCACGCCCTGCCAGCACAGGCCTTGAGGAGTTTTTGGAAATGGCTTTTGAAGCGATGTTCCAGCCGATCCAGATCGGCAAACTGACCATCCGTAACCGGGTGCTCAGCACCGCGCATGCCGAGGTGTACGCCACCGACGGCGGCATGACCACCGAACGCTACGTGAAGTACTACGAAGAGAAAGCCAAGGGCGGTATCGGCCTGGCGATCTGCGGCGGTTCTTCCGTGGTGGCCATCGACAGCCCGCAGGGCTGGTGGAAGTCGGTGAACCTGTCGACCGACCGGATCATCCCGCATTTCCAGAACCTCGCCGACGCCATGCACAAGCACGGCGCCAAGATCATGATCCAGATTACCCACATGGGCCGTCGCTCGCGCTGGGACGGCGAACACTGGCCGACCCTGATGTCGCCGTCGGGTATCCGTGAGCCTGTGCACCGCGCCACCTGCAAGACCATCGAGCCCGAAGAAATCTGGCGCATCATCGGCAACTACGCCCAGGCTGCACGCCGGGCCAAGGAAGGCGGCCTGGACGGCGTCGAGCTGTCGGCCGTGCACCAGCACATGATCGACCAGTTCTGGAGCCCGCGGGTCAACAAGCGTACCGACGAATGGGGCGGCAGCTTCGAGAACCGCATGCGCTTCGGCCTGGAAGTGCTCAAGGCCGTACGTGCCGAGGTCGGCCCGGATTTCTGTGTGGGCATGCGCATCTGTGGGGACGAGTTCCACCCCGATGGCCTGTCCCATGAAGACATGAAGCAGATCGCCAAGTACTACGACGACACCGGCATGATCGACTTCATCGGTGTGGTCGGCTCGGGTTGCGACACGCACAACACCCTGGCCAACGTGATCCCCAACATGAGCTACCCGCCAGAGCCGTTCCTGCACCTGGCGGCCGGCATCAAGGAAGTGGTCAAGGCACCGGTGCTGCACGCGCAGAACATCAAGGACCCGAACCAGGCCACGCGCATCCTCGAAGGCGGCTACGTCGACATGGTCGGCATGACCCGTGCGCACATGGCCGACCCGCACCTGATCGCCAAGATCAAGATGGGCCAGATCGACCAGATCAAGCAGTGCGTCGGTGCCAACTACTGCATCGACCGCCAGTACCAGGGCCTGGACGTGCTATGCATCCAGAACGCCGCGACCTCCCGTGAATACATGGGCGTGCCGCACATCATCGAGAAGTCCACCGGGCCCAAGCGCAAGGTGGTGATCGTCGGTGCCGGTCCGGCGGGCATGGAAGCGGCGCGGGTGTCGGCCGAACGTGGCCACGACGTGACCCTGTTCGAGAAGAAAGACGCCATCGGCGGGCAGATCACCACGGCCTCCAAGGCGCCGCAGCGTGACCAGATCGCCGGTATCACCCGCTGGTATCAGCTGGAGCTGGCGCGCCTGAAGGTCGACCTGCGCCTGGGCACGGCCGCTGACGCCGCGACCATCATGGACCTGCGTCCGGACATCGTCGTCCTGGCGGTGGGCGGCCATCCGTTCCTGGAGCAGAACGAGCACTGGGGCGCGGCAGAAGGCCTGGTGGTCAGCAGCTGGGACGTGCTGGACGGCAAGGTGGCACCGGGCAAGAACGTGCTGGTGTACGACACCATCTGCGAATTCACCGGTATGTCGGTGGCCGACTTCCTGGCCGACAAGGGCTGCCAGGTGGAAATCGTCACCGACGACATCAAGCCGGGCGTGGCCATGGGCGGCACCACCTTCCCGACCTACTACCGCAGCCTGTACCCGAAAGAGGTCATCATGACCGGGGACATGATGCTGGAGAAGGTCTACCGCGAAGGCGACAAGCTCATCGCCGTGCTGGAGAACGAGTACACCGGCGCCAAGGAAGAGCGAGTGGTCGACCAGGTGGTGGTGGAGAACGGCGTGCGGCCTGACGAAGCCATCTACTACGCGCTGAAGGAAGGGTCGCGCAACAAGGGCCAGATCGACATCGAAGCCCTGTACGCCATCCAGCCGCAGCCGATGCTCAGCCAGCCGGGCGACGGCTACCTGCTGTACCGGATCGGCGACTGTGTGGCGCAGCGCAACACCCACGCCGCCATCTACGACGGCCTGCGCCTCTGCAAGGACTTCTAAGAACAGCTGCAAGCCGCAAGCGGCAAGCCACAAGATCACAGCAGAACTGCGTCGCTGCTCATTCTTGCAGCTTGTAGCTTGCAGCTTGCACCTCGCCAGAGGTGACTCTGATGTTAAGCACCATTCTTCCCATTCTGCTGTTCGCCGCCCTGGGCCTTGCGGTCCTCGGCGCGCTGCGGCGCATCCGCTTGTGGCGCAACGGCCGGGCGTCGAAAGTCGACCTGCTGGGCGGCCTGTTCGCCATGCCCAAGCGCTACATGGTCGACCTGCACCATGTGGTAGCCCGCGACAAGTACATCGCCAACACCCACGTGGCCACCGCCGGTGGTGCCGTGGCGTCGATCGTGCTGGCGATCCTGGTGCACGGTTTCGGCCTGCACAACAAAGTGCTCGGCTACGCGTTGCTGCTGATGACCGCGGTGATGTTCGTCGGTGCGATCTTCGTTTACCGTCGCCGTCTCAACCCGCCCGCGCGCCTGTCCAAAGGCCCGTGGATGCGCCTGCCCAAGAGCCTGCTGGCGTTCTCGGCGAGCTTCTTCCTGGTCACCCTGCCAGTGGCTGGCATCCTGCCGGAGAACTTCGGTGGCTGGCTGCTGGCCGGCATCCTGTCGCTCGGTGTGCTGTGGGGCGTCAGCGAGCTGTTCTTCGGCATGACCTGGGGCGGGCCGATGAAGCACGCCTTCGCCGGTGCCCTGCACCTGGCCTGGCACCGCCGCGCCGAGCGTTTCGGTGGTGGTCGCTCCACCGGCCTCAAGCCGCTGGACCTGGAAGATCCCCAGGCACCGCTGGGGGTGGAAAAGCCCAAGGATTTCACCTGGAACCAGCTGCTGGGCTTCGACGCCTGCGTGCAGTGCGGCAAGTGCGAGGCCATGTGCCCGGCGTTCGCTGCCGGCCAGCCGCTGAACCCCAAGAAGTTGATTCAGGACATGGTCGTCGGCCTGGCCGGCGGCAGCGACGCGCAGTTCGCCGGCAGCCCGTACCCCGGCAAGCCGATCGGTGAGCACAGCGGCAACCCGCACCAGCCGATCGTCAACGGCCTGGTGGATGCCGAGACCCTGTGGTCGTGCACCACCTGCCGCGCCTGCGTCGAGGAATGCCCGATGATGATCGAGCACGTCGACGCCATCGTCGACATGCGCCGCCACCTGACCCTGGAGAAGGGCGCCACCCCGAACAAGGGTGCCGAGGTGCTCGACAACCTCATTGCCACCGACAACCCTGGCGGCTTCAACCCTGGTGGCCGTCTGAACTGGGCTGCCGACCTGAACCTCAGCCTGTTCAGCGAGAAGAAATCCGCCGACGTGCTGTTCTGGGTCGGTGACGGTGCCTTCGACATGCGCAACCAGCGCACCCTGCGCGCCTTCGTCAAGGTGCTCAAGGCGGCCGGCGTGGACTTCGCCGTGCTCGGCCTGGAAGAGCGCGACAGCGGCGACGTGGCACGGCGCCTGGGCGACGAAGCGACCTTCCAGAGCCTGGCCAAACGCAACATCCAGACCCTGTCGCGCTACCGCTTTGCACGCATCGTGACTTGCGACCCGCACAGCTTCCACGTGCTGAAGAACGAATACGGCGCCTTCGGGGGCGAGTACCAGGTGCAGCACCACAGCACCTTCATCGCCGAACTGGTGCAGGCCGGTGCGCTGAACCTTGGCCAGCACAAGGGTGGCAGCGTGACCTATCACGACCCGTGCTACCTGGGCCGCTACAACGGCGAATACGAGGCACCACGCGAAGTGCTGCGTGCCCTGGGTATCGAAATCAAGGAAATGCAGCGCTCGGGCTTCCGTTCCCGTTGCTGCGGCGGTGGCGGCGGTGCGCCGATCACCGACATCCCTGGCAAGCAGCGGATTCCGGACATGCGCATGGAAGACATCCGCGAGACCGGTGCCGAGCTGGTGGCCGTGGGTTGTCCACAATGCACGGCAATGCTCGAAGGCGTGGTCGAACCCCGCCCGGCCATCAAGGACATCGCCGAGCTGGTCGCCGAAGCGCTGCTCGAAGACGCGGCCGCCCCGGCGCGACCAGCGGCCCAGGCCAAACGTGAAGCTGCGGAGGTGCACTGATGAGCGACATTATTCGCCGCGACCCGCGGGCCGAGTGGATCGCCCGTAACCGCCTGCACCCGCTGCATGCCGCCATGCAGCCGGCCCAGGAGCGTTGGATGGGCCCTAACGGGCTGATCCGCAAGAAGGTCCACGGCATCGGTTTCATCGGCCCCAACGGTATCAAGCGTATCGACCGCAGTGGCGCCCAGCAGGGTGGCTCGGCACGCCGGGTGGCGGCCGTCGAGGCCCAGTTGCCGCTGCATCAGGTTTCCCAGCCGGCGTTCTACATCGCCGTGGCACCCGACATGGTCGGCGGCCGTTTGGGCAGCCACGACCGCGATCTGCTCGGCCTGGCCCGGCAACTCGCCGGCCAGGACGGCGCGGTGCTGGCCGTGGTGTTCGGCGAGCACAAGGAAAGCGCGTTCGATAGCGCAGGCGTGGACCGCCTGCTGGTCATCGAAGGCGAAGCGTTCGAAGGCTATTCGCCCGAGCAGCGCGTACAGGGCCTGCGGGCTGTGGATAACCAGTTCGGCCCGCGCCACTGGCTGCTGCCCGACAGCCGCACCGGTGGTGGCGAACTGGGTCGGCGCTTCGCCGCCAGCCTGGGCGAGCGCCCGGCCACGCGGGTCTGGCAGGTCAAGGACGGCCAGTGCATCGGCCGCGCCGGTGCCGGCCAGCAGGACCTGGTGCAGCCGTTGGCGCGCCTGATCCTGGCCGCCGCCGAGTGTGCCGACCCGGTCAGTGAAACCCGTCACGAAGCCCTGCCCGTGGAGTTGTCCACAGGCGTGGCACGCAGCCTGGCGCGCATCGAGGACCTCGGCCCGGTGGCCGTCGACCCGGCGGCGATTCCCATGGCCGAGTCGGAGTTCATCTTCTCCGGTGGCAACGGCGTCAAGGACTGGGACCTGTTCCACAAGACCGCGGCGGCACTGGGCGCCACCGAGGGGGCTTCGCGGGTGGCTGTGGATAACGGCTTCATGGCCCGTGATCGCCAGGTCGGCGCCACCGGTACCTGGGTCACCGCGCGGGTTTACGTGGCGGTGGGCATTTCCGGGGCGATCCAGCACCTGCAGGGCATCGGTGCCTGTGACAAGGTGGTGGCGATCAACATGGACCCCGGCTGCGACATGATCAAACGGGCCGATCTTTCGGTGATCGGCGACAGTTCCGAGCTGTTCGAGGCGCTGATTGCCGCCGTGGACGCCTGGCGCAACGGAGGTAAACGCGATGCGGCCTGAAGCAGCGGCAAGCCAGTCTTCTTCACTGCAGGTCATGAGCCTGGTGTCGGTAGGCGCACACCCCACCTCGGGCCGTGCCCGCCGCGCCGAACAGGACGCCCGGGCGGTAGAGCTGGGTCTGCGTCTGGCAGGGAACAACCTGCAACTGCTGCACGCCGGCAACCCCGAGGAGCCGGCGCTGCGCGCCTACCTGGGCATGGGCCTGGACGAGATGCAGATTCTCGAACAGCCGGCCGGGGCGGACGCACTGCCAGTGCTGAGCGAGTACATTCGCGACAGCCAGGTGCAACTGGTGCTCACCGGCACCCAGGCGGAAACCGGCGAAGGTTCGGGCATGCTGCCGTTCCTGCTGGCCGAGCGCCTGGGCTGGCCACTGGTGGTGGGCCTGGCCGAGGTCGAGTCGCTGGACAACGGCGTGGCCACCGTCCTGCAGGCCCTGCCACGTGGCCAGCGGCGCCGCCTCAAGGTGCGCCTGCCGCTGCTCGCCACTGTGGATAACGCCGGTCCCACGCCGCGCCAGACCGCCTTTGGCCCGGCGCGCCGGGGTGTACTGGGGGTTGATCAGGTCGAGGTGGTCAGTGACCCGCTGCTCGACGGCGATACCCTGCAACCGGCCAAGCCACGGCCCAAGCGTCTCAAGGTGATCAAGGCCAAGAGCGGTGCCGACCGCATGAAGGCCGCCACCGCCAAGGCCAGCGGCGGCGGTGGCAAGGTGCTCAAGGGCGTCAGCGCCCAGGAAGGCGCCGAGGCGATTCTCAAGCTTCTGGTGGAGGAGGGGGTCATTCGCTGACCCCGCTTCCATCGTCCCCCGTTCGCGGCCAGAGCCGTTCTTGCACAGGACCGGAGATCCAGGTGCAGGAAAGGCTCTGGCCGCGACTTTTTACCCCTCTGCGCGCCCGCAGGCGCATCTTCCGGGTCTGGGAGCGGCTTTAGCCGCGAAAGCGCTAGGAAATCCATTGCATCTGCTGTGAGCATGCGGTCGCTTCGCGGCTGAAGCCGCTCCTACCCGGCCTAACTGAGCCGTATTGCTACTTATCCCCAGCTCGCGCCACACAAGCATGCCTACGGCCTGACAACCAAGCCTGCTCACCCTGGATATGCACACCTCGATGCAGTGTTACGCACATTCTCTGTGCGCCTTGCTGTGGATAAGATGTTTGCGCTTGGCTGTACCCCACGTAAATAAAGGCTTTCAGGCCGTTGTTCAGATATTGACCAGTCCGCTAGGCGAATACACACGGCCTGCACATGTGGATAACGTACGCTGCTGCGCAGGCTGTTGTTAACAAAGTCTGTTGGTCGCTCTGTGGACAAGATGTTCGCTCTGTTCTGCAAGCCACGTATTACGTGGCCTGCAGGCAGTTGATCAGTATTTGATCGATCAGGAGCTAGGGATAGCGCCGGACGGTGATATCGCCAGTTTTCGGGGCGTGCAGAGGCTTTTCCACAAGGCGCTTGGCGAATGTTCACAGTTGCCCCCAAAGTCTGTTGGCGTCTTTGTGGACAAGTTGTTCGCCAACTGCTGTGGCCCTCGTTCCATAAGGCTTTGCTGGGATTGGTCAAAAAACATACAGGGTGCGGCGCGGGTGCATGCAACGTGCGTAAGCCCTTGTGCAGCAAGGCTGAAGTCGGGTTTTCCACCATTACTGTGGGCTGTGCTGTGGATAACGTGTTCGTGGAGTGCACAGGGCGCCACAGGGCTTGGGCTCGCAGTGGTCTGGTCGTTTTTCGCTCAATAAAAAAGCCCGCCCCTTAGGCGGGGCGGGCTTTTCAGTCAGGCAGCGTCTCAGTTGCTCTGAATCTGCACTTCTCTGAGGTAGGGCGCAGGTTCTGCGCCAAGGTTGGCCAGCATGCGTGCGCTGTACCAGTCGATGAAGTTGACCACGCCGAACTCGTAGGTCTTGGAGTACGGGCCTGGCTGGTAGGCGGTGGAGTTGATGCCGCGCTGGTTCTCTTCGGCCAGGCGACGGTCCTGGTCGTTGGTGGCGTCCCAGACTTCGCGCAGGCGCGCGACGTCGTAGTCCACGCCTTCCACGGCGTCCTTGTGCACCAGCCACTTGGTGGTGACCATGGTTTCCTGGGCGCTGATCGGCCACACGGTGAACACGATCAGGTGGTCGCCCATGGCGTGGTTCCAGGAGTGCGGCAGGTGCAGGATGCGCATCGAGCCCAGGTCAGGGTTCTGGATGCGGCCCATCAGCTTGCTGCAGCCCTGCTTGCCGTCCATGGTCATGGACACGGTGCCCTTGAGCAGCGGCATGCGCACGATGCGGTTGCGCAGGCCGAAACCGGCGTGCAGGTAAGGGATCTTCTCGGCTTCCCACTTGGCGGCGGATTCGGCCACGTGGTCCTTGAATTCCTGGGTGGCACGCGGGTCGTGGGTGTCATCCCATTCCAGCAGGGTATTGAGCAGCTCGGGGTGCGAACCGCTGCAGTGGTAGCACTCGCGGTTGTTTTCCAGCACCAGCTTCCAGTTGGCCTTTTCCATCAAGGTGGTCTGCACCGCCACCTTGGTGTTCTCCATGTCGTAGGGTTCCATGTAGTGGTGCAGGGTCGCCAGGAACTCGTCGATGGCCGGCGGGTTCTCCGCCAGGCTGATGAAGATGTAGCCGCCAGCGGTCTTCACGTTGATCGGCTTGAGGTTGAACTTCTTCATGTCGAAGTCTTCGCCCATCTCGGTGCCAGCGTACAGCAGGCGGCCGTCCAGCTCGTAGGTCCACTGGTGGTAAGGGCAGACCAGCTTGGCCACCTTGCCTTTCTCGCCGGTGCACAGGCGCGAACCGCGGTGACGGCATACGTTGTGGAAGGCATTGATGGTATTGTCCGCGCCGCGCACCACCAGTACCGGGTTGTTGCCGATCTGCAGGGTCAGGTAGTTGCCCTTCTTGGGGATCTCGCAGGTCATGCCGGCAATCAGCCATTCCTTCTGGAAGATCTCCTGCATGTCGATCTGGAACAGCCGCTCGTCGTTGTAGAAAGGCTGCGGCAGCGAGTACGTGCGCTCGCGGGTCTGCAGCATTTCGGCAGTGGCCTTGCGTGCTGCTTCAAGTGGGTCGCCCAGGCTGATGTTTGCAGTGACGTCCATCGTTAGGTTCCTCATGACCGCCTCGGGCGGTCGAGATATGGCTGATTACGGTTCTTGGGGGTGCACACAGGGCGATGGTGGGTCGCTCGTGGTTACGAATCGTGTCGTAAGAATTTAGCGGCGAGTGTGGAGCCGGGCGCGGCCGGAACCTTATCCATGCACGACATGGCCGAATCCGTTCCCGACGGGCAAGCCCATGCCCTCCGGGGCTGGTTGCCGTAAGCACGTCAGTGTCGCTGATGGATAAATGGCGTGACAGGGCGTTACGCAGAATTCGCCTCAAGAAAGGCCGGCAGTCGGCCGTGGAGATCCAGCATGTCCCAAAGCTTCCTCAATCCGGTCAACACCCAGACCTGGGTCAACGGTCGTCACCTGGTGCGTGTCGTCAAGGTCGTTCAGGAAACCTGGGACGTGCGCACCTTCTGTTTCATGGCCGACCAGCCGATCATGTTCTTCTTCAAGCCGGGGCAGTTCGTCACCTTGGAGCTGGAGATCGAAGGTCAGCCGGTGATGCGCTCGTACACCATTTCCAGCTCGCCGTCGGTGCCCTACAGCTTCTCGATCACCGTCAAGCGCGTACCGGGCGGTCGCGTGTCGAACTTCCTTCACGACACCCTGCACGAAGGCCAGGAACTGGCCGTGCACGGTCCGGTGGGGCTGTTCAACGCCATCGACTTCCCCAACCCGAAGATCCTCTACCTCAGCGGCGGCGTGGGTATCACTCCGGTGATGTCGATGGCGCGCTGGTACTACGACACCAACGCCAACGTCGACATGGTGTTCGTCCATAGCGCCCGTTCGCCGAAGGACATCATCTATCACCGCGAGCTGGAGCATATGGCGTCGCGGATCGACAACTTCAGTCTGCATCTGGTCTGCGAGAAACATGGCCTGGGCGAGCCCTGGGCCGGTTACCGCGGTTACCTGAACATCCGCATGCTGGAGATGATGGCGCCGGACTTCCGTGAGCGCGAGGTGTTCTGCTGCGGCCCGACGCCGTACATGGCGGCGGTCAAGCGCATGCTCCAGGAAAACGGCTTCGACATGGCCCAGTACCATGAAGAGTCGTTCGGCGCCACGCCGCCGGAAGCCAAGGCCGATGCCGTCGAGCATGCCGAACAGGCGGCCGATGCGCCAGACCTGGATATTTCCGACCTGCACCAGGTGGAGTTCAGCGACACCGGCAAGAGCATTCGCATCGCACCGGGCGAGACCGTGCACGCGGCGGCTGCCAAGCTGGGGCTGATGATCCCCAAGGCCTGCGGCATGGGCATCTGCGGTACCTGCAAGGTGATGAAGCTCAGCGGCGAAGTGGAAATGGAGCACAACGGCGGCATCACCGAGGAAGACGAAGCCGAAGGCTACATCCTGTCGTGCTGCAGCGTGCCGAAGAGCGACGTGCGTATCGAGTACTGATGTAGCAGCGATGCACCGTGTGGGAGCGAGCTTGCTCGCGAAGAGGCCGGCAAATCCAATGCACCGGTTGCCGCCGTCGTGAGCCAGCTCGCTCCAACAAAAGCGCAGGAACGCCTGCCTGAGCCGCATTGCTCCGGCTGCGAAAAGCTGGTCATCCCGGGTTCATCCCGGCTGAAGCCGGTCCCCCAGGTGAGCGGCCGAGATCAGAGGCTGAAGCGCGCTACCAGGGTATTCAGGCCCACCGCCAGGCGCGAGAGTTCGCCGCTGGCGGCGGAGGTCTGCTGGGCGCCGGTGGCGGTCTGGGTCGACAGGTCGCGGATGTTCACCAGGTTCAGGTCCACTTCGCGGGATGCCTTGACCTGTTCCTGCGCGGCGTCGGCGATCATCCGGTTGCGGCTGTTGATCTCTTCCACGGCGGCATGAATGGCATCCAGCGCCTGACCGGCGCCCTTGGCGACGTTCAGGGTGGTGTCGGCATGCTGAGTGCTGTTGTGCATCGATCCCACCGCCTGTTCGGTGCCGCCCTGGATGTTGGCGACCATGCGTTCGATCTCGCTGGTCGACTCCTGGGTACGATGTGCCAGGGCGCGCACCTCGTCGGCCACCACGGCAAAGCCGCGACCCGCCTCGCCGGCCCGTGCCGCTTCGATGGCGGCGTTGAGGGCCAGCAGGTTGGTCTGATCGGCCAGGCCGCGAATCACATCCAGTACCTTGCCGATATCCCGCGACTGCTCCGCCAGCTGGCTGACCTGCCGGGCGCTGTCCTGCACCTCGCCGCTCATGCGTTCGATGGCCGTCAGGGTTTCCTGTACCAGATCGCGGCCATCGCGTGCCGAGCGGGTCGCCGCCTGCGAGGCCTGGGAGGTGGTGTCGGCGTTCTGCGCCACGGCTTCCACGGCGCTGCTCATCTGGTTCACCGCCGTGGCGGCCTGTTCGATCTCGTCGTTCTGCCGGCTCAGGCCGCGGGCACTTTCGTCGGTCACGGCATTGAGCTCTTCGGCGGCTGAGGCCAGTTGGCCGGCCGAACCGGAAATCTGCAGCAGGGTGTCGCGCAGGTTGTGTTGCATGGTGTGCATGGCCTGCAGCAGGCGACCGGCCTCATCCTGCCCGTGCACCTCGATGCTCTGGTTCAGCTTGCCGGCGGCGATGGTTTCGGCGGCCGACAGCGCGCTGGCGATCGGCTCGGTGATGCTGCGGGTCAGGCGCCAGGCGAACAGCAGGGTCAGTAGGGTCGCGATGACCAACAGTCCCACCACCAGGTCGAAGGCGTGCTGATACTGCTGTTCTGCGTCGGCCGTGGTTGCGCCCAGCTCCTGGGTGTGCGACTCCACCAGGCGACCCAGCACCGCGTTGATGCGGTCGGCGTTATCGGTCATCTCGCTGTTCAGCAGGCGGCTCACGCTTTCCAGGTCGCCGTTTGCCGACAGGCTGCGCATGCGCTCTTCCAGTTGTCGATACCCTGCCAGCAGGTCCAGGTACTCCTTGAACATCGCGCGTTCCTGCGGTTTGTCGAGCAGCGGCTCGTAGGCCTTGCGGGCCTGGTCGAGCTGCTGGTTGCGCATCACCAGCAGTTCCTGGTTCTTCTGTTGGCTGGCGGGGTCGCGATTGACCAGCAGGCGGTAGGACAACACCCGCATGCGCAGGGTGATCTCGTTGATACGGTTCAATTCCCTGATCGCCGGTACGCTGTCCTGGGCCAGTGCTTCGGTCGCACCACGGATCTTGCTCATCTGCAGCAGGGCGAACACCCCAAGGATCAACATGAGCGCGCCGATCAGGGCAAAACCGAGAAATGCACGGGGGGCGATATTCATCTTGCGTAGCGACATGGAAATTCCTCGAGGAGGGCGCAATCCATGCGGCCAGTAAGTAGGGTGCCAAAGCGACGGTGTGATCCGACCGGCAACGGGATCCAGAAGTTGCGCAGGATGATATCAAAATGATGCTGTCATTCGCCCGGCGTCATTGAAATGACGTTCCATGATTGCCGCTGGCTGTGCTGCAGGCCGCCATTTACAAGGGGCTGGCAGCTTTTCGGGCTGTGCGCTTTTGTCGCACCCGAAGCACCCGACGAATTGCAGAAACCGAGTGGGAATCTGTCGGTCTCAGGCTGCGGCGATGAATGAATGTTCATCTTCAGGCTGTGGCAACCGCCCAAGCCCCGGCAGGCGCCTGCCGGCACGCCATGCCACACCGGGCGCGCGGGGCAGGGCGGTCCGTGCCGCACTAGCATGCGTACCGACTTTTCTTTATCGTGTGCGCCCCGTGGAATTTGCTCGAGTAAACAGAATGTTGGAATCGTCTCTCAGCCAGTTGGAACAACTTGTCAGCGATCTGGTGCAACAGAACCAGCAATTGCAGGACAGCAATGCCCAACTGCGTGCCGAACTGGCCCAGGCCAGGGAAGAAAACGACAGCCTGCAACTGAGCCTGTTGGAACATGAAGAGAAGCAAGGCAGCGCTGCGGCGCGTATCCAGGCCCTGGTCGAGCGCGCTACCAGCGCCAGCGCCGTGAACGCATGAACCGCTACGATGGTGTGACCGTGCTCTCCATCATGGGCAATGACTATTCGGTCAAGGCCCCTCCCGGAGAGGAGCAGACTCTGCAGCAGGCGGCGGCGATGCTGCAGGCATCGCTCACCGAAACCAAGCGCCAGTACCCGACGCTGATCGGCGACCGGCTGCTGATGCTCGCGGCGCTGAACCTGTGCTCCAAGCAGATCCAGCTCGAAAAGCAGCACAAGATCGAGCTGGAGCGCGCCCAGGAGCAGGTCGACGCCACGGTGCAGGCCATCTCGCGCACCATCGGCCAGGGCTGACAGCCCTGGTGCCGTCCGCAGGCTGCTTCAGCCAGCCTGCATGACCCGACGAATGTCCGCCGCCAGTTGGCGTACGCGGTCCTGTTCGGTGTCCCATGAGCACATGAAACGTGCCCCGCCCTTGCCGATGAAGGTATAGAAGCGCCAGCCCAGGCTGCCCAGCGCGGCGATGGCCGGTTCCGAGAGTTGCAGGAAAACGCCGTTGGCCTGCACCGGGAACATCAGTTCTACACCCGGCACATCCTTGACCAGCTCGGCCAGCAGCTGCGCGCACTGGTTGGCGTGGCGGGCATGGCGCAGCCAGGCGTCGTTCTCCAGCAGCCCGACCCAGGGCGCCGACAGGTAGCGCATCTTCGAGGCCAGTTGCCCGGCCTGCTTGCAGCGGTAGTCGAAGTCTTCGGCCAGCTCACGATTGAAGAACAGGATTGCCTCGCCCACCGCCATGCCGTTCTTGGTGCCGCCGAAGCACAGTACGTCGACGCCGGCTTTCCAGGTCAGCTCCGCCGGGGAGCAGCCCAGGAAGGCGCAGGCGTTGGAGAAGCGCGCGCCGTCCATGTGCAGGTGCAGGTTGAGTTCCTGGCAGGTGGCGCTGATGGCGCGCAGCTCTTCGGGCTGGTAGACCGTGCCGACTTCGGTGGCCTGGGTGAGAGTGACCACGCGCGGCTTGGGGTAGTGGATGTCCTGGCGCTTGAGGGCGATTTCGCGGATCGCTTCGGGGCTGAGCTTGCCGGCGGTGCTCGGTGCCACCAGCAACTTGGAACCGTTGGAGAAGAACTCGGGAGCGCCGCATTCGTCGGTCTCGACGTGGGCGGTTTCCGAACAGATCACGCTGTGGTAACTCTGGCACAGCGCTGACAGGGCCAGGGAGTTGGCGGCCGTGCCGTTGAAGGCGAAGAACACCTCGCAGTCGGTTTCGAACAAGCGGCGGAAACCATCGGCGGCGCGTGCCGTCCACTGGTCATCGCCGTAGGCGCGCTGGTGTCCCTGGTTGGCCTGTTCCATGGCGGCCCAGGCCTCGGGGCAGATACCGGAATAGTTGTCGCTGGCGAACTGTTGGCTCTGGTCGGTCATTGCCGATTCCTTATGCTTGACGAGGTACGGGTCTTGGCGGGCCTTGTGGGCTGCCATGTACCTCTGGTCTGGGATGCCTATACATTAGAGAGACTCATGGATCTTTCCAACCCGCCCTTTCTGCCCAGGCGCGATCACGCGCTGGACCTGCTCAAGTGGCTGGCGATGCTGAGCATGGTGCTGGACCATCTGCGCTACGTCGGCTGGTCGGCGGACTGGTTGTATATACCGGGGCGCCTGGCCTTTGCGTGGTTCTGCCTGGCCATTGCGGTGAACCTGGCGCGGCGCAGTGCCGCCGAGACCGGCCCCCGGATCCGCTGGCGGTATCTGGCCTGGATGGCCGGCTTCGCGGTGCTGTCGGAGTTGCCGTACCGGCTGTTCATGCCGCAGGCGCAGACGCTGAATGTACTGCCCACGCTGTTGCTCGGCCTGCTGGTCGCTCAGGGCTGGCGCCAGCGCATGCCGCAAACCCGCACCATGGCGCTGCTGGCCTTGCTGCTGGCGGCGCTGTTTCAGCAGCACCTGATGTTCGGTTTCGCCGGGGTGATGCTGCCGCTGGTGATGCTGATGGTGTTGCAGCGGCCGTTGTGGCTGGCGGTTTTTCCGGCGGTGGTGTGCGTGGCAGGCAATGCCTGGCCGGAGATGCTCGCCGGGCTGCGCTGGGGGGATGCGGTGTCCATCGGTGCGCTGCTGGTCTGCCTGTTGGCGCCACTGGCCGGGCTGCTGCTGTTGCGGCGCAAGCTCAGCCTGGCGATCTGGCCGATGCGCCGCTGGGCCTATGCCATTTACCCCGCGCATTTCGTGGCGTTGTGGGGGCTTATGCAGTGGGTGGTTTGAAGGTGAAGGCGGCTTTGCCTGCGGCATGTGGCCCGGTGGGAGCGGCTTTAGCCGCTAAAACGCCAGGAAATTCACTGCATTTGTTGTGGTCATGCGGTCGCTTCGCGGCTGAAGCCGGTCCTACCCGGTATAACTGACCAGTGTTGTGGCTGAAGCCGCTTCTGCCGAAGCGGGGCTTGTGGGGCTGTGAATCGAGCCAGGAAAAAAACCATGTGGACAAGATGATGGCCAGGCGCTTATCGTGCGCGCAGGCCGCCTCATGTGGCCAACGTCGCTCGGACGGTTCCGGGCGCTTACGTCTGCGAGATTCTCATGGCTGACCAAGGTTTGCCGCGCCGCTTTGCGCGCATCGATCGACTCCCTCCCTACGTCTTCAACATCACCGCCGAACTCAAGATGGCCGCGCGTCGTCGTGGCGAAGACATCATCGACCTGAGCATGGGCAACCCCGACGGGGCTACGCCGCCGCACATCGTCGAAAAGCTCGTCACCGTCGCCCAGCGCGAAGACACCCACGGCTATTCCACCTCGCGGGGTATTCCGCGTCTGCGCCGGGCCATTTCCAACTGGTACAAGAAGCGCTACGAAGTCGATATCGACCCGGAGAGCGAAGCCATCGTCACCATTGGCTCCAAGGAGGGCCTGGCGCACCTGATGCTCGCCACCCTCGACCAGGGCGACACCGTGCTGGTGCCCAACCCCAGTTATCCGATCCACATCTACGGTGCCGTGATTGCCGGCGCCCAGGTGCGGTCGGTGCCGCTGGTGCCGGGCGTGGACTTCTTCGCCGAGCTGGAGAAGGCCATTCGTGGCTCGATCCCCAAGCCGAAGATGATGATCCTCGGTTTTCCGTCCAACCCCACTTCGCAATGCGTGGAGCTGGACTTCTTCGAGCGTGTGGTGGCGCTGGCCAAGCAGTACGACGTGCTGGTGGTCCACGACCTGGCCTATGCCGACATCGTCTACGACGGCTGGAAGGCCCCGTCGATCATGCAGATCCCCGGCGCCAAGGACATCGCGGTGGAGTTCTTCACCCTGTCCAAGAGCTACAACATGGCCGGCTGGCGGATCGGCTTCATGGTCGGCAACCCCGAGCTGGTCGGCGCCCTGGCGCGGATCAAGAGCTACCACGACTACGGCACCTTCACCCCGCTGCAGGTGGCGGCCATCGCGGCCCTGGAAGGCGACCAGCAATGCGTGCTGGACATCGCCGAGCAGTACCGCCAGCGCCGCAACGTGCTGGTCAAGGGTCTGCATGAGCTGGGCTGGATGGTCGAGAACCCCAAGGCCTCGATGTACGTGTGGGCGAAGATCCCCGATGCCTACGCGCACCTCGGCTCGCTGGAGTTCGCCAAGAAGCTGCTGGCCGAAGCCAAGGTGTGCGTCTCGCCAGGCATCGGTTTCGGTGAATACGGCGACGACCACGTGCGCTTCGCGCTGATCGAGAACCAGGACCGCATTCGCCAGGCGGTACGTGGCATCCGCGCCATGTTCCGCGCCGATGCCCAGCAGGCGGGCCAGCCGGCTTCCTGATCGACCGGCCTCCTGCGCCGCGCGTGCGGGAGGCCTCTGCTGTAGCGCCGGTTTTAGCCGCAATACCGTTCAGTTAGCCATTATGTGGCTTGGTGGGAGCGGCTTTAGCCGCGAAAGCACCAGGAAACTCACTGCATCTGTTGTGAACAGGCGGTCGCTTCGCGGCTAAAGCCGCTACCCGGTCTTTTGGTCGGGATGCCTTTCGCGGCTCAAGCCGCTTCTGACGGGCAGCTACGCCGATAGCATTGCTCCCCTCCTTGTATCCCCCGCCCGACTTGTCTGAATACGCCATCGGCATGCTGTGCCCGGGGCTCTGGCGTGCCTGAACAGCCCCCCTGACGAGCTCTTCCAGGCAGCCCGCCGACTGCCGGAAAAGCCCCTGTAGCCGGGCTTTTCGCCGGATCGGGCGTTCGCTTGCGGTTGGTCTCGACGGCCTGGCGTGGCGGATTGTTCCGTGGCCTGTCGCGCATGTCGTAAACGCGCCTTTGCGTGGCGCGCGCAGGCATCTGGATCGCCTTGGCCGGCCCTACCATCGCAGTCACTGGGTAGCCAACCCTCCCGATCAATAATGAAAGGCGCCGCGACGCCGCTGGGGATACGCGATGTTCAGCAAACAAGATCAGATTCAGGGCTATGACGATGCACTGCTGGCGGCCATGAATGCCGAGGAGCAGCGCCAGGAAGACCACATCGAGCTCATCGCCTCCGAGAACTACACCAGCAAGCGCGTGATGCAGGCGCAGGGTAGCGGCTTGACCAACAAATACGCCGAAGGCTACCCGGGCAAGCGTTACTACGGCGGCTGCGAGCACGTCGACAAGGTCGAGCAGCTGGCCATCGACCGCGCCAAGCAGCTGTTCGGTGCCGATTACGCTAACGTCCAGCCGCACTCCGGTTCGTCGGCCAACTCCGCCGTCTACCTGGCGCTGCTGCAGGCTGGCGACACCATCCTGGGCATGAGCCTGGCCCACGGCGGCCACCTGACCCACGGCGCCAAGGTGTCGTCTTCGGGCAAGCTGTACAACGCCGTGCAGTACGGCATCGATACCACCACCGGGCTGATCGACTACGACGAAGTCGAGCGCCTGGCGGTCGAGCACAAGCCGAAGATGATCGTTGCCGGCTTCTCGGCCTACTCCAAGACCCTCGACTTCCCGCGCTTCCGCGCCATCGCCGACAAGGTCGGGGCGCTGCTGTTCGTTGACATGGCCCACGTGGCCGGTCTGGTCGCCGCTGGCCTGTACCCCAACCCGATTCCGTTCGCCGACGTGGTCACCACCACCACCCACAAGACCCTGCGCGGTCCGCGTGGCGGCCTGATCCTGGCCAAGGCCAACGAAGAAATCGAGAAGAAGCTCAACGCCGCGGTGTTCCCTGGCGCCCAGGGCGGCCCGCTGATGCATGTCATCGCCGCCAAGGCCGTGTGCTTCAAGGAGGCGCTGGAGCCAGGCTTCAAGGCCTACCAGCAGCAGGTCATCGATAACGCCCAGGCCATGGCCAAGGTGTTCATCGAGCGTGGCTACGACGTGGTCTCCGGTGGCACCGACAACCACCTGTTCCTGGTCAGCCTGATCCGTCAGGGCCTCACCGGCAAGGACGCGGACGCCGCCCTGGGCCGCGCGCACATTACCGTGAACAAGAACGCCGTACCCAACGACCCACAATCGCCTTTCGTGACCTCGGGCCTGCGCATCGGCACCCCGGCCGTCACCACCCGTGGGTTCAAGCAAGCCCAGTGCATCGCGCTGGCCGGCTGGATCTGCGACATCCTCGACAACCTCGGCGATGCCGATGTCGAGGCCAATGTCGCCGGCCAGGTGGCCGCCCTGTGCGCCGATTACCCGGTCTACCGCTGAGTCAGGAGTCGCCTACCATGCAACGTTATTCAGGCTTCGGCCTCTTCAAGCACTCCCTCAGCCACCACGAGAACTGGCAGCGCATGTGGCGTACGCCCACGCCCAAGCAGGTCTACGATGTGGTCATCGTCGGCGGTGGCGGCCACGGCCTGGCCACGGCCTACTACCTGGCCAAGGAACACGGCATCACCAACGTCGCGGTGATCGAGAAGGGCTACCTGGGCGGCGGCAACACCGCCCGTAACACCACCATCGTGCGCTCCAACTACCTGTGGGACGAGTCGGCCCACCTGTACGAGCACGCCATGAAACTGTGGGAAGGCCTGTCGCAGGACCTCAACTACAACGTGATGTTCTCCCAGCGTGGGGTGTACAACCTGTGCCACACCCTGCAGGACATCCGTGACTCCGAGCGTCGGGTCAGCGCCAACCGCCTCAACGGCGTGGATGGTGAACTGCTCAATACCGAGCAGGTCGCGGCGGAGATTCCGTACCTGGACTGCTCGAAGAACACCCGCTACCCGATCCTTGGCGCCACCGTGCAACGGCGCGGCGGCGTGGCCCGTCACGACGCCGTGGCCTGGGGCTTCGCCCGTGCTGCCGACGCCCTGGGCGTCGACCTGATCCAGCAGACCGAAGTCACTGGCTTTCGCAAGCAGAACGGCGTGTGCATCGGTGTGGAAACCACCAAGGGCTTCATCGGCGCCAAGCGCGTCGGCGTGGTCACGGCCGGTAACTCCGGGCACATGGCCAAGCTGGCCGGCTTCCGCCTGCCGCTGGAATCCCACCCGCTGCAGGCGCTGGTGTCCGAGCCGATCAAGCCGATCATCGACAGCGTGATCATGTCCAACGCCGTGCACGGCTACATCAGCCAGTCCGACAAGGGCGACCTGGTCATCGGTGCCGGTATCGACAGCTGGGTCGGCTACGGCCAGCGCGGTTCCTACCCGGTGATCGAACACACCATCCAGGCCATCGTCGAGATGTTCCCGGTGCTGTCGCGGGTGCGCATGAACCGCCAGTGGGGCGGCATCGTCGACACCTCGCCGGACGCCTGCCCGATCATCTCCAAGACGCCCGTGCCGAACATGTTCTTCAACTGCGGCTGGGGTACCGGCGGCTTCAAGGCCACCCCTGGCTCGGGCAACGTGTTTGCCGCGAGCCTGGCCAAAGGCGAAATGCACCCACTGGCGGCACCGTTCTCCATGGATCGTTTCCACAATGGTGCGCTGATCGACGAGCACGGCGCTGCTGCCGTGGCTCACTAACAGGAGGATTGCGAACATGCTTTATATCTTCTGTCCTCACTGTGGCGAGCATCGCTCCGAAGAGGAATTCCACTCGGCCGGCCAGGCGCACATCCCGCGCCCGCTGGACCCGAACGCCTGCTCCGACGAAGAGTGGGGCGACTACATGTTCTTCCGTGACAACCCGCGCGGCATCCACCACGAGCTGTGGGACCATGCGGCCGGCTGCCGGCAGTACTTCAACGTCACGCGCAACACCGTGACCTACGAAATCCTCGAAACCTATCCGATTGGCGCCAAGCCACAGTTCACCGCCGAGGGAGACAAGGTATGAGCCAGAGCAACCGACTGCCCAATGGCGGCCGTATCGACCGCAGCAAGGTGCTCAACTTCACCTTCAACGGCCAGACCTACCAGGGCTTTGCCGGCGACTCCCTGGCCTCGGCCCTGCTGGCCAACGGCGTGGACGTGATCGGCCGCAGCTTCAAGTACTCGCGCCCGCGCGGCATCTTCGCTGCCGGTGCCGAAGAGCCGAACGCCGTGCTGCAGCTGGGCGCCACCGAAGCCACCCAGATCCCCAACGTGCGCGCCACCCAGCAGGCGCTGTATTCCGGCCTGGTGGCCAGCAGCACCAACGGCTGGCCGAACGTCAACACTGACGTGATGGGCATCCTGGGCAAGGTCGGCGGCAGCATGATGCCGCCCGGTTTCTACTACAAGACCTTCATGTACCCGCAGTCCTTCTGGATGACGTACGAGAAGTACATCCGCAAGGCCGCCGGCCTGGGTCGTTCGCCAACCGAAAACGACCCTGACCGCTACGACAACATGAACCAGCACTGCGACGTGCTGGTGGTCGGTGCCGGCCCTGCCGGCCTGGCCGCTGCCCTGGCCGCCGGCCGCAGCGGGGCGCGGGTGATCCTCGCCGATGAACAGGAAGAATTCGGCGGCAGCCTGCTCGACAGCCGCGAAAGCCTCGATGGCAAGCCGGCCAGCGAGTGGGTTGCCAGCGTGGTGGCCGAGCTGGCTGGGCTGGACAACGTCCTGCTGCTGCCACGGGCTACCGTCAACGGCTATCACGACCACAACTTCCTGACCATTCACGAACGCCTCACCGACCACCTCGGTGACCGTGCGCCGATCGGCCAGGTACGTCAGCGCATCCACCGGGTACGCGCCAAGCGCGTGGTTCTGGCCACCGGTACCCACGAGCGTCCGCTGGTTTACGCCAACAACGATGTGCCGGGCAACATGCTCGCCGGTGCCGTGTCCACCTACGTGCGCCGCTACGGTGTGGCACCGGGCAAGAAGCTGGTGCTGTCGACCAACAACGACTACGCCTACCGCGTCGCCCTGGACTGGGCCGACGCCGGTCTGCAAGTGGTGGCCATCGCCGATGCGCGCCACAACCCACGCGGTTCGCTGGTCGAGGAAGCCCGCGCCAAGGGCCTGCGCATCCTCACCTCCAGCGCGGTGATCGAGGCGCGTGGCAGCAAGCGCGTAACCGGTGCCCGCGTCGCGGCCATCGACCTGAAAACCATGAAAGTCACCAGCCCCGGCGAGTGGCTGGATGCCGACCTGATTGCCAGTTCCGGCGGCTACAGCCCGGTGGTGCACCTGGCTTCGCACCTGGGTGGCCGTCCGGTATGGCGTGAAGACATCCTCGGCTTCGTGGCCGGCGATGCGCCACAGAAGCGCGTCTGCGTCGGTGGCCTGAACGGCGTGTACAACCTGGGTGACACCCTGGCCGATGGTTTCGAAGGGGGCGTGCGCGCCGCCAGCGAGGCCGGTTTCTCGGCCGTCGAAGGCGTGCTGCCGAAAGCCGTCAACCGCACCGAAGAGCCCACCGTGGCGCTGTTCCAGGTGCCCCACGACAAAGGCACGGCGCGTGCGCCCAAGCAGTTCGTCGACCTGCAGAACGACGTCACCGCCGCGGCCATCGAACTGGCCACCCGCGAGGGCTTCGAGTCGGTCGAGCACGTCAAGCGCTACACCGCGCTGGGCTTCGGTACCGACCAGGGCAAACTGGGCAACGTCAACGGCCTGGCCATCGCCGCCCGCTCGCTGAACGTGACCATCCCTGAGATGGGCACCACCATGTTCCGCCCGAACTACACCCCGGTGACCTTCGGCGCCATCGCCGGCCGCCACTGCGGGCACATCTTCGAGCCGGTGCGTTTCACCGCCCTGCATGCCTGGCACGTGAAGAACGGTGCCGAGTTCGAAGACGTCGGCCAGTGGAAGCGCCCCTGGTACTTCCCCAAGAATGGCGAAGACATGCATGCCGCCGTGGCTCGCGAGTGCAAGGCCGTGCGTGACAGCGTCGGCCTGCTGGATGCCTCGACCCTCGGCAAGATCGACATCCAGGGCCCGGATGCCCGCGAGTTCCTCAACCGCGTGTACACCAACGCCTGGACCAAGCTGGATGTGGGCAAGGCCCGCTACGGCCTGATGTGCAAGGAAGACGGCATGGTCTTCGACGACGGCGTGACCGCCTGTGTCGCCGACAACCATTTCGTGATGACCACCACCACCGGCGGCGCCGCCCGGGTGCTGCAGTGGCTGGAGCTGTACCACCAGACCGAATGGCCGGACCTGAAGGTGTACTTCACCTCCGTCACCGACCACTGGGCGACCCTGACGCTGTCCGGTCCCAACAGCCGCAAGCTGCTGGCCGAGCTGACCGACATCGACCTGGGCCGCGAAGCCTTCCCGTTCATGACCTGGAAGGAGGGCAACGTCGCCGGCGTACCGGCACGGGTGTTCCGTATCTCGTTCACCGGTGAGCTGTCGTACGAGGTCAACGTGCAGGCCGACTACGCCATGGGCGTGCTGGAAAAGATCGCCGAGGCCGGCAAGAAGTACAACCTGACCCCGTACGGCACCGAGACCATGCACGTGCTGCGCGCCGAGAAGGGCTTCATCATCGTCGGTCAGGACACCGACGCCTCGATGACCCCCGACGACCTGAACATGGGCTGGTGCGTAGGCCGTACCAAGCCGTTCTCGTGGATCGGCTGGCGTGGCATGAACCGCGAAGATTGCGTGCGCGAGCAGCGCAAGCAGCTGGTCGGCCTGAAGCCGGTGGACCCCAAGCGCTGGCTGCCTGAAGGCGCCCAGCTGGTGTTCGACCCGAACCAGTCGATTCCGATGAAGATGGTCGGCCACGTGACCTCCAGCTACGCGCACAACTCCCTCGGTTATTCCTTTGCCCTGGCAGTGGTGAAGGGCGGTATCAACCGCATGGGCGAGAAGGTCTACGCGCCGCTGGCCGATGGCAGCGTGATCGAGGCGGAGATCGTTTCGTCGGTGTTCTTCGATCCGAAGAACGAGCGCCAGAACGTCGAATGAGGAATGTGGGAGCGGCGTCAGCCGCTCCCACCGGGCAACACAACAGAATTCATAACAGGTGCGTCATGACTACAGTCAACGTATACCAGCAACGCCCCACCACCGGTGCCAAGGCCGAGCAGCCGCTGTACCACGCCGGCCTCGACAAGCTGGTCGGCAAGGGCCACACCAATCCCGGCGTGTCACTGCGCGACAAGAAGCTGCTGGGCCACCTGACCATTCGGGGTAATGGTCACGACGCGGCGTTCGCCGCTGGCGTCAAGCAGGCCTTGGGCCTGGAACTGCCTGGCCCGCTGGGCCTGGTGATCGACGGCGAGCGCTCGCTGCAATGGCTCGGCCCGGATGAATGGGTGCTGATCGTGCCGACCGGCGAAGAGTTCGAAGCCGAGAAGCAGCTGCGCGCTGCGCTGGACGGCCAGCACATCGCGATCGTCAATGTCAGCGGCGGCTGGTCGATCCTCGAACTGACCGGTCCGAACGTGATCGACGTTCTGAAGAAGTCCACCAGCTACGACGTGCACCCGAGCAACTTCCCGGTCGGCAAGGCCGTGGGTACGGTGTTCGCCAAATCGCAACTGGTGATTCGCCGGACCGCCGAAGACACCTGGGAGCTGCTGGTACGCCGCAGCTTCTCCGACTACTGGTGGCTGTGGCTGCAGGACGCCGCAGCGGAATACGGCCTGGGCATCAAGGGCTGATTGCCCACGGTGCAATTGACGTCAGCCAGACTCGGTAGGCGTGGCTTCAGCCGCGAAGAGCTCAGCAAAGCCAATCTTCGCGGCTGAAGCCGTTCCTACAGGGGGCGGCGCCTCGCTGTATCTGTTTAAGGAATGACCTTCATGAGCCGTGCCCCCGATACCTGGATCCTCACCGCCGATTGCCCCAGTGTTCTGGGCACGGTGGATGCGGTGACCCGCTACCTGTTCGAGCAGGGCTGTTATGTCACCGAGCATCACTCCTTCGACGACCGGTTGTCCGGGCGTTTCTTCATCCGTGTGGAGTTCCGCCAGCCTGACGGCTTCGACGAGGCCGCCTTCCGCGCGGGCCTGGCCGAGCGTGGCGCTGCGTTCGGCATGCTGTTCGAGCTGACCGCCCCCCACTACCGGCCCAAGGTGGTGATCATGGTCTCGAAGGCCGACCACTGCCTGAACGACCTGCTGTACCGCCAGCGCATCAACCAGCTGTCCATGGACGTGGTCGCGGTGGTCTCCAACCATCCGGACCTGGAACCGCTGGCCAGCTGGCATTCGATTCCTTACCACCACTTCCCGCTGGACCCCAACGACAAGCCGGCCCAGGAAGCCAAGGTCTGGCAGGTGATCGAAGACACCGGCGCCGAGCTGGTGATTCTCGCCCGCTACATGCAGGTGCTGTCGCCAGAGCTGTGCCGCAAGCTCGACGGCAAGGCGATCAACATCCACCACTCGCTGCTGCCCGGTTTCAAGGGTGCCAAGCCCTACCACCAGGCCTACAACAAGGGCGTCAAGCTGGTGGGCGCCACCGCACACTACATCAACAACGACCTGGACGAAGGCCCGATCATCGCCCAGGGCGTCGAAGTGGTGGACCATTCGCACTACCCCGAGGACCTCATCGCCAAGGGGCGTGACATCGAATGCCTGACCCTGGCCCGCGCGGTGGGCTATCACATCGAGCGGCGGGTATTTCTGAACGCCAATCGCACCGTGGTGCTCTGAGCGCCAGCCTCTTCTACGCTTGTCACACCTGTTTGCAATCGATCCGTGCCCGTCTGGGCACGTGTCGTTTTTGGAATGCCCGAAGGCGGTGTGACTGCAAGCGTTTTTGCCGATTCGGCGCATTCTTGCCAGCAGGACCCCCAGGGTTGTCAGGTATCGGCAGGCTCGTTCGGCCAATGCAGGCAGCCCTCCCTCGTCAATAACAAATAGAGAGGTGACATGCATGTCTGGAAACCGCGGTGTGGTGTATCTCGGCGCTGGCAAGGTCGAAGTACAGAAAATCGATTACCCGAAAATGCAGGACCCGCGCGGTCGCAAGATCGAACACGGGGTGATTCTGCGGGTGGTGTCCACCAACATCTGTGGCTCTGACCAGCACATGGTGCGCGGTCGCACCACGGCGCAGGTCGGCCTGGTGCTGGGCCACGAGATCACCGGTGAGGTGATCGAGAAAGGCTCGGACGTCGAGAACCTGCAGATCGGCGACCTGGTGTCGGTGCCCTTCAACGTGGCCTGTGGCCGCTGCCGCTCCTGCAAGGAAATGCACACCGGCGTGTGCCTGACCGTCAACCCGGCGCGTGCCGGCGGTGCCTACGGCTACGTCGACATGGGCGACTGGACCGGTGGCCAGGCCGAGTACGTGCTCGTCCCTTACGCCGACTTCAACCTGCTGAAACTGCCTAACCGCGACAAGGCCATGGAGAAGATCCGTGACCTGACCTGCCTGTCCGACATCCTGCCGACCGGCTATCACGGTGCTGTCACTGCCGGTGTAGGCCCGGGCAGTACTGTCTACGTGGCCGGTGCCGGCCCTGTCGGTCTGGCGGCCGCTGCCTCGGCCCGCCTGCTGGGCGCTGCGGTGGTGATCGTCGGCGACCTGAACCCGGCGCGCCTGGCGCACGCCAAGGCCCAGGGCTTCGAAATCGCCGACCTGTCCAAGGACACGCCGCTGCACGAGCAGATCGCTGACCTGCTGGGCGAGCCGGAAGTGGACTGCGCGGTCGACGCCGTGGGCTTCGAAGCCCGTGGCCATGGCCATGAAGGCGCCAAGCACGAGGCTCCCGCCACCGTGTTGAACTCGCTGATGCAGGTTACCCGCGTAGCCGGCAAGATCGGTATTCCGGGCCTGTACGTGACCGAAGACCCGGGCGCGGTGGATGCCGCTGCCAAGGTCGGTGCCCTGAGCATTCGTTTCGGCCTGGGCTGGGCCAAGTCGCACAGCTTCCACACCGGCCAGACCCCGGTGATGAAGTACAACCGTGCGCTGATGCAGGCCATCATGTGGGACCGCATCAACATTGCCGAAGTAGTGGGCGTGCAGGTCATCAGCCTGGACGACGCGCCGCGTGGCTACGGCGAGTTCGATGCCGGCGTGCCGAAGAAATTCGTCATCGACCCGCACAAGATGTTCAGCGCCGCCTGATGTGAATAGGGCGCTTCAGCCGCGCGTTCATCGCGGCTGACGCGCCCCATAGGCGGCAGCAGTAGGAGCGGCTTCAGCCGCGATGCGGGTCAGCTAGACCGTTGGCGAGCTTGCTCGCGATGACTGCCTCAAGTACACACCCTATGCCGTGGTGTTCACGGCCCTGTCGCGAGCAAGCTCGCTCCAACAAAAGCTGAAGATCGTCTAACTGAGTTCATCGCGGCTGAAGCCGCTCCTACCGATGTTCTACAGATTCTGGAATTCCTGCCTGAGCTGCGCGATGCGCGTGTTCTTGTCCAGCCACAGCTGGTTCACCCACTCCTGCACCTGGCTGCGGAAGGCCGGGTCGTTCTCGTAGTCACCCTGCCACAGCGCCGGGTCGAGTTCGCGGGTGCGAATGTCGACGATCACCCTCGGCACCGTACCGCACAGCAAGTCCCAGAAACCTGGGGTCTTGCCTTCTGGATACACCACCGTCACGTCGAGAATGGCATCGAGCTGTTCTCCCATCGCCGCCAGTACGAAGGCCACTCCGCCAGCCTTGGGCTTGAGCAGGTGCTCGTAGGGTGATGCCTGTGCGCGGTGCTTGGCCGGGGTGAAGCGCGTGCCTTCCAGGTAGTTGACGATGGTCACCGGCTGGCGCTTGAACAGCTCGCAGGCGGCCTTGGTGATTTCCAGGTCCTTGCCTTTGAGTTCCGGGTTCCTGGCCAGGAAGGCCTTGCTGTAGCGCTTCATGAACGGATAATCCAGCGCCCACCAGGCCAGGCCCAGGAAAGGCACCCAGATCAGCTCTTTCTTGAGGAAGAATTTGAAGAACGGCGTGCGGCGGTTGAAGACCTGGATCAGCGCCGGGATATCGACCCACGACTGGTGGTTGCTGATCACCAGATAGGAGGTGTCGCGGCGCAGGCCGGCGTCGCCACGGATGTCCCAGCGGGTGGGAATGCACAGGGCGAAGAT
Organism: Pseudomonas sp. DTU_2021_1001937_2_SI_NGA_ILE_001; assembly: GCF_032463525.1. NCBI lineage: Bacteria > Pseudomonadati > Pseudomonadota > Gammaproteobacteria > Pseudomonadales > Pseudomonadaceae > Pseudomonas > Pseudomonas sp. DTU_2021_1001937_2_SI_NGA_ILE_001. Next base: position 3,274,772 of record NZ_CP135971.1, on the reverse strand, counting down.
GCGCTTGTCGATCTCGGCCCAGGTTTCCGCGATCCACATCACCGCCTTGGAGCAGTGGTCGCGCATCTCGCCCTGAAACACCAGCTTGAGCAGGGCGAAGACCAGCAGCGGGCCGATCAGCGTCAGGGTGTTGAGCAACAGCAGAAGGGTGACGAAACAGCCGGTGAGCACGCGGCGCATAGCGATCTCTGCGATTCGGTAGGGGCAGTCATGATAAATAGACCGCCTTGAAGCGCCAATGACACAGATGCGCACAAATGTTTCCTGTGCGCGAACCATGCCCGGTGGCGCTGTCTAAAAACGGGCGCCAACCGGGCGCCTGACACCTGCAAGGAGTCCACCACGTGAAGAAGATTCTGGCGCTGTTGTCTGTGCTGGCATTGCCGGCGCTGGCTGCCGAACCGACCCTGTACGGTCGCTACGAATACATCAAGGTCCCCGAAGTGGGCCAGACCTTCAAGGCCAAGATGGACACCGGCGCACTGACCGCCTCGCTGTCGGCCAAGGACATCGAGCTGTTCCAGCGCGATGGCGAGCAGTGGGTGCGCTTCCGCCTGGCGGCCGAAGGCGCGAGCAACCAAGTGTTCGAACACAAGCTGGCGCGCATCAGCAAGATCAAGGCACGCGCCGAAGGCGATGATGAAGACGAGGACAAGGGCGAGATCGATCCGGCCAAGCGCCCGGTCATCGAGCTGAAGCTGTGCCTGGGCAAGCAGCAGCGTACCGTGGAGGTCAACCTGGTGGACCGCAGCCACTTCAACTACCCGCTGCTGATCGGTGCCAAGGCCCTGCGCGAGTTCGACGCCGCAGTGAACCCGGCGCGCCGCTACACCGCCGACAAGCCGCAATGCGATTGACGGCCACGCGCTGATCGCGCACCGTTCGCGCACTGTCCACCGGTGCCCGATGCCATGCCGCACATTCTGATCGTCGAAGACGAAGTCGCGATTGCCGATACCCTGGTCTACGCCCTGCAGGGCGAAGGCTTCACCACCACCTGGCTGAGCCTCGGCCAGGCGGCGGTGGAGCACCAGCGGGCCACGCCGGCAGACCTGGTGATTCTCGACGTGGGGCTGCCGGATATCAGCGGTTTCGAGGCCTGCAAGCAGTTGCGACGCTTCACCGAGGTGCCGGTGATGTTCCTCAGCGCCCGCAACGGCGAAATCGACCGGGTGGTAGGCCTGGAAATCGGTGCCGATGACTACGTGGTCAAGCCCTTCAGCCCCCGCGAGGTGGCGGCGCGGGTCAAGGCCATTCTCAAGCGCCTGTTGCCCCGCGAGCTGCCTGTTGTCGTCAATACGCCCGGGGTGTTCGAGATCGACCTGCCGCGTTACCTGATCCGCTACCGGGGCCAGCCGCTGACCTTGACCCGTCATGAATTCCGTCTGCTGCAATGCCTGCTGGATAACCCGCAGCGGGTCTTGAGCCGCGAACAATTGCTCGACGCCCTGGGCGTGCCCTGCGACGCCGGGTACGAACGCAATATCGACAGCCATATCAAGAGCGTGCGCGCCAAGTTGCGCGCCGTGGCCGCCGAGGCCGAGCCGATCCAGACCCATCGCGGCCTGGGTTACAGTTTCAGCCCGGACCACGCCTGAATGTCGCTGAGCATCCGCATCTTTCTGGTCTATGCGGCCTTCATTGCCCTGACCGGTTACTTCGTGCTCAGCACGGTGATGAAGGAAGTACGCCCCGGCGTACGCCAGTCCACCGAGGAAACCCTGGTGGACACCGCCAACCTGCTGGCCGAGATCTTCCGTCGCGATGTGCGCGACGGCACGCTGGGGCAGAGCCGCTTTAACGAGGTGCTGAGGGACTACGGCCTGCGCAAGCCGGGGGCGACCATCTGGGAGCTGCCCAAGGACCAGGTCAACAACCGCATTTACGTGACCGATGCCCGTGGCATCGTGCTGCTGGACTCCAGTGGCGAGGCCGTGGGCCAGGATTACTCGCGCTGGAACGACGTGTACCTGACCTTGCGCGGCCAGTACGGCGCCCGTTCGACACGCAGCGACCCCGACGATCCCAATTCTTCGGTGATGCATGTGGGCGCACCGATCCGCGACCAGGGGCGCATCATCGGCGTGGTGACGGTGGCCAAGCCCAACAGCTCGCTACAGCCCTACATCGAACGCGCCGAACGGCGCCTGCTGTGGTACGGCGGCGGCCTGATGGTCCTGGGGCTGTTGCTGGGCGCGGTATTCTCCTGGTGGCTCAGTTCGGCACTGCGCCGTCTGACCCGCTATGCCCAGGCCGTCAGCGAAGGGCGCCGTGCCGAGTTACCGCATTACCGTGGCGGTGAGCTGCAGCAGTTGTCTGGCGCGGTGGAACACATGCGCGTGCAGCTCGAAGGCAAGGCCTATGTGGAGCGCTACGTGCACACCCTGACCCATGAGCTGAAAAGTCCCCTGGCGGCCATTCGCGGCGCCGCCGAGCTGCTGCAGGACGAGATGCCGCCCGAGCAGCGCCAGCGTTTCGCCGGCAATATCGAAGATGAAAGTCGGCGCATGCAGCAATTGATCGAACGACTGCTGAACCTGGCGATGGTCGAGCAGCGCCAGGCGTTGGAAGAGCGGGTCAGCCTGCCGCTGGCCGAGCTGCTCGACGACCTGCTCGGCGCGCGGCAGCTGGCGGTCGAGCGCCTGGGCCTGCGGGTCGAGCGCCAGGTGGCCGCAGGCCTGGCTTTGCAGGGCGAGCGCTTTCTGCTCAGCCAGGCACTGGCCAACCTGCTGGACAACGCCCTGGACTTCACACCGGCCGGTGGCGTGCTGTGCATCGAGGCCGTGTCGTACGCTGGGCAGGTGCGCGTGAGCCTGTTCAACAGCGCCGCGCCGATTCCTGACTACGCACTGCCGCGCCTGTGCGAACGCTTCTATTCCCTGCCGCGCCCGCACACCGGGCGCAAGAGCACGGGCCTGGGCCTGAACTTCGTTGCCGAGGTGGTGCAGTTGCATGGCGGCGCGCTGCACATCGACAACGTCGAGGGTGGTGTACAGGTGGTCCTCGACCTGCCCTGAGCGGGCGCCTCTCCACACAAACTCCACGCAGCGCTCATGCTGCGCCCATACAGCCCTTGCAGACTGCCTCCCATCGCAATCAGGGAGAGTCCCTCATGAATCGAAGCCTGGCCATGAAGTTGGGCATGATCGCCTTGTTGATCATGCTGTTGTTGATCCCGCTGCTGATGATCGGCGGCTTGATCGGTGAGCGGCAGTTACAGCGTGACGGGGTGCTGGATGACATCGCCCGCAGCTCCAGTTACAGCCAGCAGATCACCGGCCCGCTGGTGGTGGTGCCATACCGCAAGACGGTGCGGGTCTGGAAGACCCACGCGCAGAACAACGAGCGCTATCAGGAAACCCAGACCGAGCGGGGCGAGCTGGTGTTCCTGCCTGAGCGCTTCGAACTCGATGGCAAGGTCAGCACCGAGCTGCGCTCACGCGGCATCTATGAAGCGCGGCTGTTCCATGCCGACAGCCGTATCAGTGGGTACTTTCAGTTGCCGGAAAAGCTCGGCCTGGAGGAGGGCTTCGACGACTACCGTTTCGAGCGCCCGTACCTGGCGGTGGGGCTGAGCGACGTGCGCGGCATCGAGAATGCCCTGAGCCTGCAACTCAACGATCAGACCCTGGCATTCGAGCCCGGCACCCGGGTGGCCCGCCTGGGCGATGGCGTCAGCGCCGACCTGCCGATGCTCGACGGCCACCAGGCCGCCCGCCTGGCATTCAGCTTCGACCTCAAGCTGCAAGGCACCGGCCAGCTCAGGGTCACGCCGGTGGGCAAGTCCAGCGAGGTCAGCCTGACCGCCGACTGGCCGCACCCGAGCTTCACCGGCAATTACCTGCCTGCGCAGCGGGAGGTTTCGGCGCAAGGCTTCACGGCACGCTGGCAGACCTCGTTCTTCTCGACCAACCTCGAAGAAGGGCTGCGCACCTGCCTGCATACCGAGAACTGTGAAGGGCTGTACGGGCGCAGTTTCGGGGTCAGCTTCATCGACCCGGTGGACCAGTACCTCAAGAGTGACCGAGCGATCAAATACGCTTTGCTGTTCATCGCGCTGACCTTCGCCGGGTTCTTCCTGTTCGAAGTGCTCAAGAGCCTGGCAGTGCACCCGGTGCAATATGCCCTGGTGGGGGCGGCGCTGGCGCTGTTCTACCTGATGCTGCTGTCGCTGTCCGAACACCTGGGCTTCGCCCTGGCCTACCTGGTGTCTGCCGCTGCCTGCGTGACGCTGATCGGCTTCTATGTCAGCCATGTATTGCGTGGCGCGCGCCACGGCGTGGGCTTCGCCGCAGGGCTGGCGGCGCTGTACGGCTTGCTCTACGGGCTGCTGAGTGCCGAGGACTACGCGTTGCTGATGGGCTCGCTGCTGCTGTTCGGCCTGTTGGGCGTGTTCATGGTGCTGACCCGCAAGCTGGACTGGTACGCCATCGCACCGGGTATCAAGGGTCGTACCGGGGAGCAGCCATGATGCGCACGCAAGGCCTGCTGCGCCAGGAGCGGGACCAGGCGCGCCGGTTGCTGGAGGAACTGCTCGGCCTGCTGCCCGCATCACCACGGGCAGCCTTGCCAGCGGTCAGGCCGAGGGCTGGGTGGCCTGCATCGAAGGGCGTTTGCTGACTTCGAAGTACCAGTTGGCCAGGCGTGGGTAGCTGTTGCGCCAGTTCAGGTCGGGCTGGCGGAAGTCCAGGTAGCCCAGTGCCGCCGCGACGCTGATGGCAGCGATGTCGAAGTTGGCCGACAGCTCGGTGATCGCTTCCTGCTCGAAATAGGTGAGGGTGCGCTCGATCTTGCGTTGCTGGCTGTCGAGCCAGGGCGCCCAGTGCAGCTCGGCGGGGCGCAGGGCGGTTTCGTAGCGGATCAGCAGGGCGGCATCGAGCAGCGCATCGGCCAGCGAGGCCAGGGTCAGGCGCCGCCAGCGGGCCGGGCCGTCGCGGGGGATCAGCGGCGTGTCGTCGTGCTGGTGATCGAGGTAATCGAGAATTACCCGGCTGTCGTGGATGACGTTGCCGTCGAGCAGCAGCAGCGCGGGGATCTTGCCGGCCGGGTTGTCGAGGTTCAGCTCCGCCGAAGGGCTGACCGGAGTCAGCGTGGTGGGTTTGAGATCGACCTTGTCGAGCTGCCCGGTTTCGCGCAGCAGGATGAGCACCTTGCGAGCAAAGGGGGAAGCCGGATTGGTGTATAGGGTCATGGCCGGTGCAGACATGGGCGTTCCTCGTATATGACACTCAATAGCCTAGCCAGCCCCTCGTGGCTCTGCAATCGGGCCAGGGTACGGCACTGCGCGGTTCAGAAGGAATGTGACAGCGTGCGCCTTTTCCACTGGTTCAACTGTTGCTCCAGACGTGCCGGGCTGTCGAGCTGCTGGCGCCGCGCGTAGCTGAACAGGATCAGCGCCAGCTCGGCGGTCACCAGGGCGTCGGCGCTGGCGTGGTGACGCTCTTCGGCGTACAGGCCGAAATGACGGGTCCAGTCGTCAAGGCCGGCCTTGCGCAGGTTGGCCTGCTCGCACAGCATCGGCGCCAGGTCGGCGACGTCCAGGAAGCTGTGTTGCAGGCGGTAGTCCAGGCTTTCCTTCAAGGCCCGGCCAAGCATGTGCTGGTCGAACGGCGCGTGGAAGGCCAGCACCGGGCTGTCGCCGAGGAACTCCATGAAGTCCAGCAGGGCCTCCACCGGGTCGCTGCCGGCGGCGATGGCGCTGGGTGCCAGACCGTGGATCAGCACGGCGGGGCTGACCTTGTGGTCGCTGCGCTGCAGGGTGCATTCGAACTGCTGGCCCAGGTCGATGGCGCCGTCTTCGATGACCACCGCGCCGATGGACAGCACCTGGTCGCGGTTCATGTTCAGGCCGCTGGTTTCCAGGTCGAGCACCACCCAGCGCTGCTCGCGCAGCGGGCGCTCATCCAGCGCGGCACGGGCGGGCAGGGCGGCGAGGCGCTGCTTCTGGGTGTCATCGAGAGTGGGTTTGCTGACGACGGGGCGCAGCCACTGGAACAGGTTCATAGTTGATAGCGCAGGCTGAGGCTGGTTTGCAGGCGCTGGGCCTGGCGAAAGGATTCGCGCAGGATTCGCCGGTCCAGATGGTTGAGGGTGTCCGGGTCGATGCGGTTGGAGTACGGCAGGTTTTGCCGGCTCTGCAGCTGGTGCTGCTGCATGCGGGTCTGCTGGATGAAGTGGTAGGCCTCTTCGTAGGCCGCGCCATCCAGCGGGTCGATGACTTCGCGCTCCACCAGCTGGCGCAGGCGCTCCAGGGTGTTGATGGCGTCGACGCCGTTGGCCAGGGCCAGCAGGCGCGCCCCGTCGACGAACGGCGTCAGGCCTTCGGTCTTGAGGTCCAGGGTGTCTTTGTCGCTGCCCTTGCGGGCCAGCACGAAGTCCTTGAAGCGCCCCACCGGTGGCCGCTGACGCAGCGCGTTTTCGGCCAGCATGCGCTGGAACAGGCGATTGTCGGCGACCTGGTCGAGGATCAGGCGACGCAGGTAGGCGCCGCCGCTCTCTTCGCCCCACACCACGCGCAGGTCGAAATAGATGCTCGAAGCCAGCAGGTTTTCGGGCGTCGCTTCACGAATGAACGCCGAGAAGCGCCGCGCCCACTCGCTGCGCGACAGGCACAGCTCTGGGTTGCCGGCCATGATGTTGCCCTTGCACAGGCTGAAGCCGCACTGCGCCAGGGCCTGGTTGATGCGCTCGGCGAGCGGTAGCAGGCGGGTGCGGAACTCTTCGGCCTGCGTGGCGTCTGTCGCTTCGAAGAGAATGCCGTTGTCCTGGTCGGTATGCAGGGTCTGCTCGCGCCGCCCCTCGCTGCCGAAACACAGCCAGCTGAAGGGAATGCCGGGGTCGCCCAGGTCTTCGAGGGTCAGTTCGATGACCCGGCAGACGGTGTGATCGTTGAGCAGGGTGATGATCTGGGTGATCTGCGTGGACGACGCGCCGTGCGCGAGCATGCGGTCAACCAGTTGCACGATGTCGCCGCGCAGGTGCACCAGGGTTTCGATACGCGGTGCGTTGCGAATGGTGCGCGCCAGGTGCACCAGGTCGACGCGTTGCAGGGAAAACAGGTCGCGCTCGGAGACCACCCCGCACAGGCGCCCGTCGCGTACCAGGCAGACATGGGCGATATGCCGGCCGGTCATGGCAATGGCGGCGTCGAAGGCGCTGGCGTCCGGGCTCAGGTAGAACGGCGACGGGCTCATGAACTGTTCGATGCCCTGGCTGAAATCGGCGCTGGCATCAGCCACCGCTTCGCGCAGGTCGCGCAGAGTGAAGATGCCCAGCGGCGCCTGACGCTCGTCGACGATCACGATGCTGCCGACCTGTTGCTCGTGCATCAGCTTGACCGCTTCGCGCATGGGTGTGCCGGGGCGACACATGACCGGGTGGCGCATGGCCAGTTCGCCGAGCCGGGTGTTCAGCGAGTACTGGGTGCCCAGAGTCTCTGCCGCGCGCTGCTGCACCTGCTGGTTGACCTGCTCCAGCAGGCTGCTGACCCCGCGCAGGGCGAAGTCGCGAAAGCAGGTGGAAAGGGAAAACAGTTTGATGAAGGCCTGCTTGTTCAGTTGCAGGCAGAAGGTGTCTTCGGCCGCCAGGTGTTCGGTGCGTGTGGCCCGTTCGCCCAGCAGTGCCGCCAGCGGAAAGCATTCGCCGGTGGTGATTTCGAAGGTGGTTTCGGTGCCGCGGCGTGCCGAATGCGGACGCTCGCCCACCACGCGACCCTGCTTGACGATGTGGAAGTGTTCCACAGGGCCGTCGGCGGGCTTGATGATGCTGTCGCCAGCCGCATAGAAGCGCAGCTGGCATTGCTCGACCAGATACGCCAGGTGCGCGCTTTCCATCTGGTTGAACGGAGGAAAACGTTGCAGGAACTGCATGGTGCCGTGGATGTTTTGCAGGACAGCGGTTTTTCCTGCCTCGGTGAAGGCATCTGCTTTACTCATGTCGTGCACCGCTTTTTTTGTTGTTCATGACCATGGTCGGTCGCTTGTCGTCCAGTGCCCATTGGACGTAAGTCTATAAGGATGCGAGCCGTGCAGGGCTGCCCAAGGAGTGGCGCGCCGGGTGAGTCAACCGCCTGGCAGCGTCACGGTTTGTTATTGAAGGATTGGCAGAATACGCCCAGGCAATGATGAGATTCCAATGACCGATCACGACATTCTCAGCGACGAGGAACTCGACGCCCTCCAGGAAGTGATGCTGACCCAGACCCGTGAGGTCGCGCAGCGGGTGCTCATCGTCGACGATGACCTGGATGCTCGCGAGCTGCTGGCTGAAATTCTCAACCTCCACGACATCAGTTGCATGACCGCGCCCGGCAGTGCCGAGGCCCTCGAAGTGCTGAACAGCCGCGAGTCCATCGGCCTGCTGATCACCGACCTGCGCATGGCGCCCTGCGACGGGATGGAGCTGATCCGCCGGGTGCGCGATTCGGCACGTGCCGAACTGCCGATCATCATCGTCTCCGGCGATGCCAGCGTGCGCGATGCCATCGATGCCATGCACCTGAGCGTGGTGGATTTCCTGCTCAAGCCGATCAACACCAAGCAACTGGTGAAGCTGGTCAGGCGCGAGCTGGGCATCAATGCCTGACAACCCCCGTAGAAGCGGCTTCAGCCGCGACAAGCTTGCGGGCTGAAGTCGTTTCTACGGGGGCAGTGCCCTAGCGGTTGGCAGCCTTGAACTCGCGGCGCCGACGGTGCAGCACCGGCTCGGTGTAGCCGTTGGGCTGGCGGGTGCCTTCAAGTACCAGTTCCAGCGCGGCCTGGAAGGCGATGTTGCTGTCGAAGTCCGGCGCCAGCGGGCGGTACGCCGCGTCACTGGCATTCTGCCGGTCCACCACCACGGCCATGCGCCGGAAACTCTCCAGCACCTGCTCGCGGCTGATCACGCCATGGCGCAGCCAGTTGGCGATGTGCTGGCTGGAGATGCGCAGGGTCGCGCGGTCTTCCATCAGGCCGACATCGTTGATGTCCGGCACCTTCGAACAGCCCACGCCCTGGTCGATCCAACGCACCACGTAGCCGAGGATGCCTTGGGCGTTGTTGTCCAGCTCGTTGCGCAGCTCGTCGGCACTCCAGTCGGTGTGCGGCGCCAGGGGAATGGTGAGGATGTCGCCCACCGACGCCGGTTCACGGCGCGCCAGTTCCGCCTGGCGGGCGAACACATCGACCTTGTGGTAGTGCAGGGCATGCAGCACCGCCGCCGTGGGCGAAGGCACCCATGCGGTGTTGGCCCCGGCCAGCGGGTGAGCGATCTTCTGCTCGAGCATCGCCGCCATCAGGTCGGGCATCGCCCACATGCCCTTGCCGATTTGCGCACGGCCCTGCAGCCCGCAGCGCAGACCGACGTCGACGTTGGAGTTCTCGTAGGCGCCAATCCATTTTTCGGCCTTCATCTGCGCCTTGCGCACCATCGGGCCGGCTTCCATGGAGGTGTGGATCTCGTCGCCGGTGCGGTCGAGGAAACCGGTGTTGATGAACACCACGCGTTCGCGGGCGGCCTGGATGCAGGCCTTGAGGTTGACCGAGGTGCGCCGCTCTTCGTCCATGATGCCGACCTTCAGCGTGTTACGCGGCAGGCCCAGTACGCCCTCGACGCGCTCGAACAGCAGGTTGGCGAAGGCCACTTCCTCGGGGCCGTGCATCTTCGGCTTGACGATGTACACCGAGCCGCTGCGGCTGTTGGCCCGCGAGGTGTTGCCCTTGAGGTCGTGGATGGCCACCAGGCTGGTAACCAGGGCGTCGAGAATGCCTTCCGGTACTTCCTGGCCGTCACGGTCGAGAATGGCGTCGATGGTCATCAGGTGGCCGACGTTGCGGATGAACAGCAGCGAACGGCCATGCAGGGTCAGCTCACCGCCGTCTGGCGTGGTGTAGCAGCGGTCGGGGTTCATGGTACGGGTGAAGGTCTGCCCGCCCTTGGTCAGCGTCTCGGCCAGGTCGCCTTTCATCAGGCCCAGCCAGTTGCGGTACACCAGGGTCTTGTCGGCGGCGTCTACGGCGGCAATGGAGTCTTCGCAGTCCATGATGGTGGTCAGCGCCGCTTCCAGGAGGATGTCCTTGACCCCGGCAGCGTCGGTCTGCCCGATGGGGCTGCTGGCGTCGATCTGGATTTCCAGGTGCAGGCCATGGTGCTTGAGCAGCACGGCGATCGGTGCGGCGGCATCGCCCTGGAAGCCGACCAGTTGTGTGGTGTCTTGCAGCAGGGTCTGGCTGCCGTCGCGCAGGGCCACCACCAGCTTGCCGTCGATCAGGTGGTAGGCGGTGGCATCGACGTGCGAGCCGTTGGCCAGCGGTACGGCTTGGTCGAGCAGGGCGCGGCCGAAGGCGATGACCTTGTCGCCGCGCACCCGGTTGTAGCCCGGCCCGCGCTGTGCGCCGCCTTCTTCACCGATGGCGTCGGTGCCGTACAGCGCATCGTATAGCGAGCCCCAGCGGGCATTGGCGGCGTTGAGGGCAAAGCGGGCGTTCATCACCGGCACCACCAGCTGCGGGCCGGCCATGCGGGCAATCTCCTCATCCACTCCGGTGGTGCTGACGTCCACGCTGCCGGGGTCTGGCAGCAGGTAACCGATGTCCTGCAGAAAACGCTTGTAGGCCGCCCCATCCAGCGGCTGGCCTGCGTGTTCGCGGTGCCAGGTGTCGATCCTGGCTTGCAGCTCGTCGCGCTTGGCCAGCAAGGCGCGGTTCTTGGGAGCCAGCTCGTGAATCAGTGCATCCGCCCCGGTCCAGAAGGCCGCGGCATCGACGCCGGTCCCGGGGACTGCTTCGTTCTGCACGAAGTCGAACAGGATCTTGGCGACCTGCAGGTCGCCGACTTGAACGTATTCAGTCATTGCACTTGCCTCACTCAGCTCAGCGGTGGAGCGCCCGGTTCGCGAGCACGAAAATTGGAAAGGGTTTACTTATGTAGTGCGCGCCGGGGAATACTACATGAGGAATGCGCGCGTGAAAATGCGACCAAATACGTCATTAAACGACTGGATTTTTCCATTGGGTCACGCATGTCGTGGCGACGTCGTGCGTTGGTTGGAGTTTTCCCTACTCAAGCCAATGCCGTTCGATGAGACCCGGTAGGAGCGGCTTCAGCCGCGAAGCGATCGCATGTTCACAACAGATGCGGTGAATTTCCCTGCGCTTTCGCGGCTAAAGCCGCTCCTACCGAGCCACCTGGCGCCTGACCAGACTGTCTTGCGCTCCCAGTGAGTCGGTTAACCTTCGGCACAGGCCAGGCCGCTAGGTCTGCCTATACTTGCCTGACAGCTTGCTGCGTACCCCCGTGCTCTAGCCAACAAGAGGAATTGCCTGTGGATCACTTGGTCGTCACCGTGGTTGCCCCTGACAAACCGGGGCAGGTGGAACGCATCGCCCACTGTATCGCCGAACAGGGCGGCAACTGGCTGGAAAGCCGCATGTCGCGCCTGGCCGGGCAGTTCGCCGGGATTCTGCGCGTCAGCGTGCCAGCAGAGCGCCACGCGCAATTGGTGGCCGCGCTGCACGAGCTGTCGGCCCACGACATTCGTGTGCTGCTCGCCGAAGACAGCGAACAGCAACCCGCCGCCAGCACGCCCATCCACATGTCGCTGGTGGGCAACGACCGCCCGGGCATCGTTCGCGACATCACCCGCCTGCTCGCCGGGCAGGGCGTCAACGTGGAGCGCCTGGTGACCGACGTACACACCGCCCCGATGAGCGGCGAGTGGCTGTTCCGCGCCAACGCCGTACTCGGCGTGCCCCACGGCCTGACCCTGGAAGACCTGCAGGCGCACCTGGAAACCCTGGCCGACGACCTGATGGTGGAGCTGCGCGAAGAGGAATGACACTGTACGGCGCCGAGACGCGAAGCTCGGCGCCGCCGTTATTCAGGTGGGCGTGGCTGCCCGGCGCAGGAGTGCCTGGAAGGGCGCGTCCTGAGTCAGGTCGACATGGCCGCCCAGCGTTTGCTGAAAGGCCGAGATGGCCTGCTCGATGCTGTTTTTGAGCGTCGCATAGGCTATGTCGACCACGGCGCTGGCCTGCGGCCCCAGAGCCCCGCTGATTGATGTATTGGCCCCAAGCCTGGCGGCCTCGAGGCGGGCCTGTTCTTCAGCCTGGTGCAGCGCCGGCAGGCGCGTCGCTTCCTCTTGCTCGCGCTGTGCTCGTTGCCTGGAGTCTTCGAGCTCCAGGCGAGCGCGTTGACGAGCTTCTTCCACTTGCCTGCGGGCCAGTTCACGCGCGGCCTCTTCAGCCTGTTGCTCGGCCAGACGGCGCGCGGCCTCCGCCGCCAGCCGTTCGGCATGCTGACGGGCCATTTCTTCGGCATGGCGTACGGCGGCCAAATGTTCCTCATGGCGCAGCCGCCCGACGATGGGCGCTACGCGCTGGGCGAACTCGTTCAGGAAGCGCGTGGACTCCAGGACAAAGTGGGCATTCTGGATCGACGGCAGAAGACCGATACCCGTGATGCCCTGGTTACGGTGGTGCAGGTAATGTTCGATGCCAGGCTTGGTGTAAGGCTGGTTGCCCAGAAACTGGCGGGCGTCGGCGATATCCTGCGGAGCAAGCTCGGCGTACTTCCTGTGCGCCAGTTGCTCGGCGGCGATACGGTGGCGGTCGACGACGTGTGAGCCGGGCAGGCCAGGGGTGTGCTCGACCAGCGCGCTGACCTCATGTTGCAGGAAATCAGGTAGCTGGCTGAAGTGATGGTGAAATTCTTCCATGAAGTGTGTCCTCGGTGTGATCGTGTGGTGTTGAGTGATTTCAGTGGTCGGAGCTGTCGCTGTCAGGCGCCTTGAAGCCCGGCTTGCCGTTTTGTGCGCGCCAGTCCTTGATGGACTTCAACACACCGTCAGGGCTGTCCTCCTGGTCGGCTGCGGGCCAGAAGATCAGGTCGGAGCCGGCAGGGTGTCCAGTCACTTTCCTGAAATGAGCTACGAACTTTGTTGTATAGCGATCCAGTGCTTTTCCAGACATGCCCTTCGGGGGTCTAAAGAGCGGGTCTATAAGCGCCCGGAACTCTTGTTCTGTATAATCTTCAAGTTTCTCTTTAAGGTTCATTTTTTTGTGCTCGGTGTAGTTCGATGTGTTGTTTGGGTGTCATGATGATCAAGTTATCGATGTCATACACTTCTCCACCTTTAGCGATTTCCTCGATGTGGTGAATCTCAAAGCGATCCCGTCCGCCTACTTTTCCCTGTTCGGATGTATAAGGCGCATTCGTCAATGCCATTCTGCGTATATTCGTCTCATCGAATTGCTGACTAAGCTCAGGATCACGAGAGACTGCCAACCACACCGCTTGCCTGAACTTGTCAAAACTCGCAAAGCGTCGCCCCCTTAGCTGATCCGCGATATGCGCCGGTAACGGCGCGCCCTGGCCATGAGCCGCTTCGCCCAGCCAGGTGCCGGTCACCGGCTGTCCATAGCCCGTGGCAACGCCCGGTAGACGACGCGGGTCCTTGAACAGCAGGTAGGTGTTCGGCAGGCCGGAGCCTGGTGGGAACACCAGGATGTAGTCGTCTGGTGCGAGGGTGACACCGGGCAGGCTGGTGGCCCAGGCCGGTTGTGGCTCTAGGTCCTGGCCGGGGTCGGCAGGTAGCGCGGGCTGCTGGCCGGGAAACCAGGTGGAACTGTCGGCCGGCTTGTGTAGTGGAGTCCAGATCAGTGCCGGTGTCGTGTCGCCGTCACGGATGAACTCATAGGTATTGTTCTGAAGGTTGTGCGTGACGTTTCGCACGCGCACGCGCTGGCCGGCTTCCAGCCCGTCGGCAAGTGTCCAGCGCGTGATGGCGCCGGCGCCTTCGTCGACCTCGACCAGCCGATAAGGAACCGCGATGCTGCCCCGCGTGTTGCCGACATGTTGCAGATCGACCGCGTCGCTCAGGCCCAACTGAGAGACCGGGCTGGCCAGGATCGGGCTGGGCAGCTCGGCGTCTGCCAGGCTGGGTGAGTAGGCCAGCAGGGAAAAGGCCGATGGTCTTTTCAGCGCTTCGCGCGCGGCCTGGTAGAACAGCTGCTTGCCGATCTGCGTGGCCCTGTCCAGGGCGTCGCTGGAGGCTGGAGCGTTTGCCGGGTGGTCCGCCGTTGCAATCAGCGACCACAGGCGATCCAGTACCGTTGGCGCGGGTGGCGCATCGACAGGCAGGCGTTGCGCGGCCTGTGCTGCCTGCCAGGCTTGGGCGTGGCGTGCCGAGAGCGCTGCGCTGCGGTGCTCCAGGTACACCACAGCCTCGGCCAGCAGCCGGGTTTCGTGGGCGTTGTCGTGTGCCTGCAGCCAGGTCTGGTGGGCCTGCTCGACCCGGGCAGCCTCCCCCAGGCTGCGACTGGCCAGGTAGTGCCGGTATTGCTCAGGCGTAACGGTCGCCAGCTCGGCCTGCCAGTGTTGCGCCTTGAGGTTGCGTTGCTGCAGTTCGGCCTGCTTCTGCGCCAGCAGGTAGTTGATCCTGGTTTTCTCCTCCAGGATCGGGTCCGTGGCCGTCGAAGTACCGAACAGGTCGGCCAGGAAAGGTGTCAGTGCATCGAGCTCTGCGTTCAGCTCGGTGGGCTGGTCGACACTGGCTTGCTCAAGGTGGCGGACGAGTTCGGACTGGAACGTTTGAAAGCTGCTGCTGCGGCTATCCAGCGCCTGTTGCCAGGCCTGCTCGCGCTGTGCACGAGCCTGGGCTTCGGCTTCGAGGCGTGCTTGCTCAGTCAGACGGGCCTGTTCGGCTAGACGCGCCTGCTCGGCCAGTCGTGCCTGCTCCTGCGCATGGGCCAGGGCTTCGGCCTCGGCTTGAGCACGAGCCTGCGCTTGCGCGACCGCCTGGGCCATGGCCAGCTTGCGTCTGCGTTTACTGCCTCGTGACGAACCGGTATTGCTGAAGAATCCACCGGATGGTCCGGCGTGGATCATCCAGCCGCCACCTATGTTGCGGCCCGTAGGAAGTGGGTCTGGCTGGTTCGGGGTGATAATGACAGGTGGAAGTTCCAGGGGGTGCCCGGACGTACCATTTCCTTTTTTCATTTCTTTCCATCCTGGAAATATGGCCGTGCGGGTTCGTGGCGCGGAAAGTTATTCCGGACCTTGATAGGCACGTGCCGTATTGATGAGGTTTTATTGATGGCGGACGTATAAAGCCGTTATCCATCGACCGGTTCAGGATGAAATGAATGCGTTGATAAAGTGCGGTACTTAGTTATCTTGTTTTAGCGTCATTTGATGATTAATTGAGTTGGGGGAGCCGCTTTTAATACCAATACTGGTCAATTAGACCGTTGGAGCGAGCTTGCTCGCGATGGCTGCGTCACGTTCACAGCAGATTCATGGAGTTTACTGACCTGTTCGCGAGCAAGCTCCAACAAAAGCCGAAGAGCTCTTAACTGACCAGTATTAGCTTTAGCCGCGAAAGCGCCAGAAGAATCACTGCCCCTGTTGTGAGTTGCCGCACGGGTCGGGACTCATAGGGGCTGAAGAGCGGAGCCAAGGTTATTCAGGCTTTTCCTGCATACCCCTGTGGATAACCTGGGGAGTCAAGGCGTTGCGCCTTGCGGGGTAAGGCTTGGCGGGGATTGGTCAAAAAAACGGCAATTACCCCCCGCTTGTGCACAATTAGCTTGAGCGAGGCTGTGGATAAGCTTGGGGCAAGCCCTTGCAGGCCTTGTTTATCAAGGGCTGCAAGGGTTTGTTCGTTTTTTGATCAGCTGATTTTGCGCAGTGACCACCAGGCATCCACGCTGTACACCGCCAGGCCAGCCCAGATGAATGCGAAGGCCGCCAGGGTAGAAGGCGCCAGGTGTTCGCCATAGACCAGCACCGCCAGCAGCATCACCAGGGTGGGGGCGATGTATTGCAGGAAGCCCAGCGTGGCATACGGCAAGTGACGCGCGGCGGCGTTGAAGCACACCAGCGGCACCAGGGTCACCGGGCCGGCGGCGGCCAGCCAGAAGATCATCGGGCTGTGGACAACTTCAGGGGTCAGGCTGCTGGCCTCCGGGTGCAGCAGCAGCCAGCCCAGTGCCAGCGGCACCAGCAGCCAGGTTTCCACCACCAGGCCGGGCAGGGCGGCTACCGGGGCCTGCTTGCGGATCAAACCGTAGAAGCCGAAGGTCAGCGCCAGGCTCAAGGACACCCAGGGCAGGCTGCCGACGTGCCATACCTGCTGGGCCACGCCCAGGGTCGCCAGGCCCACGGCCAGCCATTGCAGGCGGCGCAGCCGCTCACCGAGCAGCAGCAGGCCCAGCAGCACGTTGACCAGCGGGTTGATGTAGTAGCCCAGGCTGGCTTCGAGCATGCGCTCGTTGTTTACCGCCCACACGTAGATCAGCCAGTTGCTGGCGATCAGCGTGCCGCTGAAGGCCAGGATCGCGAAGCGCTGCGGGTGGGCGCGCAGTTCGCGGAACCAGCCGGGGTGTTTCCATACCGCCAGCAGCAGCGCACCGAACAGCGCGGACCACAGCGCGCGGTGGATGATGATTTCCAGGGCCGGCACCGACTGGATGAGTTTGAAGTACATGGGGAACAGGCCCCAGATGATGTAGGCCGACAGGCCCAGAATGTAGCCGTGGCGCGGGTTGGCAGTGTGCATTGCAAAGTCCTTGTAACCGACATCTTGTGATTGTGGTGGTGGGCGCCGTCGGCAGGCGCCGGATGGATCAGAAGCGTTTCAGCGGTTCTTCGCGCAGGGCGGCGAGCTGTTCGCGCAGGGCCAGGATGTGGTCGCCCCAGTAGCGCTCGCTGCCGAACCACGGGAAGCTGTGCGGGAAAGCCGGGTCGTCCCAGCGGCGTGCCAGCCACGCGCTGTAGTGCATCAGGCGCAGGGCACGCAGCGGTTCGATCAGTGCCAGCTGGCGCGGTTCGAAGTCGTGGAACTCGTCGTAGCCGTCGAGCAGTTCGGCCAGCTGGGTCATGCATTCCTGGCGGTCACCGGCGAGCATCATCCACAAGTCCTGCACTGCCGGACCCATGCGGCAGTCATCCAGGTCGACGATATGGAAGACTTCGTCGCGGCAGATCATGTTGCCGGGGTGACAGTCACCGTGCATGCGGATGTTGTCGTGTGGCGTGGCGGCGTAGGCGTCTTCGATGCGCTTGAGCAGGTCGCGGGCCACCGACTCGTAGGCCGGCAGCAGGTCGCGGGGAATGCAGCCGTTGTCGAGCAGGTAGTTCACCGAGTCGTGGCCGAAGTTCTGCACGGCCAGGGTTTCACGGTGTTCGAACGGGCGGGTGGAACCGACGGCATGCAGGCGGCCGAGCAACTGGCCCAGGCGGTACAACTGGTCAAGGTTGCCCGGCTCCGGAGCGCGGCCACCGCGACGCGGGAACAGGGTGAAGCGGAAATCGCCGTGTTCGAACAGGGTACGGCCCTGGTGCTCCAGGGGCGCAACCACCGGCACCTCCACGGCTTGCAGTTCGGCGGTGAAGCGGTGTTCTTCGAGAATCGCCTCGTTGCTCCAGCGCCCGGGGCGATAGAACTTGGCGATCAGCGGCTGCTCGCCTTCGATGCCCACCTGGTACACACGGTTTTCGTAACTGTTGAGGGCCAGGACCCGGGCATCGCTGAGAAAGCCGATGCTTTCCACGGCATCGAGAACCAGGTCGGGGGTGAGTGCTGCGAAAGGATGAGACATGCGGGCTCCTATGCGCAACGAACCGCTGCGTAGACCGCTGATGGTAACGCAGGCGGCGGTGTCGTCGCAGCCGATTGGCCGGCACAGGTAGCGGCAAATTCGCCGTTACAGCAGTTCACCCTGTGGGAGCGGCTTGAGCCGCGAAAGGCTTCCCGGCTGAAGCCGGTCCCACAGGGTGGCGAAACCGGCGTCATGCTCGCATCCGGTGTCGGTTTTTTCGCGAGCAAGCTGGCTCCAACAAAAGCCGGCCTCTTCGCGAGCACGCTGCAACAAGAGCACAGGCGCGCGATTCACCTGCGTGTTCAGGCGCCGATGATGCCACCGTCGTCGCGGGTGATCGCCATCACCGAGGAGCGTGGCTTGCCGTTGGGCAGGTGCTCGGGGAAGGTCGAGCCGCCGTTCTCGCCTGGGTGCTGGATGCCGACGAACATCGTCTTGTAGTCCGGCGCAAAGCTGATGCCAGTGACCTCGCAGCCGATCGGCCCGACCATGAAGCGGCGAATCTCGCCGCTGCGCGGGTCGGCGCAGAGCATCTGGTTGTTGCCCATGCCGGCGAAGTCGCCCTTGTCGCTGGTGTCGCCGTCGGTGAGGATCCACAGCCGCCCGGCGGCGTCGAAGCCCAGGCCGTCGGGGCTGTTGAACATGTTCTGCGCGGTGACGTTACTGGAACCGCCTTGCGGCGTGCCGGCATGCACGGTCGGGTTGCCGGCGACCACGAACAGGTCCCACTCGAACTCCATGGCCGAGGCGTTATCGCCGGCTTCACGCCAGCGCAGGATCTGCCCGTACTGGTTCTTCGCCCGCGGGTTGGGGCCGCCGACCGGTTGGCCGTCGTCGCCGCGTTTGACGTTGTTGGTCAGGGTGCAATACACCTGGCCATCCTTGGGGCTGACCACGATCCACTCCGGGCGGTCCATGCGCGTGGCCTTGACCACGCTGGCAGCCATGCGGGCATGAATCAGCACTTCGGCCTGGTTGTTGAAGCCGGCGGCGGCGTCCAGGCCGTTCTTGCCGTGGATCAGCTCGATCCAGCGGCCCTTGCCCTTCGGATGGTCCGGGTTGCCGTCGCCGCCATCGAACTGCGCCACGTACAGGGTGCCGTGGTCGAGCAGGTCGCGGTTGGCCTTGGCGTCCTTGTGGTTGATCTTGTCGCGGCTGATGAACTTGTAGATGAACTCGCCGCGCTCGTCGTCGCCCATGTACACCACGGCGCGGCCACCGCGGGTTTCCGCCAGGGCCGCGTTCTCATGCTTGAAGCGGCCCAGGGCGGTGCGCTTGACCGGTGTGGACTTGGGATCGAAGGGGTCGATTTCCACCACCCAGCCGTGACGGTTGATCTCGTTGGGGTTCTTCGCCACGTCGAAGCGTGGGTCGTGCACGTGCCAGTTGATCTCCTTGCTGGCGGCCACCACGCCATAGCGCTTCATGCCGGCGTCGAACTTCTGCTGCGGGTCGCTGCTGCCGAAGCAGTCGGTGAAGTTCTCTTCGCAGGTCAGGTAAGTGCCCCACGGGGTCTTGCCGTTGGCGCAGTTCTGGAAGGTGCCCAGCACATGGCGGCCGCTGCTGTCGGCGGCGGTCTTCAGCCATTCGTGGCCAGCGGCGGGGCCGCTCAGGGTGATCGGCGTGTTGCCGTGGATGCGGCGGTTGTAGCGCGAACCCTGGACGAACTGCCACTGGCCTTTGACGCGCTGGATCTCGATCACCGAGACGCCTTCGGCGGCCAGGGCCTTGCGCACTTCCTCGGCGGAAGCCGGTTCCTTGCCGTGTTCGTAGAGGTAGCGGTAGTTGGTGTATTCGTTATTGATCGCCAGCAGTGCGTGGTCCGGCTTGCCGGGGATCGGGAACAGGCTCATGCCGTCGTTGTTGTCACCGAACTGCACTTCCTGAGCTTCAGCCGTGCCTTTGCCAGAGGGGGCGAAGGCCGGGCCATCGGCGTGCAGCGGCTGGCCCCAGCTGATCAGTACGTTGGCCTTGTAGCCGGGCGGCAGGCTGATGTTGTCGTCGCCGCTGGCCTTGATGCCGGTGAAGCCCAGCAACTGGCTGTTGCCTTCGCTGACACCCACGGCCAGGGCGCTGCGGCTGAGCAGGTCGCCGCCGAGGAACAGCGCCGCACCACACAGGGTTCCGGCGCCGATGAAGCTGCGGCGGGTGAGGCCAACCATCTTCTCGAGGTCGGTGGATTGGTGGTCTTTTAATAGTTTCATCATCACGGCTCCCACGAATATGGCCGTAACATTAAGTGACCGTCATGACGAAATTGTGTCGACCGGGTGACGACAACTCCCCCCTACACCACCGTACCCAACAGCACCTGGGCCGGTGCGAACTGCGCGACCACGCCGCTGCCGGCCCTGAGCCCCAGCGCATGCAGGCGGGCCGGCGCGGCCAGGGCGCAGAGCACCTGGCCGCTGGGCAGCGCGATGCGCACTTCGCTGGGGCCGCCATGGGCTTCGACCACGGTGTCGATCTCGCCGTGCAGGGCGTTGTAGCCGGCCGCAGGCGCGTGATCGGCGGCCAGCAGGTCGAGCCAGCCGGCCTTGATCAACGCCATCACTTCGGCGCCGGGACGCAGCTCCAGGCGCTGGCTGCTGTCGTGGGTGATCTGCGCGTCGATCAGGCCACCACCGGCCAGCTCCAGGCTGACCAGGTCGTTGAGGCCCTGGCGCTGAATGTCCTTGATGTGCCCCAGCAACTGGTTACGGGCACTGGTGCGCAGGGTCAGGCGGCTGAGCAGCTCCAGGTCGGCGCCGTCTTCGGCGGCTTCCAGCAGCTGGGTTTGCAGCGCTTGCAGGCGTTGGTACAGACGCAACACGCGTTCACCTTCCGGCGACAGCTTGGCGCCGCCACCGCCGCGCCCGCCGACGCTGCGCTCCACCAGCGGGTGGTTGGACAGGTTGTTGAGTTCATCGATGGCATCCCAGGCGGCCTTGTAGCTCAGGCCGGCGCTCTTGGCGGCGCGGGTGATGGAGCCCTGTTCGGCGATGTGCTGCAACAGGGCCAGGCGTTGCGGGCGACGGACGATGTACTGGCTTAGCGAGGGCGATAGCGACATGGGTACGGCTGCATGGCGGGTGATGGCGTGAGTCTAGGGTAATCCCGGCTAAAGCCAATACCGTTCGCTTAAGCGGCATGTGGCCCGGTGGGAGCGGCTTTAGCCGCGAAAGCGCCAGGAAAATCACTGCATCTGCTGTGAACAGGCGGTCGCTTCGCGGCTGAAGCCGCTCCTACCCGGCCAAGCTGACCCGTATTGTGTTCAGGGGCGTGGCGGCTTCAGTCCTGCGGCGCAGGGGTACGGGCCAGGCAATAGACGTCGACACGCCGTGCCCCGGCATCGAGCAACTGGCGGGCGATGAGCTGCGCGGTGGTGCCGGTGGTGAGTACGTCGTCGACCAGCGCCAGGTGTCGGCCCGCGATGCTCGCCGGGTCCGCCAGAGCGAAGGCCCCGGCGAGGTTGCGGCGCCGCGCCTTGGCGTCCAGGCCCTGCTGGGGCGGTGTATCACGAACCCGCCGCAGTTGCCGTTCATCCACCTCCAGGCCCAGCGCCTTGCCCAGCCAGCCGGCCAGCATGGCCGACTGGTTGAAGCCCCGCCGACGCAGGCGTGCACGGGCCAGGGGCACCGGCAGCAAGGCATCGGGGCGCTGCAGGCATTCGTCGAAGCGGTGCTGCAGGTACAGGCCCAGCAGGTCGGCGAGCAGCTTGCCCAGCGGCCACTGGCTGTGGTGCTTGAAGCGGGTGATCAGGCGGTCGACGACGAATTCGTAACGCCAGGGTGTGGCGACGGTGGTGAAGGCCGGTGGCCGCTGGTCGCAGGAGCGGCAACAGGTCGAAGGTGCATCGAGGGGCAGGGCGCAGCGGCTGCACTGCTCGCCAAGCCAGGGCAGTTCGGCTTCACAGGCTACGCAGATGCACAACGTGGTGTCGCTGGGTTCGTCACATAACAAACAGGTCTGTTTGTTTTTTAACCAGATGTAAACCTGATCATATTCGTATGGTTGACAGAGCATGGCCGCTCCCTGACTATGCCGGAAATCTTGCCGGACAACCGTGTCGTGCGTGGGGTCTTTGCCCCGGCGCGTCGTCCATTCCCCTACAAGGAGCCGCCGATGAGCGCCAGCACTACCGCTACCCTGCGTCACGACTGGACTTTAGCCGAGGTCAAGGCGCTGTTTCAGCAGCCGTTCAATGACCTGCTGTTTCAGGCGCAGACAGTGCACCGCGCGCATTTCGACGCCAACCGCGTACAGGTTTCCACGTTGCTGTCGATCAAGACCGGCGCCTGCCCCGAGGACTGCAAGTACTGCCCGCAGTCGGGCCATTACAACACCGGGCTGGACAAGCAGAAGCTGATGGAAGTGCAGAAGGTGCTGGAAGAGGCCGCACGGGCCAAGGCCATCGGCTCCACGCGCTTCTGCATGGGGGCGGCCTGGAAGCACCCTTCGGCCAAAGACATGCCCTACGTGCTGGAAATGGTCAAAGGCGTGAAGGCCATGGGCCTGGAAACCTGCATGACCCTCGGCAAGCTCGACCGCGAGCAGACCGAAGCCCTGGCCGAAGCCGGCCTGGACTACTACAACCACAACCTCGACACCTCGCCGGAGTTCTACGGCAGCATCATCACCACCCGTACCTACAGCGAACGCCTGCAGACCCTGGCCTACGTGCGCGACGCGGGCATGAAGATCTGCTCCGGTGGCATTCTCGGCATGGGCGAGTCGCTGGACGACCGCGCCGGCCTGCTGATCCAGCTGGCCAACCTGCCCGAGCACCCGGAGTCGGTGCCGATCAACATGCTGGTCAAGGTGGCCGGCACGCCGCTGGAAAACGCCGAAGACGTCGACCCCTTCGACTTCATCCGCATGCTGGCGGTGGCACGCATCCTCATGCCCAAGTCGCACGTGCGGCTGTCGGCCGGGCGTGAAGCGATGAACGAGCAGATGCAGGCCCTGGCGTTCTTCGCCGGCGCCAACTCGATCTTCTACGGCGAAAAACTGCTGACCACTGGCAACCCGCAGGCCGACAAGGACATGCAGCTGTTCGCGCGTCTGGGCATCCAGCCTGAGGCCCGTGAAGAGCATGCCGACGAAGTGCACCAGGCGGCCATCGAGCAAGCCCTGGTGGAGCAGCAGAGCAGCGCGCTGTTCTACGACGCCGCGTCGGCCTGATATGGCGTTCGATCTGCAGGCTCGCCTGGCTGAGCGCCGCGCCGCGCAGCTGTATCGTCAGCGGCCGTTGCTGGAAGGTCCGCAAGCGCCCCGGGCGATGGTCGATGGTCGGCCGCTGCTGACCTTCTGCAACAACGACTACCTGGGGCTGGCCAACCACCCCGAGGTGGTCGCGGCCTGGCAGGCCGGTGCCGAGCGCTGGGGCGTCGGTGGCGGTGCCTCGCACCTGGTGATCGGCCACAGCGGCGCGCACCACGCCCTGGAAGAAGCCCTGGCCGAGTTCACCGGCCGCCCGCGCGCCTTGCTGTTTTCCAATGGCTACATGGCCAACCTCGGGGCCATCACCGCGCTGGTGGGGCAGGGCGACAGCGTGCTCGAAGACCGCCTCAACCATGCCTCGCTGCTCGACGCCGGGCTGCTCAGCGGGGCGCGCTTCAGCCGTTACCTGCACAACGATGCCGGCAGCCTGGCGGTACGCCTGGACAAGGCGGTGGGCGACAGCCTGGTGGTCACTGATGGGGTGTTCAGCATGGACGGCGACATCGCCGACCTGCCGGCCCTGGCGCGCACCGCGAAGTCACGAGGGGCTTGGCTGATGGTCGATGACGCCCACGGCTTCGGCACCCTGGGGGCCAGCGGTGCAGGCTGTGTGGAGCACTTCGGCCTGGACCTGGACGAGGTGCCGGTGCTGATCGGCACCCTGGGCAAGGCGTTCGGCACCTCGGGCGCCTTCGTGGCCGGCAGCGAAGAGCTGATCGAAACCCTGATCCAGTTCGCCCGCCCCTACATCTACACCACCAGCCAGCCACCGGCGCTGGCCTGCGCCACGCTCAAGAGCCTGGAACTGCTGCGCCGCGAACACTGGCGGCGTGAGCACCTGGCGGCGTTGATCGCGCAGTTCCGCCGTGGCGCCGAGCAGATCGGCCTGACCCTGATGGACAGCGCCACGCCCATCCAGCCGATTCTCATCGGCGATGCCGGGCGGGCCTTGCGCCTGTCGCAGCTGCTGCGCGAGCGCGGCCTGCTGGTCACCGCCATTCGCCCGCCCACCGTGCCGGCCGGCAGCGCGCGCTTGCGCGTGACCTTCAGCGCCGCGCACAGCGCCGCCGATGTGCAGCTACTGTTGGAAGCATTGGCGCAGTGCTGGCCACTGCTGGCGGTGGATGAGGCGAAGGAGTCGAAGCATGCGTGATCGTCTGGTGCTGTTGCCCGGCTGGGGGCTGGGGGTTTCGCCGCTGGAGCCGCTGGCTGCGGCCTTGCGTGGGTTGGACGAACGCCTGACGGTGGAAATCGAACCCTTGCCGCAACCCGGCACTGCCGACTTGCGGCAGTGGCTCGACGAACTGGACGACAGCCTGCCCGCCGATGCCTGGCTGGGCGGCTGGTCGCTGGGCGGCATGCTCGCCGCTGAACTGGCGGCGCGCCGGGGCGAAGGCTGCTGCGGTCTGCTGACCCTGGCCAGCAACGCCTGCTTCGTGCCCCACGGTGCCTGGCCGCACGCCATGGCGGCAGAGGATTTCGTGGCCTTTCTGGCCGGTTGCGAGCAGGACCCCGAGCTGACCCTGCGGCGCTTCAGCCTGTTGTGCAGCCAGGGCAGCGCCGACCCGCGCGGGTTGTCCCGCCAGCTCAAGGCTGGCGCCCCGCACGCGTCACCCGAAGCGCTGCTCGATGGCCTGCGCGTGTTGCAGGCCCTGGATACCCGCGAGGCCCTGCAGAGCTATCGCGGCCCGCAACTGCATCTGTTCGCCGGTCACGATGCCCTGGTGCCGGCCGAGGCGGCCAGCGACCTGCTGGCGTTGCTGCCCGACGTGGAGGTCGGCCTGATCGAACAGGCCAGCCATGCTTTCATCCTGGAAAACCCCCATGGAGTGGCGGCGGCGATCCGGGCGTTCCTGCACGAGTCCGACGATGACTGACCTTTCCAGCGTACCCCGTCCCGGCGGCCTGCCGGCCAAGCAGCAGGTGGCGGCGTCCTTCTCCAGAGCAGCGGCCAGCTACGACAGCGTGGCCGAGCTGCAGCGCGCGGTAGGCCAATGCCTGTTGCAGCGCTTGCCAGCGCCATTGGCACCGGCGCGCTGGCTGGACCTGGGCTGCGGCACCGGGCATTTCAGCCGCGCCCTGGCGCAGCGGTTTCCCCAGGCCGAAGGCGTGGCGCTGGACATCGCCGAAGGCATGCTGCGCCATGCCCGGCCACTGGGCGGCGCCACGCACTTCGTGGCCGGCGATGCGGAAAGCCTGCCGCTGCTCGATGAAAGCATGGAGCTGGTCTTCTCCAGCCTGGCCGTGCAGTGGTGCGCCGGCTTCGCCGCCGTGCTGGCCGAAGCGCGGCGGGTGCTCCGTCCCGGCGGCGTGTTGGCGTTTTCCAGCCTGTGCGTCGGTACCCTGCACGAGCTGCGCGCCAGCTGGGAGCAGGTCGATGGCCTGGTGCATGTCAATCGCTTCCGCGCCTTCGAGGATTACCAGCGTCTGTGCCAGGCCAGCGGTCTGCGTCTGCACAGCCTGGAGGTGCTGCCGCACGTGCTGCATTACCCGGATGTGCGCAGCCTGACCCATGAACTCAAGGCCCTGGGCGCACACAATCTCAATCCTGGCCGACCCACCGGGCTGACCGGGCGCGAGCGCATGCGTCGCCTGCTGGAGGCCTACGAGGCATTTCGTGACGACGCCGGCTTGCCAGCCACCTACCAGGTGCTTTACGCCGTACTGGAAAAACCCGCATGAGTGCTGCCTTCTTCATCGCCGGCACCGACACCGATGTCGGCAAGACCACCGTGGCCGCCGGCCTGTTGTGCGCCGCACGGCGCCGGGGGTTGAGCACCGCCGCCGGCAAGCCGGTGGCCTCCGGTTGCGTCGCCGGGCCCGATGGCCTGCGCAACAGCGATGCTCTGGCCCTGCTGGCGCAGTGTTCGCTGCCGCTGGCGTATCAGGACGTCAACCCGTTGGCGCTGGAGCCGGCCATCGCGCCGCACCTGGCGGCACGGGAAGTCGGGCTGACGCTGGAGGTGGCGGGGCTGTTGCCGCCCATGCAGCAGCTGCTGGCGCGGCGTGCGGATTTCAGCCTGATCGAGGGCGCCGGGGGCTGGCGCGTGCCGCTCAGCGGTGGCGAGCATTTGTCTGACCTGGCCATTGCCCTGGGCCTGCCGGTGATTCTGGTGGTGGGCGTGCGCCTGGGCTGTATCAACCACGCGTTGCTCAGCGCCGAAGCCATCGCCTGCGATGGTCTGCCGCTGGCGGGCTGGGTCGCCAATGTGGTCGACCCGGCGACCTCGCGCCTGGAAGACAACCTGCGCACGCTGGAAGAACAACTGGCGGCGCCGTGCCTGGGGTGCGTGCCACGCCTGGCAGAGGCGCGGGCCGAAGATGTTGCAGGATATTTGCAATTGGAGCCGCTGCTGCGCGCCAGGTGATTGATCCACAAGGCATTGTGTTTTTATGAGCGACTGAGGCTATCGCCAGGCCTTGTGCCATTAGTCTTTTTTGCGGGCAATTTGCCGTTATTACTGGTTCAATAGCCTTGCTTGTAACGATGAGCTGAGGATTGGCTTATGCAAATCTCCATGAACAACACGCTGTACCCGGGCCTGAGCGCCATGCAGGTGGGGCTGGATCGCGTCGACCAGGCCGCTTCGCAGATCGCCAGCAGTGGTATCGAAGTCTCCGGTCGCAGCCAGTCTTCGGACTTCCAGCTTGAGAACCTGCGTTCGGTGGATCGCAGCCAGCGTTCCGACCTGCCTGCCAACATTGTCGAGCTTGAAGCCGGCAAAGAGCAGATCATGGCCGGCCTGGCGTCGCAACGCGCCAGCAACGAAGCGCTGGGCACGCTGATCGACACCTACGCCTGATCCGCGGCAGGCCCAGACCTGCCGCAACCCTTTGCGAAACGCCGTGCCTGTCGCACGGCGTTTTCGTTTCCGGCCTTTGGCCGTTTCACCCTGTGTACCGACCCCGCAACCCGGCCCTCCTGATCTAGACTGTCAGCACATCGCCAGCATCGCTGCAGCCCTGGCTGTGCGCGCTCTGCCGCCGCACGAGACGGATGGTGCGAGATGCGCTATTGACAAGGTCATGGGTGTAAACGTAAGTTTCAAACAACTGT
The DNA here is from genome assembly GCF_032463525.1 of Pseudomonas sp. DTU_2021_1001937_2_SI_NGA_ILE_001. Taxonomy (NCBI): domain Bacteria; kingdom Pseudomonadati; phylum Pseudomonadota; class Gammaproteobacteria; order Pseudomonadales; family Pseudomonadaceae; genus Pseudomonas; species Pseudomonas sp. DTU_2021_1001937_2_SI_NGA_ILE_001. The sequence goes on along the minus strand of NZ_CP135971.1, from coordinate 3,247,937 downwards.
TTGATAGGTGGTCGGCCCAGCTTCGTGGTTGCACAATAATCCACACGATTGGCCGGTCTTTCGCCCCGGGACTCACCAGCAGAGGTTTTCGCTATGCCTGACTACAAGGCCCCCTTGCGTGATATTCGTTTCGTGCGTGATGAAGTGCTGGGCTACGAGGCCCACTACCAGAGCCTGCCAGGCTGCCAGGACGCCACGCCCGATATGGTCGATGCCATTCTCGAAGAAGGCGCCAAGTTCTGTGAGCAGGTTCTCGCGCCGCTGAACCGTGTGGGCGACACCGAAGGCTGCACCTGGAGCGAAACCGGCGTGAAGACCCCCACCGGCTTCAAAGAGGCCTACCAGCAGTTCGTCGAAGGCGGCTGGCCGAGCCTGGCCCACGACGTGGAACACGGTGGCCAGGGCCTGCCCGAGTCGCTGGGCCTGGCGATCAGCGAGCTGGTCGGCGAAGCCAACTGGTCCTGGGGCATGTACCCCGGCCTGTCCCACGGTGCGATGAACACCCTGTCGGCGCACGGCACCGAAGAGCAGCAGAACACCTACCTGACCAAGCTGGTTTCCGGCGAATGGACCGGCACCATGTGCCTGACCGAGCCGCATTGCGGCACCGACCTGGGCATGCTGCGCACCCGCGCCGAGCCACAGGCCGATGGCAGCTACAAGGTCAGCGGCACCAAGATCTTCATTTCGGCCGGTGAACACGACATGGCCGACAACATCGTGCACATCGTCCTGGCCCGCCTGCCCGACGCACCGGCAGGCACCAAAGGCATCTCGCTGTTCATCGTGCCCAAGTTCCTGCCCGACGCCCAAGGCGGCATTGGTGCGCGCAACGCGGTGGCGTGCGGTTCCATCGAGCACAAGATGGGCATTCACGGCAACGCCACCTGCGTGATGAACTTCGACGGCGCCACCGGCTTCCTGATCGGCCCGCCGAACAAGGGCCTGAACTGCATGTTCACCTTCATGAACACCGCTCGCCTGGGCACCGCGTTGCAGGGCCTGGCCCACGCCGAGGTGGCCTACCAGGGCGGCCTGAAATACGCCCGTGAGCGTCTGCAGATGCGCTCGCTGACAGGGCCGAAGGCACCGGACAAGGCCGCTGACCCGATCATCGTGCACCCCGATGTACGCCGCATGCTGCTGACCATGAAGTCGTTCGCCGAAGGCAACCGCGCCATGGTGTACTTCACCGCCAAGCTGGTCGACATCGTCAAGTACAGCGCTGACGAAGAACAGCGCAAATCCGCCGATGCCCTGCTGGCGTTCATGACCCCGATCGCCAAGGCGTTCATGACCGAAGTGGGCTTCGAAGCCGCCAACCACGGCGTGCAGATCTACGGCGGCCACGGCTTCATCTCCGAGTGGGGCATGGAGCAGAACGTGCGCGATAGCCGTATCTCGATGCTCTACGAGGGCACCACCGGCATCCAGGCCCTCGACCTGCTGGGCCGCAAGGTGCTGATGACCCAGGGCGAAGCGCTCAAGGGCTTCACCAAGATCGTCCACAAGTTCTGCCAGGCCAATGAAGGCAACCAGGCCATTGCCCAGTTCGTCACGCCGCTGGCCGCGCTGAACAAAGAGTGGGGCGAGCTGACCCTGAAGATCGGCATGGCGGCCATGAAGGATCGCGAAGAAGTCGGCGCGGCCTCGGTGGACTACGTGATGTACTCCGGCTACGCCTGCCTGGCCTACTTCTGGGCCGACATGGCACGGGTGGCGGCGCAGAAACTCGCCGAAGGCACCGGTGAAGAGGCGTTCTACAAGGCCAAGCTGCAGACCGCACGCTTCTACTACGAGCGTATCCTGCCGCGTACCCGCAGCCACGCCGCAGCCATTCTGTCCGGTGCCGGCAACCTGATGGAAATGAGCGAAGAGGACTTCGGCGTGGCCTACTGATCCGCCCGCCGCAAACCCAGGCCCCTGCTCGCAAGAGCGGGGGCTTTTTTTTGCCAGCGTCGGGCCGACGTGCCTGGCGCGCCGAGGCTGTTAGATAACCTTCATATATCCCCGATAAACCTTTTCAGTTTCCTGCCGTTACAACACTTACTTAACCCATTGGTTCTACTGTAGGCATATCCGCCATTAGAAGGCACAATGCCACTGTGTCAGACCATTGCTCGATGCCGAGTAGGAGACATTCCCCTTGCTGCATCCATCCGCTGCGCGACTGAGTCATTTCCTGCCTGCCGGCGGTCTGTTCCTGGCAGGGTTGGCGGCGGCCTATGTCAAAGACCTGAACGTCTTCTTCACTTCGCTGTTCAACGTTCTGCCGACCCTCGTGCTGCTGCTGGGCGGCGCCTATTGCGCGGTGTATCGCCGCCAGCGCGAGCTGTCGCTGATGGTGACGGTGTACATCGCCTATTACCTGCTCGACACCCAGACCGATTTCTACCGTGACAACGGCCGGGTGCGTGAAGACGCGGCGGTGATCTTCCACCTCACCTGCCTGTTGCTGCCGGTGATGTACAGCCTCTACGCCGCCTGGGAAGAGCGCACCCACCTGGCCCAGGACATCGTCGCGCGTCTGGCCGTGCTGCTGGTGGTGGGCAGCGTGGCGCTGGGCCTGGAGCAGAGCTACCCGCTGCAAGTGCAGAACTGGCTGGCGGACATTCGCTGGCCTGCCCTGCATGGCGCCTGGATGAGCCTGATACAGCTGTCGTACCTGATGTTCCTCATCGGTTTCGGCGTACTCATCTGGCAGTACCTGGCCAAGCCCCGGCCGTTGCATGCCGCGCAGCTGGTGGGCCTGCTGGCGCTGTTCTGGGCCTTGCCCAAGACCTTCATCCTGCCGTTCACGCTGAACATCATGTGCAGCCAGGTGATGCTGATGATCGCCGCTGGCGTAGCCCACGAGGCCTACCAGATGGCCTTCCGCGATGAACTGACCGGCCTGCCGGGGCGCCGTGCACTCAACGAGCGCATGCAGCGCCTGGGGCGCAACTATGTGCTGGCCATGACCGACGTCGATCACTTCAAGAAATTCAACGACACCCACGGCCATGACGTGGGTGATCAGGTACTGCGCCTGGTGGCCAGCAAGCTGTCGAAGATCACCAATGGCGGCGGCAAGGCCTACCGCTACGGCGGTGAGGAGTTCGCCATCGTGTTCGCCGGCAAGGCGATCGAGGAATGCCTGCCGCACCTGGAAGTGATCCGCGAGACCATCGCCAAGTACGAGATTCAACTGCGCAACAAGGAAAACCGTCCGCAGGACGACCAGCAGGGCCGCCAGCGGCGCGGCGCATCGGCGGCCAGCAGCGTGTCGGTGACCATCAGCATCGGCGTGGCCGAGCGCCAGCCTGAGCATCGTACGCCTGAGGAAGTGCTCAAGGCCGCCGACCAGGCGCTCTACGCCGCCAAGGGCGCCGGGCGCAACTGCGTGATGGCCCATGGGCAGACCAGCCGACGCGGCGCGGTGCGCACCACCGAAGCCGCGAGCTGAGGCCCACGCGGGTATTTGCTCCTGAAAACAGCCAGCGCTTCACTGAACGTTCATTACTTTCAGCGGGGTAATCTTTTGTGACCTGAAAATACCAATCGGTCACAAACAGACCTCTACGTGTCGCCATGGTTCTTCGGCTACACTCGGGCTTTCCGGCCTTTCAGGGCCAGGGTTCGGGTTTCACGTCTTCTGCTTGCTGCTCGCGAGGTATGCCATGGCTGACTACAAAGCGCCGTTGCGCGATATGCGCTTCGTCCTCAATGAAGTGTTCGATGTCTCCAGCCTGTGGGCCAGCCTGCCGGCGCTGGCCGAGACCGTCGACAGCGAAACGGTCGACGCCATTCTCGAAGAGGCTGCCAAGGTCACCTGCCGTACCATTGCCCCGCTGAGCCGCAGTGGCGACGAAGAGGGCTGCCACTGGAACGACACGGTGGTCAGCACCCCGGCAGGCTTCCCGGAGGCCTACCGCACCTACGCCGAAGGCGGCTGGGTAGGCGTAGGGGGCAACCCGGAGTTCGGCGGCATGGGCATGCCCAAGGTGGTTTCCGCCCAGGTCGAGGAAATGCTCAACTCCGCCAGCCTGGCCTTCGGCCTGTACCCGATGCTCACCTCCGGCGCCTGCGTGTCGCTCAACACCCATGCCAGCGAAGAACTCAAGGCCACCTACCTGCCGAACATGTATGCCGGTGTGTGGTGCGGTTCGATGTGCCTGACCGAAGCGCACGCCGGCACCGACCTGGGGATCATCCGTACTCGCGCCGAGCCTGCCGCCGACGGCAGCTATTCGATCAGCGGCAGTAAGATCTTCATCACCGGCGGTGAGCACGACCTCACTGAGAACATCATTCACCTGGTGCTGGCCAAGCTGCCCGATGCTCCGGCCGGGCCCAAGGGCATTTCGCTGTTCCTGGTACCCAAGTTCCTGGTCAATGCCGACGGCAGCCTGGGCGAGCGCAATGCGGTCAGCTGTGGCTCCATCGAGCACAAGATGGGCATTCAGGCCTCGGCCACCTGTGTGATGAATTTCGACGGTGCCCGCGGCTGGTTGGTGGGCGAGCCCAACAAGGGGCTGGCGGCGATGTTCACCATGATGAACTACGAACGTCTGGGTGTGGGTATCCAGGGCTTGTCGTCAGGCGAGCGCTCGTACCAGAACGCCGTGGAATACGCCCGCGAGCGCCTGCAGAGCCGTGCGCCCACCGGCGCGCAGAACCCTGGCAAGGCGGCTGACCCGATCATCGTTCACCCCGACGTGCGGCGCATGCTGCTGACCATGAAGGCCCTCAACGAAGGCGGCCGGGCGTTCTCCACCTACGTGGCCATGCAACTGGACATCGCCAAGTACAGTGAAGACGCCCAGCAGCGTGAGCGCGCCGACAGCCTGGTGGCGTTGCTGACTCCGGTGGCCAAGGCATTCCTCACCGACATCGGCCTGGAAACCACCGTACACGGCCAGCAGGTGTTCGGCGGGCATGGTTACATCCGTGAGTGGGGTCAGGAGCAACTGGTGCGCGACGTGCGTATCACGCAGATCTACGAAGGCACCAACGGCATCCAGGCCCTGGACCTGATGGGCCGCAAGATCGTCGGCTCCAATGGCGCCTGGTATCGCTTGTTCTCCGATGAAGTGCGGCAGTTCATCGACACCGCCGACAGCGACCTGCAGGAGTTCGCCCGACCGCTGGCCAATGCCCTGGACACACTCGACGAGTTGACCGCCTGGGTACTGGACCGGGCACGCAGCAACCCCAACGAGATTGGTGCGGCATCGGTGGAATACCTGCATCTGTTCGGCTATGTCACCTACGCGTGGCTGTGGGCGCGTATGGCTAAGGCGGCGCAGGGTAAAGAGGGCGCGGATGAGTTCTACGCCGGCAAGCTGGCCACCGCGCGGTTCTACTTCGCCCGCCTGCTGCCGCGCATCCATTCGCTGAATGCCTCGGTGCGCGCCGGCAGTGAATCGCTTTACCTGCTGGACGCCGCGCAGTTCTGACTTTGCTGTATCGCCTTTGTAAGCCATGGCTTACAAACGGCGGCGGCAAATCGCCTCTTCCGGGCGAATGGATCCAAAGATAATCTACCTACATGGACGTCGCGCAGGATGCGCAAACAGATAAAAGGGACACGTAGGGAGTACCTGCCAGGACGGCGGGAAGAAAGGGAAATCAGGGAAACAGTCTGGAAAACCCCGCTTCGGCGGGGTTTTCTTTATTGCGCGTTCGGAAAACCGCAATGCCAGCCTGTGGCAGCGGCTTCAGGCGCGAAAGGCTTCCCGGCTAAAGCCGGTCCTACCCGGCACCAGCCCGTTCCAAGGCAGCCGCCGCCTGCCGCGCTGGCTCGGTGCTATTAATCGTGGAACCCTCCCCAGCGTCCAGGGTCGATTGAAAAGAGCCATTCAGGCTATTCAATCAGGAGCTTATCCATGGACATCATCCGCATCATCTTCGCCATTCTGCTGCCCCCGCTGGGCGTCTTCATGCAGGTCGGCTTTGGCGGCGCCTTCTGGCTCAATATCCTGCTGACCCTGCTGGGTTACTTCCCGGGCATCATCCATGCGGTGTACATCATCGCCAGCCGCAAGTAAGCCCGGCCCTCAGTGAAGGTCGATCCACTGTTTCTCGCTGGCGACCTTCATGAAACGATCCACGTCCATGCCCGTTTCCGGCAGGTTGGGGAAACGGGTATGCAGGGTCTCGATGATTTCTTCTACCGTGTGTCGCCCGTCGATCAGTTCGCTGACCCGCGCGTCGTCCGCGTCCAGGCGGATCATGCCGCCAGGGCTCAGGTGCAGCACATGGCCCTTGCGGTCCGGGGCCAGCTCCAGGGAGCAGTTGCGGTGCCATTTCGGGGTGAGGGAGCGGTCGAGTTTCATGGGGGATCCTCCTGCGCCGCACGCATCGGCTGTCGGCCTGCCGAGGGCTGCAACCCTGAATACGATCAACACGCGAATGGATCACTGCCCTTGAAGCCAGTGTAGTTCAGGCACGCCAGGGTGGAGGCCGATCATGGCCTGTCCAGTCTCTCGCGCCTGTCAGCCAGGTAGTCGTTCAGCCCCTTGGCCTGGGCGATCGCCGCGCGGGTCAGCGTGGCATGAATCAGTCCTTCTCCTGCACCGGCCAACGCCGGACGATGGCCGTCCGGGCCGTTGAGGCTGCTCAGCCCACAATAGTGAATCGCGCCTTCGGCCCCGCAGTAGTTGGCGTATGCCAGGTAGCACTGGTTCTCGAACGCCCGGGCACGTACCGTCACCTCGCAGACGAAATCATAGGGCTGCATGTTCGCCGTCGGCACCACCACCAGTTCGGCGCCCTCCATGGCCAGGTGGCGCACGTTCTCGGGAAATTCCACGTCGTAGCAGATCAACAGCCCCAGCTTCCAGCCGTGCAGTTCGAACACCGCGCTGTGGGCATTACCGGCACTGAACATGCCGTGGTCCAGTTCGCCGAACAGGTGGGTCTTGCGGTAGTTGCCCAGGCGCTGGCCCTGGGCATCGATCACCTGGGCAGCGTTGTACAGACGCCCGTCTGCGCCGCGCTCCGGGTAGCCGTAGGCAATCGCCACACCGCTGTGTACCGCGATGCGCGCCACCTCGGCCGCTGCCGGGCCGTCGGCGGGCTGGGCCAGGCGCTGCACCGCCTCGCGGCCGATGTTGTAGCCGGTGAGAAACATCTCCGGGCACACCAGCAGCTGCACGCCTTGCCGGGCGGCGGTGGCGGCCTGCTGGCGCAGGCGTGCCAGGTTGGCGTCGATGTCCAGGGGCAGGGGCGGGCACTGGTAGAGGGCGATGTGCATGGGTCAGTCACCGAGGGCGATGGGGCCGATTTCGTGGAACACGTCGCCAGGCCCCGGGTTGTCGGCATGTGTCTGGCCACCGAAGTGGGTCATGATGCCCCATACCGAGTTCAATGCAGTCTGCACTGCGCCTTCGACCCAGGCCGGCGTCCAGGAAATGTCGTCGCCGGCGAGGAACATGCCGCGCTGCTCGGCGGGCAGGTCCTGTTGCATGAAGTGCGCGTACATGCGCTGGTTGTAGCGATAGTGGCCGGGCAGCGCACCCTTGAAGGCGCCAAGGAAATGCGGGTCGGCTTCCCACGACACGGTGATCGGGTCGCCGATGATGTGTGCGGCGATGTCCACCTTGGGGTAGATCTTCTTCAGCGCATCCAGGGCCAGGCGCACGCGCTTGTCGGTGGGGTGCGGCAGCATCTTCAGTGCGTCGCTCATCCACGCGTAGGACAGGCAAATGACCCCCGGCTTGTCGTCGCCGTTGTCGAACAGGTAAGTGCCACGGGTCAGGCGGTCGGTGAGGGTCATGCTCATCAGGTCGCGGCCGGTTTCCGGGTCTTTGTCTTTCCAGAACGGCCGGTCGACCATCACGAAGGTCTTCGACGACTGCATGTAGCGGGTGCGGTCCAGGGCCATCCACATCTTCTGCGAGAACAGCGATTCTTCGCATTCGATCTGGGTGGTCAGCAGCCAGCTCTGGCAGGTGGTCAGCACCGCCGGATACAGGCGGGTGTCGCCCCAGTTGTCGGTGACCGCCAGCTGGCCGTCCGAGGCGCGGGCGATGCGCTTCACGCCAGGGCGCGGTGCGCCATGGTGCAGCGACGACAGGCTGGTGCCCGCCGGCCAGTGCGTGCAGCGTTCCGGCGCGTGGCGCCAGATGCCCAGCGGCACCTGCTGCACGCCGCCGACGATCAGGTGCTGGTCTTCGTCGCAGTTGGTCATCACCACGCGGAAAATCTCCAGCATCGAGTTGGGGAAGTCCGAGTCCCAGCCGCCGGTGCCGAAGCCGACCTGGCCGAACACTTCACGGTGGTAGAACGACAGCTTGGCGAAGGCCTTGGAGGTGGCGACGAAATCGTAGAAGGTGCGGTCGTCCCACAGCGGCACCAGCTCGTTCCACAGGGTCTTGAGGCGCACCACGTCGCGGTCGCGGATGGCCTGCTGGATCTCGGAGAAGCGCGCGCCGCTTTCCAGCGCATCGGCCCAGGCGTCGGCGACCTCCTGGAACAGCGCCGGCAGGTCGGCCAGGGTCTGCGCGTAGTAGGTGTTGCCTTCCAGGTCGACCACCGTGCTGCCGGACGCCGGGGTCAGCGGGTTGGGGAAGGGGCGGGTTTCCAGGCCGAGCTTGTCGACATAGTGATAAAACGCCGTGGAGGAAGCCGGAAAGCGCATGCCGCCCAGCTCGGCGATGATGCCCTCGGCGCCCTCGAAGGGCTTGGAGCGCAGCCGCCCGCCCATTTGCGAAGCCTCGTAGACCACCGGCTTGAGGCCCAGCTTCATCAATTCGTAGGCCGCCACCATGCCAGCGATACCGGCACCGATGATCGCCACCTCGCGGCCATGGTGATGCTCGGGAATGCTGCCCAGGCCGGCGGGATGCGCGATCCAGTCGTCGAAGGCAAAGGGGAAATCCGGGCCGAACATGGTGATCGGCTTTTTACCGTCTGCGCGATGACGAGAGTGATGCATGGCTGTCCCTTAATTCTGGCGATGGCACGGTAGGAACAGTCTAGGCAGGCGCGCGCACGTTAATAAGGCGAAAAGTGTCGTCGATTTGCTGCTTTGTGCTGCATTTCGACGAGCGTAGAACTCACTGTGACGAAAACGGCAGTCATGGTGGGAGGGGTAGGACCGGCTTCAGCCGGGAAGCGATCGCATGCTCACAGCAGATGCGGTGAATTTCCTGGCGCTTTCGCGGCTGAAGCCGCTCCTACCGAAGGCCTACACCGGCTGGCCGCGGTCGATCTTGCTGCTGAGGATGATCGAGGTGGTGGTCTTTTCCACGCCGTCGACACTGCCGATCAGGTCCAGCAACTGGTCCAGCTGTTCGGGCGAGTCGGTGCGCAGCCAGGCCACGTAGTCGAACTCGCCGCTCACCGCACACAGCTGCTGGACCTGGCTCAGGCCACTCAGGCGGCGCAGCACTTCCTTGCCCGAACGCGGTTTGACGGTGATGCCCACGTAGGCCTGCAGGCCGCCATCCACGACCCGCTGGCCGAGGCGCACGCCGTAGCCGGTAATGACCTTGCTCTGCTCCAGGCGCGCCAGGCGCGAAGTGACCGTGGTGCGGGCAATCCCCAGCCGCCGCGCCAGCACTGCCACGCTCTCGCGGGCGTTGAGCTGCAGGGCGGCGATCAGCTGGCGGTCGATGTCGTCGAGGGCCGGTGGGCGGTTGTCGGGGAGGTTCATCTTCTTACAGGTTCCATTTGCGCGAGGTCTTGGCCAGGCGCGCTTGCAGGTCTTCGAGGGTCAAGCTCAGGCGCTGGCTCATCAGCAGGTAGCCGGTCAGCTCGCCGGGGGCACCGGCGGGCAGGGCCAGGGCTTCGAAGCTGCGCTTGAGGTGTTCGCCCGAGCCGGTCTGCAGCGCCCGGGCCATGCCCAGCAGGCGGCGGCGATTCTGCCGGTAGTCGGCGTCGAGTATCGCGCGGGTGGCCGCGTCAGGATTGGCCGGGCGGATATTGGCGAGGATCTCCAGCAGGCTCAGGCACATGCGGAACTGGCCCTGAATGGCGTCCAGCTCGACCATGGAAATCCGCACCTCCTTGGACACCGACGGCAGCAGCGAGCGCAGTTGCAGCATCACCGCGTTGAGGCTGGCGGTGAGCTTGATGTGTTCGTCGGCGGTCACGGCCTGGCCGTGGCTGATGCGCCCATACACCTTGGCGCAGTCGCGCAGGCCACGGGCCAGGTTGAAGCGCCAGGAGAACACCGCATACAGCGGCAGCGCAAAGGAGAACGCCAGGGCCAGGACGATGCCGATGAGGATGTCGACGGTGCGCCACAGGCCGTCGCTGATCGGGTTGACCCCATGGCCGGCGACGATGAACAGGGTGATGGCCGACAGCAGCGCCGTATAGCCGCCCTTGCCGATGGCGTGGTAGGCGAAGAAGCCGCACATCACCGACATCAGCGTGTAGGTCAGCAAGGGCATTTCCAGGTAGCCCTGCTGCACCACCACGAACAGTCCCAGACCCGCGCCGATCAAGGTGCCATAGGCGCGCTCCACGGATTTCTTGCGGATGTTGCCATGGTGCTGCAGGCCGCCGATGACGATCAGCATGGTCACCGAGGCCCATTCACCGTGGGGCAGGTTCAGGCCGCTGGTCAGCAGCATCGACACCAGCAGGCCCACGGCGATGCGTGCCGCGTGGATCAGGCGGGCATGGTGGTAGCGACGATAAGGGTCGAGCAGCGGCCGCAGCACGGGGCGCAGCCAGGAGGGAATGGAAGCGGTGCGGGGATGAGACATGCGTGGGCAGACCGTCGGCTGAGGAGGCTACAGTAAGCCACAACCGGGCCTGGCGCTGCCACGGCTGGCAGCGCTCTACCGATCGATCTTTGCGTTGGCGCAAGCTTGCTGGCGATGATCGTGGCAGCTCGCGACCATGCGTTGGGGGTACCGGCCTTTTCGCGAGCAAGCTCGCTCCCACAAGAGCCAAGGCAGGCGGTGCTTCCACCAGTTGGAAAACCCACCTGAAGTCAGCTCGGCTCAGACCTTGAAGCGCGAAATCATGCCGTTCAGGCCCACGGCTAGGCCGGAAAGCTCCTGGCTGGCGGCGCTGGTCTGGTTGGCACCGGCCGATGTCTGCAGCGACAGGTCGCGGATGTTCACCAGGTTGCGGTCCACTTCACGGGCGACCTGGGCCTGCTGCTCCGAGGCACTGGCGATGACCAGATTGCGCTGGTTGATGGCGTTGATCGACTGGGCGATGACCTCCAGCGCCGCATCGGCTTCGCTGGCCACATCCAGGGTGCTGGTGGCGCGTTGGCGGCTGGTGTGCATGGCTTCGACCGCCTTGCCGGACCCCGCCTGGATGCCGGCGATCATGCTTTCGATCTCGCGGGTCGACTCCTGGGTACGGTGCGCCAGGCCGCGGACTTCATCGGCGACCACCGCGAAACCACGCCCGGCTTCGCCCGCCCGTGCCGCTTCGATGGCGGCGTTGAGGGCCAGCAGGTTGGTCTGCTCGGCCACCGAGCGGATCACGTCGAGCACCTGGCTGATGTCCTGTACCTGGCCGGCGAGGGCTTCGATGTCCTGCGAGGTGGTGGTCACGTCCTGCACCAGCAACTGAATGGACTCCAGCGCCTGGTTGACCTTGTCGCGCCCCTCATGGGTGCTCTTGTCGGCATCACGCGAAGCCTCGGCGGTGATCACCGCGTTGCTGGCGACTTCCTCGACGGCGGCGGTCATCTCGTTGACCGCCGTGGCCGCCTGCTCGATCTCGGCATTCTGCTTGTGCAGGCCACGGCTGGCGTCTTCGGTGACCGAGCTCAGCTCTTCGGAGGCCGAGGTGAGTTGATCGGACGAGGCGGCGATCTGGCTGATGGTGTCGCGCAGGTTGTTCTGCATGAGGTTCAGCGCCTTGAGCAATTGCGCAGGCTCGTCCTGGCCGCTTACGGCGATGCTGCGGGTCAGGTCGCCACCGGCCACGCGGTCGGCGACCACCACCGCTTCACCCAGCGGCTTGACGATGCTACGGGTGAGGATCACGGCGATCAGCGCCATGGCCGCCATGGTCGCCACCAGGGCACTGACGATCACTACGAAGGCTTCGTCGAATACGTCGCTGCTGACCTGCGCCGACTCGATGGCGTTGTCGGAGTTGTAGTGGCTGAGCTTGTACAGCGAGCCCATCATGCTGTCGGCCGAATCGGCCAGCGGGCCGTTGATCATGTGCATGGCCTCGTCACGCCGTCCGGCCTCCACGGCCTGGATGATGCGTGCCTGCAACTCGTGGTAATGCTCGGTGCGGCTCTTGAAGTCGTTGAACAGCGCACGATCTTCGGCATCCTGAATGGTCGCCTGGTAATCGCTGAGTGCCTTGGGGAAGCTCTGGCTGAGGGTGCGGATCGTCGCCAGGGTCTTGTCGCGCTCGCCCTGGTCTTCCAGCAGCACGGCGCGCAGGCCCAGCGCCCGCAGGCGGCCCAGATTGGTGCCAATGTCCCCCAGGGTGATGACCCCTGGCAACCAGACATCGCGCACCGCATCGGTAGCCGAGTCCATGCGTTTGGCCTCGTACAGCGCGATCAGCCCCATGCCCAGTACCAGCACGCCCAGTAACAGAAAAATAACGGCGGCTCGCGTGCCGACCTTCAGGTCCCTCAAGTTCATGTTGACTCCTTGACTGCAATGTTGAATTGACTTGCTCGGAACATGCATTTGGCAGGTTCCACAGCGCAGATGCGACCCATGCGGCAGTCTTGGCGCTGCCTGTAGTGAAAAGATGTTTGTCTGACCTTGTTGCCGGTGCAGGTCAATACGCCGGATGCGCCCGCACCGCCCCTGTGGGCGGTGCGCAAGGTCGCTGGAAGTGCCGTTGCCCATGGCAAGGCTGCTTGAATGTTGTTCGTTTTCGAACAAGCAGAGAGGTGCCGGACGAGCTTATCGTTTATCGGGCCCGGATGATGGCTAATTGATGTAGAACAAACAAGTTGCACCAAAGTCGCAGTGTTGGCCGAGTGGCGAGTTCAGGGGCTTACAGTGCGCTTGGGTAATTATTTGTAACTAAAGAGTGGAGGATTAGTTCAACGCTGGTCCGTTTTACGGGGCCTGCCGCAGGTCGCCCAGCCCGGGCGGTCAGGGCCAACACGAATCGGTTAGTCGTAGTCAGACCTTGTTGGAGCCTGCTCGCGATGGCTGCCTCAAGTCCACAGCAGATGCGCGGGCTTTGGCGGATTGTTCGCGAGCAAGCTCCAACAAAAGCCGGGATGCGCCTAACTGAGCAGTATGGTGGGTAGGGCCGACTTCAGCCGGGAAGCGTGGGCGGCTGAGGTTCGCCCTTGGGCGGTTCGTCATGCTTACCAGTCACTGCCTTGGCCTAGCAGCTCCAACGCATGCTGGCGTAGCTCCAGCAACCTGGGGTCGTCGCGGCGACGGGGGTAGGGGCGGTCGATCTGCAGTTCGGCCAGCACCCGCGCGGGCCTGGCAGAGAACACCAGCACCCGGTCGCAAAGCAACAAGGCCTCTTCGACATCATGGGTGACCAGCAGCGAACTGTAGCGCTGTTGCTGCCATAGGCGGATCAGTTCGCCCTGCATGGCGATGCGGGTTAGCGAGTCGAGCTTGCCCAATGGTTCGTCGAGCAGCAGCAGGCGCGGCTCGTTGATCAGCGCTCGGGCCAGCGCGGCGCGCTGGGCCATGCCGCCGGACAACTGGCGCGGGTAGGCGTCGCGAAACTCCAGCAGACCGACCTTGCCGAGGGTTTCATCCACGCGCTGGCGCTGATGCTTCAGCTGGCCCCTGGCTTGTAAGCCCAAGGCAACGTTGTCCCAGACGCTGCGCCACGGATAGAGGGTAGGGTCCTGGAACACCAGCACCCGGGAATGATGGGGGCCGGGAATCGGGCTGTCGTCCGCCAGCAGCTGCCCTGCCTGCAGTTTCTCCAGCCCGGCGACCAAGCGCAGCAAAGTGCTCTTGCCGCAACCCGAGGGGCCGAGCAGCCCGACGCTCTCGCCAGGGGCCAGGCGCAGATCGACCTTGTCCAGCACCGGCAGGCGCCCATCGCCCAGTTCGAAGGCGTGGCTCAGGCCACGAATGTTCAGGGTCATGCCGGGTTCTGCTGCCACCGCTGCCGCACTCACCATTGCACCGCTCCTTTCTGCCACGCCAAAACGCGGTCGCGAATCTTGAACAACAGGGTGATCAGCCCCGAGCAGAGCAGCGCCATCACCAGCAGCGCCGCATACATGTTGGCGTAGGCCGCCCAGCCCTGGGCCCATTGCAGGTACCAGCCCAGGCCTGCTTTCACACCCATCATCTCCGCCACTACCAGCACTGAGAACGACGCGCCCAGCCCCATGAACAGGCCGACGAACACGTTCGGCAGGGCGGCGGGAATGGCCACGCGCAGAATCAGGAAGCGCGAGTCGGCGCCCAGGGTGCGCGCTACCTCGTAATAGGCCTTGTCCACGCTCGCGACACCCGACCAGGTCAGCACCGTGACCGGGAACCAGGTGGCAAGGGCGATGAGAAACACGCTGGCGCTCCAGCTGGTGGGAAAGAAGAAAAAGCAGATCGGCAGCAGCGCGGTGGAGGGCACCGGACCGAGGATACGCAGCACCGGGTGCACCCAATAGCCGATGCGCTGCGACCAGCCGATCGACACCCCAGCGGCGAAGCCGCTCAGAGCGCCCAGGACCACGCCGTTGAACAGCAGCCAGAACGAATGCAGCAGGCTCTCGCCCAGGCGTGCCCAATCATCGATGAAGACTTCGATCAGCGCTTGCGGCGGGGCGAAGAACGGCACCGGCAACACGACGATCTTGGCGGTCAGCAGCACCCACAGCCCGAGCAGCAGGGGCAGCGCCGCCAGCCATGGGCCGGCAGGCTTGAGCGCGTCCAACGGACGGGCGAACGATCCTGGCAGCAGGGCGAGCAAAGCCAGCAGTAGTGCCACCGCGCCACTGGCGATGGCCAGCTCTTGAGTGAACGGCCAGGGTCGCCCGCCGTCCGGGTACAGCGCGGTGAACAGCGCGAAGGCCAGCCATGCCAGCGCCGCCAGCAGGCCGCCGCGCCAGGGCTTGACGGCGGGCGCCGGCGCGTCGCCGGTGCGTTCAAGCGAATACGTCGGCATGGATGCTCTCCGCGAATTGCACGGGGTCGGTGCGCGGGCGCAGCACTTCCACTTGCTTGAGGTCGCGGGCGTACACGGCGATCTCTTTCTCGAAGGTCTTGCCCACCGAGTAATAGCCGTGGGTGTGCTCGGTGAGGATCGCACGCACTTCCTGCTTGTTGGTATTGAGGGCGAACTTGAGAAACTCCTCGGCTACCGCATCGGGGTTCTTGAAGGCCCAGGCATGCGCCTGCAGGATCGAATGGGTGATCGCTGCGGCCACCGGTTGCTCGTTGCGCGCCAGCTTGCCGCTGACCCCCACCACGCAGCAGCTCATGTTCGCGTAGTCCTCGATCATATTGGTGGCCAACTCGCGGAAGGCCGGCTGCTGCTTGACCCGGTACATGATTGGGTCCGAGCCGCTGGCGGCCTGGATCTCGCCTTTTTCCAGCGCCACGCTGAGCAGGTCGATGGGGTAGACGCGCCAGGTCACGTCGCGGATCGGGTCCACGCCATGACGCTTGAGCATCAGCGAGAAGAAGTTCTTGTCTGCCGCCGCCATGTCGGTTACGCCGATAGTGCTGCCCTTGAGGGCGGCGAGGCTCTGTGGGCCGTCCTTGAGGGTCAGCAGGCGCAGGCAGCCACCGTGGGTGCCGGCGGTGAGCTTGACGTCGAAGCCTTGCTCCAGCGCCTTGAGCCAGCGCAGCGCCATGCCGGTGGCGGCGTCGGCTTTGCCGGTGGCCATGGATTCGAGCAGCACCTCGGTGGAGTTGCCGAAGTTGACGAACTCCACATCAAGGTTGTGGCGCTTGAAGATGCCCTGGCTGTCAGCCACGGCCACCGGGGCCAGGCACACCGCATTGAGATTGGTGGCGATCTTGACCTTGCGTGGCTCGGGCAGCACCCAGCGGCTGCTGTCCAGATCCAGCCCGCTGCCGACGGGTGGGCTGGTATGCCCGGCATGCCCGCTGTGAAGGTCGTCGGCGAAACCCAGGCGGCTGACCAGTGCTGCCGCCGTGGCGGTACCGGCCAGGGCGAGCAGGCGTCGGCGATTGAGGGACATGATGCTCATGGAGCCTCCGATGGCGATTGAAAGGGCCAGGAGGCGAAGCCTGTACCTCGATCGAGATGGCCGCTCCCTGAACGAAGCACACGTTATCGGTTATGAGAGTAATCAGGGAAATTCAATTTGGGCATAACCTAATATGCAAGGTGTGCAGTATTCGGACGGTCTGCCCTGGCACTTACCAACTCATCTCCTTCTTGGCCACTTTGGCACTCAGTTCCAGCGAGGCTTCGTCTGCCAGGCCGGGATAGCGCTTTTTCATGGCTTCGATGAGCGCCGCGGCGTCCTTGGCCTTGGCGGTTTCCGCGTCGAAGGCGCGGATGTAGCCAGCCGTGAAGGCCACCGACTCGGCAGCGCTTTGCGGACCGGGCAGGGCATGGCCGGGGATCACCATGGCAGGCTTCAGGGCCTGGATGTCAGCCAGGGTCTTGAGCCAGTCGGCGTGGGATTGCGCGGTCTGGGTATCGGCCATCCACACGTGCAGGTTGCTCGACAGCACCACGCCACCGAACACCGCCTTGAGCGCCGGCATCCACAGGTAGGTGCGCTCGGGTTGCGGGCCGTTCAGGCCCATGACCTGCAAGGTGTGGCCTTCCAGGGTCAGGTGGTCGCCCTGCAGCACCTTGGGCACGACCAGGCGCTTGGGCGCATCCGCGCCGAGCTTGGGTCCCCAGTAGGCGAGCTTGTCGTTCATGGTGCGCTGGATGTGCGCCACCGTCGGCGCGCTGGCCAGTACCTCGGCGTCGGGGAAGGCAGCGGTCAGGGTGTCGAGGCCGAAGTAGTAATCCGGGTCGCCATGGCTGATGTAGATCTGCCGCAGGGTCTTGCCGCTCTGGCGCACCTTCTGCACCAGTTGTTCGGCCTGGCGCTTGCCGAACTGCGCATCGACCAGAATGGCGTCGTGCTCGCCGGTGACCAGTACCGACGCCACCGGGAATACCGCATCGTGGCCGGGGTTGTAGGTTTGCAGATTCGGCGTACTGGCGGCCAGGGCTGCGCCGCTGATGGCCAGCGACGCGGCGGCGAGGAGGGAAGTGAACAGCGATTGGGCCATGACGGACTCCTGAGGCATTGAGGGCTTCAAGATAGTTGCTGAATGCAGCAAGAAAAATGCTAGATTCCCGGCATATTTGTTGCGCAGATCGAGCGAATCATGGATCGATTGATGGCTATGCAGGTGTTCGTCACGGTGGTCGACACCGGCAGCCAGACCGCCGCCGCCGAGCGATTGGGGGTGTCGCGTTCGGTGGTGTCGCGGGCCTTGGGCGAGCTGGAAACCTGGCTGGGCGGGCGCCTGATGCACCGCACCACGCGGCGCCTGACCCTGACCAGCGTCGGCCAGGAAATCCTGCCCAAGTGCCGCCGGTTGCTGGAACAGAGTAGCGACATCCAGGCCAGCGTCGCGCAGCCACAGGCCGAGCCCCAGGGGCCCTTGCGCCTGACCTGCAGCACCTCGTTCGGCCAGGCGCAACTCACGGCGGCCGTGGCGGACTTCGTCACCCGCTACCCCCAGGTGAAGGTCGACCTGCAACTGCTCGACCGCACCGTCAACCTGGTCGAAGAAGGCATCGACCTGGCCGTGCGCATCACCGATGACCTCGACCCGCAACTGATCGCCCGGCGCCTGGCCACCTGCGATTCGCTGGTGGTCGCCGCCCCGCAATACCTCAGCCGCCACGGCGCCCCGGCGCGGGCCGAAGACCTGGCCCAGCACAACTGCCTGACCCACAGCTACCACGGCCGCACCCTGTGGCGCTTTCGCCGGGGCGAGCAGGACGTGGCCGTGGAAGTCAGCGGCGGCCTGAGCAGCAACGACGCCGTGGCGCTGTTGCAGGCGGTGCTCAACCACAGCGGCGTGGCGTTGTTGCCCACTTACCTGGTGCTGCCGCTGATTCGCCAGGGTCGGCTGGTGGCGCTGCTGCCGGACCATCAGCCGGCCAGCCTGGGCATCCACGCGGTGTATGCCTCGCGGCGGCACATGCCGCTGGCCTTGCGCGCCTTGCTGGATTTTCTCGCCGAGCGCTTCGCGGGCGTCCCGCCATGGCAGCGTGAAGGCTGAACGCCCGGGCGATTTTTCAACCACCGATTTGCGTTTTGGCCGAACTGCGCCTTTGCTGAAGGTAAAGCGCCAGCCTGCATGGCACTTGGGTCTGCGGGTTGACGTTAACGTAAGGGTAAGGGAGTGGAGGCGGCGCGCATGTACGGCATTTCCGACTTGGCCAGCGAGTTCGCGGTAACCACCCGGACCATCCGTTTCTACGAGGAACAAGGCCTGCTCAAACCCCGGCGCAAGGGCCAGGAGCGCGTGTACAGCGCGCGTGATCGGGTGACCCTCAAGCTGATTCTGCGCGGCAAGCGCATCGGTTTCTCGCTGGTCGAGTGCAAGGAACTGATCGACATGTACGACCCGCGCAGCGGCAACCGCAAGCAACTGAAGCGCTTTCTGGAAAAGATCGAAGAGCGCCGCCAGCAGCTCGACCGCCAACTGGCCGACATCCAGCAGATGCAGCTGGAGTTGCAGGCCGCCGAACAACGCTGCCGCACCGCCCTGCAAGACTGCGCCACCTGCGAATAACCACAAGAACCAATCGCCCCCTGTGCGACGGAGGACCACCATGAGCCAGCTGCCCGGACTGAATTTCTTCCTTGGCGAGGAGATCGACATGCTCCGCGACTCGGTCGCCGCCTTCGCCGCCCGGGAAATCGCCCCGCGTGCCGCCGAAGCCGACCGCAGCGACCAGTTCCCCATGGACCTGTGGCGCAAGTTCGGTGACATGGGCCTGCTGGGCCTGACCGTCAGCGAAGAATACGGCGGTGCCGGCATGGGTTACCTGGCACACATGATCGCCATGGAGGAAATCTCCCGCGCTGCGGGGGGCATCGGCCTGTCGTACGGCGCGCATTCCAACCTGTGCGTGAACCAGATCAACCGCAACGGCAGCGAGGCACAGAAGCGCCGCTTTCTGCCGCGGTTGATCAGCGGCGAGCACATCGGTGCGCTGGCGATGAGCGAGCCCAATGCCGGCTCGGATGTCATCTCCATGAAGCTGCGTGCCGACCGCCAAGGCGACCGCTACGTGCTCAACGGCACCAAGATGTGGATCACCAACGGCCCGGACTGCGACGTGCTGGTGGTCTACGCCAAGACCGACCCGAATGCCGGGGCCAAGGGCATGACCGCCTTCATCGTCGAAAAGGGCATGCCGGGGTTCTCGGTGGCGCAGAAGCTCGACAAGCTCGGCATGCGCGGTTCGCACACCGGCGAGCTGGTGTTCCAGAACGTCGAGGTGCCCGAAGAGAACGTGCTGGGCGCGGTGGGCGACGGCGCGCGGGTGCTGATGAGCGGTCTGGACTACGAGCGCGCAGTGCTCTCCGGCGGGCCGCTGGGGCTGATGCAGGCGGCCATGGACGTGGTGGTGCCGTACATCCACGACCGCAAGCAGTTCGGCCAGAGCATCGGCGAATTCCAGCTTATCCAGGGCAAGCTGGCCGACATGTACACCACCCAGCAGGCCTGCCGCGCCTACCTCTACGCGGTGGGCAAGCACCTCGACGCGCAGGGCAGCGGCCATGTGCGCCAGGTGCGCAAGGACTGCGCCGGGGTGATTCTGTACACCGCCGAAAAAGCCACCTGGCTGGCCGGCGAGGCGATCCAGATTCTCGGCGGCAACGGCTACATCAACGAATACCCGGTGGGGCGCCTGTGGCGTGATGCCAAGCTGTATGAAATCGGCGCCGGCACCAGCGAGATCCGCCGCATGCTGATCGGCCGCGAGCTGTTCAACGAAACCCTGTGAAGCGGAGCCGGCCATGACCATTCTGCAGACCCGGATCAACCCCCGTGCCCCCGAATACCTCGCCAACCGTGATGCCCTGCTGGGTCAGGTCGAGGCCCTGCGCAGCCTGCTGGCGCAGGTCAGCCAAGGCGGTGGGGCAAAGGCCCAGCAGCGCCACCAGGCCAAGGGCAAGCTGCTGCCCCGCGAGCGCATCGAACGCCTGCTCGACCCCGGCTCGCCATTCCTGGAAGTCGGCCAGTTGGCCGCCCATGAGGTGTATGGCGAAGACGTCGCCGCCGCCGGGCTGATCGCCGGCATCGGCCGCGTCGAGGGCGTGGAGTGCATGATCATCGCCAACGACGCCACGGTGAAGGGCGGCAGCTACTACCCGCTGACCGTGAAAAAGCACCTGCGTGCCCAGGCCATTGCCGGTGAAAACCGCCTGCCGTGTCTCTACTTGGTGGACTCCGGCGGCGCCAACCTGCCACGCCAGGATGAAGTGTTCCCCGACCGTGAGCACTTCGGGCGGATCTTCTTCAACCAGGCCAACCTCAGCGCCCAGGGCATTCCACAAATCGCCGTGGTGATGGGCTCGTGCACCGCTGGCGGCGCCTATGTGCCGGCCATGAGCGACGAGACCATCATGGTGCGCAACCAGGCGACCATCTTTCTCGCCGGCCCGCCGCTGGTGAAGGCCGCCACCGGTGAGGTGGTGAGTGCCGAAGACCTCGGCGGTGCCGACGTGCACTGCAAGACCTCAGGCGTCGCCGACCACTACGCCGAAGATGATGCCCATGCCTTGGCCCTGGCCCGCCGCTGCGTGGCCAACCTCAACTGGCGCAAGCTCGGTGAACTGCAGGTGCAGGCACCCATCGCACCGCGCTATGCCGCCGACGAGTTGTACGGCATCGTGCCCAGCGACCCCAAGCAGCCGTTCGACGTGCGCGAGGTCATTGCCCGCTTGGTGGACGACTCGCAACTGGACGAATTCAAGGCGCTGTTCGGCCCCACCCTGGTGTGCGGCTTTGCCCGTATCGCGGGTTACCCGGTGGCGGTGCTGGCCAACAACGGCATTCTCTTCGCTGAGGCCGCGCAGAAGGGCGCGCATTTCATCGAACTGGCCTGCCAGCGCGGCATTCCGTTGCTGTTTTTGCAGAACATCACCGGCTTCATGGTCGGCCAGAAATACGAAGCCGGCGGCATCGCCAAACACGGCGCCAAGCTGGTCACCGCCGTGGCCTGTGCGCGGGTGCCGAAATTCACGGTCATCATTGGCGGCAGTTTCGGTGCCGGTAACTACGGCATGTGCGGCCGCGCCTACGACCCGCGCTTTCTGTGGATGTGGCCCAACGCCCGCATCGGCGTGATGGGCGCGCAGCAGGCCGCCGGGGTGCTGGTGCAGGTCAAGCGCGAACAAGCCGAACGTGCCGGCCAGGCGTTCAGCGACGCCGATGAACAGCGCCTGCGCCAGCCCATCGTCGAGCAGTACGAACGCCAGGCCTCGGCGCTGTATTCCAGTGCGCGACTGTGGGACGACGGCGTCATCGACCCGGCGCAGACCCGGGAAATCCTGGCCCTGGCGATTTCCGCCAGCCTCAACGCGCCCATCGAGGCCACCCGTTTCGGCGTCTTCCGCATGTAGGAGAGCCCCTGCCATGAACAGTTTCAGCCACATCGAACTGCACCACGACCCACGGGGCTTCGCCACCCTGTGGCTCAACCGCCCCGACAAACACAACGCCTTCAATGCCGAGGTGATCGCCGAGCTGAGCCAGGCCCTGCGCCAGCTGAGCGACGATGAAAACCTGCGCTTGCTGCTGCTGCGCGGGCGCGGCAAGCACTTCTCGGCCGGTGCCGACCTGGCCTGGATGCAGGCCTGCGCGCAGCTGGACTACGCCGCCAACCTCAAGGACGCGCATCGCCTGGGCGACCTGATGGACCTGCTGTACCACCTGCCGTGCCCGACCCTGGCGGTGGTGCAGGGCGCGGCGTTCGGCGGCGCGGTCGGCCTGGTGGCCTGCTGCGACTTCGCCATCGGCAGCCGTGAGGCGCAGTTCAGCCTTTCCGAAGTGCGCATCGGCCTGGCCCCGGCGGTGATCAGCCCCTACGTGGTGCAGGCCCTGGGCGAGCGCGCCAGCCGCCGCTACGCACTGAGCGCCGAACGCTTCGACGGGGTGCGGGCGCGGGAACTCGGGCTGCTTGCCGAGTGCTACCCCGAAGCCGAACTGGACGCGGCGCTGGGCCAGTGGCTGGACAACCTGCTGCTCAACAGCCCGCAGGCCATGCGCGTGACCAAGGCGCTGCTGCACGATGTGGGCAGCGGCGAGCTGAGCGATGCGTTGCGCCAGCGCACCGAAAGCGTGATCGCCGGCATTCGCGTCAGCGAAGAGGGCCAGGAGGGCCTGGCGGCCTTTCTGGAAAAACGCCGACCCGCCTGGCAGTAAGCCGCCCGTTCACCCACAGAGCCGTATGCCATGAATACGACACGAATCGACCGACTGCTGGTGGCCAACCGGGGCGAGATTGCCCGCCGCGTGATGCGCACTGCGCAGGCCATGGGCATTCACTGCATCGCTGTGCACAGCGCCATCGACCGCCACGCCAGGCATGTTGCCGAGGCCGACAGCGCCATCGACCTGGGCGGCGCGCGGCCCGGCGAGAGCTACCTGTTGATCGACAAGATCATCGAAGCCGCGCAGGCCAGCGGCGCCGATGCGGTGCACCCCGGTTATGGCTTTCTGTCGGAGAACGCCAGCTTCGCCCGGCGCCTGGAAGCGGCCGGGTTGCTGTTTCTCGGCCCACCGGCCAGCGCCATCGAGGCCATGGGCAGCAAGTCGGCGGCCAAGACCCTGATGGAACAGGCCGGCGTGCCGTTGGTGCCCGGCTACCACGGCGAAGACCAGGACGTGCAGACCTTCCGCGACGCCGCGCGGCGCATCGGCTACCCGGTGCTGCTCAAGGCCGCCGCCGGGGGCGGTGGCAAGGGCATGAAGGTGGTCGAAGACGAAAGCGGCCTGGCCGAAGCGCTGGCCTCGGCGCAGCGCGAGGCGCAGTCGGCGTTCGGCGATGCGCGCATGCTGGTGGAGAAGTACCTGCTGCAACCGCGCCATGTGGAGATTCAGGTGTTCGCCGACCGCCACGGCCACTGCCTGTACCTCAACGAGCGTGACTGTTCGATCCAGCGTCGCCACCAGAAGGTCGTCGAAGAAGCCCCGGCCCCCGGCCTGACCCCGGTACTGCGCCAGGCCATGGGCGAGGCGGCGGTGCGTGCCGCGCAGGCCATCGGTTATGTCGGCGCCGGCACTGTGGAGTTCCTGCTCGATGCCCGGGGCGAATTCTTCTTCATGGAAATGAACACCCGTCTGCAGGTCGAGCACCCGGTCACCGAGGCCATCACCGGCCTGGACCTGGTGGCCTGGCAGATTCGCGTGGCACGCGGCGAGGCGCTGCCGATCACACAGGAACAGGTGCGCCTGGACGGCCATGCCATCGAAGTGCGCCTGTATGCCGAAGACCCGGAGGGCGGCTTCCTGCCGGCCAGCGGGCACTTGGCGGTGTACCGCGAACCCGCGCCGGGGCCGGGGCGGCGGGTGGACAGCGGCGTGGCGCAGGGCGACGAGGTGTCGCCGTTCTACGACCCGATGCTGGCCAAACTCATCGCCTGGGGCGACAACCGCGAAGAGGCGCGCCAGCGGCTGCTGGCCATGCTCGCTGAAACATTGGTCGCCGGGTTGAAGACCAACCTGGTGTTCCTGCAACGCATCCTCGCCCACCCGGCGTTTGCCGACGCACAGCTGGACACCGGCTTCATCGAGCGCCATCGCCAGCAATTGCTGCCGCCCGCCGAGCCGCTGCCCGAGGCGTTCTGGCAACAGGCGGGGGCGGCCTGGCTGGCCAGTGAAGCACCGCGACGGCGCGACGACGACCCGCATTCACCCTGGGCCGCGCCCAGCGCCTGGCGCAGTGGCCTGCCGGCCAGTACCCGCCTGGCGCTGAGCTGTGCGGGTGAAGTGCGCGAAGTGACGGTGGCGCCGGCCCGGCAAGCGCCGCGTGCGGCCGCTGCGCTGCGCCAGGGCGACACCCTGTACCTGCGCTGGGGGCTGACCTGGCAGGCCGTGCAACGCGACGACCCGATTACCCGGCATGCCCTGGGCGAACAGGCCCACGGCGGCCTGACCGCACCGATGAACGGCAGCATCGTCAGCGTGCGGGTGCAGCCGGGGCAGAGTGTTGAAGCCGGCGCGCCGCTGGTGGTGCTCGAAGCCATGAAGATGGAACACAGCATCCGCGCCCCACAGGCCGGCACGGTGAAAGCGGTGTATTGCCAGGAGGGCGAGATGGTCAGCGAAGGTAGTGTGCTGGTGGAGCTGGAATGAACGATCGCCGAGCCAGCTGCTTTGATTTTGTTGGAGCCTGCTCGCGATGAGGCCAGTGCTCAGCGCCCCCTGTAGGACCGGCTTCAGCCGCAATACTGTTCGCTTAAGCGGCATGGGGTCCGGTGGGAGCGGCTTTAGCCGCGAAAGGGCCAGGAAATTCACTGCATCTGTTGTGAACAGGCGGTCGCTTCGCGGCTAAAGCCGCTCCTACCCGGCCTAACTGAACAGTATTGGCTTCAGCCGGGATCCGCGATAACCCATCATCCGGGAGAAAACCATGTCATTGCCAACCCAGGTACGCCTAGTGGAAGTCGGCCCGCGTGACGGGCTGCAGAACGAAGCCCAGGCCATCGACCTGGCCGACAAGATTCGCCTGGTGGATGACCTGGCGGCTGCCGGGCTGACGCACATCGAGGCCGGCAGCTTCGTGTCGCCCAAGTGGGTGCCGCAGATGGCCGGCAGCGCCGAGGTGCTGGCCGGTATCCAGCGCCGACCCGGTGTGCGCTACAGCGCGCTGACCCCCAACCTGCGTGGTCTGGAAGCCGCGTTGCAGGCCGGGGTGGATGAAGTGGCGGTGTTCGCTGCTGCCTCCGAGAGCTTCTCGCAACGCAACATCAACTGCAGCATCAACGAGAGCCTGCAACGCTTCGAGCCGCTGATGGAAGCCGCTGCCCGCCACAACCTGCCGGTGCGCGGCTATGTGTCCTGCGTGTTGGGCTGCCCCTATGAAGGCGACATCGCCCCCACCGCCGTGGCCAGGGTGGCCAAGGCCCTCACCGAGATGGGCTGCTACGAAATCTCTTTGGGCGACACCATCGGCGTCGGCACCCCCAACGCCACGCGGCGGTTGATCGAAACAGTGGCCCGCGACCTGCCGCGTGAACGGCTGGCCGGGCATTTTCACGACACCTACGGCCAGGCCCTGGCGAACATCTACGCCAGCCTGCTGGAAGGTGTGGCGGTGTTCGACAGCTCGGTGGCCGGTTTGGGCGGCTGCCCCTACGCCCAGGGCGCCACCGGCAATGTCGCCAGTGAAGACGTGCTGTACCTGCTGCACGGGCTGGGCATCGCCACCGGCGTCGACCTGCAGCGGCTGGCCGAAGCGGGCCAGCGCATCTGCCAGCGCCTGGGCCGCGCCAACGGCTCGCGGGTGGCGCGGGCGTTATTGGCGGGCCGCGCTTAGGGTAGAACCGGCTTTTTCAGGTAGACCGGGTAGGAGCCAACTGTCTTTCACCGAAGATCGACCAACGGTCAAATTGCACCCTCTCGCCATGGTGCACCATCTCGCACCATGGCATTTAACCTCACCAGCAGGACTCGCATGCACGCCGTCAGCGCCACCTTCGCGCACTTACCTCGGGCGCGAAGTTGAGCGTATCGGTTCTTGAAGTCCTCGTTGTAACGGACCATCACCAAGGTACTCATGTACATCGCACGGCGTAGCTTCGCGCGTCCGCCGTAAATGTGCCGGTTACCGCGCTTAGTCCCACTGTCGTTGTTGTAAGGCGCCACTCCTGCCAAGGCCGCCACCTGTCCACGACTCAGATCCCCCAGCTCGGGCAGATAGCAAAACAGGCTGGAGATCGACACCGCGCCGATGCCTTTGATCGCTTGCAGGCGGTCCACCAAGGCCCCATCGACCTGTCGAGTCTGTGCAGCAATGCGTCGGTCTGCTGCCTTGATCATCTCTTGGATTTTGGCATTGAGCTCCCGATAGGCCTGCTGCACTTCAGGTTCTTGCGCTTGTTGAATACGGCGACGGTTGTCATCACGCTGCTGAACGAAGGCGTCACGCTGGTTCACCAGTTCGGTCAACTTATCGCGCGCTTCATCGGCCACCACAAACTCCTTCTTTCGCAAGGCATGGGCGAACATGGCCAGCATCTGCGCATCGATCGAGTCGGTTTTAGCTTGCTTGCCCATGGCCAGAGCGAACTGGCGAGCACGCAGCGGATTGATACGCATGACCTTGAATCTGGCCTTGGCCAGGAGTTTGACCGATAACCTTTCGTAGCCGCCTGTGGCCTCAACCAGTACCTGCTCGACCCGGTTATCACTTAACCATTGGATAAGCTGGTGGATTCCTTCAGAGGTGTTGGTGGTGCAGAAGCTATTGCTCTGGGGATACAGCGCAATCTGCAGGGTATCTTTGGCGACATCGATTCCGGCGTAGGCGGTCATAAGAAAAACCTCTAGGCTTAAGGGCGAGAGGTCACTCTGAACGGGCTCACGCTTGTTGTTCGAGGTCGGACTCAGTCAACTGTTCGAGCTTGGAGTCAGAGTGAAAAGAGTGGATGGCAGTTGGGCTCCTACACGTGCTCCAGGGCACCGCGGCTTAACAGTTGCCATCCACCCCTCTCACCTCTGACTTTACCCTGTCGAAAGACACAAGCGGCTTTAGCCGCGAAAGCGCCAGGAAATTCACTGCATCTGCTGTGAACAGGCGGTCGCTTCGCGGCTCTTGAACTGCCCCCAAGAAGTTGGAGATTAATCCAACCCTTGGGGGTGTTATGAGTAAGTACACAGAGCCATTCAGGCTCACCGCCGCCAAAGCCTACCTGCAAGGCACAGACGGTTTACGCACGGTCGCTCGACGCTTTGATATCGATGTCAGCCTGCTTCGACGTTGGGTGGCCCATTATCAAGCCCGTTCCAGCCTGGGACCTCGCTCGTGTGGCCGACGCTACAGCGCCGCCTTCAAGCGCCAGGTCGTGGAGTACCGGCGCGAGCACCAGCTTTCCCTGCGCCAAACCGCTGCACATTTCAACCTCGGGCAGTCTTCCCAGATAGGCATCTGGGAGCGACGGTACTACAGTGAGGGTCTTTCTACCCCGAGTGCAGTCCCATCCAGAAGGCCTACAGCCGTGTCCAAGCGAATCAAGCCCCTCAAGCCCACGACCTCCGATGACAGCCAGAAATCGCGCGAGCAGTTGCTGCGTGAGCTCGAGTACATGCGTATGGAGAACGCGATCCTAAAGGAGTTGAAAGCCTTGCGAGAGGAGGAGAAACGAAGGCGCGTCAACGAGCCCTGATCGTGATGCGGCTTAAGATCCGCTTCCCGCTCGCCGCTCTGCTGCAGTGGCTGGGCCTGGCGTCCAGCACTTACTACTACCAACTCGGTTGCCAGAAAAAGCCGGATCGCGATGCCGAACTCAAGGCCTTGGTGAATGAGGTCTATCACCAGCACAAAGGACGTTACGGCTACCGCCGTATAACGTTGGCAATCAAGAAGCAGGGTGTGACAGTGAACAAGAAAGTCGTGGAGCGGTTGATGGCTGCACAAGGATTACGTTCGCGGGTACGAACCAAGAAATACCGGTCTTATCGGGGCACGGAAGGCAAGATTGCCGCGAACACGCTGCAACGTAACTTCCAGGCGCAACGACCGAATCAGAAGTGGGTCACCGACGTGACCGAGTTCAAGGTGGCTCAGCAAAAGCTCTACCTGTCGCCAGTGATGGACCTGTACAACGGCGAGATCGTGGCTTACGAAATGGCCACTCGCCCCAGCTACAGCCTGGTGGGCAAGATGTTGGAGAAGGCGCTGAGCGGCTTGGGCGACAAGCCCAGGTTGTTGATCCATTCGGATCAGGGCTGGCAATACCAACAGGCCCACTACCGTCACGCCTTGCAGCAGTGCGGGGTGAAACAGAGCATGTCGCGCAAGGGCAACTGCCTGGACAACGCGGCGATGGAGAGCTTTTTTGGCACGCTCAAGTCAGAGTTTTTCTACTTGGAGCGGTTCGAGAATATTGATGACCTGAGAGCCGGTCTGGATGAGTACATCCGTTACTACAACCATGACCGTATCAAGCTGAAGCTCAATGGCCTGAGCCCTGTGGAATACAGGGTTCAGGCTGCGAGCTAAAACTCTCCAACTTTTGGGGGGCAGTTCATCTCGTGGGAGCGAGCTTGCTCGCGAAGAGGCCGGCAAACCTCATGCATCTGCTGTGAACGTGACGCAGCTTTCGCGAGCAAGCTCGCTCCCACAGTGTGAGGTCACTGGCCCGCCAAGGCACCATCCACCAGCACCTGCAGGCGCCCCTGGGAGCAGCGTTCGATGCGCGTGTGCACGCCATACACCTGGGCGAACAGCGCCGGGTCGAGCACTTCGTTCGGGGTGCCGAAGGCACTCAGCCTACCTTGATGCAGCACCGCCAAGCGGTCGGCAAAACGTGCGGCCAGGTTGATGTCGTGCAGCACCACCACGGCGATCAGCCCGTGCTCGCGCACCAGGTCTTGCACGCACTGCATCACCCGCAACTGGTAGTTGAGGTCCAGGGCACTGGTGGGTTCGTCGAGCAGCAGCACCTGCGGGCGCCGCGCCAGCAGTTGCGCCAGGCTGACCAGCTGGCGCTGCCCGCCCGACAAACCGCTCAACTGCTGGTCGGCCAGGTGGCCGATGCCGATGCGTTGCAAGGCCTGCCAGGCCAGCTCCATCAGCTCGCCTTCCGGTGGTGCCACGCGCAGCGCCGCCAGCACGCTTTCCATCACGCTCAACGACAGCCCCGGCGGCAACTGCTGGGGCATGTAGGTGATGGCGCGTGCGCGTTCCGGCAGCGCGGCACGAGTCATGTCACGGCCATCGAGGTGCAGTTGGCCGTGCATGCTTTCCAGCCCGGCCAGGGCACGCAGCAGGGTCGACTTGCCAGCCCCATTGGGGCCGAGCAGGGCGGTGAGGGTGCCACCGGGCAGGGGCGGCAGCGACACGCCATGCACCACCTCGCGGCGGCCATAGCGCACATGAACCTCGGTGACCTGCAAGCCGCTCATAGCCGCCTCCCACGTTTGAACACCAGCACCACGAACACCGGCACGCCGACCAGCGCGGTGACGATGCCCACCGGCACGATGACGCCCGGCATGATGACTTTGCTGACGATCGACGACAGCGACAGCAACAGGGCACCCACCAGCGTCGCGGCGGGCAGCAGGAAGCGCTGGTCTTCACCGACCAGCAGGCGGGCGATGTGCGGGCCGACCAGACCGACGAAACCGATGGTGCCGACGAAGGCCACGGCGGTGGCCGACAACAGGCTGATGCGCAGCAGCGAAAACAGGCGCAGCCGGCGCACGTCGACACCGAAGCTACGCGCGCGGTCTTCACCCATGCGCAGCAGGGTCATGCGCGGCGCGGCAGCAAACGAGAACGGCAGCATCGCGCCCAGCACCAGGGCCAGAATGCCGAGCTTGTCCCAGTTGGCGCGGGCCACGCTGCCCAGGCTCCAGAACACCAGCTGCTGCAGCACGTCTTCGGTGGCGACCAGTTGCAGCAGCGCCACCAGCGCGTTGCAGCTGAACACCAGGGCAATGCCGAACAGCACAAGGGTCTCGACCCCCGAGCCGCGCATGCGCGACATCGCCTGCAACAGGAACACCGAGGCGCAGGCGAACACGAAGGCCATCAGCGAGACCATGGTGTTGCCGGCAATACCGGCTATCGACAGGTTGAAGACAATCACCAGCGAGGCGCCCAGCGCTGCCGCCGACGACACGCCGAGGGTGAAGGGGCTGGCCAGCGGGTTGTCGAGGATCGCCTGCATCTCGGCCCCGGCCAGGGCCAGCGCGCCGCCCACCAGCACGGCCATCAGCGCATAGGGCAGGCGCACGTTCCAGATGATCACCCGGTCGGTGTTGCTCAACTGCGCCGGGTGCAGCAGTCCGTCGAGCAGGGCGGGCAGGCCCATGCCCGATGGACCGGTGGCCAGGTCGACCAGCACCGAGGCGACCAGGGCCAGCAGCAACAGGCCGAGCAGGGCACTGCGCCGCGCCAGCAGGCGGCGATAGCCCTGGCTGGCCTCGGCGGCGGGAGCGGCAACAGGGTTATAGGCGGTCATGGTGGGGCTGGCCATCAGTGCGCCGCGTCGATCCAGTAGCTGCCGTTGAGCGGCATGCCCAGGAAGCGCTGGTTCATTTCATCCATGGTTTTCTGCGGGTCGAGGCTGGCCAGGGTCTTGGGGTTGATCCAGTGGGCCAGGGCTTCGATGGCGAGGATGTTGTACGGCGAGTTGTAGAAGTCATGCCACAGGCCATGCACCCGGCCTTCGCGGATGGCGCGCAGGTCCTTGAACTCGGGGCGCTTGAGCACCTGGGCGAAGGCCTGGTGCGCGTCAGCAGCCGCTACGTCGGCCCCCAGCAGCAGGCCAGGGGCGTGGTTGCCGGTGAGTACGTAGATGTCCGGGTCGGCCTTCAGCGCGAACTCCACACTGACGTCGCCCAGCGCGCCGGGCACCACGCCTTCGGCGATGTTACGCCCGCCGACCATACGGATGACCTCGCCCAGGCCGCTCTTGCCGGTGGTATGGCCGGGGTTCTGCCAGACCCCGGCGAGCAGTTCCAGGAACACGCTGGGGCGCTGTTGCTCGCTGGGCTGGCCCACGGCGTCGGTGATGCGCTTGAGGTGCTGCTGGTAGAAGTCCAGGTAGGCCTTGGCTTCCTGCTCGCGGCCCAGGGCCTGGCCGAGGGCGTTCATGCTCACTTCGGTGCCCTTCACCGGGTTGACCCGGAAGTCGACGAACAACACCGGAATACCGGCAGCGGCCAGGGTGTCGGCCACCGGGCTGTGCTCGGTGGGGCCGTGGCCCGAGATGCTGAACACCGCCAGGTCGGGCTTGAGCGCCAGAATCTGCTCGGCGCTGACGCTCTGCTCGGAGGCTTGGCCGATCAGCGGGATGTTCTGCACCTCGGGGAATTTCTTCACGTAGGCGTTATAGGTGTTGGGGTCGAGCTTTTTCATGTCGGCCTGCCAGCCGACGATGCGCTGGAACGGCTTGTCGCGGTCCAGCAGCGCGAACGCCGAGACCAGCCGGCCTTCACCCAGCACCACCCGCTGCACGTGCTCGCCCACCTCGACCTGGCGGCCAAGAACATCGGTAACCGGCTTGGCGGCAGCATGCCCGGCGGCCAGCGCCAGGGTCAGCGCCGCCAGCGGGCGGGTGATCGCTTGCAGGAATGAAGGCTTCATACATCGCTCCAGAGGGGGCAGGGGAAGTCCGGCCGATCGCTCGAATAGGCGAAAGGAAGGCGGCGAGGCCACTGGCCGGATCGTTAATAACAATGACTCGCATTCAGCCGGCTAGTCTAAGTGAGCGCCCCTCAGGCGATACGGCAAACTTTGTATTGCTGATGCAAATAGCCATGCACCAACACATTCCATTACATTTCAGGCCGATGGCGCCCGGTGCGGGTGTCACGCTGCGTAATCTTCCATGGGGCGACCAGGTGCACATGTCCAGGCAAGACCATTTGTTGATCGTCGATGACGACCCGGAAATCCGCCATCTGCTGGCCGATTACCTGAGCGACGCGGGTTATCAGGTGTCTACCGCCAGCGATGGCCGGGAGATGCGTCGGCGCCTGGAAATGAGCGTCATCGACCTGGTGGTGCTCGACCTCATGCTGCCCGGCGAAGACGGCCTGGCGCTGTGCCGCGAACTGCGCGCCAGCAGCAACATTCCGGTGGTGATGCTCACCGCCCGTGGCAGCCTGGTCGACCGTATCGTCGGCCTGGAGATGGGCGCCGACGACTACCTGCCCAAGCCCTTCGACCCTCGCGAACTGCTGGTGCGCATCAAGGTGGTGCTGCGCCGCGCGCAGAGCTTCCCGGAGCGTGCCAAGGTCGACGAGCTGCGCAGCATTCGCTTCGACGGCTGGACCCTGGAGATTCCCGGCCGCCAGGTGGTGTCGCCGCAGGGCGTGGTCATCGCCCTGGGCAACTCCGACTTCCGCCTGTTGCGCCTGATGCTGCAATACCCCAATCGCCCGCTGAGCCGCGACTACCTGCTCAACCACGTGTTCGACAAAGACAGCACGCCGTTCAACCGCTCCATCGACGTGTGCGTCAGTCGCCTGCGCCAGCAACTGGCCCCGGAGCTGATTCGCACCGTGCGCAACCAGGGCTACCTGCTGGCTGTGGAGCAGGTCGAGGGCCAGCGGTGAGGTTGCTGCCGCGCTCGCTGTTCGGCCGCCTGGTAATCATTCTGGTGCTGGGCATGCTCGCCGCGCAGCTGCTGACCAGCAGCATCTGGACCGACATTCGCCACAGCCAACTGCTGGAAATTCCCGCACGCCTCACTGCCAGCCGCCTGGCCGATGTGCTGCGCGTGCAGCAGCACGACCCGCAGCAGGCCAACGCGCTGATCGCTGCCCTGGACGCACCGCAGTTTCGCCTGAGCTGGCGCGACCAGCCCAGTCCGCGCCCGGCGCCGCTGAACGGCAGCGACCAGGGCACCGAACGGCTGATGGCTGACGTACTGGCCAGCCGCCTTGGCCAGCCTGCACGCCTGCAACTGCTCAGCGTGCAGGTACTCGACGACCACGGCGAGACCGCCGGGCTGCTGGCGCTGTTCGGCGCGCGCACCGCCGCCGGGCACTTCGTGCTGGAAGTGGCCGCGCCGGATGGCCGCTGGCTGCACGCCGAGGTGCAGGAGCAGCAGGGCTGGACCAGCCTCAAGCCGTCGGAGCTGATTTTCGACTACTTTCTGCGCATCTACCTGGTGCGGGTGCTGATCGTCACCCTCATCGCCCTGTGGGCGGTGCGCCTGGCGATTCGCCCGCTCAACCAGCTGGCCCGCGCCGCCGAAGCCCTCGGCCAGGACATTCGCCGTGCGCCCCTGGCGGTGCACGGCCCGCTGGAAGTGCGCCGCGCCGCCCAGGCCTTCAACCGCATGCAGCAGCAACTGCTGGCCAGCCTGGCCGAGCGGGCGCGCTACCTTGCGGCCATCTCCCACGACCTGCGCACGCCTATCACCCGCCTGCGCCTGCGCACCGAAATGCTCGCCGACGAAAGCGCCAAGGCGCGCCTGCGCAAAGACCTCGACTACATGGAGGCCATGACCACCGCGACCCTGGAATTCGTCAGCAGCGGCGAAAGCAGCGAAACCCGCCGCAACGTCGACATCAATGCCGTGCTGCACAGCCTGCAGGCCGACTTTCAGGACAGCGGCCACGACATCCCCATCCACGGCCGCGCCAGCCGCCCGCTGCCCGGCTACGCCGGCAGCCTCAAGCGCTGCCTGCAGAACCTGCTGGAAAACGCCGTGCGCTACGCCCAGGACGTGGAAATGGCCGTGGAAGAGCACGGCAACGAACTGCACCTGCTGGTGCGCGACCGCGGCCCCGGCATACCCGACGAACTGCTGGAACAGGTGCTGGAACCCTTCTACCGCCTGGAAGCCTCGCGCAACACCGACACCGGCGGCCACGGCCTGGGCCTGAGCATCGCCCACACCGTCGCCCAGGCCCACGGCGGCCGCCTGCAACTGCACCGTCGCGAAGGCGGCGGGCTGGAAGTGTGCGTCAGCCTGCCGCTGCCCGACGCCAGCGGCGAATGATTGGCCTTACTGCAACTTGTAAAACCGGCGTCACCCTGTAGGACCGGCTTCAGCCGGGAAGCTCTTTACGCATACCCGTAGGAGCGAGCTTGCTCGCGAAGAGGCCGGCAAACCCGTACACAAACCGCACCTGCGCCCGCATGCTGACGAACCGTCAACCCGTTTGCCGCCTACCAGCCCCCTCACAACACGCCAACTGCTCACGAATCTCCACCAGCGAACAACCCCGCGTCTGCACCTGCTTGCCCAACGCCTGAATGCGCCCAATCTCCGCCTCGCTCAAGCCCATCGACCGCAACCCATCGGCCCAGGCCTGCCGCCGCTCCGGTGTGGTCGGCCCACCACTGAGCACCTTCACTTGAAGGCACACCGCGCACATATCCCCCGGACACGGCCGACTGCCCCAGGTGCCGGGCCGCCGGTATTCATACAGGCCACAATCACAGCGACACAGCCACACCGTGCCCTTGCCGGAACGGCTGGACCGTGCCCAGGCAATGGCCGTCATCTGCCCACGGCGCTTGCCGGTGTGATCGGCGGCTTGGGTGGGGCGGGGGGAGAGGTGGGGGAGGTGTTTCAGGGTGGGAATGGGAAGGCTCATCGGGGTCCTCCTTGGATGGGTGATGAACAGATGCGCACCGCCAAGCCATCTAGTCAGAGAGGCTCTGCGAATGACCGGAAATATACTTCCTGTTCGGATGCCGATGCAACGGGTTGAATGCTCATTTTTTGAGCAGCCCAGATGGACTACAACGTCGCCTTCGGCACCACCTTCAAACGCCTGCGGCGTCTCAAAGGCCTGACCCAGGAAGACTTCGGCGCCGTCGTGAGCGAGCGATATGTGCGCATGCTGGAGAAGGGCGAGTATTCGCCTACCTTGGGGACCCTGGCTGATTTGGCGCAGGTGCTGGGTGTCAGCTTGGTGACCTTAATGGCCTTGGTTGAGGCGGAAGGGCGGGGGAGTGATGTGAAGGCGTTGGTAGCCGATGTGGCGGTGCAGTTGGAGGAGCTTGCAGGGCGCGGGCTCTGATAAACAACTCCATACATCAAGTTACCGAGATCAGAAACGACAAAAGCCGCGCAATGCGCGGCTTTTTTGCAATCTGGTGGGCCCACATGGACTCGAACTGTGGACCAAAGGATTATAAGTTGCTTGGCCAATCACTCAAAGCGAGATGTAGGCTAGCATAGGTGGAGGCTTCTCAGTACGAGGAGTTAAGCGTAGCTTTGACTAAATAACCAAAGCTGGGTGTTTTACCGTCGTTGTATCGTTTGGTCGGGCTCCTCACCCCATCCTGGCCACTGGTTTTACGCCGCCACGTCTGCCAAGGCCGAAGCCAACTCGATAGAGATCCGGAAGGTTAACCCTACCATCCTTCATCGTTTCAAAAACGCCCAAACGCTCGAGATCGCTGCGAACACCTGACCATCCTTTTTCTGCATGTTGAGGTGGAAGCCTTTGTCCCGACAAACCCAATAGCCCCGGCGGAAGCTCAGATTGCCAGCGCTCCTCGATAACTTCGAAATGACACGGAACGGTAAGACCGTGGAGCGGAGCCATTACGCTTTCTACCCAAGGGTAATCTTCAGCCACCTCGGATACCCTAATTTGCGAGGCCTTTTGAACACCTCGCTTGATGCTTTCGTAGTGCAGAGGCTGAGAATAACCCGGATAACTCTCTAACGAGTCTTCAGCCGCTTGACGGATCGCAGCTAGAAATGACCGTGGAGAAGTTCGCCCACGACCATCTGCCAGGTGACTGACAGACCAGATGTAGGGAACACCTCGCCTGCGGTCCTTTCCCATCCAAGGACCTGCGAGGGCAATGAATAGCTCGCGCTGCATGGAGCTTTCGCGTTTGACCTCATCAGCGATCAGCCACAATTGATTTTCAGATCGAAGCGACGTGCCGACTACGGAGTTGTATAGATCTCGAAGGTGAACTCCTTCATCTCCGGGACAGTTACAGAGGGTCTGCCACAGCAAACCATGCAGATCGTGAGGTGCCCAAGTCAATTCTGCTTTCGTGGCCAACAGCTTCGATGCGTCAGGGAAATCCGTGATTGTCCTGTCAGACTGATCTTCCCGCAGGAAAACTTTTGCGTGAAGGCGTGGGTAAGACTTCAACCATAGGACGATTTTCAACAGATCTCGGACAATCCGGTCCATCATCCCCCAGTCATTGCTGGTTCGATCAAGTGCATCGAATAAGATCAAGCCATGCCGATTCTTTTGGGACAAAGCTCTGTTGGTATTTTGGATGGTCCTAGCTAGCTCTTCTGGGTTGGTTCTGACCCAATCGATCGTGTGTTCCCAGGTACTTGTCGGTATGACCACTGGCTCTAGCTTAGATAACCAACGAGCCACCACCCCTTTCCAGATCTCAAACGGCTCGAACCCCTTCCCTATGAGCTGCGCGAAAACTTCCTTATCGGGGAAAGCGTCAATATCAGGTGCGACTCCAAACCCTACGTGAACCTCAGTAGTCTCAAGCTCTCGTACGGCCTTCCCGAGAGCAGCCCGCAGGGCTGGCGATCCCAGTGCTGCAGTCCAAAAAGACTTTCCGACGCCTCTTGCACCGATTACCAGATTGCACTCAAGGCGCAGCGCTTTAGCGTGGGCAGGTGGCAGATAGAGATGACGCCTTTCAGGGGCCTCGCCATGTGTCGAAGTAGTTAAAGGAAGCGCTTCTACCAGAGACTCTCGGATATGTTGAGTTGACGTCACGAGCGCACCTCGGCTTGTAAAATATCGGAAATACCTTCAACCAATGGACCAAACACTGATGAAAGCTCAATCGCATCCACATCCACTAACCTGGAGTGGACCGCTCGCAGAGAATTGAAGCCACGGTTCCAGCGGATGGTCCATGGGTAGTGTGGCCCTGATTCGTCCACAGCATCGAAACTCCACAAATCACCGGTCGTTGTAGTGCCAGCTGGTAACTCGTCATAGAGCTCATCCGCGAACAAATTCCACGCCGCTTCCCTAAGACCAATCGTGTAGTCAACGCTATCCAGTTCGGGAATCAAGGCGCCCACGATTTGAAGCCGTTCACGAATTTCTCGCACTACACCGGTGGTCCGCCAGTGGCGGAAAAGAATTCTATAACCCGACCAGGTTTGGTCCCCGTCAAGTGCAAACAACAGCACCAAATTTGCCCCGAGGTCGGTAACACAAGCGGACGCCACTTCATCGATACCGGCTCTTGAATCGATAAGAATTACATCAGGTGCAAATCGCTCTTCGAGAGCCGTGATCAACCTTTGCAGGCGTTGTGACCATCCTTCTTGCCCTGATGCCCCCACCTTAGGCATCCAAGCTCTACCTAGTTTGGAGACGTATTCCCCCGACTCTGCTCCATGGGCGGGAACCACATAGATGTCTCCATCATGTGACAAATCACTGGAGGCCACCATATTTTCAAAGACCTCGTCCCCGTTATCTACCAGGTCTTCTACGAGCCAATCGGTAATACCGAATTTTGGACGTCGATCAGCTGGCAGCAGAGATGTGGATAGACCAGGGGACTCAAGGTCAAGATCGAGGATGAGAACCCGCTTCCCGCTCTGTGCTAATGACCATGCGGTTGCAGCCATCGCCGTTGAACGCCCCACGCCTCCTTTGATGGAGAAAAAAACGACTCTACGCGCTTGAACAGAAACGCTCGTTATGGTCGACCAATTGCCCTGAGTGGCAAGTCGATCAATCAAAAAGACACCATTCACCCCCTCAATTTGAAAGGGGGGGAAGCCGAATGCTACATCCTCAGGCCTCTCCTCAAATAGGATTGCCTGCTCAGGAGGGAAAGAATGATTACCCAAGACATGATGAAGGAGTTGCGCGATTTGGCCGAGCTGCTCCAAAACGACTTGTTCCTTCTCCCATTTATCAGCCACGATGAGACGGACCCTTCCATTGAGGTCTCTGTTGATATAGATGGGTCCAATCTGATTGAGGAAAGCAGCAAGTGGTTGCAGCAGGTTCTTCAGAGTTGGAACGATGTCATCGAACGTGCTCATATCACTCCCTCCAGCAGAGCTTTTTTGACCAGTGCTGCCACGCTCCCGGCAGCAGCTCTGTGACTCTCGACACGTGGTAATGAGACGTCGCCGCTGTTGGCGTATCTCTGCGACGCATGCCAATCGTGATAGGGATTTGGGTTAGGCAAGACATAAGCTGTACCCACGTCGCTGGCCGAGTGGTAGGCCTCGTAGCGTTTCCACACCTTATCGGCATGAACCCAATCTTTATTGTCAGTCGGCGAACCTTTGGCATCCACCGACATTCCGAACCGTACCATTAGCCGTTTCAAGCCGCATTCAACGGCAAAGCCAAATAGCTGATCTGCGTTGGCAAGCCGCGATGCCTGGAAAAGCGTTTCTCCGTCATTCATGTGCCTGCGATGGGCATCGAGAAAATCTGCATTCATGTAGTCGCTGCCCATCCTTTGTATTTGCAGTTGCGTGCAATTTTGAGCTTGATGGAGCCCCCTAGCCCTACCATGCCCCAGATTTCCAATCTGAGCCAATTATGCCCGGTTGCAGGCCTTGTAGCCATGTAGCTGCTTGAAAAGGCTCATGCAGCCTCCACACCTAAAGCGTCCTGAATGGGTTGGGCTATTGGCCTTGTGTCCCCTAACTTCTGGTCAGCTCACAGGGCATCAGTGCAGAATGCACGTCAGGCTAAAAAGGCTGTAACAGCCGCAAGCAATAGGGGAGCGAAGCGTGGGTGGTGCCATCATTGGGGGGCAGAGGTGTGCGGCGATTCTGGCTGCGAGAAGGCCGGTGTTTCCCAGGCTTCTTGTAGGCGTAATGTCGGTCAGGTAGCGCTTGAGCGCTATTTCCAGCGTCATGCACTCAGAACCGCTGCGCTGGATGTACAAACCTCGCGATCTCATCTTCGGCACGCCGTGATCAATCCTCGGCGTCACGCTTGGTACGAAAGGTTTTGGCTTTGGTCGGCCATCCGATTTTACGTATGACGGCCTTCCAGGTGCCAGCAGGGGTTTTGACGATTGTAGCCATCTGAAGAACTCCAAAGGCGTGCAAGCGAAGCCGCACTCTACCTAGCTTGTACCTTTAGATCCTAGGATCTGTATCTGAGATGGTCCCGCCAAAAACACAAAAGCCGCGCGATGCGCGGCTTTTTTGCAATCTGGTGGGCCCACACGGACTCGAACCGTGGACCAAAGGATTATGAGTCCTCTGCTCTAACCAACTGAGCTATAGGCCCTTTTTGCAGGAGGCGGATTATACCGGCGGTTCCCCGGCTGTGCCATCCGAAAAATCCGATAGGGCGGCAGGAAGGTACTTTTCGCTGAAGGCGCGGGCGCTGAGGGGGGGGCTGATGGTGGGGCCTTGCAGGTGTTGGCAGCCTTCGTCGGCCAGTAGCTGACGCTGTTCCGGGAGGCTGATGCCGGTGGCGATGACGCTGAGGCCGAGGCTGCGGCCCAAGGCGATGATGGCGCGGACCACCGCCAGGTCGTGGGGGTCGTCGGGCAGGCCGCGGGTGAAGGCGCTGCCGATCTTCAGGCTGTCCAGCGGCAGGCGCTTGAGGTAGCCGAGGGAGGCGTGGCCGCTGCCGAAGTCGTCGATGGCCAGGCGCAGGCCCAGGCGTTTGAGGTTGTGCAGCACGCCGAGGGTGTGTTCCGGCTGGGTCATGAGGCTGGGTTCGCTGATTTCCAGTTGCAGGCTGTGCGGCGCCAGGCGGTGGCTGCTAAGCCGCTGCACGATGCGTTCAAGCAGTTGCGGCTGGCGCAGCTGCGCGCTGCTCAGGCTGATGCACAGCGGGCCGAAGCCGGGGCAGCGGCGTTGCCATTGCTGCAGCTGGCGGCAGGCGGTGTCGAGCAGCCAGTCGGCGATGGCCGGGGCGCTGCCATTTTCTTCGGCCAGGGGCATGAAGCGCTCGGCGGGCAGTTGGCCGAGTTGCGGGTGGTTCCAGCGCAGCAGGGCTTCGACGCCGCAGGGTTGGCCGTGGGGCAGGGCGATGCGCGGCTGGTAGTCGAGTTGCAGTTCGTTGCGCTCGATGGCGCCGAGCAGTTGCTGCTGCAGGCTGGCGCGTTCACGGCGGCGCACGCTGAGGTCGTGGGTGTAGGGCTCTACGCAATGGCGCCCGCGTGCCTTGGCGCGGTACATGGCGGCGTCGGCGTTGCGGATCAGGCTGGTGGGGTCCATGCCGTCGGTGGGGAACAGGCTGGTGCCGATGCTCAGGCCAATGCTCAGTTCATGTTCGCCAGCCAGCAGCGGGGCGCTGAAGCTGGCCAGCAGCTTGTGGGCGATGGTTTGCGCGTCGCCGGGTTGCAGCAGGCCCGGCAGGAGGATGACGAATTCGTCGCCGCCAAAGCGCGCCACGGTGTCGATGTCGCGCAGCTGGTCTTTGAGGCGTTGGGCCACGCCCTTGAGCAACTGGTCGCCGGTGGCGTGGCCCAGGCTGTCGTTCACCGGCTTGAAGCGGTCCAGGTCGAGAAACAGCACGGCGCCCAGGCTGCCGCTCTCCTGGCTGTGCTCCAGGGCCTTGTGCAGGCGGTGCTCGAACAGGGTGCGGTTGGGCAGGCCGGTGAGTGGGTCGTGGTGGGCCTGGTGGTCGAGGCTGGCGTGTTGCTGTTTCAGCGCGGAGATGTCGGCGAACACGCCGATGTAGTGGCTGGTCTGGCCGTGGGTGTCGCGGATGCGGTCGATGGTCAGCCAGCTGGGGTAGGTTTCGCCATTGCAGCGGCGGTTGAGGATTTCCCCCTGCCAGTGGCCGTCGGCGTCGAGGCGGTGCCACAGGGCGGTGAAGAAGGCGCTGTCGTGCTGGCCCGAGGCGAGCAGGCGCGGGGTCTGGTCGATGGCTTGCTGTTCGCTGTAGCCGGTGATGGTGGTGAAGGCGCGGTTCACGGCGAGGATGCGTTGGCGGGTGTCGGTGATCATCACCGCTGCGGTGCTGTGCTCGAAGGCGCTGGCGGCCAGTAGCAGGCGGGTGTCCAGCAATGGGACGACGGGGCGGGGCGTTGTGCTGCCGTTGGCGGTTTCGTGGGGTGAACGTGGGGCGTGGTCGAGCATCAGTCCGTGCATGGGCGTGTCCGTGTTGTGGCGGGCGGGTGATGCCGGCTACAACAGGGGGCCGGTGCCGATCAGGCGCGGTTTGGGCCTGGGCGTACATAGTTGTAGGTCATTTCCGCCAAGTTTGCCGGGAAAATGATGATTGGTGGGTGAGGGGTGGCGGTCGGTGGGCGGGGTTGGTTTTGGAAGGGTATCCCGGCTGAAGCCGGTCCTACAGGAAGGTGGGGAGGTCTGGGGGCGGTAGAAAAGCAAAACCCCCGGCGGGCCGGGGGTTTTGGGGTCAAGCCTGGTGCTGTTACTCGTCCAGGAACGAACGCAGGTGTTCGCTACGGGTCGGGTGGCGCAGTTTGCGCAGGGCCTTGGCTTCGATCTGACGGATACGCTCACGGGTCACGTCGAACTGCTTGCCGACTTCTTCCAGCGTATGGTCGGTATTCATGTCGATACCGAAGCGCATGCGCAGGACCTTGGCTTCGCGGGCGGTGAGGCCCGACAGCACTTCGCGGGTGGCTTCCTTGAGGCTTTCCACGGTCGCCACGTCGATGGGCGATTGCATGGTGGAGTCCTCGATGAAGTCGCCCAGATGCGAATCTTCGTCGTCGCCGATCGGGGTTTCCATGGAGATCGGCTCTTTGGCGATCTTCAGTACCTTGCGGATCTTGTCCTCAGGCATTTCCATGCGCTCGCCCAGCTCTTCCGGGGTCGGTTCACGGCCCATTTCCTGGAGCATCTGCCGGGAAATACGGTTGAGCTTGTTGATCGTCTCGATCATGTGCACCGGAATACGGATGGTGCGCGCCTGGTCGGCGATCGAACGGGTGATCGCCTGGCGAATCCACCAGGTGGCGTAGGTCGAGAACTTGTAGCCGCGGCGGTATTCGAACTTGTCCACCGCCTTCATCAGGCCGATGTTGCCTTCCTGGATCAGGTCGAGGAATTGCAGGCCACGGTTGGTGTACTTCTTGGCGATGGAGATCACCAGACGCAGGTTCGCCTCGACCATTTCCTTCTTGGCGCGGCGGGCCTTGGCCTCACCGATGGACATGCGACGGTTGATGTCCTTGATCTCGGCAACGGTCAGGCCGGTTTCTTCTTCCAGGTCGCGCAGCTTCTGCTGGCAACGCTTGATATCAGGCTGGAAGCGTACGATGGCCTCGCCGTGCTTGCTCTTGCTGCTGGCAATCGAGTCGCTCCACGACAGGTCGACTTCGTTGCCCGGGAACGAACGCAGGAACTCGGCACGCGGCATGCGAGCGTCACGGACGCACAGCTGCATGATGGCGCGTTCCTGTGCACGCAGGCGCTCCAGGGCACCGCGTACGCGCTCGACCAGCACTTCGAACTGCTTGGGCACCAGCTTGATCGGCATGAAGAGGTCAGCCAGGGCGAGCATTTCTGCCACAGCCTGCTTGTCTTCACGGCCTTTCTTCAGGGCCTTGAGGGTGATGGCCAGCTGGTCGGCGACGGCGCCGAAGCGCTGCTGGGCGACCACTGGGTCGGGACCGCTTTCGGTCTCTTCCTCTTCGTCGCTGCCTTC
Source organism: Pseudomonas sp. DTU_2021_1001937_2_SI_NGA_ILE_001 (assembly GCF_032463525.1). NCBI lineage: Bacteria > Pseudomonadati > Pseudomonadota > Gammaproteobacteria > Pseudomonadales > Pseudomonadaceae > Pseudomonas > Pseudomonas sp. DTU_2021_1001937_2_SI_NGA_ILE_001. The sequence goes on along the minus strand of NZ_CP135971.1, from coordinate 3,205,800 downwards.
GGACTCTTCGTCTTCGTCGTCGTCCTTGTCATCGGCCTTGGTGGCCTTTTCGTCCATGGGCGGCGGGACTTCGGCCGGTGGCGCGATGCCGTCGTCCGGGTCGATGTAGCCGCTGAGAACGTCGGACAGGCGACCGCCTTCGCTGGTGACGCGATCGTATTCGGAGAGGATGTACTCGACCGTGCCAGGGAAGTGCGCGATGGCGCCCATCACTTCACGGATGCCTTCCTCGATACGCTTGGCGATTTCGATCTCGCCTTCGCGGGTCAGAAGCTCGACCGTACCCATTTCGCGCATGTACATGCGCACCGGGTCGGTGGTGCGGCCGATGTCGCTCTCTACCGCGGCCAACGCTGCGGCCGCTTCTTCAGCGGCGGCTTCGTCGGTGTCGGCATCGGCCAGCATCAGGGCGTCTGCATCCGGAGCACTCTCGTGGACCGGGATCCCCATGTCGTTGATCATGCGGATGATGTCTTCCACCTGCTCCGGATCTGAAATATCCTCCGGCAGGTGGTCGTTGACCTCTGCGTAAGTCAGATACTTCTGCTCACGGCCCAGGGTGATCAACTCTTTGATACGAGACTGCTGTTGCGCTTTTCCGGACATAACACCCTATCCACTGAAGGTCTTGGCGGGCAAAAAACAAGCCGGGGATTATACCCGAGCTATGACCTCACACGCCAGTTGAGGTCGGGTTTTGTGTCTGCTCTTTACGACAGAGCAAGCCGAGCAGTTGCGATTTCTCTTCCGCAGTCAGCCCGCTTTGTTTCTCTTTGCTGATCAATCGATCCAGGAGTCGCTCGCGCTGGCGGGCGGATAACCTAGTTATAGTGTCGAAAAACTGTTGTTCAAGGTTGCCGGCCTCGATCAACCATTCCTTCTCGGCCAGCGCGCGCAGCAGGCGGCCCTGTTCGGTGCCATGCCAGCGCGCTATCAACTGTAACGACCGCAAACCCGGATTCTTTTGCCGGGCTTCGATCAAGGCGACCAGCAGCTGTGCCTGAAAATTGTCTTCATCCGCGAACTGGCTGGCATTGTCGACTTTTTCGGCCAGTTCCGGGTGGTGCAGCAGGGTGCGCAGCGCCGTTTGCATGGGCTGCTCCACCGTGACCGGTGTGCGCGGCTGGCGCGGCTCGAAGTCCTTGCGCCCGCCCTTGTTGCCCCACTGCTTGTTGTTGTCCCACTTCTTCTGGCCCTGACGACCGGCGCCACCCTGCTTTTGCGGGGTCCATTGCGGCGCTTCGTCGTGCAGGCCTTCGTAGCCGCCGGCGGGCTGATAGTCGCCGTAGTCCGGCATGCCGCCATAGTCGGCGAACGGGTCGTGGCTGGGCTGGCTCGGCGCGGGGGCGCTTTGTGCCATCTGGCTCATGGCGTCGCCGCTCAGCCCGGTGATCTCGCTCAGCCGCTGGCGCATCAGGGTGCGCAGGTTGGCGCCGGGGACCTTTTCGATCAGCGGTGCCGCCAGGGTTACCAGGTGCGCCTTGCCTTCCAGCGAGCGCGGGTCGGCCTCTTGGGTCAACTGCTCGAAGAAGTAGTCGGCGAGCGGCTGGGCATGCTGGTTGATGCGTGCCTTGAAGGCGTCGGTGCCTTCGGCGCGTACCAGCGTATCCGGGTCCTCGCCCTCGGGCAGGAACAGAAAGCGCGCCCGGCGGCCGTCTTGCAGGCTCGACAGGGTCGCCTCCAGGGCGCGCCAGGCGGCGTTGCGGCCGGCCTGGTCGCCGTCGAAGCAGAACAGCACGCTGGGCACCACGCGGAACAGCCGCTTGAGGTGCTCTTCGCTGGTCGCCGTGCCCAGGGTCGCCACCGCATTGCGCAGGCCTTGCTGGGCCAGGGCGATGACGTCCATGTAGCCTTCGACGACGATGATCTCGTCGAGGTTGCGGTTGTGCTTGCGCGCCTCGAACAGGCCGTACAGCTCCTGGCCCTTGTGGAACACCGGGGTTTCCGGCGAGTTCAGGTACTTGGGCTTGTCGTCGCCCAGTACCCGGCCACCGAAGGCGATGACCCGGCCACGGGTGTCGCGGATCGGGAACATCACCCGGTCGCGGAAGCGGTCGTAGCGCTTGCCGGTCTCGGTGTTCTCGATCAGCAGCCCGGCGTCGATCATCACCTTCTGCTGCAGGCTGTCGCTGCTCAGGTGTTTGTACAGGTTGTCCCAGCCCGGTGGCGCGAAGCCCAGGCCGAAGTCGCGGGCAATCTCGCCCGACAGCCCACGCCCTTTGAGGTATTCCACCGCCGCCTTGCGCGCCGGGTGGCTCTTGAGCGCCTGGCGGTAGTACTGCGCGGCGGCTTCGAGCAGCGGGTACAGCGGTGAGTCGGTGGGCTGGCGCGGCTTGTTGCCCCGGTTGCCCTGTTCCCTCGGCACTTCCATGCCGGCGGCCTTGGCCAGTTCTTCCACGGCCTGGGGGAAGTCCAGGTTGTCGTGGTCCATGATGAACCCCAGGGCGTTACCGCCGGCACCGCAACCGAAGCAGTAATAGAACTGCTTGTCGGGGCTGACGCTGAACGAAGGGGTCTTTTCCTTGTGGAACGGGCAGCAGGCGACGTGGTTCTTGCCGGCCTTCTTGAGTTGCACGCGCGAGCTCACCACGTCGACGATGTCGGTGCGGTTGAGCAGGTCGTCAATGAAACTCTGGGGTATCAGCCCGGCCATGGTGTTCTCATCAGGCGAAATGCAAATTATCGGTGCGCGTCATTGTGAAGCATGGCTGACGGGGATGCACTCGAGCCCTGAAACGACAGGGTGCTTTCTTGAATGATGTGACGGGGTCAGCCATCTGCGCGGCTGCCTTATATAAAACGCTGCCCTGTCGACTTTGCTTGGAAAGCCTGCAGGGCATTACGTTCTGTGCGTGAATCGCTTCGCCAGGGAAGCGAGCCGCACGGCCTGGAATCAGGCGAGATGTGCGCTGACCGCGAAGCCCGTCAAGCGGGACCTGCTGTCAGTGAAGCTGAACTGCGGACAGCCCGGCTCAGGGCCGGGCATGGCAGAAAGCTTGCGGCGTCAGTCTGTATTAGTACAGACGAACGGCGCGGCGCTGTTCGCGCTGAACTTTCTTGGCGTGACGCTTAACGGCAGCCGCTGCTTTGCGCTTACGCTCGGCAGTTGGCTTCTCGTAGAATTCGCGGCTACGAACTTCAGCCAGAACACCGGCTTTTTCGCAGGAGCGCTTGAAACGACGCAGAGCTACGTCGAAGGGTTCGTTCTCTTTTACTTTGACGGCTGGCATCCAGAGCTACCTTCATTCATTACCGGGGGCAACGCTTCGTGCAAACGTTGCACTGAATACGTCGGTTTTTAAGGGTTGCGGATGTTACCCCTTCGGGCGAGGGATTGCAAAGCCTCTGATCGAAAACCGCTGGTCGGCACCCGGGCCGACGACTATCATGCGCGCCTTCGAAGGCCGGGCGGCAGTGTAATCGCCCCGCCGCGTCACGTCTGCCCCCCTGAAAAGGCGCACCCATGCTAGTACTGGGATTAGAAACCTCCTGCGACGAAACCGGCGTCGCCCTCTACGACAGCGAGCGCGGCCTGCTGGCCGATGCGCTGTTCAGCCAGATCGACCTGCACCGGGTCTACGGTGGCGTGGTGCCCGAGCTGGCCTCGCGTGATCACGTCAAGCGCATGCTGCCGCTGATCCGCCAGGTGCTGGCTGAAGCCGACCGCGTGGCCACTGATATCGACGCCATCGCCTACACCGCCGGCCCCGGCCTGGTCGGTGCGCTGCTGGTCGGCGCCTCCTGCGCCCAGGCCCTGGCCTTCGCCTGGGACATCCCGGCGCTGGGCGTGCATCACATGGAAGGTCACCTGCTGGCGCCGATGCTGGAGGCGCAGCCGCCGCAGTTTCCGTTCGTCGCCTTGCTGGTGTCGGGCGGCCATACCCAGCTGGTGCGGGTCGATGGCATCGGCCAGTACGAGCTGATGGGCGAGTCGCTGGACGACGCCGCCGGTGAAGCCTTCGACAAGACCGCCAAGATGATGGGCCTGCGCTACCCCGGTGGCCCGGAAATCGCCAAGCTGGCCGCCAGTGGCGTGCCAGGGCGTTTCACCTTTCCGCGGCCGATGACCGACCGCCCTGGCCTGGCGTTCAGCTTCAGCGGCCTGAAGACCTTCGCCCTGAACACCTGGCAGCAGTGCCAGGCGTCTGGCGACGACAGCGAACAAACCCGTTGCGACATCGCCCTGGCCTTCCAGGAGGCGGTCGTGGAGACTCTGACCATCAAGTGCAAGCGCGCCCTCAAGCAGGCCGGGCTGAACAGCCTGGTGATCGCCGGTGGGGTGAGTGCCAACAAGGCGCTACGGGCTTCGCTGGAAAGCATGCTGGCGGGCCTCAAGGGCCAGGTGTTCTACGCCCGCCCGCAATTCTGCACCGACAACGGCGCGATGATCGCCTACGCCGGTTGCCAGCGTTTGCTGGCCGGGCAGAAGGAAGGCCTGGGCATTCATGTGCAGGCACGTTGGCCAATGGAGCAGTTGCCCAGCCTTTAAGCCCGGGCTGCGTCAGAAATGTCGTTCGCGCCCGGCCAGCAGGTCGCGTAGATTGCCCCGGTGGCGCCACACGATGAGCAGCGTCAACAGGCTCACCGGCAACAAGGCGCGGGGTTCCTGCCAGGCCAGCAGCGGCAGGGTCAGGGGGGTGGCGATCAACGCCGCCAGCGAGCTGGTGCGGGTCAGGTAGAAGGTCAGCAGCCACACGGCCACGGCCAGTGCGGCGGCGGGCGGGTAGAGGCCCAGCAGCATGCCGGCGGCAGTGGCCACGCCCTTGCCGCCCTTGAAGCGGAAATACAGCGGAAACAGATGGCCGAGCACTGCGCATAGGCCGACCCAGGCCTGTTGGCCGTGGCCCAAGCCGTAGTGCTGGGCGATTAGTACGGGCAACAGGCCTTTGCAAAGATCGCCGGCCAGGGTCAGGATGGCGAGCTTCTTGCCCGCCAGGCGCAGCATGTTGGTGGCGCCGGCATTGCCCGAGCCGCTGGCGCGCGGGTCCGGGCTGCCGCTGAGGCGGCTGAGCAGGATGGCGAAGGACAGTGAGCCAAGCAGGTAGGCGAGTATCGCCAGTAACCAAAACATGCTAACCATTCCGGGCAAGGATGGCCCTGATTCTAACGGCGCATTGCGCCCTTGTCGTGCTGTGGAGAGTAGTGCTTGGACAGAGTGTTCATCGAGGGGCTGGAAGTCGAGACGGTGATCGGCGCCTATGACTGGGAGCGCGGCATTCGTCAGTGCCTGTGTCTGGACCTCAGCTTCGCCTGGGATAACCGCCCGGCAGCGGCGGGCGACGACCTGAGCAAGGCGCTGGATTACGCCAGTGTGTCCGAGCGCATCCAGGCCTTCGCCGCGCAGACCCAGTACCAGTTGGTGGAAACCTTTGCCGAGCGCCTGGCCGAAGTGCTGATGAGCGAGTTCGGCATTCCCTGGCTGCATATCAAATTGACCAAGCCGGGCGCCGTAGCGGCCGCCCGTGGCGTGGGTGTGGAGATCGAGCGCGGATGTCGCTGACGCGGATTTTCCTGGGCCTGGGCAGCAACATCGAGCGCGAACGGCACCTGACTGCCGGCCTCGATGCGCTGGCGGGCTTTCTCGGCGACCTGCAGTGCTCGCCGGTGTTCGAGAGCCATGCCGTGGGTATCAAGAGCGGGCCGTTCTTCAACCTGGTGGTCAGCGCGCTGACCGACCTGCCGTTGATGGAGCTGGACCGCCGGCTGAAATTCATCGAGGCCGACAATGGCCGTTATGCGCCCGACCGCGTCGGCCTGCCGCTGGATATCGATGTGCTGCTGTATGGCGAGCAGGTCGGCAACTTCGATGGTCTGGTGCTGCCGCGTGCGGAAATCCTGAAAAATGCCTTCGTATTGTGGCCATTGTCGTTGATCGCGCCTGAGCAGGTTCATCCCGGTGCGGGGCAGTCGTTCGCCAGCCTGTGGGCTGCCGCGCAGATCGACCAGCAGCTGTGGCCGGTGGCCTTCGAATGGCGAGGGCAAGCGCTGACCCCGGCGCAAATGCTGACCCGCGCCTGACCGGGGCCAGGCTTTTCGCGGCTGAAGCCGCTCCCACCGGCAGGGACCGGCTGTCGCGGTCGGCTTTAGGGCCGGCTTCAGCCGGGATTGCTTTTCGCGGCTGAAGCCGCTCCCACCGGCAGGGACCGGCTGTCGCGGTCGGCTGTAGGACCGGCTTCAGCCGGGATTGCCTTTCGCGGCTGAAGCCGCTCCCACCGGCAGGGACCGGCTGTCGCGGTCGGCTTTAGGGCTGGCTTCAGCCGGGATTGCCTTTCGCGGCTGAAGCCGCTCCCACCGGTAGGTATCGGCTGTCGCGGTCGGGCTGTAGGACCGGCTTCAGCCGGGATGCTTTTCGTGGCTGAAGCCGCGCCTGGCGGTCGGCATCAGGCTTGCTGGCTGGCCTTGTAGACTTTCAGTCTGTCCAGCCTGGCTTCGCGCAGGGCATTGCCCAGTTCCTGGCCCTTGAGTCCCTTTTCCAGCAGCGGTTGCACGGACACCGCGCGGGCCGCGTCGGCGGCGCCGCGCAGGTAGATGGCCTGGGGATAATCTCGCTCTTCGAAACCCTGTCGGCCACGGGCGTCCATTTCGCAGGCGGCGATGAATTCTTCGAAGCGCTGCGGCCGACGGTAGACGTCGAAGCTCTGCAGCAGGTCCAGCAGGGTCGAAGGCTTGAGTTCCAGGGCGCGATGCCCGTGGGTATGGTACTGGCCGACCAGCAGGGCCAGTTCCTGGCACTCCTTTGGCGCCTTGACCCGCTCGTTGACCGCCTTGATCAGCGGCAGGCCGGTGTGTTCGTGGGCAATGTGGCGCGGCCATTCGTCCGGCGGGGTGGCGCCTTTGCCGAGGTCGTGCAGCAGGCAGGCCCAGCGCACGCTCAGCGGCTGCTGGTGGCGGGCGGCCTGCAGCAGGACGCGCAGAATGTGTTCGCCGGTATCGATTTCCGGATGATGCGCCTCTGGCTGCGGTACACCGAACAGGGCTTCGACCTCTGGCATCAGTTCCTGCAGGGCGCCACAGTCGTGCAATACCCGAATGAACACGTCGGGGCGTTCTTCCATCAGGGCGCGGGAGATTTCCTTCCAGCTGCGTTCCGGGGTCAGCGCCTTGAGTTCGCCGGACTCACTGAGCTGGCGCATCAGGGCCAGCGTTTCGGGGGCGATGCTGAAACCCAGCGGGGCATAGCGTGCAGCGAAGCGCGCCACACGCAGCACACGCAGGGGATCTTCGGCGAATGCCGGGGAAACGTGACGCAAGATGCGGGCTTCGAGGTCTTGCTGGCCGCCATAGGGGTCGGTCAGCTGACCGTCCTTGTCTTCGGCCATGGCGTTGATGGTCAGGTCGCGGCGGATCAGGTCCTGTTCCAGGGTGACCTCCGGGCTGGCATGGAACACAAAGCCGCCATAGCCCACGCCGCTCTTGCGCTCGGTGCGCGCCAGGGCGTATTCCTCGCCGGTCAGCGGATGCAGGAACACCGGAAAGTCAGTGCCCACCGGGCGGTAGCCCTTGACCAGCATCTCTTCACTGGTGGCCCCAACCACCACCCAGTCGGTATCGGTGACGGGTTGCCCCAACAGGCGATCGCGAACCGCGCCGCCGACTTTGTAAATCTGCATAAGAACCTCCGTAGGCCCGACAGGATAAACCTTGTACGGGCCGCAGGAGGTTAAAACTGCGTGATGAGGCGTTGCAGGGGAGTCAGAGGTGATGGACCACCGCCAGGTCCAGGCGCGGGTATTCGTTGTCGGCGCCTTCGCCACGGGGCGGTACGTGGTGGGTCTTGACGATCTGATCACCCTGCAGGGTTTCCAGGTGCACGTCGAAGCCCCACAGGCGGTGCAGGTGCTTGAGCACTTCGTCCGTGGACTCGCCCAGCGGTTTGCGGTTGTGCTGCTGGTGGCGCAGGGTCAGCGAGCGGTCGCCGCGCCGGTCGATGCTGTAGATCTGCACGTTGGGTTCGCGATTGCCCAGGTTGTACTGCGCGGCCAGGGTTTCACGAATGATGTGGTAGCCCGCTTCGTCGTGGATCGCCGGCACCAGCAGCTCTTCCTTCTGGTCGTCGTCCATGATGCTGAACAGCTTGAGGTCGCGCATCACCTTGGGCGACAGGTACTGCAGGATGAAGCTCTCGTCCTTGAAGCTGCTCATGGCGAACTTGATGGTGCTCAGCCAGTCGCCACCGGCAAGGTCCGGGAACCAGCGGCGGTCTTCGTCGGTGGGGTTCTCGCACATGCGGCGGATGTCCTGGAAGATCGAGAAGCCCAGGGTGTAGGGGTTGATGCCGCTGTAGTAGGGGCTGTCGAAGCCAGGCTGGTAGATCACGCTGGTGTGCGACTGCAGGAACTCGAACATGAAGCCGTCGGTGACCAGCCCTTCGTCGTACAGGTCGTTGATCAGGGTGTAGTGCCAGAAGGTCGCCCAGCCTTCGTTCATCACCTGGGTCTGGCGTTGCGGGTAGAAGTACTGCGCGATCTTGCGCACGATGCGCACCACTTCACGCTGCCAGGGCTCCAGCAGCGGGGCGTGTTTCTCGATGAAGTAGAGGATGTTCTCCTGCGGCTCGGCTGGAAACCGCGCGTTGTCGGCCTGGCTGTTCTTCTCGGCGCTTTTCGGGATGGTGCGCCACAGGTCGTTGATCTGCCGCTGCAGGTGCTCCTCGCGGTCCTTCTGGCGACGGCGCTCCTCTTCGGCGGAGATGGGGTAGGGCCGCTTGTAGCGGTCGACGCCGTAGTTCATCAGCGCATGGCAGGAGTCGATGAGGTCTTCCACGGCGTCGATGCCGTGGCGCTCTTCGCACTGGGTGATGTACTGCTTGGCGAACACCAGGTAGTCGATGATCGAACTGGCATCGGTCCAGGTGCGGAACAGGTAGTTGCCCTTGAAGAAGCTGTTGTGCCCGTAGCAGGCATGCGCCACCACCAGTGCCTGCATGCACATGGTGTTTTCTTCCATCAGGTAGGCGATGCACGGGTCGGAGTTGATGACGATCTCGTAGGCCAGTCCCATCTGTCCACGCGAGTAGGACTTTTCCGTGCTGAGAAACTGCTTGCCATAGGACCAGTGATGGTAGCCCAGCGGCATGCCCACCGAGGCGTAGGCGTCCATCATCTGCTCGGCGGTGATCACCTCGATCTGGTTAGGGTAGGTGTCCAGGGCATAGCGTTCGGCGATACGCGCGATTTCCCGGTCGTATGCCTGGATCAGTTCGAAGGTCCACTCTGACCCCGTGGAGAGGGGCTGGCGTTTCTGATCTCTAGCGGTCATGTCACTAACCTGCGCTGGAAGAGTTCACGGAATACCGGGTAGATATCACCGGCGGACACCAGTTGCTGCTGGGCGAAGGTATCGGCGAATTCCTCGCTGATGCGCTCGTATTCGTACCACAGCGCCTGGTGCTCGCGGGGGGTGATTTCCACGTAGGTGTAGTACTGCACGAACGGCATGATCTGCTTGGTGAGGATTTCCCGGCAGATCGGCGAGTCGTCGTTCCAGTTGTCGCCGTCGGAGGCCTGGGCGGCGTAGATGTTCCACTCGTTGGCCGGGTAGCGCTCGGCCATGATCTCCTGCATCAGCTTCAGGGCACTGGAAACGATGGTGCCGCCGGTTTCCCGGGAGTAGAAGAACTCTTCTTCGTCCACCTCGCGGGCGCTGGTGTGGTGGCGGATGAACACCACGTCGATCTTGTCGTAGTTACGCTTGAGGAACAGGTACAGCAGGATGAAGAAGCGCTTGGCGATGTCCTTGGTGGCCTGGGTCATCGAGCCGGACACGTCCATCAGGCAGAACATCACCGCCTTGGAGCTGGGGTTGGGCTGCTTGACCAGCAGGTTGTACTTGAGGTCGAAGGTGTCGAGGTAAGGCACACGGCGAATGCGCGCCTTGAGGCGTTCGACTTCGCCTTCGAGTTCCTGGATATCGCCGAAGTTGTCCGGTTCTTCGACCTTCAGGCGCTCCAGCTCGACCTGCACCTGCTTGAGCCGCGCGCGGCTGCTGCCCGACAGGGCGATGCGCCGGGCGTGGGCCGAGCGCAGGGTGCGGACGATGTTGATGCGCGAGGGGTTGCCCTCGTTGCTGATGCCGGCGCGCACGGTCTTGAAGGTGTCGGTGCCGGTGAGGTGGCGTTTGACCAGGTTGGGCAGTTCGAGGTCTTCGAACATGAATTCGAGGAATTCTTCCTGGGTGATCTGGAAGACGAACTCGTCCATGCCTTCGCCGGAATTGCTGGCCTTGCCGGCGCCCTTGCCGCCACCGCCGCCCTGGGGACGGGCGATGCGCTCGCCCGCAGTGAACTCCTTGTTGCCGGGGTGCACGACGGTCTGCTTGCCGCCGCGGCCATGGTGCAGGACCGGCTCGTCGATGTCGCGGCCGGGGATGCTGATCTGTTCGCCGTGCTCCATGTCGGTGATGGAGCGGCGGCTGACGGCTTCTTCAACCGCCTTCTTGATGTGGTCGCGGTAACGCCGCAGGAAACGCTGGCGATTCACCGTGCTCTTGTTCTTGCCGTTCAGGCGTCGGTCGATCACGTAACTCATAGGGGCCCCTTAGGGGAGCTGCAAGCTCCAGGCTACAAGCTGCAAGTTTGCCTATCCAAACGCCGGCTTCACGCAGTCAACGGCGCACCTGCTGCCCCCTGTGGGGCGACAGGTACGTCGTTGCTGACCTGAAGCTTGCCGCTTGTCGCTGCCTTACTGCGATTTGCGTACGCGCAGGTACCACTCGGAGAGTAGACGCACCTGCTTGTCGGTGTAGCCCCGCTCGACCATTCGAGTGACGAAGTCGTTGTGTTTCTGTTGGTCTTCCTTGCTGGCCTTGGCGTTGAAGCTGATGACCGGCAGCAGGTCTTCGGTGTTGGAGAACATTTTCTTCTCGATCACCACCCGCAGCTTTTCATAGCTCAGCCAGGTTGGGTTCTTGCCATTGTTGTTGGCACGTGCCCGCAGGACGAAGTTGACGATCTCGTTGCGGAAGTCTTTCGGGTTGCTGATGCCGGCCGGCTTCTCGATTTTCTCCAGTTCTTCGTTGAGGGCCACGCGGTTGAGGATTTCACCGGTTTCCGGGTCGCGATATTCCTGGTCCTGAATCCAGAAGTCTGCGTACAGCACGTAGCGGTCGAAGATGTTCTGCCCGTACTCGCTGTACGACTCCAGGTAGGCGGTCTGGATTTCCTTGCCGATGAACTCGATGTAGCGCGGTGCCAGGTACTCCTTGATGAAGCGCAGGTAGCGCTCACGGGTTTCGGCCGGGTATTGCTCCTGTTCGATCTGCTGCTCCAGCACGTAGAGCAGGTGCACCGGGTTGGCGGCGACCTCGTGCGGGTCGAAGTTGAACACCTTGGAGAGGATCTTGAAGGCGAAGCGGGTGGAAAGCCCGGTCATGCCCTCGTCGACGCCTGCGCTGTCGCGGTACTCCTGGATCGACTTGGCCTTGGGATCGGTGTCCTTGAGGTTTTCCCCGTCGTAGACGCGCATCTTGGAGTAGATGTTGGAGTTCTCCGGCTCCTTGAGGCGCGACAGGGTGGTGAACTGGGCGAGCATCTTCAGCGTGTCAGGCGCGCAATGGGCGCTGGCCAGCGAACTGTTGATCAGCAGCTTCTCGTAGATCTTGATCTCGTCGCTGACACGCAGGCAATACGGCACCTTGACGATGTAGATCCGGTCGATGAAAGCCTCGTTGTTCTTGTTGTTGCGGAAGCTGTGCCACTCGGACTCGTTGGAGTGGGCCAGCAGCGTGCCGTTGAAGGGAATCGCGCCCAGGCCTTCGGTGCTGTTGTAGTTGCCTTCCTGGGTGGCGGTGAGCAAGGGGTGCAGGACCTTGATCGGCGCCTTGAACATCTCGACGAATTCCATCAGGCCCTGGTTGGCCCGGCACAGCGCGCCCGAATAGCTGTAGGCGTCGGCATCGTTCTGCGGGAATTCTTCCAGCTTGCGGATATCGACCTTGCCCACCAGCGCAGAGATGTCCTGGTTGTTCTCGTCGCCCGGCTCGGTCTTGGCGATACCGATCTGGTTGAGGATGGAAGGGTAGAGCTTGACCACCTTGAACTGGCTGATGTCACCGCCGAACTCGGCCAGGCGCTTGGTGGCCCAGGGCGACATGATGGTGTTGAGGTAGCGGCGCGGGATGCCGAAGTCCTCTTCGAGGATGTCGCCATCTTCGGCAGCGTTGAACAGCCCCAGCGGCGACTCGAATACCGGCGAGCCCTTGATCGCGTAGAAGGGCACCTTCTGCATCAGTTGCTTGAGCTTTTCGGCCAGGGACGACTTGCCGCCGCCGACCGGGCCGAGCAGGTAGAGGATCTGTTTCTTCTCTTCCAGGCCCTGCGCGGCATGGCGGAAGTAGGAGACGATCTGCTCGATGCACTCTTCCATGCCGTGGAAATCGGCGAAGGCCGGGTAACGTCTGATCACCTTGTTGGAGAAGATCCTCGACAGGCGCGAGTTGGTAGAGGTGTCTACCAGTTCGGGCTCCCCGATGGCCATGAGCAGTCGCTCTGCTGCCGAAGCGTAGGCGCTGCGATCCCGTTTGCAGAGCTCAAGGTACTCCTGTAGTGAGAGCTCTTCCTGCCGTGTGGTTTCGAAGCGTTGTTGGAAGTGGCTAAAAATACTCATGACGTCACCTCGCTCGATACGTTGAGCCGGCGGCGGATCGTCAGTCGATGCTGGCAGCAGCTGAGTATCCAGATGCCGTTACCCCCCAGAACACCATAAAAGTAACTACCGATGACCCACGCGCCGGTGTACCGGCTCTCCCCGGATTACGGATGGCCTGTGGGTAAGAATAGTTCGGTTTCTGGAAGGTAAAGAAGGGATGTGCGAAAGGAGCCCCGAGCCGTTCGTCGGTTCAGGGCGCCAGCCCACGCGCTACGCGGGGTGAGCCGGATTAAATTTTTTTTTCGTTCAGCCTTGCTCGGTTTCGTTCGGGTAGTGGCCACGCCATGCCTCGAAGCCGCCGTCGAGGCTGTAGACGTCGGTGAAACCCTGGCTGGCCAGGTAGGCGGCGGCGTTCTGGCTGGAGTTGCCGTGGTAGCAGACCACGATCACCGGCTGGCTCGGCTCGGTGTCGGCGATGAAGCCGGCCAGCGAGTGGTTGTCGAGGTGGCGGGCACCGCTGATATGGCTGCCGGCGAAGGTCTGTGGGTCGCGGATATCGACCAGCACGGCGCCTTGTTCACGCAGGGTGTGGGCCTGCTCGGCGGAAATGCGTTTGAAGTCGGTCATGTCTGGGCTCCAGGCTGGGGTCAGTTCGGGGTGGTCGTGATCGGGCGCTGGGCCACGGCCCGCCCGTCAGGGTCGCAATCGCAGTAGTGGCGCTGCAGGGTATCGACATTGAGTAGGGTCATGCCACCGCCCCATACGCAGCCGCTGTCGAGGGCGAACACGCCGGGCTCGTCGCAGCGCCCCTCCAGGGCCGCCCAATGGCCGAAGATGATCTTCAGGTCACGGGTCTTGCGCTCTTTGTGGCTGAACCAGGGGGCATAGCCGGGCGGGGCGGTGTCGATGCCTTCCTTGCCCTTGAGGTCGAGCTTGCCATCGGCGGTGCAGAAACGCATGCGCGTGAAATAGTTGGTGATGACCCGCAGGCGCGCGACGCCTTGCAGATCACCGTCCCACTTGGCTGGCTCGTTGCCGTACATGTTGGCCAGGTAGTCGTCGTAGCGGGCGTCGTCGCGCAGCACGGCTTCGACCTCGGCCGCCAGTTTGAGGGCTTTCTTGAGGGTCCACTGCGGCGGGATGCCGGCATGCGCCATGGCCACGTTGCGCTCGGCATCGTAGTGCAGCAGCTTTTGCCGGCGCAGCCAGTCGAGCAGTTGCGCGCCGTCGGGGGCCTCAAGGATCTCGTTGAGGGTGTCGCCCTTCTTCAGGCGCCCGGCCTGGCGTGACACGGCCAGCAGGTGCAGGTCGTGGTTGCCCAGCACGCAGGTCACCGCGTCACGGATGCCATACAGGTAACGCAGGGTCTCCAGCGATTGCGGGCCGCGATTGACCAGGTCGCCGACCAGCCACAGCTGGTCCTGGCCAGGGGTGAAGCGCACATGGTCGAGCAGGCACTTGAGCGGTTCCAGGCAACCCTGCAGGTCACCGACTGCATACACCGCCATCAGTGCAGGGCGCCCGGTACGGCGAGGCGGAAGGGCGCAATCACCGCGTCGAAGCGTTTGCCGTCTTCGGCGAGCATCTGGTAGCTGCCCTGCATGGCGCCGACCTGGGTGGGCATCACCGTGCCGCTGCTGTAGGTGTGGCTTTGCCCGGCCTTGATCAGCGGCTGCTGGCCGACCACGCCCTCGCCACGCACTTCTTCGACATTGCCGTTGCCATCGGTGATGACCCAGTGCCGTGACAGCAGCTTGGCCGGCAGCAGGCCGTTGTTGTGCACGGTGATGGTGTAGGCGAAGGCGAAGCGGTTCTGCTCGGGATTCGATTGCTCGGCGAGGTAGCGCGTCACGACGCTGACATCAACCTGGTAACGAGGATCGGACATGCGGTGTGCCTTGAATACTTGGGTTTCGTAGAAAACCTAGGGCGAATGACTCAAGCAAGGGCTCAGTCTAGGTCATGTACGGGGAAAATCACCGCAGGTGAAATGCCCCGTAATGCTCCGGACCTTATTGCGCGCTGCTTTTCTCGCTGAGCTTATCGGCCAGGCGGACGAATGCTGAAAGGTCGAGTTGCTCCGGGCGCAGGCTGCCGTCCACGCCGGCGGCCTCGATCTCTTCGCCGCTGAGCAGCAGCTTGAGGGTATTGCGCAGGGTCTTGCGGCGCTGGTTGAAGGCCTCGCGGACGATGCGTTCGAGCAGCCGGTGGTCCTTGGCTGGGTGTGGCAGGGTCTCGTGTGGCACCAGGCGCACGATGGCCGAGTCGACCTTCGGCGGCGGGTTGAACGCACCGGGGCCGACGTTGAACAGGTGTTCCACACGGCAGTGGTACTGCACCATGATCGACAGGCGACCCCAGTCGCCGCCGCCGGGACCGGCCGCCAGACGCTCGACCACTTCCTTCTGCAGCATGAAGTGCATGTCGCGGATCAGCGCGGCGTTGTCCAGCAGGTGGAAGATCAGCGGCGTGGAGATGTTGTACGGCAGGTTGCCGACCACCCGCAGGCTGTGCGGCTCTGCGCCCAGGCTGTTGAAGTCGAACTTCAGCGCGTCGCCCTGGTGCAGGTTGAAGTTCGGCTTGCCGGCGAACTGGCTGTTGAGGATCGGCACCAGGTCTTTGTCCAGCTCGATCACGTCCAGGCGTGCGCCGCTGCCCAGCAGGCCTTCGGTGAGGGCGCCCTGGCCCGGGCCGATTTCCAGCATGCGGTCTTCAGGGCGCGCACGGATGGCGCGCAGGATACGGTCGATGATGCCCGCGTCGTGCAGGAAGTTCTGCCCGAAACGCTTGCGCGCCCGGTGTTGGTATTGCTCGGTCATGAATGGGTCTCGGCCATCTGGTAGGCGGTTTGCAAGGCGACCTGCAGGCTGCCGGTGTCGACCTGGCCGCTGCCGGCCAGGTCGAGGGCGGTGCCATGGTCGACCGAAGTGCGGACGATGGGCAGGCCCAGGGTCACGTTGACCGCAGCGCCGAAGCCCTTGTACTTGAGGACCGGCAGGCCCTGGTCGTGGTACATCGCCAGCACGGCGTCGCAATGCGCCAGATACTTGGGGGTGAAGAGGGTGTCGGCCGGCAGCGGGCCCTGGAGGTCCATGCCCTCCAGGCGCAGGCGCTGCAGGGTGGGCTCGATGATGTCGAGTTCCTCGCGGCCCAGGTGCCCGCCTTCGCCAGCGTGCGGGTTGAGCCCGCAGACCAGGATGCGCGGTCGGGCGATGCCGAACTTGCCGACCAGGTCGGCGTGCAGGATGCGCGTGACGCGCTCCAGGCGCTCGGCGGTGATGGCATCGGCCACTTCGCGCAGCGGCAGGTGGGTGGTGACCAGCGCCACGCGCAGGTCGCCGGTGGCCAGCATCATCACCACCTGTTCGGTGGCGGTGAGGTCGGCAAGAAACTCGGTATGCCCTGAAAAGGCCATGCCGGCGTCGTTGATCACGCCCTTGTGCACCGGGGCGGTGATCATCCCGGCGAACAGCCCGTTCAGGCAGCCGTTGCCGGCGCGGGTCAGGGTTTCCAGGACGAAGCCGGCGTTGGCGGTGTTCAGGTGCCCGGCGACAACCGGCGCGCCCAGCGGCGTATCCCAGACGT
Source organism: Pseudomonas sp. DTU_2021_1001937_2_SI_NGA_ILE_001 (assembly GCF_032463525.1). Taxonomy (NCBI): domain Bacteria; kingdom Pseudomonadati; phylum Pseudomonadota; class Gammaproteobacteria; order Pseudomonadales; family Pseudomonadaceae; genus Pseudomonas; species Pseudomonas sp. DTU_2021_1001937_2_SI_NGA_ILE_001. Next base: position 3,189,631 of record NZ_CP135971.1, on the reverse strand, counting down.
ACAGGCTGCCGGCCGGCGCCGGGGTGCTTGGCAGGGCTTCAGGGCTGACGCTGATCAGATTGACGGCCAGCCCCAACTGCACGGCCCGCTCGGTGAGCAGGGCGTGGCTGGTGATGGCGATCAGGGGGTGTGGCTGGGGTTGCGCGGCGAGCAGCAGGCAAAGGTCAGGGCCTATGCCGGCCGGCTCGCCGGGCGTCAGCGCGAAGCGCCGTGGCTTCACTTCTGGGCCTGGGCGGCGCCAGGCAGCTTGATTTCGACGTACGCTTCATCGCGGATCTGGCGCAGCCAGGTCTGCAGCTCTTCGTCGTACTTGCGGTTACGCAGGATGTTCAGTGCCTGTTGCTCGCGAGCCTGATTGGTGGCGTCGGTGGAGCGACGGCCCAGGACTTCCAGGACGTGCCAGCCGTACTGGGTCTTGAACGGCTTGGACAGCACGCCTTGCGGCGTTTCGTTCATGACCTGGCGGAACTCGGGAACCAGCGAGTTGGGGTCGACCCAGTTCAGGTCGCCGCCGTTGAGCGCCGAGCCCGGGTCTTCCGAGAAGCTCTTCGCCAGTTCGCCGAAGTCTTCGCCGGCCTGGATGCGGTCGTAGAGTTTCTGCGCCAGACGCTGGGTCTCGGCCTCACTGCGGATCTCGCTCGGTTTGATCAGGATGTGGCGTACGTGGACTTCGTCACGCAGCTGCACCTGACCTTCACCGCCGCGCTTTTCCAGCAGCTTGAGGATGATGAAGCCGCCTGGAGTGCGGGCGGGCGGCGTGACTTCGCCAGGACGCATGGAGCTGAGCATGTCACCGAACGGTGGGGGCAGTTGGCCGGCTTTACGCCAGCCCATGTCGCCGCCGTCCAGGGCGTTCTCGGTGGCCGAGTTGGCAATGGCCAGCTGGCCGAAGTCGGCACCGCGCTGCAGTTGCGCGTAGATGTCCTGGGCCTTGCTGGCAGCCTTCTGGATGTCGCTGGAGGAAGCGCTGTCCGGAGTGGCGATCAGGATGTTGGCCAAGTGCAGGTCTTCGGACATCTGCGCCTTGCCCAGGTCGGAAGCGAGGAAGTTTTTCACTTCCTGCTCGGAAACCTGGATGCGCTCGGCCACGCGGCGCTGGCGCACGCGGCTGATGATGATCTCGCGACGGATCTGCTCGCGGGCATCGTTGTACGACAGGCCGTCGTGGGCCAGGGCGGCGCGGAACTGCTGCAGGGTCATGCCATTGCGCTGGGCGATGGTTTCGACCGCGGAGTTGAGTTCTTCGTCGCTGATTCGGATGCCGGCACGGTCGCCCATCTGCAGTTGCAGGTTTTCCAGGATCAGGCGGTCGAGGGCCTGCTGTTGCAGGGCCTCGGCGGGTGGCGTACCACCGCCACGCTTGGCGATGGTCTGCTGGACTTCGCGTACGCGCTGGTCAAGCTGGCTCTTCATGATCACATCGTTGTCGACGATGGCCACGACGCTGTCGAGCGGCTGCACGGCAGCGTGGGCCGCGCCGCTCAGCAGGAGGGCGCCCAGCATCAGCGGGCGCAGGCAGTCAGAAAGCTTTGTCTTCACGTTCACGATAACCTTGGATGCCTTTGTCGAGGAAGCTCTCTACCTTGGCGCCGGTGACGCCGCCGAGACCTTTCAGCACAATTTGGAGGAATATGCCGCGGTCGCCTTTTTCGTTCTGAGGCGCTTCCTGGCTGAATTCGTCGTAGTCGACCCAGTAGCGGTTGATCAGACGCAGCTTCCAGCAGCAGTTGTCGTATTCGAAGCCACCGAATGCCTCGATGGTGCGGGCACGGTTGTAGTCGTACTGCCAGCGGCTGATCAGGCTCCACTGCTCGACGATCGGCCAGATGACCGAGAAGTCGTGCTGCTCGATCTTGTAGTAGTCCTTCACGTAGTTCGGATCGCCCGGGCTGCCGTAGTCGCCGCCGCCCACGCTCCACTTGCCGGTGGTCTGGTCGTAGCGGACCAGGTCGTTGCGGTAGCGGTAGCCGACGTTGACGATCTTGCCGGGGTTCTCTTCAGGCTGGTAATGGAACATCGCGCTGCCGGAGCGGGTGCTGTGGCTGTCCGGGTCCCAGTTGAAGTCGGACGAGAAGCGCCAGTCGCGGTTGAAGCGGTATTCGTATTCCAGGGCGTAAGGCGACACGTCGGCCTGGGCGTCCTTGCGGTCGGCGAAGACGACGCCGGGCAGCTGCACCTTGCGGTCGGCGAAGTACACGGCCTGGCCGATGCTGAAGCGCTGACGTTCGAAGCCGTTGTCTTCAATCCAGCGGTTGGTCACGCCCAGCGACAGTTTGTTCTCGTCACCGATGCGGTCGGAGCCGACGAAGCGGTTGTCACGGAACAGCGACGAGTAGTTGAACGTGGTTTCGGCGGTGTCGAAGACCGGGATGTCGGTCTGGTCTTTCTCGGGTACGTAGAGATAGAACAGGCGCGGTTCCAGGGTCTGGCGATAGTTCTTGCCGAACAGCTGGGTGTCGCGGTCGAAGTACAGGCCGCTGTCGACGCTGAACACCGGCACGCTGCGGCTCTCGGTGCTCTTGTACTGCTCGTCGGGCAGCAGGGTGGCCTGGCCGCGACCGTCGAGGTCCAGGTCGTACTGGGTGTAGACGTACTTGAGCTTGGGTGTCAGGAAACCCCAGGTCCAGTTCATCGGCAGGCTGACCGATGGCGCCAGGTTCAGGCGGTCGCCGTTGGCACGGGCCAGGCCGGTGACGTTGTTGTCCAGGCGCGGGCTGGCGTTGCCGTTTTCGTCGATGAAAGCACCGCTGCGCAGGTCACGCTCGAAGCGCACCAGTTCTGTCTGGTAGTCGAACTGCAGCCCGCCCGGGTTGTAGGGCAGGGTGCCGTTGAGGGTCAGCTGCGGCAGACGGTTGTACGGGGTGATGTTGGCAACGGTGGCCAGCTTGTACGCCTGGGCGTTGAGCTGCGCGGTGTAGCTGTCGCCACGGTAGGTCAGCACGCCCTGCTGGTTGACGAAGTCGGTGCGGCTGACACCGATCTGGTCGGTCTGCAGGTCCTGGAAGTAGTACGGGTCGCTGATGTCGGTGTAGTCGACCTTGGTCGACAGGCGCGAATCCAGGCCACCCTTGTGCTGCCAGTTGACCATCCAGCGGGTCTTGTCGTAGTCCGTCTGCAGTTTGCGATCGTCGTCCTCGTCGTTGAGGTACGCACCGCCGACCTGGCCTTCGCTGCTCTTGGTCAGGTAACGGAATTCGCCTTCCATCAACAGGCCGCGCTTGGTCATGTAGCGCGGGTAGAGCGTGGCGTCGTAGTTCGGCGCCAGGTTGAAGTAGTACGGCGTGACCAGCATGAAGCCGGTCTTGCTGGTGCTGGCGATGGTCGGTGGCAGGAAGCCGGACTGGCGACGATCGTCGATCGGGAAGTAGATGTACGGGGTGTATAGGACCGGAATGTCCTTCACCCGCAGGGTGACGTTGGTCGCGGTACCGAAACCGGTGGCCGGGTTCAGCGTGACGTTGTTGCCCTTGAGCGTCCAGGCGTTGCTGCCCGGTTCGCAGGAGGTGTAGGTGCCGTCCTTGAGGCGGATGATCGCGTTCTCGGAGCGCTTGGCGTACAGCGCGTTGCCGCGCACGTTCGACTTGTGCAGCACGTATTCGGCGTTGTCGATCTGTGCTTCGCCGGTGTCCAGCTGCAGCTCGGCGTGGTCGCCGACGATCAGCGCGCCCTTGTCGCGCAGACGCACGTCGCCGTTCAGTTCACCGCGGTTCTCGGCCTGGTGCAGCGAGGCTTCCTGCGCCTCGACCTGCATGCTGCCCTGGCGCATGACGACGTCACCGGCAAGGGTCGCGACCTGCTGTTCCTGCTCGTAGCGCGAGGCCTTGGCGCCGATGAAGGTCGGGGCTTCGCTCTTGGGCGTGGTGTCGTCCATGCCTGGGCGGATGGGCTCGATGTAGGCGCCGGCGCAATACGGGGCGGTTTCGGCGAGCTGCGCCGGAGTGAGCTTTTCACGCGGGACCCAGTCGAGATGGCTGTAGTCGGCGCTGCGCGACTTCAGGGCCTTGCCCTTGGCTTCGGTGACCAGCACGGGCTTCGGCTCGCTGGCCGACGCTGCGCTCGATGCTTCAGCGCCGCTGGAGCTGACCGCCGTGGTGCTGTGTGCAGGGCGAGGCGGCAATGGCGCGGCACTGGCGCTGGCTTTCGGAGCGCAGTTCCAGGCTCCCGAAGCCGACACCGAACAGTCATACTGTTCGGCGGCAACCACATACGAGGTAGCCAGAGGTTGCATGGCCAGCAGACTGCCGGTTACCAGCAACGGAAATTTTTTACGAAACGCGGGGGATTTCAATGCCATCTTATTAGTCCGGGCTTCCTGCGCGCCATCTGCCCGCGGGGGGCCGCACGCCTTCTCGATGGGCTGAAAAAGATCCCGGATGATAAAGCATGACCCGCTTGACGGCTAGCGCCGTCGGAGACCCTTGTAATGCCCGATCAAGATATACGCCTGCAAAAGCTCGAAGACTGGCTCGCCGGGGAGTTGCCTGCACTGTTCCTGCGTAACGGCTGGGGTGAAGTCCCCGCGGCCAGCCTGACCGCCGCCAGCAGCGACGCCAGTTTCCGCCGCTATTTCCGTTGGGACGGTGGTGGCCGCACGTTGATCGTGATGGATGCGCCGCCGCCGCAGGAGAACTGCCGGCCGTTCGTGGACATCGATCACCTGCTGGCCAGCGCCGGTGTCAATGTGCCGGTGATTCACGCCCAGGATCTGCAGCAGGGCTTTCTGCTGCTCAGCGATCTGGGGCGCCAGACCTACCTGGAGGTGATCGACGCCGAGAATGCCGACGCCCTGTTCAGCGATGCCCTGGACGCGCTGCTGGCCTTCCAGCGCCTGCCCATGGATGCACCGTTGCCCAGCTACGACGTGGCCCTGCTGCGCCGCGAGCTGGAGCTGTTCCCCGAGTGGTACGTGCAACGGCATCTGGGCCTGACCCTGAGCGCCGAGCAGCAGGCGGCCTGGCAGCGGGTCAGCAGCCTGTTGATCGACAGCGCGCTGGCGCAGCCCAAGGTGCTGGTGCACCGCGACTACATGCCGCGCAACCTGATGCACAGCGAGCCCAACCCAGGCGTGCTGGACTTCCAGGATGCGGTGTACGGCCCGGTGACTTATGACGTGACCTGCCTGTTCAAGGATGCCTTCCTGAGCTGGCCCGAAGAGCGCGTCGTCGGCTGGCTGCGCCAGTACTGGGAGCGCGCGGGCGAGGCCGGCATTCCCGTGCAGGCCGAGTTCGACGAGTTCCGCCGTGCCAGTGACCTGATGGGCGTGCAGCGCCACCTGAAAGTCATCGGTATCTTCGCGCGGATCTGCCACCGTGACGGCAAGCCGCGTTACCTTGGCGACGTGCCACGTTTCTTCTCTTATATAGACACCGTGCTGGCCCGCCGTCCGGAGCTGGCGGAACTGGCACAATTGCTGGCCGAACTGCGCCATCACGCTGCAACGCCGGCCTGAGTGCCGGCCCTGTCCCAATACTCGCCAATTGGGCTGTATGTGACAGGGTGGGAGCGGCTTCAGCCGCGAAATGGCGAGAGCGTTCACCGCATCGGCTGTGAACATGACTTCGCGTCGCGGCTGAAGCCGCTCCTACCAGGCCTGACTGACCCGTATTGGACCCTGGCCCGAACCTGAAGAGAGCTGCATGAAAGCGATGATTCTCGCCGCCGGCAAAGGCGAGCGAATGCGTCCCCTGACGCTGACCACCCCCAAGCCGCTGGTGCGTGTCGCCGGCGTACCGCTGATCGAGTACCACCTACGGGCGCTGCGTGTCGCTGGCGTCCTGGACGTGGTGATCAACCACGCCTGGCTCGGCCAGCAGATCGAAGACTACCTGGGTGATGGCCAGCGCCTGGGCCTGAGCATCCGTTATTCCCCGGAAGGCGAGCCGCTGGAAACCGGCGGCGGTATTCACCGCGCCTTGCCCTTGCTCGGCAGTGAGCCGTTCGTGGTGATCAACGGCGATGTCTGGACCGACTACGACTTTGCGCGCCTGCGCGGGCAGCAGAGCGGCCTGGCGCACCTGGTGATGATCGACAACCCGGCGCACCACCCCGAGGGCGACTTCTGTCTGCTCGACGGCCAGTTGCGTGACGATGGCCCGGTCGCCTCGCGGCTGACTTTCAGCGGCATCTCGGTGCTCGACCCGGCGTTGTTCGCCGGTTGCCAGCCGGGCGCCTTCAAACTGGCACCCTTGCTGCGCCAGGCCATGCAGGCCGGGCAGGTGAGCGGTGAGCACTTCCGTGGGCAATGGGTGGATGTCGGCACCCACGAGCGTCTGGCCGAAGTCGAGCGGCTGCTGGCGGAGCAGCGCTGATGCTCTGGCCGGGAACCCTGATCGGTGCCGGTGCCGGCTATGCCATCGCGAGCATTCCCGGGGCTTTGCTCGGCGGCATGCTGGGCCAGGTGCTGGACCGTCGCCTGAAGCTCTACAGCTGGGCGCATATCCGCGAGAAGCTGGGTGGACGCCCGGCGATTCGTGACGAGGATCTGCTGTTCGTGCTGCTGGGGCGCCTGGCCAAGAGTGGTGGGCGTGTGGAGCCCAGCCATATCCATCAGGCGCGGGCAGAGATGAGCAGCCTGCGCCTGGACGACAGTGCCCAGCGCCAGGCCATCCAGGCCTTCAATCGTGGGCGCGACGGTGACGAGGGGCTGCGCAGTTACCTGCGCCGCCTGCGTGGCGAGCCACAAAGCGCCGAAGCCCTGCTGCGCGCCTGCTGGCGCATGGCCTGGGCGGACGGCAAGGTCGGGCGTGTCGAGCAGGAAATGATCAATGCCTGGGGGCAATGGCTGGGCTGGTCGGCGTTGCGCCTGCAGGCCCTGGCTGACGAGCATGACCCCATGAAGCGCAAACGGGTCAGCCCGGGGGATGCCTACCAGCAGGCCCTGGCGCTGCTCGGGGTGGCCGATGATAGCGAGCCGCAGGCCATCAAGCAGGCCTATCGGCGCCTGCTCAGCCGTCATCACCCGGACAAACTGGAAGGTTCCGGCGCCAACGCCTGGCAGGTTCGCGAGGCGACGGAAAAGACCGGCGAGTTGCATGCCGCCTACGTGCTGATCAAGGCGCGGCGCGGCTTCCGTTAAACGCAATACTGATCGATCAGACCGTTGGAGCGAGCTTGCTCGCGATCAAGTCGTCATGTTCCCCACAGTAGGAGCGGCTTTGCCAGCTTTTCGCGAGCAAGCTCGCTCCAACAAGTTGAAGAGCGCGTGCTCGACGGTCGTTGTGGTTAATTGTCGCCTGCTTCCGGCTGCACCCAGCCACGCACGCGGCGGAACAGCTGTTCCTGTTCGGCGTCGCTGGTGCCGGCCATGTTCACCAGGCCGACCTGTGTATAGCCTGCGCCCTTGCTGCGCCGGCTGACCTGCAGGCGTTCTTCGGCGGCGCGGGACAGCGGGTTCTTGTAGACGAAGTCGGCGGTCTGGATCTTCAGCGCTGGAATGACGCTGGTCAGCGACGGCGAAGCGGCGGCCGGCTCACTGGCGGCGATCATCACCAGTTTCTGCACTTGTACGCCGGGTCGTTCGCTGACGTAGCGCGCAGCCCAGTAGGCGCCGCTGCCGTGGCCGGCCAGCACGATGCTGCGTGCCTTGTTCTGCCGGGCGAAGGCGATGGCGCTGTCGAGGCGGCTGAAGATCTGTTCGGCCTGCGCCTGGGCCAGCACCTGGGCGGCGGCAGCCTGATCGGCATCGGCCTGTTGGCGGCTCTGGTCATCGGCCGGAGCGTCGCTCTTACTCTCGGCGGGCTTGCCTTCAGCGCTGGCGGGGCTGGCGTCTGCTTCGCGGGGTTGCAGGGCCGGGTCCTGGATGTCGGGCATGGCCAGGCTCAGGGTCGCCCAGCCAACATCGGGAAACTTGCGGCGCAGCGGGCCGACCACGTCGGGCCAGTCTGGCGACTGGTCGGCACCCGGCACGATGATTACCGCGCCTTGCGGGTCCTCGGTATTGGCCGGGCGCCACAGCGCGAGGAACTCTGTACTGCCGGCTTGCAGGCGTTGCAGCTCTTCGGCCGGCAGCCGACGCGCCAGTGCCTGGGCTTCCTCCTCTTCGCGAGGCAGCAGCGCCGGGCGCTCGGCAGGCGTCTGGGCGGCGGCATCGCTGGCAGGGGCGGGATCGGCAGCCATCGCGGGCAGGGTGTGCGTCAGGCTCAGTGACAACAACAGCGCGGGAAACATTGCGCGAATGGTGTAGGACATTGGATATTCCAGGGCCAAAATCGATACCGGCTGCCGGACACGGCCGTCAGCGTGAACAAGGGTAAGCCTGCCCGACAGGGGAACAGACGGGAATGAAGCGTTGATGATAGCGGTTGTGCGTGGATTTTTTATCGGCAGTCTGACGCTGCTCTTGATGCTGGCCAGCAGCCTGGCGCGGGCCGATGAGCCCGAGCCGACCGCGCTCGCACCGCTGACCCAGGCCCAGCGCGACTGGCTGAACCAGCACGGGCCGCTACGCGTGGGCCTGGTGCTGCGCGCGCCCTATGCGCAATTCGACCAGCGCCTGCAGCAGCTTTCCGGCGCCAACGTCGACCTGATGAATGCGGTCGCCGCCGCCCTGCGCGTAGAGCTGTCGTGGCGCACCTACCCGGACCAGGCGGCGATGGAGCACGCTCTTGGCGCGGGTGAGCTGGACCTGGCGCCGGGGCTGATGCAGACCCCGGCCAGCCTGCGCCACTGGCTGTTCTCTGATCCCTACCTGCGGGTTTCGCAACTGCTGGTGGGCGAGCGCGATGGCAGCGGCACTGTCGACCTGGAAACCCTCGACCCGCGCTCGCGCGTGGTGGTGCGCATGCCCAGTGCCACGGCCGAATACTTGCGCAGCAACTTCCCGAACCTGAACCTGCAAGGCGTGCCGCTGGAGCGCCAGGCCTTGCAATTGCTGCTCAGCCAGCAGGCCCGATATGCCGTGGTGGACGAGGCGCAGCTGAGCCGGCTGTTCCGCGAGCCGGAGTTCGCCGGCCTGGCCATCGTCGGCGACATCGGCCTGCCACAGCTGCTGCGCATCGCCTCGCGGCGCGACTCGCCGGAACTGGCAGCGATCCTCAGCGAAGCGCTGCTGGCCATTCCGGCCAAGGAGCTGGACCAGTTGCACAGCCGCTGGATGCCCCTGACGTCGTCGCGCTTCACCGAATCCACCGGGTTGTGGAAGAACCTCTGCCTGTTGTTGCTGGTGCTGTGCCTGGGCTGCGCGGCCCTGGTGATCTGGCAGCGTCGTGCGCAACACAAGCTGGAGCAGGAGCTGCTCGACGCCCGCGACGACATCGCCCGACGCCTGGCCAACGAAGAAGCCCTGCGCCTGGCGCAGTTCTCCATCGACCAGAGCACGGTGGGCATTCTCTGGGTCAACTGGGACAGCCGGGTGCGCTATGCCAACCGGGCGGCCGAGACAATGCTCGGCTACCTCGCCGGGCAGGTGGTGGATCGGCCGCTGATCGACTTCGACCCCGGGCTGCACATGGACCGCTGGCTGAACCTGTGGCGCGCCGCCCGCTCCAGCGAAGACAGCCCGCTGGTGTTCGAGACCAACTGCGTGCGCGCCGATGGCAGCGTGCTGCCGACCGATGTGTCGTTGAGCTTCCTGCGCTTTCGCGAGGCCGAATACCTGGTGGTGTTCCTCAACGACGTGAGCGAGCGGCGGCGTGCCCATGAACAGCTGCGCGAGCTGTCGGCGCACCTGGAAAGCGTGCGTGAAGAAGAAAAGGCGCGTATCGCCCGTGAGGTGCACGATGAACTGGGGCAGATGCTGACCGTGCTGAAGCTGGAAACCTCCATGTGCGAGCTGGCCTATGCGGATCTGGACCCGGGCCTGGGCGAGCGGCTGACCAGCATGAAGCGCCTGATCGCCCAGCTGTTCCAGCTGGTACGTGACGTGGCCACGGCGCTGCGCCCGCCGATCCTGGATGCCGGTATCGCCTCGGCCATCGAGTGGCAGGCGCGGCGTTTCGAAGAGCGTACGCAGATCCCCTGCCTGGTGGACGTGCCGGACAATCTGCCGGCCCTGAGCGATGCGCGTGCCGTCGGGCTGTTCCGTATCCTTCAGGAGGCGCTGACCAACGTCATGCGCCATGCGGCGGCGCATTCGGTGCAGATAAGCCTGACCCTGGTCGATGACCTGCTGTGTCTGAGCATCGCCGATGATGGCAAAGGCTTTGACCCGGATGCCGAGCGCCCGGCATCCTTCGGCCTGGTCGGCATGCGCGAACGCGTGCTGATGCTCGGCGGGCGACTGGAGCTGGACAGCGAGCCGGGCGAGGGCACAACCTTGCATATTCATATTCCCTTGAACCCCAGGCAGGAGTGAGCCCCGTGATCCGTGTACTCGTGGCCGAAGACCACACCATCGTGCGCGAAGGCATCAAGCAGCTCATCGGCCTGGCCAAAGACATGCTGGTGGCTGGCGAGGCGAGCAATGGCGAGCAGTTGCTCGATACCTTGCGTCATGTGGCCTGCGAAGTGGTGTTGCTGGACATCTCCATGCCCGGCGTCAACGGCCTGGAGGCGATCCCACGCATTCGCGCCCTGGCCAACCCGCCCGCGATCCTGATGCTGTCGATGCACGACGAGGCGCAGATGGCCGCCCGTGCCCTGAAGGTCGGGGCCGCCGGTTACGCCACCAAGGACAGCGACCCGGCGCTGCTGCTCACCGCCATTCGCCGGGTGGCGGGCGGGGGCCGCTACATCGATCCGGCACTGGCCGACCGCATGGTGTTCGAGGTGGGGCTGACCGACAGCCGTCCGCTGCACTCACTGTTGTCCGAACGTGAGTTCTCGGTGTTCGAGCGTCTTGCCCAGGGCGCCAACGTCAACGACATCGCCCAGCAACTGGCGTTGAGCAGCAAGACCATCAGCACCCACAAAGCGCGGCTGATGCAGAAACTCAACGTCAATTCCGTGGCCGAACTGGTCAAGTACGCCATGGAGCACAAGCTGCTCTGAGCGGTGCATATCCATAAGCGACACGCCTGTGGAAAGCGCCAGGATCAAGAGGGAGCAGGGCTCTTCGTGGTCCAGGCAGTTCCTGCAGTCAGGGGCATATCCATGCGCGCCATGCGTGTAGGGCGTTCCCTACAAGACGCCTTCCAGCCCGCCTAGCTCATTCTCTCCCGGCCCCCGATTTGCCTGGCCTATGGCCTGCACTAGTCTTGAACGCATGCAGTCATAGTCATAACAAAGGTGTGGGTAATGAGCGACGTCGATTCAAGCGCTGGGGCCAAAGACGTTCTGGTCAGCTTTCGTGGTGTGCAGAAGAGCTACGACGGCGAATCACTGATCGTCAAAGACCTGAACCTGGACATCCGCAAGGGCGAATTCCTGACCCTGCTCGGCCCCTCGGGCTCGGGCAAGACCACCAGCCTGATGATGCTGGCCGGCTTCGAAACGCCGACCGCCGGGCAGATTCTTCTCGCTGGCCGGGCCATCAACAACGTGCCGCCGCACAAGCGCGACATTGGCATGGTGTTCCAGAACTACGCGCTGTTCCCGCACATGACCGTGGCCGAGAACCTGGCCTTTCCGTTGTCGGTGCGCGGTCTGAGCAAGACCGACATCGGCGAGAAGGTCAAGCGTGCCCTGGGCATGGTCCAGCTCGACGCCTTCGCCCACCGTTACCCGACCCAGATGTCCGGCGGCCAGCAGCAGCGTGTGGCCCTGGCCCGCGCCCTGGTGTTCGAGCCACAGCTGGTGCTGATGGACGAGCCGCTGGGGGCGTTGGACAAACAGCTGCGCGAACACATGCAGATGGAGATCAAGCACCTGCATCAGCGCCTGGGCGTGACCGTGGTCTACGTGACCCACGACCAGGGCGAGGCGCTGACCATGTCGGACCGCGTGGCGGTGTTCCATCAGGGCGAGATCCAGCAGATCGACGACCCGCGCACGCTCTACGAGGCACCGAAGAACACCTTCGTGGCCAACTTCATCGGCGAGAACAACCGCCTCAATGGCCGCCTGGTCAGCCAGGACGGCGAGCGCTGCGTGGTCGAGCTCAGCCGTGGCGAGAAGGTCCAGGCGCTGGCGGTGAACGTCGGCCAGCCAGGCGACCCGGTGACCCTGTCGATTCGCCCCGAGCGCATCAGCCTCAACGGCCGCAGCGAAAGCTGCGCGAACCGCTTCTCGGGACGCGTCGCCGAGTTCATCTACCTGGGTGACCACGTGCGTGTCCGCATGGAAGTGGCCGACAAGAACGATTTCTTCGTGAAACAACCGATTGCCGAACTCGACCCCGCCATGCGCGTAGGCGATGTCGTACCGATCGGCTGGCAGACCGAGCACGCCCGCGCGCTCGATCCGCTGGAGCAAGTGCACTAAACCTTATAGAGACGAAGCATCGTCCCCCTTTGCATAACCAACACTGCCCGTGGAGAGAAGAATAAATGCTCAAACCATTGAAGTTCACCGCTATCACGCTGGGAATGATGTGTGCAGCGCACGCCATGGCAACCGACCTGACGGTCATTTCCTTCGGTGGCGCCAACAAGGCTGCCCAGGAAAAGGCCTTCTACGCGCCGTGGGAAAAAGCGGGTAATGGCAAGATCATCGCCGGCGAATACAACGGTGAGATGGCCAAGGTAAAAACCATGGTCGACACCAAGAGCGTGTCGTGGGACCTGGTCGAGGTCGAGTCCCCGGAGCTGGCGCGCGGCTGTGACGAAGACATGTTCGAAGAGCTGGACCCGAAGATGTTCGGCAAGGCTGAGGACTACGTGTCCGGCGCCATCACCACCTGCGGTGCCGGCTTCTTCGTGTGGTCCACCGTGCTGGCCTACAACGCCGACAAGGTGTCCTCCGCACCGACCAGTTGGGCCGACTTCTGGGACGTGAAGAAGTACCCGGGCAAGCGTGGCCTGCGCAAGGGCGCCAAGTACACCCTGGAATTCGCCCTGATGGCCGACGGCGTCAAGCCGGCTGACGTCTACAAGGTACTGGCCAGCAAAGACGGCCAGGATCGCGCGTTCAAGAAACTCGACGAACTCAAGCCTTACATCCAGTGGTGGGAAGCGGGCGCCCAGCCGCCACAGTATCTGGCCTCCGGCGACGTGGTCATGAGTTCGGCATACAACGGCCGGATCGCCGCGGTGCAGAAAGAGAGCAACCTGAAGGTGGTCTGGAACGGCGGCGTGTATGACTTCGACGCTTGGGCCATTCCGAAGGGCTCGAAGAACGCCGAAGCGGCGAAGAAATTCATCGCCTTCAGCCTGCAGCCGCAACAGCAGAAGACCTACTCGGAAAACATCGCCTACGGCCCGGCCAACACCCAGGCAGTGCCACTGCTGGACAAGAACATCCTGGGCGACATGCCGACCACCCCGGAAAACATCAAGGACCAGGTGCAGATGAACGTGGCGTTCTGGACCGACAACGGCGAATCCCTGGAGCAGCGCTTCACCGCTTGGGCCGCCAAGTAATACCCCTGACCCCGGTCAGACCCTGGAGTGCTCCCCACCAGGGGGGCACTCCTCTCGTTCAAGGATTTTTCGGAGTTCGTTATGGCCACCGCCGTGCCCCTGTCTGAAGGCGCCAGCCCCACCCTCAAGCAACGTCTGGCTCGTGCCGAGCGGGTCAACCGCTTCAAGGCTCAGGCATTGATCGCGCCGCTGGTTATCTTCCTGCTTCTGGTCTTCCTGGTGCCCATCGCTGCGCTGCTGTACAAGAGTGTCGGCAACCCGGAAGTCGTCGAAGCCCTGCCCACCACCATCGTCGAAGTCGACAAGTGGGACGGCAAGGGCCTGCCGCCCGAGTCGGCCTACAAGGCGCTGAGCCTGGACCTGGCCGAAGCGCGCAAGAATTCCACCGTGGGTGACCTGTCCAAGCGCCTGAACCAGGAGCTGGCCGGTTACCGCAGCCTGCTGAGCAAGACCGCACGGGCCTTGCCATTCGCCAGCGAACCGGCGTCCTACAAGGATGCCCTGGAAGCGCTGGACGAGCGTTGGGGCGACCCGGCCTACTGGCAAGCCATTCGCCGCAACACCAGCAGCGTCACCCCTTACTACCTGCTGGCCGCGCTGGACCATCGCATCGATGACGTCGGCGAAATCGCCCCGGCGGCACCGGACCAGGCCATTTACCTGGACATCTTCGCCCGTACCTTCTGGATGGGTCTGGTGATCACCGCGTTCTGCCTGGTGCTGGCCTACCCGCTGGCCTACCTGCTGGCCAGCCTGCCGGCCCGGCAGAGCAACCTGCTGATGATTCTGGTGCTGCTGCCGTTCTGGACCTCGATCCTGGTGCGCGTCGCGGCGTGGATTGTGCTGCTGCAGTCCAGCGGACTGATCAACAGTGCGCTGATGGCCATGGGCATCATCGATAAGCCGCTGGAGCTGGTGTTCAACCGAGTGGGTGTGTACATCGCCATGGTGCACATCATGCTGCCGTTCATGATTCTGCCGATCTACAGCGTGATGAAGAACATCTCGCCGAGCTACATGCGTGCGGCCATCTCGCTGGGCTGCCACCCGTTCGCCAGCTTCTGGCGGGTGTACTTCCCGCAGACCTACGCCGGTATCGGTGCCGGTTGCCTGCTGGTGTTCATCCTGTCCATCGGCTACTACATCACCCCGGCGCTGCTGGGCAGCCCCAACGACCAGATGGTCAGCTACTTCGTGGCCTTCTACACCAACACCAGCATCAACTGGGGCATGGCTACGGCCCTGGGCGGCCTGCTGCTGCTGGCCACCATCCTGCTGTACCTGATCTATAGCTGGTTGGTCGGCGCCAGCCGCCTGCGCTTGAGCTGAGGAGAATCGCCATGCTGAGCCCCTACACTTCGCCCATCGAGCGCATCTGGTACTACGCCCTGCGCACCCTCTGCGCGCTGGTGCTGCTGTTCCTGGTCTTGCCGGTGCTGGTGATCGTGCCGCTGTCGTTCAACTCCGGCAGCTTTCTGGTCTACCCGCTGCAGGGCTTCTCGCTGCAGTGGTACGAGAACTTCTTCGACTCGGCCGAATGGATGCGAGCCCTGAAGAACAGCATGATCGTCGCCCCGGCGGCGACCCTGCTGGCCATGGTGTTCGGCACCCTCGCGTCGATCGGCCTGACCCGTGGCGACTTCCCTGGCAAGTCGCTGGTGATGGCCCTGGTGATCTCGCCTATGGTGGTGCCGGTGGTGATCGTTGGCGTCGCCAGCTACCTGTTCTTCGCGCCGCTGGGCCTGGGCAACAGCTACACCTCGCTGATTCTGGTGCACGCGGTGCTGGGTGTGCCGTTCGTGATCATCACCGTGTCGGCGACCCTGCAGGGCTTCAACCACAACCTGGTGCGCGCTGCCGCCAGCCTGGGCGCCTCGCCGCTGACCACCTTCCGCCGGGTGACCTTGCCACTGATCGCCCCTGGGGTGATTTCCGGCGCGCTGTTTGCCTTTGCCACCTCGTTCGACGAAGTGGTGGTGACCCTGTTCCTCGCCGGCCCGGAGCAGGCGACCCTGCCACGGCAGATGTTCAGCGGTATCCGCGAGAACCTCAGCCCGACCATCGCCGCCGCCGCGACCCTGCTGATCGCCTTCTCCGTGGCGCTGCTGCTGGTGCTGGAATGGCTGCGCGGGCGCAGCGAGAAGCTGCGTACCCAGGCGGAGTAAGGCAGCCACCAGTAGGGGCGGCTTCACCCGCGATGGGACTCGGCTGCTTCGCGGCTGAAGCCGCTCCTACGACATATCCGGAAATGATGGAGTACAATGCGCGCCACCGTGATTCTGCCAACAGGTGCGCCATGCAGCCCTTCGTCATTGCTCCATCGATTCTTTCCGCCGACTTTGCCCGCCTGGGGCAGGAGGTCGAGAACGTACTCGCCGCTGGAGCCGACTTCGTTCACTTCGACGTGATGGACAACCATTACGTGCCGAACCTGACCATCGGCCCGATGGTCTGCAGCGCGCTGCGCAAATATGGCGTGACTGCGCCCATCGACGTGCACCTGATGGTCAGCCCCGTGGACCGCATCATCGGTGACTTCATCGAGGCCGGCGCCACCTACATCACCTTCCACCCTGAAGCCTCCCAGCACATCGACCGCTCGCTGCAGCTGATTCGCGACGGCGGTTGCAAGGCCGGCCTGGTATTCAACCCGGCCACGCCGCTGAGCGTGCTGGAATACGTGATGGACAAGGTCGACATGATCCTGCTGATGAGCGTCAACCCCGGCTTCGGCGGACAGAAGTTCATCCCCGGCACCCTCGACAAGCTGCGCCAGGCGCGTGCGCTGATCGACGCCTCGGGGCGTGACATCCGCCTGGAAATCGACGGCGGCGTGAACGTGAAGAACATCGGTGAAATCGCCGCCGCTGGTGCCGATACCTTCGTTGCCGGTTCGGCGATCTTCAACGCCCCGGACTACAAGGCGGTCATCGAGCAGATGCGCAGCGAACTGGCGTCCGCCCGCTCATGAGTGGCTTCGAGCAGCTTTTTCCAGGTCAGCTGCCGAAGCTGATCATGTTCGACCTGGACGGCACCCTGGTGGACTCGGTGCCAGACCTCGCCGTGGCGGTGGACAAGATGCTGGTCGCCCTGGGGCGGCCGCCAGCCGGCCTGGAGGCGGTGCGCGCCTGGGTCGGCAATGGTGCGCCGGTGCTGGTGCGCCGTGCCCTGGCTGGCAGTATCGAGCACGACAGCGTCGATGACGCTCTGGCCGAGCAGGGGCTGGAGCTGTTCATGCAGGCCTATGCCGAGGCGCACGAACACACCGTGGTCTACCCCGGTGTACGGGAAACCCTCAAGTGGCTGCAGAAGAAAGGCGTCGAGATGGCGCTGATCACCAACAAGCCGGAGCGCTTCGTCGCCCCCTTGCTGGATGAAATGAAGCTGGGGCGGTTCTTCCGCTGGATCATCGGTGGCGACACCCTGCCACAGAAGAAACCCGACCCGGCGGCCTTGTTCCAGGTCATGTCGCTGGCCGGCGTATCGGCCGGCCAGGCCCTGTTCGTCGGTGACTCGCGCAGCGACGTGCAGGCCGCCAAGGCGGCCGGCGTGGCCAGCGTGGGCCTGACCTATGGCTACAACCATGGCCGACCGATTGCCGAAGAGCAGCCCTCGCTGGTCATCGACGACCTGCGCAAGCTGATTCCCGGTTGCCTGGACCAGGGCGCTGAGATACTGTTGCCCGACATCGAACAGCCCTCGCAACGAGGTTCCATCGTGGTGGTCACCCGCAAACTCTGGATGAAGGTCATCAAGGCTCTGGCGCGTTGGCGCTGGCGCGCCTGATTCGTTCGCGGCCGCTCGCGCGGCACGTTTGCCTGCTTGACCCTTTGTCCCGAACCACGAGGTGACTCATGAACCGCGAAGAATTCCTGCGTCTGGCCGCTGAAGGCTATAACCGCATTCCCCTGGCCTTCGACACCCTGGCCGACTTCGACACCCCCCTGTCCATCTACCTGAAGCTGGCCGACCAGCCGAACTCCTATCTGCTGGAGTCGGTGCAGGGCGGCGAGAAATGGGGCCGTTACTCGATCATCGGCCTGCCGTGCCGCACGGTGCTGCGGGTACATGGCTACAAGGTCAGCGTCACTGTCGATGGGGTGGAGACCGAGAGCCTGGAAGTCGAAGACCCGCTGGCCTTCGTCGAGACCTTCAAGGCTCGCTACAACGTCCCGACCTTGCCGGGTCTGCCGCGCTTCAACGGCGGCCTGGTGGGCTACTTCGGCTACGACTGCGTGCGCTACGTCGAGAAGCGCCTGGCGCATTGCCCAAACCCGGACCCGTTGGGCGTGCCGGACATCCTGCTGATGGTGTCCGACGCCGTGGTGGTGTTCGACAATCTGGCCGGCAAGATGCACGCCATCGTTCTGGCCGACCCCGCTCAGCCCCAGGCCTATGAAAACGGTCTGGCGCAGCTCGATGGCCTGCTGGAAAAACTGCGCCAGCCGATTACCCCGCGCCGTGGCCTGGACCTGTCGCGTCCGCCAGCCGCCGAGCCGGCGTTCCGCTCCAGCTACACCCAGGGCGATTACGAGCGCGCCGTAGACAGCATCAAGCAGTACATCCTCGCCGGCGACGTGATGCAGGTGGTGCCGTCGCAGCGCATGTCCATCGACTTCAAGGCCGCGCCCATCGATCTGTACCGTGCGCTGCGCTGCTTCAACCCCACGCCGTACATGTACTTCTTCAACTTCGGTGACTTCCATGTGGTGGGCAGCTCGCCGGAAGTGCTGGTGCGCGTCGAAGACAACCTGGTCACCGTAAGGCCTATCGCCGGTACCCGCCCGCGTGGCGCCACCGAGGAAGCCGACCGCGCCCTGGAAGAAGACCTGCTGTCAGACGACAAGGAAATCGCCGAGCACCTGATGCTCATTGACCTGGGTCGCAATGACACCGGGCGGGTTTCGGAGATCGGCAGCGTGCGCTTGACCGAGAAGATGGTCATCGAGCGTTATTCCAATGTGATGCACATCGTTTCCAACGTCACCGGCCAGTTGAAGAGCGGCCTGACCGCCATGGATGCCCTGCGCGCCATTCTGCCGGCCGGCACGCTGTCGGGTGCGCCGAAGATCCGTGCCATGGAAATCATCGACGAGCTGGAGCCGGTCAAGCGCGGCGTGTACGGCGGTGCGGTGGGCTACATGGCGTGGAACGGCAACATGGACACCGCGATTGCCATCCGCACGGCGGTGATCAAGAACGGTGAACTGCATGTGCAGGCCGGTGGCGGCATCGTTGCCGACTCGGTGCCGGCGCTGGAATGGGAAGAAACCATCAACAAGCGCCGCGCCATGTTCCGCGCCGTGGCTTTGGCCGAGCAGACCGCCCAGGATTGAGGCGCAGGCCTGCTAGGTTTTGTACGAAAAGTCGGCGAGCGAAGGTCAGGCAAGGCAAAAACAGGCGAGGAAGCGGAGTTTACTGGAGTAAATGAGCATTCCGAGCCTGTTTTTAACGCAGCATGGCCGAGCGCAGGCACTTTTCGTACAAAACCTAGGGGCGGCTTTGACCGCAGTACTGGTCAGCCAGGACTTTAGAGCTTGCTCGCGAAGGCTGCGTCATTTTCACAGCAGATGCAGTGAACATGCCGGCCTCTTCGCGAGCAAGCTCGCTCCAACAAAAGCCAGAGCGCGCCGACTAACCTGTAGTCTTCGCGGCTGAAGTCGTTCCTACAGGCAGTCAAGCCGCTTCCATCAGTCAGAAGTCCAACGTCAGGCCCAGGCTGACGCCCTGTTGGGTCAGGGTGTCGTTCTTGCGCCAGTTGTAGCCGGCGCGCAGGTTGAGGTCTTCGGTCAGTTTGTGGGCGACGCCCAGGGTCGCGCGGTTCAGGCTGCGCGCCGGGGTGTAGCCGGGCAGTTCGAAATCGACCGACGGCAAACTGTTGAAGGCCATGCGCACCTGCTGCGCATCGGTCTCGAATTCGCGCTCATGGGCAAATTCTCCCCATAGCTGCGTGGCCGCAGTGAACTGCCATTTGCCCTGCACGCCGACCCCGGCGCGTTTCGAGGTGCGCTGCTGGTCGGCGAAGCTCAGGGCTGTCGAGTCTGCACCGTTCTCCCGATAACCGTCCACGTCCACCCGCGCATAGTCGGCACTCACGAAAGGCGACAGATGCCAGGTGCGCTGGCTGCCGGCCAGGTCGTAGCCAAGCCGGGCGCTGACGGCCCACAGTTCGCCACGGGTGTCGCCTTTTTCCTGGCGCTCGCCGGCACCGAGGGCGAAGGTGCGCTTGGCCTGGTCGTAATCCAGGTAACCGCCCGAGGCGGCCAGGTCGCCCCACAGGTGGTTGGCCTGGTACTGCAGGAAGGCGCTGGCGATGTAGCCGTTGAGGCGATAGCGCGAATCCTGCGCACCGGCCTCCAGGCGCTGGCGATAGGCTCCGCCCACCAGCCCGGTGCGCCAGTGCTCGGCGAAGCGATAGCTGCCGCCCAGGGTCAGGCTATAGCCCCGGCCATCGGCCTGGGCACTGCCGTCCTGAGCATCCAGATCCAGGTGCTGGCCGTTGGCCGAGAGGATGCTGCGCCATTGCCCTACGGGTTGCCAGGCTGCGTAGTCGGCCAGCCACTGGGTGCGCAGTTCGTCCTGCTGGGTGCGCAGGGCGTTGTGGCCCATCTCCGGCAGTAGCGTCAGTTCCCAGGGCGCGGCCAGCACCGAGAAGGCGTAGTCGGCGAGCAGTTGCTGGGCGGCGGTGGTGGGGTGCACGCGGTCGTTGAAGAACAGCCGGTTCGGATCGGCCGTGGCGCTGCTGATGCCGTACACGGGGTTCTCGCGGCAGCTGTCGCCGCTGAAGCAGGTGCCGACCAGATTGGTGTCGGCGGCGAAGCCGAAGCGTGCCGGGTCGGCGACGACCTCGCTGATCAGCAGTGGAATGTTCAGCGGCATCACTTGGGCGTCGATGCCTTCCAGGCGTTCGACCAGCCGCTCGTTGAAGGCTTCGCTGAGTGACGAGAGGGTCGACTGCAGGGGCGTGTCTTCGAAAGCCGGCGTCTGGCCGATGTCTGGCAGCAGCCAGACCATGATGTAGCGCGCGCCGGCCTGCTGCAGCACCTGCACGCTGTCGGCCAGACGGCCGCCGGCGTCGCGGGCATCGCCGGCGCTGAGTACGCGCAGTTGCAGGAAGTCATTGCCGCCACCGGTCAGGTAATAGAGGGCGTTCGGGTCGGCGCGCAGGCCATTGCTGGGCAGGTAGCCAGGGCGGGTGCGCAGTACGGTGCCGGAATCGGGGTCCGCTACCTGCGACTCGGACGTGATGGCGTCGTAGATCTGGTCGGTACGGTCGCCACCCACTGCCCAGTTCTGCCCGTCGGGCACGCCGAGTGCGGCATTCACCGGAGAGGTCGAAGCCGCCAGGTCACCGGCCGGCACCTCCAGCATGCGCCCCAGCAGCGTGGAGGAGCTGAACCCGATGGGTTCGGTCGCGCCATAGGTCGGGCCGACGCGATTGGTGAAACGCAGGGTGGCACCGGGCGGGCCGTCGACATCGGGAAACTGCCCGGCATCCACCAGGCTGTCGCCAAACACGATCATCGTGGAGTAGGGCGCGGCATGGCCCGTAGCCGGCAGGCAGGCCAGGGTGAGCAGACTGGCCAGCAGAGGCTTGCGCCAGGCGCGAAACGGCAAGAGTGAGTGGTGCATCGCGAACATCCCTTGTTTTTGTTTTCACTGACCCTAGCAAGCTCCTGCCAGCTCGCCAGTGACGCGCCCGCCACCCGCCAGGCGGTCGTGCAAAGGCCGCTGGCAGGCTGGTGTGCTTTATCCAGGCGTTTCTGATGGGATATCCCGGCGGTTTTCTTGCGTACAATCATTGCGCCGTGTGACTCGGTACGCTAATGTCCCGAAACGTTTAGATGAGACTCCTTCCGTGACGACTGTCAGCAAACTCTTGATGCGCGTTATCAAGGCCCACGCCCGTTGGCGTTGGCGCGCCTGACTGCTTCTTCTTCCGGCCTGGCCGGACTCGTAATGCTATGCCCCCCGTGAATGTCTGCCACTTCGACTCGGTTACCCGAACGGACCGGTCGTGCAAGCCTGTGAGCGACATCCCGGCGTGAGGCCGTTTCAACAGTCAGCGATTTCAAGAGGTGTGCCCATGTTGCTGATGATCGATAACTATGACTCCTTTACCTATAACGTCGTGCAGTACCTGGGCGAACTGGGCGCCGACGTGAAGGTGATCCGCAACGACGAGCTGAGCATTGCCGAGATCGAGGCCCTTAATCCCGAGCGCATCGTCGTTTCTCCAGGCCCCTGCACCCCCAATGAAGCCGGCGTCTCGCTGGAGGTAATCCGCCATTTCGGCGGCAAGCTGCCGATCCTCGGCGTGTGCCTGGGACACCAGTCGATCGGCCAGGCCTTTGGCGGCGATGTGGTGCGTGCCCGCCAGGTGATGCATGGCAAGACCAGCCCGGTGGTGCATGAGAGCAAGGGCGTGTTCGCTGGCCTCAACCAGCCGCTGGTGGTGACCCGTTACCACTCGCTGGTGGTCAAGCTCGACACCTTGCCCGAGTGCCTGGAAGTGACCGCCTGGACCGCCCATGAAGATGGCGCGGTCGACGAGATCATGGGCCTGCGCCACAAGACCCTGAATATCGAGGGGGTGCAGTTCCACCCCGAGTCGATCCTGACCGAACAAGGCCACGAACTGTTCGCCAACTTCCTCAAACAGACCGGCGGCACGCGTCAGGCATAAGGATTTCCCATGAGCACCCCAATGAATATCAAGCTCGCCCTGGACCGAGTGGTCAATCACCTGGACCTGAGCACCGAGGAAATGAGCCAGGTGATGCGTGACATCATGACTGGCCAATGCACCGACGCGCAGATCGGCGCCTTCATGATGGGCATGCGCATGAAGAGCGAGAGCATCGACGAGATCGTCGGCGCGGTCTCGGTGATGCGCGAGCTGGCCGGCAAGGTCGAGCTGCAGTCGCTGGAGCGGGTGGTGGACATCGTCGGCACCGGTGGCGATGGCGCGAACATCTTCAACGTGTCGACGGCAGCGGCGCTGGTGATTTCCGCCGCCGGCTGCACCGTGGCCAAGCACGGTAACCGTGCGGTGTCCGGCAAGAGCGGCAGCGCCGACCTGCTGGAAGCCGCCGGCGTGTACCTGAACCTGACCCCTGTGCAGGTGGCGCGCTGCATCGACAGCGTGGGCATCGGCTTCATGTTCGCCCAGGCCCATCATGGGGCGATGAAGCACGCCGCCGGCCCACGCCGCGACATGGGGCTGCGTACCTTGTTCAACATGCTTGGCCCGCTGACCAACCCGGCTGGCGTGCGTCATCAGGTGGTCGGCGTGTTCAACCAGGCGCTGTGCCGACCGCTGGCCGAAGTCTTGCAACGTCTGGGCAGCCAGCATGTGCTGGTGGTGCATTCCCAGGACGGCCTCGACGAATTCAGCCTCGCTGCGCCGACCTATGTGGCCGAGCTGAACAAGGGTGAGATCAGCGAGTATTGGGTACAGCCTGAAGACCTGGGCATGAAGAGCCAGAGCCTGTACGGCCTGGTGGTCGACAGCCCAGAGGCATCGCTGGCGCTGATTCGTGATGCATTGGGCCGGCGCAAAACCGAAAGCGGGCAGAAGGCCGCCGAGATGATCGTGCTCAACGCCGGTGCTGCGTTGTATGCCGCCGACCATGCCACCAGCCTCAAGGAAGGCGTGGAGCTGGCCCATGATGCGCTGCATACTGGTCTGGCCCGCGAGAAACTCGAAGAGCTGGGCGCCTTTACCGCCGTATTCAAGCAGGAGAACGAAGGATGAGCGTGCCAACGGTTCTGGAAAAAATCCTCGCCCGCAAGGCCGAGGAGGTCGCCGCCCGGCGTGCCCAGGTGAGCCTGGCCGACCTCGAACGCCAGGCCGCGCAGGCCGACGCGCCGCGCGGCTTCGCCAATGCACTGATCGAGCAGGTCAAGCGCAAGCAGCCGGCGGTGATTGCCGAGATCAAGAAGGCTTCGCCAAGCAAGGGCGTGATCCGCGAAGACTTCCATCCTGCAGACATTGCCCGCAGCTACGAGCAGGGCGGGGCGACCTGCCTGTCGGTGCTGACCGATATCGACTTCTTCCAGGGTGCCGATGCCTACCTGCAGCAGGCGCGCGCCGCCTGCCAACTGCCTGTGATCCGCAAGGACTTCATGATCGACCCCTACCAGGTGGTCGAAGCGCGGGCGCTGGGTGCCGACTGCATTCTGCTGATCGTCGCTGCGCTGGACGACGCGCGCATGGCCGAACTGGCCGCCACCGCCAAGGGCGTGGGCCTGGACGTGCTGGTCGAGGTGCATGACGGCGATGAGCTGGAGCGTGCCCTGAAGACCCTCGACACGCCGCTGGTGGGGGTCAACAACCGCAACCTGCACACCTTCGACGTCAGCCTGGAAACCACCCTCGACCTGCTGCCGCGCATTCCGCGTGACCGCCTGGTGATTACCGAGAGCGGCATTCTCAACCGTGCCGACGTCGAGCTGATGGAAATCAACGACGTTTACTCGTTCCTGGTCGGCGAGGCCTTCATGCGGGCAGCGCAGCCGGGTATCGAGCTGCAGCGCTTGTTCTTCCCCGAGCGTGCTCCGGCAGTGAGCGCTGTCGGCCCGGCCATCGACTGAGCCGGGCATGAGCGCTCAGGTGCTCGACACGACCGTGGAGCAGGGCCTGCAGTTCGAGCAGGACCTGCTGGCATCGGTGTGTGCCGGCGAGGCCGAACACGGGTTGCTGTTCTGGCGGCCCCTCGACCAGGCCTTGGTGATGCCGAGGCGCATGAGTCGCCTGCCGGGTTTCGAGGCCGCCTGCGAGCCACTGGCCGACAGCGGCTGGCCGGTGCTGCTGCGTGAAACCGGTGGTGAGCCGGTGCCGCAGTCGCCGGCGACGGTGAACATTGCCCTGGTCTACGCCCAGCCCTCTGACGACCTGGACCGCGAGCGGATCGAGACCGCCTACCTGCGCCTGTGCCAGCCACTGCTCGATGTACTCGGTGAGCGAGCATCGTTGGGCGAGGTGGACGGCGCATTCTGTGACGGGCGCTACAACGTCAACCTCGACGGTCGCAAGCTGGTCGGTACCGCCCAGCGCTGGCGCCAGGCCCGAGGCGGGGCGCGCCCGGTGGTGCTGGTGCATGGCGCCTTGCTGCTGGACAACCAGCGTGACGAGATGGTGGCCGCGGTGAACCGCTTCTACCTGGGGTGCGGGCTGCCGGCACGTGTAAGGTCGGCCAGCCACATTGCCTTGCATGAGGTCTTCGCCGGGGATGCGCTGCTCGACCGCCTGGCCGAGCGCTATCGACACCTGCTGGCGGCGTTGTAGAGCGCTGCTCAGCGGGTGCCGTAGACCACCATGGTCTTGCCACGCACGTGGACCAGGCTTTGTTCTTCCAGCGACTTGAGTACGCGACCGACCATTTCCCGTGAGCAGCCGACGATGCGGCCGATTTCCTGGCGAGTGATCTTGATCTGCATGCCGTCGGGGTGGGTCATGGCGTCGGGCTGCTTGCACAGGTCCAACAGCGTGCGCGCTACCCGGCCGGTGACGTCGAGAAACGCCAGGTCGCCGACCTTGCGAGTGGTGTTGCGCAGTCGGTCGGCCATCTGCCCGCCAAGGGCATAGAGGATTTCCGGCTCCTGCAGCACCAGTTCACGGAATTTGGCGTAGCTGATTTCCGCGACTTCGCATTCGGTCTTGGCGCGCACCCAGGCGCTGCGCACGGTGGCCAGGCCGGGCGGCTGGAACAGGCCCAGTTCGCCAAAGAAGTCGCCGCTGTTGAGGTAGGCGACGATCATTTCGCGGCCTTCGCTGTCGTCGATCTGGATCGTTACCGAGCCCTTGAGGATCAGAAACAGCGAATCCGCCGGCTCGCCAGCACAGATGATATTGCTTCTGGCGGCGCAGCGACGGCGTTGCGCGTGAACCAACAGTTTATCGATGCTCTTTATCTTCGAAGTGACGGGTAGGGCTGCCATGCGTATGTCCCGAGGTAGTTCTGCGCCTGATTGCTTGTTATGCGTATCGGCCAAAGCGCTTTTATCCCCAGCACTTTGCTTTAACTTTGGCATTGTTTGCGAAGTTTCCTACACAAGTACTGCGCAAGTCATGGCTTATCCATCTGGCGTGCCGCCCTGTACGCGCACCTTGCGCTGGATGCGCAACACCCCCTAATCTGGCGGCCTTTTTTTCAGCAGTGGAGTCTGGCGATGAAAGCACGCATCCAATGGGCTGGCGAAGCCATGTTCCTCGGCGAGTCTGGCAGTGGTCACGTGGTGGTCATGGATGGCCCGCCGGAGAGCGGTGGTCGTAACCTGGGTGTGCGGCCGATGGAAATGGTGCTCATCGGTCTGGGCGGTTGCAGCAACTTCGATGTGGTGAGCATTCTCAAGAAAGCGCGCCAGCCGGTGGAAAGCTGCGAGGCCTTCCTCGACGCCGAACGCGCCAGCGAAGACCCGAAGGTGTTTACCCGCATTCACCTGCATTTCGTGGTCAAGGGCCGCGGCCTTAAGGAGGCGCAGGTCAAACGTGCCATCGAGCTGTCGGCAGAGAAGTACTGCTCGGCCTCGATCATGCTCGGCAACGCCGGGGTGAAGATCACCCACGACTACGAGATCGTCGAGCTGGGCTGACTGCCCTGTCCTAAATGAAAAAGGCGCCTTGCGGGCGCCTTTTTCATGTGTGCGGTCAGATCCGATAGGTGCTCTTGGTCATGACCTTGGCCAGTATGCTCATGCCGAACTTGACCGGTGCCGGAAAGCGGAAGCCGCCGGCATCCAGTGCGGTTTCGGCATGCTGGGCTTCATCGGTGCGCATCTGTTCGAGGATGGCGCGGGACTTGGCGTCTTCGGCCGGCAGTTGGGTCAGGTGCTCGTCGAGGTGCTTGCAGACCTGATCTTCGGTGGCTGCCACGAAGCCCAGGCTCATGCGGTCGCTGATCAGCCCGGCGGCGGCGCCGATGCCGAACGACAGGCTGTAGAACAGCGGGTTGAGCACGCTGGTGTGGCTGCCCAACTGGTGAATGCGCTGTTCGCACCATACCAGGTGGTCGATTTCTTCCTCGGCGGCATGCTCCATGGCCTTGCGCACCTGTGGCAGCTTGGCGGTCAGGGCCTGGCCCTGGTACAACGCCTGGGCGCAGACTTCGCCGGTGTGGTTGATGCGCATGAGGCCGGCAATATGCCGGGTCTCGTCCTCGCTCATCTTGTGTTCGGGCAGTGGAATGGCCGGCGACGGGCGGGGAGACTGGCCGCTCGAAGGCAGCAAAGTGCGCATCGCGCTATCGGCCTGCAACAAAAGCTTGTCCAGGACGGAGTAATGACGTTCGGTTGCCATGGGCACCTCCGGTGATATCCATTGGCCCCAGTCTACTGCAATCCCTGGCCTGAGGCTTGAGGCGGATCATCCTGCCACGATATTGCCGATTCGCGGCAGGCTGCGACCGCTGGTCGGGACTCAGCCCGGTGGCCAGTTCATCTGGCGCTGACCGAGCACATGCATGTGGATGTGATACACGGTCTGGCCACCCAGTTCATTGCAATTCATCACCACCCGGAAGCCTTCTTCGCAGCCCAGCTCGCGGGCCAGACGCTGGGCGGTGAACAGGATGTGGCCAGCCAGACCCTTGTCTTCTTCGGTCAGGTCGTTGAGGGTGCGGATGGGCTTTTTCGGAATGACCAGGAAATGCACCGGCGCTTGCGGGGCGATGTCGTGGAAGGCCAGGACCTGATCGTCCTCGTAGATGATGTTTGCCGGGATTTCCCGGTTGATGATCTTGGTGAAGATGGTATCCACTGCCATGGGCTCCTTTTAGGGTGGATGGGTCTGTCCGCAGTGTACTGAGCAAGCGGCGCTTCGTCAGTAATTCAGGCAGCGCTTGCGGTTGAGCAGGCCGCTGATGCGTCGTACCAGCCAGCGAGAAACCAGCCGTGGCGCCAGTGTCCGCAGGCGGTTGCCCCAGCCCGGTACGATGACCGCCTGATCGCGCTCGAGCGCCCTGACGGTATACAGCGCCAGTTCTTCCGGGCTCATCAGCGCTGCTTCGTCGGCGCGTACCTGGGCCGTGCGCCAGAACGCCGTACGGGTCGGGGGCGGGCAGAGCACCGAGACTTTCACGCCGTTCTTGCGGCCTTCTTCGCGCAGCGCCTCGGAGAAGTGCAGCACGTAGGCCTTGCTGGCGGCATAAGTGCTCATCCACGGGCCGGGCTGGAAGGCAGCCATGGAGGCGATGTTGAGAATCTGCCCGCCGCCATGCAGGGCCATCAGGTTGCCCACCGTGTGGCACAGGCGCGACAGGGCGAGGATGTTGAGGTCGATGAGGTCCTGTTCGGCAGCCCATTCCTGACCCAGGAACGGACCGCAGGTGCCGATGCCGGCGCTGTTGACCAGCAGGTCGATCTGGTGCGGGCTGTCTTCCAGCTCCAGCAGGAAGCCCGACAGGCGTAGCGGCTCGCCCAGGTCGCAGGCCCGCAACAGCACTTCGACCCCGAAGCGCTGGGTCAGCTCCAGGGCGATGCTCTCCAGCAGGTCGCGCTGACGGGCCACCAGGATCAGGTTGTGCCCGCGGCGTGCCAGGGCTTCGGCCATGGCCAGGCCTATGCCACTGGAGGCGCCGGTAATCAGGGCGTAACGGGTCATGCGGGTCTCCATCGTGTGGCAATTGCATCGTTGCGGCATATCGACTGCCAAAGCGCGCAGCGAGTCACGCCTTTGGCCTGGTTTACTCCGACACCAGGCCGCCGATGATGACCAGCAGGGTCATGATCACCACCAGGACCAGCCAGACACCGGCGAGGATCTTCACGGCCCGGCTGTTGGGGGGCGGCGGCGGGCCGTAGCGGTTAGGGCCGCGGGTGCCCGGCATGAACATCATCACCAAGGGGAACAGGCTGCCGACGAACGGCACTAGATTGAGCAGTAACAGCCAGCCCGACCAGCCCATGTCATGCAGCCGCTGTACGCCGATGGGCAGCGTTGCGGCGACCACCACCAGGGAAATGGCGATCATGCCCATGCTGGCGAGGCCTTCTGAAAGCGGCATGAATACGCTGCCCACGATCATCGCACCCAGCAAGATGCTGATCAGCGCCAGTGACCAAGCCAGGTAGCGCAGGCGGCCGATGCGCCCGCTCAGGCTGAAGACCTTCAGTTGTCCATAGCCTTGCGGGCTTTCTACCTCCACCTCGGCCTTGGGCGGGGCGTAGGGCGAAAAGGGCTCGGCGGGCGGTGCGGGGTGCGCAGGCGGCGTAGGCGCAAGAGGCTCGACCTTGTCCAGGTTCAGGCTCACTTCCGGCTCGATGTGCGCCTGCACGCCGGCCTCCTGCAAGGCCTGAAGGTAGCGTTGGGCCTGGGGTTGATCCAGGCCGCGCTTGAGCACGTGAGGCTGGCCGTTGAACAGGGGCTCGACGGCCTCCAGTTCGCTCTTGAACAGTTGTGCAAGGTTGGCCCTGGCCGTCTCGGGCGCCACGTCGCCGAACAGCTGGCCTTCGAAAACGATTCTGAAATGGGTTTCGGTCATGCAAGGCTTCCTTGTCCCAAAGAGAGGGTGTCGATGCTTGGGCAGCCCGGCGGTCTGGCGGTTCATCACCAGCCGCGAGGGCCAGGTAATCAAAAGGGTTTGACCACCACGAGAATCACCACGGCCAGCAGGATGAGTACGGGAATTTCATTGAACCAGCGATAGAACACGTGGCTGCGGCCTGGCTCGCCACGCGCGAAGCGTTTGATCTGCGCGCCGCACATATGGTGGTAGCCGACCAGCAGGACCACCAGGGTCAGCTTGGCGTGCAGCCAGCCCTGACTGAGCCAGCCGGGGTTCAGCCACACCAGCCAGGCACCGAGCAACAAAGTGGCGATCATCGAAGGGCCCATGATGCCACGGTAGAGCTTGCGCTCCATGATGCTGAAGCGTTCGCGGCTGGGGGTGTCTTCGCTCATGGCGTGGTAGACGAACAGACGAGGCAGGTAGAACAGGCCAGCGAACCAGCAGACGATGGCGACGATGTGCAGCGCTTTGATCCATAGGTAGAGCATCAGGAGGGTCCTCCAGGTTCACGGTGGCCGAATAGTAGGGCGACGATGGCCCGTACGTCACGCTGTCGGTTGTCGCGCAGGCGTCAGGCCCCTATCATCACCGGCTTTCCAGTCGTTTTGTTGAGGGCAGGTCATGGTCAAGGTCGGTATCGTCGGCGGCACGGGTTACACCGGAGTCGAGCTGCTGCGTCTGTTGGCACAGCATCCACAGGCACAGGTGGAGGTCATCACCTCGCGATCCGAAGCCGGCATGGCAGTGGCCGACATGTACCCGAACCTGCGTGGCCACTACGATGGCCTGGCCTTCAGCGTGCCAGACGTGAAGACCCTGGGGGCCTGTGACGTGGTGTTCTTCGCCACCCCGCATGGCGTCGCCCATGCCCTGGCCGGCGAACTGCTGGCGGCCGGCACCCGGGTCATCGACCTCTCGGCGGACTTCCGTCTGCAAGACCCGGTGGAGTGGTCCAAGTGGTACGGCCAGCCGCATGGCGCACCGGACCTGCTCAAGGATGCCGTCTATGGTCTGCCCGAGGTCAACCGTGAGCAGATCAAGGGCGCACGCCTGATCGCCGTGCCGGGTTGCTACCCTACCGCCACGCAGCTGGGTTTCCTGCCGCTGCTGGAGGCCGGCCTGGCCGACAACAGCCGCCTGATCGCCGACTGCAAGTCCGGGGTCAGCGGTGCCGGGCGCGGTCTGAGCGTCGGCTCGCTGTATTCCGAGGCCAACGAAAGCTTCAAGGCTTATGGGGTCAAGGGCCACCGTCACCTGCCGGAGATCAGCCAGGGCCTGCGTCGCGCCGCCGGTGGTGACATCGGCCTGACCTTCGTACCGCACCTGACACCGATGATCCGCGGCATCCACGCCACCCTTTATGCGACCGTGGCGGACAAGGCCGTAGACCTGCAGGCGCTGTTCGAGAAGCGTTATGCCGACGAGCCGTTCGTCGATGTCATGCCGGCCGGCAGCCATCCGGAAACCCGCAGCGTGCGTGGTGCCAACGTCTGCCGCATCGCGGTACACCGTCCGCAGGGCGGCGACCTGGTCGTGGTGCTGTCGGTGATCGACAACCTGGTCAAGGGGGCTTCGGGCCAGGCGGTGCAGAACCTCAACATCATGTTCGGCCTGGATGAGCGCATGGGGCTGTCCCACGCTGGCATGATGCCTTGATGCTGTACGGCCGAGCACGTCTTGCCCGGCCGATCTCGTCGCAATAGTTGACCTGTTTTCTCGGACAAGCGGATAATGCCCGTCATTACGCATCACGACGGCTTAACGCCGGGAGATATCTGACATGAGTGTGGAATCCTTCACTCCAGTGGCCCTGGAATTCACCCCCGGTGCCGCGCACAAGGTGAAAACCCTGGTCGAGGAAGAGGGCAACGATCGCCTGAAGCTGCGGGTTTTCGTAACGGGCGGTGGCTGCTCGGGCTTCCAGTACGGCTTCACTTTCGATGAAGACGTGGCCGAAGATGACACCATCGTCGAGCGCGAGGGCGTGAGCCTGGTGGTCGACCCGATGAGCTTCCAGTACCTGGCGGGTGCCGAGGTGGATTATCAGGAAGGTCTGGAAGGTTCGCGTTTCGTGATCAAGAATCCGAACGCCACCACCACCTGCGGGTGTGGTTCGTCGTTCTCGATCTGATTCGTCACGCCGATTAGCAAAAAGCCGCGCATCTGCGCGGCTTTTTCGTTTGCGAGCGTTGGCTTCAGGCCGGGTAGATTGCGCCGAGCACACGCAGGCCACGTGCGCCGGTCACCGTTGGGCGGTTGGCCGGTACGCTTTCCAGGCAGCAATGTGCCAACCAGGCAAAGGCCATGGCTTCGACCCAATCGGGGTCGACACCGAAACTTGCCGTGCTGCTGACCCGGGTATTCGGCAGCAGGGCGGCCAGCCGATTCATCAACGCCTGGTTGTGGGCGCCGCCACCGCAGACCAGCAGTTCGATGGTCCCGGTCTGGGCGCTCTGCAGCGACTGGGTGATGCTCTGCGCGGTCAGTTCCAGCAGGGTAGCCTGGACATCTTCTGCTGCCAGGCCAGGAAACTGTTGCAGGTGGCGGTTCAGCCAGGCGAGGTTGAAGACTTCGCGTCCGGTGCTTTTCGGCCCCTGGGTCTGGAAGAACGGGTCGGCGAGCAGTCTGTTGAGCAGCAAGTCGTTGACCTGGCCGCTGGCTGACCAGTCGCCATTACGATCGAAGGGCAGATTGCGCTGCGCCTGTATCCAGGCATCCAGCAGCACGTTGCCAGGACCGCAGTCGAAGCCGGACACCGGCCGATCCGATTCGATCAGCGTCAGGTTGGTGAAGCCCCCGACATTCAGCACGGCGCGGCGATCACGATTGTCATCGAACAGGGCTTCATGGAAGGCCGGTACCAGCGGTGCGCCCTGACCACCGGCGGCGATGTCGCGGCGGCGGAAGTCGGTGACCACGGTGATCTCGGTCAGCTCGGCCAGCAGTGCCGGGTTGCCGATCTGGATGGTGAAACCGCGGGCGGGTTCATGGCGGATGGTCTGGCCATGGCTGCCGATGGCGCGGATCTGGCCGGCGACCATGTTCTGCTCTTGCAGCAGGGCCAATACGCCCTGGGCGACCAGGCGTACCCACTTCTGTTCAGCAAGGGCGGCACGGGCCAGTTCGTCGCTGCCCGTGGCGCACAGATCGAGCAGCTCGGCACGCAGATCTGCCGGCATGGGAATGTAATGCGTGGCCAGCAGCCTGGGCCGGTCATCCTGTTCCAGCAGGGCGATATCCATCCCGTCGAGGCTGGTACCGGACATTACACCAATGTAGAAGTGGGCCATGGCTTACCTTTTGTTCATGGCCAGCTTGGTGGCCTTTTCCTGATCCATGCGCGCCATCAGCGGTTGGCTGACCTGCATGAACCGCTGCTTTTCCGCCTTGGCGATCGGGTCGGCCATTGGCAGTTTCTGGCCCAGCGGGTCGACGTGAACGCCGTTGACCTGGAACTCGTAGTGCAGGTGCGGGCCGGTCGACAGGCCGGTGGTGCCAATATAGCCGATGACCTGACCCTGCTTGACGCTCGAGCCTGTCTGGACGCCTTTGGCGAAGCCCTGCATGTGGCCGTAGAGAGTACGGTAGGTGTCGCCGTGCTGGATGATCACGGTATTGCCGTAGCCGCCACGACGCCCGGCCAGCAGAACCTTGCCGTCACCGGTGGCCTTGATCGGCGTGCCGCGCGGTGCGGCATAGTCGACACCTTTGTGGGCACGGATCTTGTTCAGGATCGGGTGCTTGCGGCCCAGGGAGAAGACCGAGCTGATGCGCGCGAAATCCACCGGTGTGCGGATGAACGCCTTGCGCATGCTGTTGCCTTCGGCGGTGTAGTAGTTGGCAACACCCTGCTTGTTCACGTAGCGCACGGCTGTGTAGGTCTTGCCGCGGTTGGTGAAGCGGGCCGCGAGGATGTTGCCGGTGCCGATGGTCTTGCCGTTGACGAATTTCTGCTCGTAGACCACGTCGAACTCGTCGCCCTTGCGCAGATCCTGGGCGAAGTCGACGTCATAGCCGAAGATCTCGGCCATGGCCATGGTCATCGAGTGCGAGAGGCCAGCGCGTTGCGCCGACAGCGACAGCGAGCTGTTGATCACGCCGTGGGCGTAGGTATTGCGGGTGTCGGGCTTGCTGACTTCGCGATCGAAGGTGTAGCCACTCGAGCTTTTCGACAGGCTGATGGATTCCAGCTCGTTGAGCTTGGTGTGCAGCTTCTTCAGCTGGCCGTCCTGGGAAAGCTCGAACTGCAGGATCTGGCCGTCCTGCAGCTTGCTGAATTGCTTGGCCTGTTTGTCGCTGGCCAGTACTTCGTGAACCGAGGAGGCGGGCAGACCGACCTTTTCGAACAGGGTCGACAAGGTATCACCCCGTGCGACCAGCACTTCACGATGGTTGGGGTCTTTCTTCTCGGCGGGGACTGCTGCAACGGCTGCCTGAGACTGCTCGCCTTCGGTAGCGGCGGTGTCTTCGGTAGCGTCTTCGGGTTGGTCGATCTGCGCGAAAGGAGAGGCGCTGTCCTGGGATGTGGCTTCGCTGCCTTTAGTTGCGTCTTGATTCTGAGCCTGTTGATCGACCGGCATTTCCAGGTCAAGGCTGAGATTGGTGCGTTTCGCTTCGACTTCGCTGGAGGGAAATACCAGCAGTGCCAGGCTCAGCAGGGCCGCGATCCCGCTGGCGGCCAATAGATGGCTCTTTGGGTACAGCGGGGGCGCCTTAGGCGGAGTGTCGTTCATGAGTAATTTGACTTTGAAAAAGGTGAAATGGAAAAGATGAATGACATGATGAAGATGAAATAACTGTATAAAATATAATCAAAATCGCTATGAAGCAACCCTGACCGAGCACCGGTCAGGTGTCGCAGGCGTGTGCCGGGCAAAAACTTGTATTTGGGCGCTGATCTTGTAAGGTTGGTGTCCTTTTGAATCGGGGGTGATATGAAGTCGGTTGAAGAGCAGTTGGCGCTGATCAAGCGCGGCGCGGATGAGCTTCTTGTCGAGGCGGAGCTGGTCGAGAAGCTAAAGCGTGGTCAGCCACTGCGAATCAAGGCTGGTTTCGACCCGACTGCGCCCGATCTGCACCTGGGGCACACTGTCCTTATTAATAAGCTGCGCCAGTTCCAGGACCTGGGGCATCAGGTGATCTTCCTGATCGGCGACTTCACCGGCATGATCGGTGACCCGAGTGGCAAGAGCGCGACTCGTCCGCCCCTGACCCGCGAGCAGGTGCTGGCGTATGCCGAGACCTACAAGGCTCAGGTGTTCAAGATTCTCGACCCGGAAAAGACCGAGGTGGCCTTCAACTCCACCTGGATGGACAAGCTGGGTCCTGCCGACTTCATTCGCTTGGCATCGAACTACACCGTGGCGCGCATGCTCGAGCGTGACGACTTCCACAAGCGCTACACCGGCAGCCAGCCGATCGCCATTCACGAATTCCTCTACCCGTTGGTGCAGGGCTATGACTCTGTTGCACTGCGTGCCGATGTCGAGCTGGGTGGTACCGATCAGAAGTTCAACCTGCTGATGGGGCGTGAGCTGCAGCGTGCCTATGGCCAGGAAGCTCAATGCATTCTGACCATGCCGTTGCTCGAAGGTCTGGATGGCGTGAAGAAGATGTCCAAGTCCCTGGGCAACTACGTGGGTATCCAGGAGGCACCAGGCGTCATCTATAACAAGCTGGTCTCGATCCCTGATTCTCTGATGTGGCGTTACTTCGAGCTGCTGAGTTTCCGCTCCATGGACGAGATCAATGCGCTGCGTGCCGATGTAGAGGCGGGTGCCAATCCGCGTGACATCAAGATCCAGCTGGCCGAAGAGATCGTCGCGCGTTTCCATGGCGAAGAAGCAGCGGCCAATGCTCATCGCTCTGCGGGCAATCGCATGAAAGATGGTGAGCTACCGGAAGACCTGCCGGAAGTGGCTATCGCTTCCGCTGAAGATCTGCCGATCTCGGCCGTCCTTAATAAGGCGGGCCTGGTGAAGAACGCGGCGGGTGCTCGTGACCTGTTGGCGGCGGGCAGTGTTCGCGTCGATGGTGAGGTGGTCGATCGCGGCTTCGTATTCAAGCTGGGCGTGACGCACGTTTGCCAGGCCGGCAAGAAGGCTTTTGCCCGTATTACGCTGAATCGCGAATAAATCTGAAATAAGTGTTGACGACCTTTCAGATGTCCTTATAATGCGCACCACTTCCAACGCGGAATGCACCGAAAACTCCTTGAGAATCAACGAGTTAAGGTGAAGCGAAAGAAGTGGTGCGAATCTTCGGATTCCGGCGGTGAAAAAGGCAGTTGACAGCAACTTAGGATGCTGTAAGATTCGCCTCCCGCTGACGAGATGATCGAATGATCGCTCGGCACGCAAGCGTTTCGAAGTTTGAATCGAGATTGA
The DNA here is from genome assembly GCF_032463525.1 of Pseudomonas sp. DTU_2021_1001937_2_SI_NGA_ILE_001. Lineage (NCBI taxonomy): Bacteria > Pseudomonadati > Pseudomonadota > Gammaproteobacteria > Pseudomonadales > Pseudomonadaceae > Pseudomonas > Pseudomonas sp. DTU_2021_1001937_2_SI_NGA_ILE_001. The sequence goes on along the minus strand of NZ_CP135971.1, from coordinate 3,154,342 downwards.
AACTTCTGAAAATAAACGCTTGACAGATTAAGAGGTTAGCGTAGAATGCGCGCCTCGGTTGAAGCGAAAGGCTCAACCAACCGCTCTTTAACAACTGAATCAAGCAATTCGTGTGGGTGCTTGCGCTGTCAGACTGAGAGTCACCAGATTATCAGCAACGTAAGTGACCATGCGAGAAATCACATAGTCATTTGAGATTGCTGAGCCAAGTTTAGGGTTTCTTAAAAACCCAAGCAGTATTGAACTGAAGAGTTTGATCATGGCTCAGATTGAACGCTGGCGGCAGGCCTAACACATGCAAGTCGAGCGGTAGAGAGAAGCTTGCTTCTCTTGAGAGCGGCGGACGGGTGAGTAATGCCTAGGAATCTGCCTGGTAGTGGGGGATAACGTCCGGAAACGGACGCTAATACCGCATACGTCCTACGGGAGAAAGTGGGGGCTCTTCGGACCTCACGCTATCAGATGAGCCTAGGTCGGATTAGCTAGTTGGTGAGGTAATGGCTCACCAAGGCGACGATCCGTAACTGGTCTGAGAGGATGATCAGTCACACTGGAACTGAGACACGGTCCAGACTCCTACGGGAGGCAGCAGTGGGGAATATTGGACAATGGGCGAAAGCCTGATCCAGCCATGCCGCGTGTGTGAAGAAGGTCTTCGGATTGTAAAGCACTTTAAGTTGGGAGGAAGGGTCGTTACCTAATACGTGGCGATTTTGACGTTACCGACAGAATAAGCACCGGCTAACTCTGTGCCAGCAGCCGCGGTAATACAGAGGGTGCAAGCGTTAATCGGAATTACTGGGCGTAAAGCGCGCGTAGGTGGTTTGTTAAGTTGGATGTGAAATCCCCGGGCTCAACCTGGGAACTGCATCCAAAACTGGCAAGCTAGAGTAGGGCAGAGGGTGGTGGAATTTCCTGTGTAGCGGTGAAATGCGTAGATATAGGAAGGAACACCAGTGGCGAAGGCGACCACCTGGGCTCATACTGACACTGAGGTGCGAAAGCGTGGGGAGCAAACAGGATTAGATACCCTGGTAGTCCACGCCGTAAACGATGTCAACTAGCCGTTGGAATCCTTGAGATTTTAGTGGCGCAGCTAACGCATTAAGTTGACCGCCTGGGGAGTACGGCCGCAAGGTTAAAACTCAAATGAATTGACGGGGGCCCGCACAAGCGGTGGAGCATGTGGTTTAATTCGAAGCAACGCGAAGAACCTTACCAGGCCTTGACATCCAGTGAACTTTCTAGAGATAGATTGGTGCCTTCGGGAACACTGAGACAGGTGCTGCATGGCTGTCGTCAGCTCGTGTCGTGAGATGTTGGGTTAAGTCCCGTAACGAGCGCAACCCTTGTCCTTAGTTACCAGCACGTTATGGTGGGCACTCTAAGGAGACTGCCGGTGACAAACCGGAGGAAGGTGGGGATGACGTCAAGTCATCATGGCCCTTACGGCCTGGGCTACACACGTGCTACAATGGTCGGTACAGAGGGTTGCCAAGCCGCGAGGTGGAGCTAATCTCACAAAACCGATCGTAGTCCGGATCGCAGTCTGCAACTCGACTGCGTGAAGTCGGAATCGCTAGTAATCGCGAATCAGAATGTCGCGGTGAATACGTTCCCGGGCCTTGTACACACCGCCCGTCACACCATGGGAGTGGGTTGCACCAGAAGTAGCTAGTCTAACCTTCGGGAGGACGGTTACCACGGTGTGATTCATGACTGGGGTGAAGTCGTAACAAGGTAGCCGTAGGGGAACCTGCGGCTGGATCACCTCCTTAATCGACGACCCAGCTGCGTCGTAAGTTCCCACACGAATTGCTTGATTCCTTGTCGAAGACGATAGCAGCCTGCATATAGGTCTGTAGCTCAGTTGGTTAGAGCGCACCCCTGATAAGGGTGAGGTCGGCAGTTCAAATCTGCCCAGACCTACCAGTTCCCTGGGGCCATAGCTCAGCTGGGAGAGCGCCTGCCTTGCACGCAGGAGGTCAGCGGTTCGATCCCGCTTGGCTCCACCATATTCTGGTTGTCGTTTACTGCTTAGAAAGCAGAAATGAATGTTCGCGAGACGAACCTTGATTTCTGGTTTTTACCAGATCGTTCTTTAAAAATTCGGATGTGAAACAAGATTTAGACTGTGGACCACTTTCACTGGTGGACCATAGGCTAAGGCAAAGAAAGTTTGTTTTTTCAAGCTTTCGGCGAATGTCGTCTTCACAGTATAACCAGATAGCTTGGGGTTATATGGTCAAGTGAAGAAGCGCATACGGTGGATGCCTTGGCAGTCAGAGGCGATGAAAGACGTGGTAGCCTGCGATAAGCTTCGGGGAGTCGGCAAACAGACTGTGATCCGGAGATCTCTGAATGGGGGAACCCACTCAGCATAAGCTGAGTATCCTGCACTGAATACATAGGTGCAGGAGGCGAACCAGGGGAACTGAAACATCTAAGTACCCTGAGGAATAGAAATCAACCGAGATTCCCTTAGTAGTGGCGAGCGAACGGGGACCAGCCCTTAAGTGGCTTTGAGATTAGCGGAACGCTCTGGAAAGTGCGGCCATAGTGGGTGATAGCCCCGTACGCGAAAATCTCTTGGCCATGAAATCGAGTAGGACGGGGCACGAGAAACCTTGTCTGAACATGGGGGGACCATCCTCCAAGGCTAAATACTACTGACTGACCGATAGTGAACCAGTACCGTGAGGGAAAGGCGAAAAGAACCGCGGAGAGCGGAGTGAAATAGAACCTGAAACCGTATGCGTACAAGCAGTGGGAGCCTACTTTGTTAGGTGACTGCGTACCTTTTGTATAATGGGTCAGCGACTTATATTCAGTGGCAAGCTTAACCGTATAGGGGAGGCGTAGCGAAAGCGAGTCTTAATAGGGCGATCAGTCGCTGGGTATAGACCCGAAACCGGGCGATCTATCCATGGGCAGGTTGAAGGTTAGGTAACACTGACTGGAGGACCGAACCGACTACCGTTGAAAAGTTAGCGGATGACCTGTGGATCGGAGTGAAAGGCTAATCAAGCTCGGAGATAGCTGGTTCTCCTCGAAAGCTATTTAGGTAGCGCCTCACGTATCACTCCAGGGGGTAGAGCACTGTTTCGGCTAGGGGGTCATCCCGACTTACCAAACCGATGCAAACTCCGAATACCTGGAAGTGCCGAGCGTGGGAGACACACGGCGGGTGCTAACGTCCGTCGTGAAAAGGGAAACAACCCAGACCGTCAGCTAAGGTCCCAAAGTCATGGTTAAGTGGGAAACGATGTGGGAAGGCTTAGACAGCTAGGAGGTTGGCTTAGAAGCAGCCACCCTTTAAAGAAAGCGTAATAGCTCACTAGTCGAGTCGGCCTGCGCGGAAGATGTAACGGGGCTCAAACCATGCACCGAAGCTACGGGTGTCATCTTTGATGACGCGGTAGAGGAGCGTTCTGTAAGCCTGTGAAGGTGAGTTGAGAAGCTTGCTGGAGGTATCAGAAGTGCGAATGCTGACATGAGTAACGACAATGGGAGTGAAAAACTCCCACGCCGAAAGACCAAGGTTTCCTGCGCAACGTTAATCGACGCAGGGTTAGTCGGTCCCTAAGGCGAGGCTGAAAAGCGTAGTCGATGGAAAACAGGTTAATATTCCTGTACTTCCGGTTATTGCGATGGAGGGACGGAGAAGGCTAGGCCAGCCTGGCGTTGGTTGTCCAGGTTTAAGGTGGTAGGCTGGGATCTTAGGCAAATCCGGGATCCCAAGGCCGAGAGCTGATGACGAGCGTTCTTAGAACGCGAAGTGGTTGATGCCATGCTTCCAGGAAAAGCTCCTAAGCTTCAGATAATCGGGAACCGTACCCCAAACCGACACAGGTGGTTAGGTAGAGAATACCAAGGCGCTTGAGAGAACTCGGGTGAAGGAACTAGGCAAAATGGCACCGTAACTTCGGGAGAAGGTGCGCCGGTGAGGGTGAAGGACTTGCTCCGTAAGCCCATGCCGGTCGAAGATACCAGGCCGCTGCGACTGTTTATTAAAAACACAGCACTCTGCAAACACGAAAGTGGACGTATAGGGTGTGACGCCTGCCCGGTGCCGGAAGGTTAATTGATGGGGTTAGCGCAAGCGAAGCTCTTGATCGAAGCCCCGGTAAACGGCGGCCGTAACTATAACGGTCCTAAGGTAGCGAAATTCCTTGTCGGGTAAGTTCCGACCTGCACGAATGGCGTAACGATGGCGGCGCTGTCTCCACCCGAGACTCAGTGAAATTGAAATCGCTGTGAAGATGCAGTGTATCCGCGGCTAGACGGAAAGACCCCGTGAACCTTTACTATAGCTTTGCACTGGACTTTGAACTTGCTTGTGTAGGATAGGTGGGAGGCTGTGAAGCGTGGACGCCAGTCTGCGTGGAGCCATCCTTGAAATACCACCCTGGCAACTTTGAGGTTCTAACTCAGGTCCGTTATCCGGATCGAGGACAGTGTATGGTGGGTAGTTTGACTGGGGCGGTCTCCTCCCAAAGAGTAACGGAGGAGTACGAAGGTGCGCTCAGACCGGTCGGAAATCGGTCGCAGAGTATAAAGGCAAAAGCGCGCTTGACTGCGAGACCCACACGTCGAGCAGGTACGAAAGTAGGTCTTAGTGATCCGGTGGTTCTGTATGGAAGGGCCATCGCTCAACGGATAAAAGGTACTCCGGGGATAACAGGCTGATACCGCCCAAGAGTTCATATCGACGGCGGTGTTTGGCACCTCGATGTCGGCTCATCACATCCTGGGGCTGAAGCCGGTCCCAAGGGTATGGCTGTTCGCCATTTAAAGTGGTACGCGAGCTGGGTTTAGAACGTCGTGAGACAGTTCGGTCCCTATCTGCCGTGGACGTTTGAGATTTGAGAGGGGCTGCTCCTAGTACGAGAGGACCGGAGTGGACGAACCTCTGGTGTTCCGGTTGTCACGCCAGTGGCACTGCCGGGTAGCTATGTTCGGAAGAGATAACCGCTGAAAGCATCTAAGCGGGAAACTCGCCTCAAGATGAGATCTCACTGGGATCTTGAATCCCCTAAAGGGCCGTCGAAGACTACGACGTTGATAGGTGGGGTGTGTAAGCGCTGTGAGGCGTTGAGCTAACCCATACTAATTGCCCGTGAGGCTTGACCATATAACACCCAAGCCATCTGCACCGCAGTGGCGGTGTGTGAAGACGCAACAGCCGAAAGCTGGAAAACAAACTGCCGCTTGTTTCACAACCGAATTTGCTGGAACGCCGCAAGGCGCGCCGGCCACCGAATTTCTTGACGACCATAGAGTGTTGGAACCACCTGATCCCATCCCGAACTCAGCAGTGAAACGACACATCGCCGATGGTAGTGTGGGGCTTCCCCATGTGAGAGTAGGTCATCGTCAAGATTAAACACCAAAACCCCTGATCGCATTGCGGTCAGGGGTTTTGCTTTTGCGCCGGGAAAAAGGCGGCCGGGTTTCTATGCATCGCTGGCCTGCGTGGCTATCATGCGTGCCTCTTTGCCAGGCGATAACTTCATGCTCACATTGCTAAAACTCCTTGCCGACGGCGAGTTTCACTCCGGTGAGGTTTTGGGTGAGGAGTTGGGGATCAGTCGAAGCGCTGTGTGGAAGCAGTTGCAGCAGATGGTTGCGGAGCTGGGTGTCGAAGTGCACAAGGTCCGGGGCCGCGGTTACCGGCTTGCCAACGCGCTCTCCCTTCATGATGTGGCTGTGATCCAGGCAGCCGGCACGCCTCCTGGATGGTCTGTAGTTGCCCTTGAGAGTGTCGACTCCACGAATGCCGAGGCGGCTAGGCTGATTGCTTCCGATATCGCCCTTCCGGCCCTGGTTGTTGCCGAACGGCAGACTGCCGGAAGGGGGCGTCGAGGGCGGCAGTGGATAAGTCCTTTCGCAGAGAACCTCTATTTCAGTGTGCTGCTGCGCATAGAGGGTGGTATGCGCCAGCTCGAAGGGCTGAGCCTGTTGGTTGGCCTGGCGGTCGTGGAAGTGCTTCGCGAGACCGGCGTAGCGGCCGCTGGCCTCAAGTGGCCTAACGACATTCTTGTTGGGCGACGCAAGCTGGCTGGTATCCTGCTGGAGCTGATGGGGGATCCTGCCGATGTCTGTCACGTCGTCATCGGCGTGGGCATCAATGTCAACATGCAGCAGGCTGCCGAGGTTGACCAGGCCTGGACTTCTGTACGCCTGGAGACGGGGCGCCTGTCTGATCGGAACGTGCTGGCCGGACGCTTGGCTGAGCGCCTGCAGATGCATTTGGCGCGTCACCAGCGGGATGGCTTCTCAGCTTTTCAGGATGAATGGGAGCGCAATCACCTCTGGCAGGGCCGGGAGGTCTCGCTATTGTCTGGTGTAGAACGCATAGAGGGGGTTGTGCTGGGCATCGACGCTCTGGGGGCCTTGCGGCTGGAGGTAAATGGTGTGGAAAAAAGTTTCAGCGGTGGTGAGCTCAGCCTGAGGTTGCGTGATGATTCTTGAACTCGATTGTGGCAATAGCTTCATCAAGTGGCGTGTCACGGAAAAGGATAATGACGCAATCCGTGCGGGAGGCGTGGTTGACTCCGATGACGCGCTCGTGGAGCGCCTCCAGTCGCTTGTCGGGCTTGAGCTGGCTCACTGCCGTCTGGTGAGCGTGCGTACTGTCGAGGAGACTGACAGGCTGGTAAATCTGCTGGCCCAGAGGTTTTCGCTTGCTCCTGTGCGTGCAGAGCCTGCCGAGGAGCTGGCTGGTGTGAAGAATGGCTACGAGGATTACCGGCGGCTGGGGCTGGATCGCTGGCTGGCACTGGTTGCGGGGTACCAGCTCTCTTCGCGGGCTTGCCTGGTGATCGATCTGGGCACAGCCGTGACCTCTGACTTCGTTGACCATCAAGGGCTGCATCTGGGGGGGTTCATCTGCCCAGGCATGCCCCTGATGCGCAATCAGCTGCGTACCCACACCCGGCGTATTCGTTACGACGACGAGGCGGCCATGCAAGCGCTGGAGAGCCTGGCGCCTGGTCACTCCACTGCTGAAGCGGTGGAGCGCGGTTGCTCGCTGATGCTGCGGGGTTTCGTGCTGTCTCAGCTTGAGATTGCCCGCCAGTACTGGGGGGATGATTTCGATGTATTCGTCACCGGTGGTGATGCTGTTTTGGTGGATGATGTCATTCCAGGGGCCAGAGTGATTCCAGACCTGGTCTTTGTCGGTCTCGCCCTGGCCTGCCCGTTACGCTGAGGTTTTCATGCGCTGGCTATTTCTTCTGCTGTTGATGCTGAACATCTTCTATTACCTGTGGCACCAGCAGGAGGCGCCGCTGCGTGCCAAGGAGGTCATTCCGCTGTCCATGGCCCGTTCGGGGCAGCAGGACATTCGCCTGCTCAGTGAGTCGGGTGTGGGTGGTGCCCGGGAACCCAAGCCGGAGTGTCAGTATCTCGGAGGCTTTACGAAGGCTGACGACATAAAGGCGCTGGAGCAGCGCCTGACAAGCCTGGATATCCGTGCGCAATATCACGTGCAGCAGTCTGCAGGGGGAAATGTCTATTGGGTACAGATCAATCCTGAAAGTCGGCGGTTGGTGGGGGAGGAGTTACTAGGGCAATTGACGCATGATTTCGCCCAGTTAAAAAATCGCGTTATTTCTTGCGAAGGGGTTGCAGACCTGGATTAGTTTGCATAGAATGGCGCCCGCTTCGCAGCGATGTGTAAACAAAGTTGAGAAGCAAAATGAGTCAACGCATGTAACCTCAAGATTTAATTGAGAAAATGGTTGACAAGAGGGTGGCAGAGATTGATAATGCCGCCACAGCTCAGGAGGGGTTCCCGAGCGGCCAAAGGGATCAGACTGTAAATCTGACGTCTACGACTTCGAAGGTTCGAATCCTTCCCCCTCCACCAGATTCAGCGCGAACTGCTTGATTGCGCGGGTATAGTTTAGTGGTAGAACCTCAGCCTTCCAAGCTGATGATGCGGGTTCGATTCCCGCTACCCGCTCCAGGTTTCTGGTTCATGCTAAAAGTTTCGCTCTTGTAGCTCAGTTGGTAGAGCACACCCTTGGTAAGGGTGAGGTCAGCGGTTCAAATCCGCTCAAGAGCTCCATTATCAGAGGCAGATATGCAAATATCTGCCTTTGTTTTAAGCGGTGAAGTGCGCCTTGTGCGTTTCGCTTGAGCCTTCTTTTGGGTGTGCCAGCAGCCATGTTGGTCGGTTCTCAAAAAGGGTGTTGAAAAAATCTAGTCGGGTCAGCATAATGGTCGACCTGATTTTGCTTTTAGGTCAGTAGCTCAATTGGCAGAGCGACGGTCTCCAAAACCGTAGGTTGGGGGTTCGATTCCCTCCTGACCTGCCAGATTCTCTCGATATCTGGCTTTCTTTTCACAGGATCTCCGTAGATGAATCCCAAGGCTGAAGCATCAGACTCTCGCTTTGACCTGCTGAAGTGGCTCCTGGTAGTCGTTCTGGTGGTCGTGGGTGTTGTCGGTAATCAGTATTACTCGGCCCAGCCGATCCTGTACCGCGTTCTTGCTCTCCTCGTGATCGGTGCTGCTGCAGCCTTCATTGCGCTCCAGACCGGCAAGGGCAAGGCTTTCTTTACTCTCGCAAAGGAAGCGCGTGCAGAGATCCGTAAAGTCGTATGGCCTACGCGCCAGGAGACTGGCCAGACTACGCTGATCGTCGTGGTTGTGGTTCTGGTTATGGCGCTGCTGTTGTGGGGGCTCGATTCCCTGCTCGGTTGGCTTGTTTCCTTGATAGTTGGCTAAGGGTGTCTCGTGGCTAAGCGTTGGTACGTCGTTCATGCTTACTCGGGTTACGAGAAGCATGTCATGCGCTCGCTGATCGAGCGCGTAAAGCTGGCAGGCATGGAAGATGGCTTCGGCGAAATTCTGGTCCCCACTGAAGAAGTGGTAGAGATGCGCAACGGCCAGAAGCGCAAGAGCGAGCGTAAGTTCTTCCCTGGCTATGTGCTTGTCCAGATGGAAATGAACGAGGGGACCTGGCACTTGGTCAAGGATACCCCGCGCGTCATGGGTTTCATTGGTGGTACTGCCGACAAGCCGGCACCCATCACTGACAAGGAGGCTGAGGCCATCCTGCGTCGCGTTGCCGATGGCAGCGACAAGCCCAAGCCGAAGACCTTGTTCGAGCCGGGCGAAGTGGTCCGCGTTACCGACGGTCCGTTCGCCGACTTCAACGGTTCGGTCGAAGAGGTTAACTACGAAAAGAGCCGCATTCAGGTTGCCGTGCTCATTTTCGGTCGCTCTACCCCGGTAGAGCTGGAGTTCAGTCAGGTCGAGAAGGTCTGATCGAACTGGAATCCCCCACCCCGCAGCCGAAGGCTGTGGGGTTTTTTCGTCACTGGGATATATGCGTAACAACCGGGGAGCCTTCATTGGCGTTCGAACCCGTAACTGGAGTGCCTCATGGCCAAGAAAATCTCTGCGTACATCAAGCTGCAAGTGAAAGCCGGTCAGGCTAACCCTAGCCCACCCGTTGGTCCTGCTCTGGGTCAGCACGGTGTAAACATCATGGAATTCTGCAAAGCGTTCAACGCCCGTACTCAGGGTCTTGAGCCAGGTCTGCCGACTCCAGTGATCATCACCGTCTACAGCGACCGTAGCTTCACCTTCGAAACCAAGAGCACCCCTGCTTCGGTTCTGCTGAAAAAAGCAGCAGGCCTGACCAGCGGTTCGGCTCGTCCTAACACCGTTAAGGTTGGCACCGTTACCCGTGCACAGCTGGAAGAGATCGCCAAGACCAAGAGCGCTGATCTGACTGCTGCTGACCTCGATGCGGCCGTGCGTACCATCGCCGGTTCCGCTCGCAGCATGGGCCTTAACGTGGAGGGTGTGTAATGGCTAAGTTGACCAAGCGTCAAAAGGCAATCGCCAGCAAGCTCGAAGCTGGCAAGGTCTACAACTTCGTTGACGCCGCTTCCCTGCTGGCCGAACTGTCGACCGTCAAGTTCAACGAGTCTTTCGACGTTGCCGTTAACCTGGGCGTCGATCCTCGTAAATCCGACCAGGTCGTACGTAGCGCTACCGTTCTGCCTCACGGCACCGGTAAGACCGTTCGCGTAGCCGTGTTCACCCAGGGCCCGGCTGCTGAAGCTGCTCTGGCTGCCGGTGCCGACCGCGTAGGTATGGACGATCTGGCTGCAGAAATGAAAGCCGGCGACCTGAACTACGACGTAGTCATCGCTTCCCCTGACGCCATGCGTGTTGTGGGTCAGCTGGGTCAGGTTCTGGGTCCTCGCGGCCTGATGCCTAACCCGAAAGTAGGTACCGTAACTCCAGACGTGGCTGGCGCCGTCAAGAACGCCAAGGCCGGTCAGGTTCGCTACCGTACCGACAAGAACGGCATCATCCACACCTCCGTTGGCAAGGTCGGCTTCGACGCCGTCAAGCTGAAGGAAAACGTTGAAGCCCTGATCGCTGATCTGAAGCGTATCAAGCCAGCTTCTTCGAAAGGTATCTACGTCAAGCGCGTAACCCTGAGCACCACCATGGGCCCAGGTCTGGTCATCGATCAGAGCTCGCTGGACGCGTAACACGCGATGGCGCGGTACGCCGCGCCATCCACATGATTGGGGTCCCTGCCTGGCGGGGGCTGTCCAAGACCGTAGGCGACGCAAGTCTTAAACCACAAGCCTACGCAGATGGTGCTCCCGGTTCCTTACCGAATCAGACACCAAAACGACATCCGGCTTCGGCTGGATGAAACGGTAACAAGCAGGAGTTAAACCCGTGGCAATTAAACTCGAAGACAAGAAGGCCATCGTCGCTGAAGTCAACGAGGCTGCCAAAGCTGCTCTGTCCGCTGTCGTGGCTGATGCCCGTGGTGTGACAGTAGGCGCTATGACCGGACTCCGTAAAGAGGCTCGTGAAGCTGGCGTTTACGTACGTGTCGTACGTAACACCCTGCTCAAGCGCGCTGTTGCTGACACTGAATACAGTGTCCTCAACGATGCGTTCACCGGCCCGACCTTGATCGCGTTCTCCAACGAGCACCCGGGCGCTGCTGCCCGTCTGTTCAAGGAATTCGCCAAAGGTCAGGACAAGTTCGAGATCAAGGCAGCTGCGTTCGAGGGCAAGTTCCTCGCAGCTAATCAGATCGACGTACTGGCAAGCCTGCCGACCCGCGACGAAGCCATTGCACAGCTGATGAGCGTTATTCAAGGCGCTACCAGCAAGCTGGCTCGTACTCTGGCGGCCATTCGCGACCAGAAGGAAGCGGCTGCAGCCTGAGGCTGAAAGCTCTTCTCACGCGTTTTTGTTTATTTCGATGGTCGCGTAGGCCGTCCCCCAATTCAGGAAATTTGAGTCATGTCCATCTCTCAAGAAGATATCCTTAACGCCGTTGCCGAGATGTCCGTTCTGCAAGTCGTAGAACTGATCAAGGCCTTCGAAGAGAAGTTCGGTGTTACCGCTGCTGCCGCCGTTGCTGCTGGTCCAGCTGCTGGCGCTGCTGCTGCTGTTGAAGAGCAGACCGAGTTCAACGTTGTTCTGGCTGAAGCCGGCGACAAGAAAGTGAACGTGATCAAGGCCGTTCGTGAACTGACCGGTCTGGGCCTGAAAGAAGCCAAGGCTGCCGTTGACGGCGCTCCAGCTACCGTTCTGGAAGGCGTTGACAAAGCCACCGCCGACAAGGCCAAGGCTGCTCTGGAAGAAGCAGGCGCTAAAGTCGAGCTGAAATAAGCATCGACCTTGAGCGTCCAGCCCAAGCGTTGAGCAGAAGGCTGATGGCTGGTGGCTTTTGCCACCGGCCTTTTTCCGTTATAGACGTGTGGCAAGGCCGCCCTCTATAACGTGCAGGTACCACCGACACGGTGGCGCAAACCAAGAAGGTTTGCAGATTTTCTGGCTGCTTCCGTCGGGAGGAGCCAAACAGGCAGGTGACCAAGCTGGGGAACGCTGATGGCTTACTCATACACTGAGAAAAAACGTATCCGCAAGGACTTTAGCAAGTTGCCGGACGTAATGGATGTGCCGTATCTCCTGGCCATCCAGCTGGATTCGTATCGTGAATTCCTGCAGGCGGGAGCGACCAAAGATCAGTTCCGCGACGTCGGTCTGCATGCAGCCTTCAAATCCGTTTTCCCGATCATCAGCTACTCCGGCAATGCTGCCCTGGAGTACGTAGGTTATCGCTTGGGCGAACCGGCATTTGATGTCAAGGAGTGCGTGCTGCGTGGCGTGACTTACGCCGTACCGCTGCGGGTCAAGGTTCGTCTGATCATTTTCGACAAAGAATCGTCGAACAAAGCGATCAAGGACATCAAAGAGCAAGAAGTCTACATGGGTGAAATTCCCCTGATGACTGAAAACGGTACCTTCGTCATCAACGGTACCGAGCGTGTAATCGTGTCCCAGCTGCACCGTTCGCCTGGTGTGTTCTTCGACCACGACCGTGGCAAGACTCACAGCTCCGGCAAGCTGCTGTACTCCGCTCGCATCATTCCATACCGCGGTTCCTGGCTGGACTTCGAGTTCGACCCGAAGGACTGCGTATTCGTGCGTATCGACCGTCGCCGCAAATTGCCGGCGTCCGTACTGCTGCGCGCGCTCGGCTACACCACCGAACAGGTGCTGGATGCCTTCTACACCACCAACGTATTCCATGTGCGCGAGCAAGGCCTGAGCCTGGAGCTGGTGCCTCAGCGTCTGCGTGGTGAAGTCGCCGTCCTGGACATCAAGGACGAGAGCGGCAAGGTTATTGTCGAGCAGGGTCGCCGTATCACTGCCCGTCACATCAACCAGCTGGAAAAAGCCGGTATCAAAGAGCTGGAAGTGCCCCTGGAATACGTTCTGGGTCGCACCACCGCCAAGGTCATCGTGCATCCGGCTACCGGCGAGATCATCGCCGAGTGCAACACCGAGCTGACCACCGACCTGCTGGCCAAGATCGCCAAGGCCCAGGTGGTTCGCATCGAGACCCTGTACACCAACGACATCGACTGCGGTCCGTTCATCTCCGACACGCTGAAGATCGACTCCACCAGCAACCAACTGGAAGCTCTGGTCGAGATCTACCGCATGATGCGTCCTGGCGAGCCGCCAACCAAGGATGCCGCCGAGACCCTGTTCAACAACCTCTTCTTCAGTGCCGAGCGCTACGACCTGTCTGCCGTCGGCCGCATGAAGTTCAACCGTCGTATCGGTCGCACCGAAATCGAAGGTTCGGGTGTGCTGTGCAAGGAAGACATCGTCGAGGTTCTCAAGACCCTGGTCGACATCCGTAACGGCAAAGGTATCGTCGATGACATCGACCACCTGGGTAACCGTCGCGTGCGTTGCGTTGGCGAGATGGCCGAGAACCAGTTCCGTGTTGGCCTGGTGCGCGTCGAGCGTGCGGTCAAGGAACGTCTGTCGATGGCCGAAAGCGAAGGCCTGATGCCTCAGGACCTGATCAACGCCAAGCCGGTCGCGGCGGCGGTGAAGGAGTTCTTCGGTTCCAGCCAGCTGTCGCAGTTCATGGACCAGAACAACCCGCTGTCCGAGATCACCCACAAGCGCCGTGTCTCCGCTCTCGGCCCAGGTGGTCTGACTCGTGAACGCGCCGGCTTCGAAGTCCGTGACGTACACCCGACCCACTACGGCCGTGTGTGCCCGATCGAGACCCCTGAAGGTCCGAACATCGGTCTGATCAACTCCCTGGCGGCTTATGCCCGCACCAACCAGTACGGCTTCCTGGAAAGCCCGTACCGCGTGGTGAAAGATGGCCTGGTCACCGACGAGATCGTGTTCCTGTCGGCGATCGAAGAAGCCGACCACGTCATCGCCCAGGCTTCGGCCACGATGAACGAGAAGCAGGAGCTGATCGACGAGCTGGTTGCCGTTCGTCACCTGAACGAATTCACCGTCAAGGCACCTGCCGACGTCACCCTGATGGACGTCTCGCCCAAGCAGGTTGTCTCGGTTGCAGCCTCGCTGATTCCGTTCCTCGAGCACGACGACGCCAACCGTGCGTTGATGGGTTCGAACATGCAGCGTCAAGCCGTTCCAACCCTGCGTGCCGACAAGCCGCTGGTGGGTACCGGTATGGAGCGTAACGTGGCCCGCGACTCCGGCGTTTGCGTCGTGGCGCGTCGTGGCGGCGTGATCGATTCCGTGGATGCCAGCCGTATCGTGGTCCGCGTGGCCGACGACGAAGTCGAGACCGGCGAAGCCGGTGTGGATATCTACAACCTGACCAAGTACACCCGTTCGAACCAGAACACCTGCATCAACCAGCGTCCGCTGGTGAACCGCGGTGATGTGGTTCAGCGTGGCGACATCATGGCCGACGGCCCGTCCACCGACATGGGTGAACTGGCTCTGGGTCAGAACATGCGCATCGCGTTCATGGCGTGGAACGGCTTCAACTTCGAAGACTCCATCTGCCTGTCCGAGCGTGTGGTTCAGGAAGACCGCTTCACCACCATCCACATTCAGGAACTGACCTGTGTGGCGCGTGACACCAAGCTTGGCCCAGAAGAAATCACCGCGGACATCCCGAACGTGGGTGAGGCTGCGCTGAACAAGCTGGACGAAGCCGGTATCGTCTACGTCGGTGCCGAAGTGGCCGCTGGCGACATCCTGGTCGGCAAGGTCACGCCAAAAGGCGAAACCCAGCTGACTCCGGAAGAGAAACTGCTGCGCGCGATCTTCGGTGAGAAGGCCAGCGACGTCAAAGACACCTCGCTGCGCGTACCAACCGGTACCAAGGGCACAGTCATCGACGTCCAGGTGTTCACCCGTGACGGCGTAGAGCGTGACTCCCGCGCGCTGTCCATCGAGAAGGCGCAGCTGGACGAGATCCGCAAGGACCTCAACGAAGAGTTCCGCATTGTCGAAGGCGCGACCTTCGAGCGTCTGCGTTCCGCCCTGGTGGGTCGTACCGTGGAAGGTGGTGCCGGCCTGAAGAAAGGCCAGGAAATCACCGACGAGATCCTCAACGGTCTGGAGCATGGTCAGTGGTTCAAACTGCGCATGACCGAAGACGCGCTGAACGAACAGCTGGAAAAAGCCCAGGCCTACATCGTCGACCGTCGTCGTCTGCTGGACGACAAGTTCGAAGACAAGAAGCGCAAGCTGCAGCAAGGCGATGACCTGGCTCCAGGCGTACTGAAGATCGTCAAGGTCTACCTGGCTATCCGCCGTCGCATCCAGCCGGGCGACAAGATGGCCGGTCGTCACGGTAACAAGGGTGTGGTCTCGGTGATCATGCCGGTCGAAGACATGCCGCACGACGCCAACGGTACTCCGGTGGACATCGTACTGAACCCGTTGGGCGTACCTTCGCGTATGAACGTCGGTCAGATCCTCGAAACCCACCTGGGCCTCGCGGCCAAGGGCCTGGGCGAGAAGATCAACCGCATGCTCGAAGAGCAGCGCAAGGTCATCGAGCTGCGCAAGTTCCTGGCCGAGATCTACAACGAGATCGGTGGTCGCCAGGAAAACCTCGACAGCTTCTCCGATCAGGAGATCCTGGATCTGGCGAAGAACCTGCGCAACGGCGTTCCTATGGCCACCCCGGTATTCGACGGTGCCAAAGAGCGTGAGATCAAGGCGATGCTGCGTCTGGCAGACATGCCTGACAGCGGTCAGATGCAGCTGTTCGATGGCCGTACCGGCAACAAGTTCGAGCGCGCTGTCACCGTTGGCTACATGTACATGCTGAAACTGAACCACCTGGTGGACGACAAGATGCACGCGCGTTCCACGGGTTCCTACAGCCTGGTTACCCAGCAGCCGCTGGGTGGTAAGGCGCAGTTCGGTGGTCAGCGTTTCGGGGAGATGGAAGTCTGGGCGCTGGAAGCATACGGCGCGGCTTACACTCTGCAGGAAATGCTCACAGTGAAGTCGGACGACGTGAACGGCCGTACCAAGATGTACAAGAACATCGTGGATGGCGATCACCGTATGGAGCCGGGCATGCCCGAGTCCTTCAACGTGTTGATCAAAGAGATCCGTTCTCTCGGTATCGATATCGATCTGGAAACCGAATAACACGTGACGTGAATGGGAGCAGGGCGGTACTGCCTGCTCCTTGCTCCGCCAGGAGGAAAGGCCTTGAAAGACCTACTGAATCTGTTGAAAAACCAGGGTCAAGTCGAAGAGTTCGACGCTATCCGCATCGGACTGGCGTCGCCTGAGATGATCCGTTCGTGGTCGTTCGGTGAAGTTAAGAAGCCGGAGACCATCAACTACCGTACGTTCAAGCCTGAGCGTGACGGCCTGTTCTGCGCCAAGATCTTTGGCCCGGTCAAGGATTACGAGTGCCTGTGCGGCAAGTACAAGCGCCTCAAGCATCGCGGCGTGATCTGCGAGAAGTGCGGCGTTGAAGTTGCCCTGGCCAAGGTCCGTCGTGAGCGCATGGCGCACATCGAACTGGCCTCTCCAGTTGCCCACATCTGGTTCCTGAAGTCGCTGCCGTCCCGTATCGGCCTGCTGATGGACATGACCCTGCGTGACATCGAGCGCGTGCTCTACTTCGAGAGCTACGTAGTGATCGACCCGGGCATGACCACCCTGGAAAAAGGCCAACTGCTGAACGACGAGCAGTACTTCGAAGCCCTCGAAGAGTTCGGTGACGACTTCGACGCCCGCATGGGTGCCGAGGCTGTCCGCGAGCTGCTGCACGCCATTGACCTGGAGCACGAGATCGGTCGCCTGCGCGAAGAGATTCCGCAGACCAACTCGGAAACCAAGATCAAGAAGCTGTCCAAGCGTCTGAAGCTGATGGAAGCCTTCCAGGGCTCCGGCAACCTGCCTGAGTGGATGGTGTTGACCGTTCTGCCGGTTCTGCCGCCAGATCTGCGTCCACTGGTTCCTCTGGACGGCGGCCGCTTCGCGACTTCCGATCTCAACGATCTGTATCGTCGCGTCATCAACCGTAACAACCGTCTGAAGCGTCTGCTGGACCTGTCGGCTCCTGACATCATCGTGCGCAACGAAAAGCGCATGCTGCAGGAAGCGGTCGACGCCCTGCTCGACAACGGTCGTCGCGGTCGTGCCATCACCGGTTCCAACAAGCGTCCTCTGAAATCCCTGGCTGACATGATCAAGGGTAAGCAGGGTCGTTTCCGTCAGAACCTGCTCGGTAAGCGTGTTGACTACTCCGGCCGTTCGGTTATTACCGTAGGTCCGACCCTGCGCCTGCATCAGTGCGGTCTGCCCAAGAAGATGGCTCTGGAGCTGTTCAAGCCGTTCATCTTCGGCAAGCTGGAAATGCGCGGCCTGGCCACCACCATCAAGGCGGCCAAGAAAATGGTCGAGCGCGAACTGCCAGAGGTCTGGGACGTTCTCGCCGAAGTGATCCGCGAACACCCCGTGCTGCTCAACCGTGCACCTACTCTGCACCGTCTGGGTATCCAGGCGTTCGAGCCCGTGCTGATCGAAGGTAAGGCCATCCAGCTGCACCCATTGGTGTGTGCGGCCTATAACGCCGACTTCGACGGTGACCAGATGGCGGTGCACGTACCGCTGACCCTGGAAGCCCAGCTCGAAGCCCGTGCGCTGATGATGTCGACCAACAACATCCTGTCGCCAGCGAGCGGTGATCCGATCATCGTTCCTTCCCAGGACGTGGTACTGGGTCTGTACTACATGACCCGCGAGGCCATCAACGCCAAGGGCGAAGGTCGCGTGTTCGCCGACCTGCAGGAAGTCGACCGCGTATTCCGCGCCGGCGAGGCTGCCCTGCACGCCAAGATCAAGGTCCGTATCAACGAGACCGTGAACGATCGTGACGGCAACAGCGTGAAGAACACTCGTATCGTCGACACCACCGTCGGCCGTGCGCTGCTGTTCCAGGTTGTACCGGCCGGCCTGTCGTTCGACGTGGTCAACCAGCCGATGAAGAAGAAGGCGATCTCCAAGCTGATCAACCAGTGCTATCGCGTGGTGGGTCTGAAGGACACCGTTATCTTCGCTGACCAGCTGATGTACACCGGTTTCGCCTACTCGACGATTTCCGGCGTGTCCATCGGCGTGAACGACTTCGTCATTCCGGATGAGAAAGCGCGCATCATCGATGCCGCCACCACCGAAGTGAAGGAAATCGAAAGCCAGTACGCCTCCGGCCTGGTAACTCAGGGCGAGAAGTACAACAAGGTCATCGATCTGTGGTCGAAGGCCAACGACGAAGTGTCCAAGGCGATGATGTCCAACCTCTCGAAAGAGAAGGTGATCGATCGCACCGGCGCCGAGGTCGAGCAGGAATCGTTCAACTCGATGTACATGATGGCCGACTCCGGTGCGCGGGGTTCCGCAGCCCAGATCCGTCAGCTGGCCGGTATGCGTGGTCTGATGGCCAAGCCGGACGGCTCCATCATCGAGACGCCGATCACTGCGAACTTCCGTGAAGGTCTGAGCGTACTCCAGTACTTCATCTCGACTCACGGTGCTCGTAAAGGTCTGGCGGATACCGCACTGAAGACCGCGAACTCCGGTTACCTGACCCGTCGTCTGGTCGACGTGGCGCAGGACCTGGTCGTGACCGAAGTCGACTGTGGTACCGAGCAGGGCCTGGTCATGACGCCGCACATTGAAGGCGGCGACGTGGTCGAGCCGCTGGGTGAGCGCGTACTGGGTCGTGTGATCGCTCGCGACGTGTTCAAGCCTGGCACCGAGGACGTCATCGTTCCGGCCGGCACCCTGGTCGACGAGAAGTGGGTCGAGTTCATCGAGCTGAACAGTATCGACGAAGTGGTCGTGCGCTCGCCGATCAGCTGCGAAACCCGTTTCGGCATCTGCGCCAAGTGCTACGGTCGTGACCTGGCGCGCGGCCACCTGGTGAACATCGGTGAAGCGGTCGGCGTTATCGCTGCCCAGTCCATCGGTGAGCCGGGTACCCAGCTGACCATGCGTACCTTCCACATCGGTGGTGCGGCCAGCCGGACCTCGGCGGCCGACAGCGTACAAGTGAAGAACGGCGGTACCGTGCGTCTGCATAACCTGAAGCACGTAGAGCGTGTGGATGGTCACCTGGTAGCGGTTTCCCGTTCCGGTGAGCTGGCCATCGCCGACGAGTTCGGTCGTGAGCGCGAGCGCTACAAGCTGCCTTACGGTGCGGTGATCTCGGTGAAGGAAGGCGACAAGGTCGACGCTGGCTCCATCGTGGCCAAGTGGGACCCGCACACCCACCCGATCGTTACCGAAATGAAAGGTACCGTGACCTACGTGGGCATGGAAGAAGGCATTACCATCAAGCGTCAGACCGACGAACTGACCGGTATGACCATCATCGAAGTCCTGGACGTGAAAGACCGTCCGGCGGCTGGCAAGGACATCCGTCCTGCCGTGAAGATGGTTGGCCTCGACGGCAAGGACCTGATGCTGCCGGGTACCGACGTACCTGCCCAGTACTTCCTGCCGGCCAACGCTCTGGTCAACGTGGCTGACGGTGCACAGATCGCGATCGGTGACGTTATCGCGCGTATTCCGCAAGAAACGTCGAAGACCCGTGACATCACCGGTGGTCTGCCTCGCGTTGCCGACCTGTTCGAAGCGCGTCGTCCGAAAGAAGCGTCGATCCTGGCGGAAGTCAGCGGCACCATCGCGTTCGGCAAGGAAACCAAAGGCAAGCGTCGCCTGGTCATCACCCCGGTCGATGGCAGCGAGCCATACGAAGAGCTGATTCCGAAATGGCGTCACCTCAACGTGTTCGAGGGTGAACAGGTCAACCGCGGCGAAGTGATCTCCGACGGTCCTAGCGATCCGCACGACATCCTGCGGCTGCTGGGCGTCAGCGCGCTGGCCAAGTACATCGTCAACGAGATCCAGGACGTTTACCGTCTGCAGGGCGTGAAGATCAACGACAAGCACATCGAGACCATCCTGCGTCAGATGCTGCGTAAAGTCGAAGTGAGCGAAGCCGGCGACTCGAGCTTCATCAAAGGTGACCAGGTCGAGCTGACCCAGGTACTGGGTGAGAACGAGCGTCTGGCGGCCGATGACAAGTTCATTGCCAAGTTCACTCGCGTGCTGCTGGGTATCACCAAGGCCTCGCTGTCGACCGAGTCGTTCATTTCCGCGGCCTCCTTCCAGGAGACCACCCGCGTTCTGACCGAAGCGGCCGTCACCGGCAAGCGCGATTACCTGCGCGGCCTGAAGGAGAACGTTGTCGTGGGTCGCCTGATCCCGGCAGGTACCGGTCTGGCCTATCACAGCGAGCGTAAGCGTCGCCGTGACATCGACAAGCCACTGCGCGTCAGCGCAAGCGAAGTCGAGGCCGCTCTGACCGAGGCGTTGAACTCCAGCGGTAACTAAGGGCTGGCCCCGCTCTTGCTCGATGATCGATGCCGTCAGGCGTCGGTCGTCTAGCGAAGAGGGCGGGTGCCTGCCTTGACTGGGGGCGGGATCCTCTTTAGACTCTTGTACCCCTAAATTTGGCAGGGCCTAACGCCCTGTCATTTGCTTTCTTGCAGGCAATAGCGTCTGCAAGTCAACAGTGGAGCTAGTAGATGGCAACTATCAACCAGCTGGTACGTCAGCCGCGCAAGCGTATCGTCGAGAAATCCGACGTTCCTGCGCTGCAGAACTGCCCGCAACGTCGTGGCGTGTGCACTCGCGTGTACACCACTACGCCGAAAAAACCTAACTCGGCACTGCGTAAAGTATGCCGTGTGCGTCTGACCAACGGTTTCGAGGTTTCCTCGTACATCGGTGGTGAAGGCCACAACCTGCAAGAGCACAGCGTGGTTCTGATCCGTGGCGGTCGTGTAAAAGACTTGCCAGGTGTTCGTTACCACACCGTTCGCGGTTCTCTGGATACTTCCGGCGTCAAGGGTCGTAACCAGGGCCGTTCGAAATACGGTACCAAGAAGCCTAAGAAGGCCTGATTGGCTTTCGCTTCTGACTGAATTTGCTTTTTTCTATTTTTTTGAGTCGATAAGAGTAAGGTCGGGCAAATTCCTCCGGAATGCTTGTCCCGGGCTAACCTGAAGACCGTTTGAGGGCTTATCCATGCCAAGAAGACGCGTAGCAGCAAAACGCGAGATCCTTGACGATCCGAAATACGGAAGCCAAATCCTGGCGAAGTTCATGAACCACGTGATGGAAAGCGGCAAGAAAGCCGTTGCCGAGCGTATCGTTTATGGCGCGCTGGACAAGGTTAAAGAACGCAAGAACAGCGACCCCCTGGAAATCTTCGAGAAAGCTCTCGACGCCATCGCTCCGCTGGTCGAAGTGAAGTCGCGCCGTGTTGGTGGTGCGACCTACCAGGTTCCTGTCGAAGTTCGTCCGTCCCGCCGTAACGCGCTGGCAATGCGCTGGCTGGTAGACTTCGCCCGCAAGCGCGGCGAGAAGTCCATGGCGCTGCGCCTGGCTGGCGAGCTGCTGGATGCTGCCGAAGGCAAAGGTGCTGCTGTGAAGAAGCGTGAAGACGTTCACCGTATGGCCGAAGCCAACAAGGCTTTCTCGCACTACCGCTTCTAATTTCGGCTTCAATCTTTTTGCGAGGGCTTTATGGCTCGTACTACTGCAATCAACCGCTACCGTAACATTGGTATCTGTGCTCACGTTGACGCGGGCAAGACCACCACTACCGAGCGGATCCTGTACTACACAGGCCTGAGCCACAAGATCGGCGAAGTTCACGACGGCGCCGCGACCACCGACTGGATGGTGCAAGAGCAGGAGCGGGGTATCACCATTACCTCCGCTGCCATCACCACCTTCTGGAAAGGTTCTCGTGGTCAGTACGACAACTACCGCGTAAACGTCATCGATACCCCCGGCCACGTTGACTTCACCATTGAAGTTGAGCGTTCGCTGCGCGTACTCGACGGCGCGGTCGTTGTGTTCTGCGGCACCTCCGGTGTCGAGCCTCAGTCTGAAACCGTATGGCGTCAGGCGAACAAGTACAACGTTCCACGTATCGTCTACGTGAACAAGATGGACCGTGCTGGCGCTGACTTCATGCGCGTTGTCGGTCAGATCAAGAACCGTCTGGGTCACACCCCGGTTCCGATCCAGATCGCCATCGGTTCGGAAGAAAACTTCGCTGGTCAGGTCGACCTGATCAAGATGAAGGCCATCTACTGGAACGAAGACGACAAAGGCACCACCTATCGCGAGGAAGAAATTCCTGCCGAGCTGGTTGCTGCTGCCGAAGAGTGGCGCTCCAACATGGTTGAAGCGGCTGCCGAGTCCAGCGAAGAGCTGATGAACAAGTACCTTGAAGAAGGTGAACTGACTGCGGAAGAGATCAAGGCTGGTCTGCGTGCGCGCACCCTGGCTGGTGAAATCGTTCCTGCGGTTTGCGGTTCTTCCTTCAAGAACAAGGGCGTTCCTCTGGTTCTCGACGCGGTCATCGACTTCTTGCCTGCTCCAACCGAGATCGCTGCGATTCAGGGTGTCCATCCGGACAGCACTGATGACAACGAGATCCACGACGAGCGTCATGCAGATGACAACGAGCCGTTCTCGGCTCTGGCGTTCAAGATCGCTACCGACCCATTCGTGGGTACTCTGACTTTCGTGCGCGTCTACTCGGGCTTCCTGAGCTCCGGTGACTCCGTGATCAACTCGGTCAAGGGCAAGAAAGAGCGCGTTGGTCGTATGGTGCAGATGCACGCGAACCAACGTGAAGAGATCAAGGAAGTACGCGCTGGTGACATCGCGGCCCTGATCGGTATGAAGGATGTGACCACTGGTGACACCCTGTGCGACATCGAGAAGCCAATCATCCTCGAGCGTATGGACTTCCCAGAGCCTGTGATTTCGGTTGCTGTAGAGCCGAAGACCAAGGCTGACCAGGAGAAGATGGGTATCGCTCTGGGCAAACTGGCCCAGGAAGACCCTTCGTTCCGCGTCAAGACCGACGAAGAGACCGGTCAGACCATCATCTCCGGTATGGGTGAGCTGCACCTGGACATTCTCGTTGACCGCATGAAGCGCGAGTTCAACGTAGAAGCCAACATCGGTAAGCCGCAGGTTTCCTACCGTGAAACCATCACCAAGGACGCTGTCGAGATCGAAGGCAAGTTCGTTCGTCAGTCCGGTGGTCGCGGTCAGTTCGGTCACTGCTGGATTCGCTTCTCGACTCCGGACGTGGACGACAAGGGCAACATCACCGAAGGTCTGGTCTTCACCAACGAAGTCGTTGGCGGTGTGGTTCCGAAGGAATACATCCCTGCGATCCAGAAGGGTATCGAAGAGCAGATGAAGAACGGCGTCGTTGCCGGCTATCCGCTGATCGGCCTGAAGGCTACCGTGTTCGATGGTTCCTACCACGACGTCGACTCCAACGAGATGGCGTTCAAGATCGCTGCTTCCATGGCGACCAAGCAACTGGCCCAGAAGGGCGGTGGTAAGGTGCTTGAGCCGATCATGAAGGTCGAGGTGGTGACCCCTGAGGACTACATGGGTGACGTGATGGGTGACCTGAACCGTCGTCGTGGTCTGATCCAGGGTATGGAAGACTCGGTCTCCGGCAAGGTTATCCGTGCTGAAGTGCCGCTCGGAGAAATGTTCGGTTATGCGACCGACGTTCGTTCCATGTCTCAGGGTCGCGCGAGCTACTCCATGGAATTCTCCAAATACGCTGAAGCTCCGTCGAACATCGTCGAAGCGCTCGTCAAAAAACAAGGTTGATTCAACCCCCTTTAGGCTAGGAGTTCACTGTCGTGGCTAAAGAAAAATTTGAACGTAACAAACCGCACGTCAACGTTGGCACCATCGGTCACGTTGACCACGGTAAAACCACTCTGACCGCTGCTCTGACTCGCGTTTGCTCCGAAGTTTTCGGTTCGGCTCGCGTTGACTTCGACAAGATCGACAGCGCCCCAGAAGAAAAAGCTCGTGGTATCACCATCAACACTGCTCACGTAGAGTACGACTCCAACATTCGTCACTACGCGCACGTTGACTGCCCAGGCCACGCCGACTACGTCAAGAACATGATCACCGGTGCTGCCCAGATGGACGGCGCTATCCTGGTCTGCTCGGCTGCCGATGGTCCGATGCCACAAACTCGTGAGCACATCCTGCTGTCCCGTCAGGTTGGCGTTCCGTACATCGTTGTCTTCCTGAACAAGGCTGACATGGTTGACGACGCTGAGCTGCTGGAACTGGTCGAGATGGAAGTTCGCGACCTGCTGAGCACCTACGACTTCCCAGGTGACGACACTCCGATCATCATCGGTTCGGCTCTGATGGCTCTGAACGGCGAAGACACCAACGAAATGGGTACTTCGGCTGTCAAGAAGCTGGTTGAGACTCTGGACACCTACATCCCAGAGCCTGAGCGTGCTATCGACAAGACCTTCCTGATGCCAATCGAAGACGTGTTCTCGATCTCCGGCCGCGGTACCGTTGTTACCGGTCGTGTTGAGCGTGGCATCATCAAGATCCAGGAAGAAGTCGAGATCGTTGGTCTGCGTGACACCACCAAGACCACCTGCACCGGCGTTGAAATGTTCCGCAAGCTGCTGGACGAAGGTCGTGCTGGCGAGAACTGCGGCGTTCTGCTGCGTGGCACCAAGCGTGACGACGTTGAGCGTGGTCAGGTTCTGGCCAAGCCAGGCACCATCAAGCCTCACACCAAGTTCGTGGCTGAAGTCTACGTTCTGAGCAAGGAAGAGGGTGGTCGTCACACTCCTTTCTTCAAAGGCTACCGTCCTCAGTTCTACTTCCGTACTACTGACGTGACTGGTTCCTGCGAACTGCCAGAAGGCGTTGAAATGGTAATGCCAGGTGACAACATCCAGATGGAAGTCACCCTGATCAAGCCAATCGCGATGGAAGACGGTCTGCGTTTCGCCATCCGTGAAGGCGGCCGTACCGTTGGTGCTGGCGTTGTAGCCAAAATCATCGCCTAATCCGCGATCGATTTGAAAAGCCCCCGCCCTGCGGGGGCTTTTTTATTGGGTTGACACTACCTTGGGGCATCTATAGAATTGCGCCTCCTTTTAACGGGCGTATTGCGCTCGGTGGGATAGCAATCGGAGTCTGGAATCCAATGCAAAATCAGCAAATCCGTATCAGGTTGAAGGCTTTTGACCATCGCCTGATCGACCAATCAACCCAGGAAATCGTGGAAACCGCGAAACGTACTGGGGCACAGGTGCGTGGTCCTATTCCACTGCCTACCCGCAAAGAGCGGTTCACCGTTCTGGTTTCCCCGCACGTCAACAAAGACGCGCGTGACCAGTACGAGATCCGTACTCATAAGCGTGTTTTGGACATCGTCCAGCCAACGGATAAAACCGTTGACGCGCTGATGAAGCTCGACCTTGCGGCCGGCGTGGAAGTACAGATCAGCCTCGGCTAAGACTCGGGTCTTGGTCGTGTAACGCTCTGAAATGGGCGGCCATAGCGGGTGAAAGCCCCGTACACTCATGAGGTTTACAACATGACTATTGGTGTAGTCGGTCGTAAGTGCGGCATGACCCGCATTTTCACCGAAGAAGGTGTCTCCATTCCGGTCACGGTCATCGAGATCGAGCCGAATCGCGTCACTCAGTTCAAAACCGAAGAAACCGATGGCTATCGTGCAGTGCAAGTCACTGTCGGTGAGCGTCGTGCTTCGCGCGTGACCGCTGCTCAAGCGGGTCACTTCGCCAAGGCGAACGTTGCTGCAGGTCGTACCGTCCTGGAATTCCGTCTTGAAGAAGGCGAATACAAGGCTGGCGATCTGATCAATGCCGAAATCTTCGCTGCTGGTCAACTGGTCGATGTGACCGGTCAGTCCAAAGGTAAGGGTTTCGCGGGTACTATCAAGCGCTGGAACTTCCGCGGCCAAGATAACACCCACGGCAACTCCGTCTCCCACCGCGTCCCAGGCTCTATCGGCCAGTGCCAGACTCCTGGTCGTGTATTCAAGGGCAAGAAAATGTCCGGTCATATGGGCGCTGAGCGCGTGACCGTGCAATCCCTTGAAGTAGTGCGCGTGGACGCTGAACGCAATCTGTTGTTGGTCAAGGGCGCTGTTCCTGGCGCTACTGGCGGCAACCTGGTTGTACGTCCAGCAGCCAAGGCTCGCGGTTAAGGGGAAGCTGACATGCAATTAAACGTAAATGACGCTCAAGCCATCGAAGTTTCCGAACTGACATTTGGCGGCGAATTCAACGAGACCCTGGTGCACCAGGCAGTCGTGGCCTACATGGCTGGCGGCCGTCAGGGCAGCAAGCAGCAGAAGAGCCGTTCCGACGTTGCTGGTGGCGGTAAGCGCCCATGGCGTCAGAAAGGTACTGGCCGCGCTCGTGCCGGTACTATCCGTAGCCCACTGTGGCGCGGCGGTGGTACCACCTTCGCTGCTCGTCCTCAGGATCACTCCCAGAAGCTCAACAAGAAGATGTACCGCGCTGCACTGCGCTCCATCCTCGCTGAGCTGGTTCGTACCGACCGTCTGGTCGTGGTTCAGGACTTCGCTGTCGAAGCGCCGAAAACCAAAGACCTGCTGGGTAAACTGAATGGTCTGGGCCTGACCGACGTGCTGATCGTTTCCGACGCCGTTGACCAGAATCTGTACCTGGCTGCTCGCAACCTGCCGCACGTCGACGTACGTGACGTCCAGGGTTCCGATCCGGTCAGTCTGATCGCCTACGACAAGGTTCTTATCACCGTGTCGGCCGTGAAGAAATTCGAGGAGCTGCTGGGATGAACCAGGAACGCGTATTTAAAGTTCTGCTTGGCCCGCACGTATCCGAGAAGGCCACAGTTCTGGCTGACAAGAAAGGTCAGTTCGTTTTCAAAGTTGCCACCGACGCAACCAAGCTGGAAATCAAGAAGGCCGTTGAGGCTCTGTTCAGCGTGAAAGTAGAACGCGTCACTACCCTGAACGTTCTGGGTAAGACTAAGCGTACTGCTCGCGGTCTGGGCAAGCGCAATGACTGGAAGAAGGCAGTTATCTCCCTTCAGCCAGGCCAAGATCTCGATTTCAGCAGCAGTGCTGAGTAAGGAAGGGGTGCATCATGGCAATCGTTAAATGCAAACCGACTTCCCCTGGCCGCCGTTTTGTGGTCAAGGTGGTCAACCAGGGGCTGCACAAAGGCGCTCCTCACGCACCGCTGCTCGAGAAGAAATCGAAGTCTGGTGGTCGTAACAACAATGGCCGCATCACTACTCGTCACGTTGGTGGTGGTCATAAGCAGCATTACCGTCTGGTCGACTTCCGTCGCAACGACAAGGATGGCATCGCTGCCATCGTCGAGCGTATCGAATACGACCCGAACCGTACTGCTCACATCGCCCTGCTGCGTTATGCAGATGGCGAGCGTCGCTACATCATCGCCCCTAAAGGCGTGAGCGCTGGCGACCAGCTGATCTCCGGTGCTCTGGCCCCTATCAAGGCCGGTAACACCCTGCAGCTGCGCAACATCCCTGTTGGTAGCACCGTACACGCTATCGAACTGAAGCCTGGCAAAGGTGCCCAGATCGCTCGCTCCGCTGGCGCTTCCGCCCAGCTGGTCGCTCGTGAAGGCGTCTACGTGACTCTGCGTCTGCGCTCCGGCGAAATGCGCAAAGTCCTGGCCGAGTGCCGCGCGACCCTGGGTGAAGTCTCGAACTCCGAGCACAGCCTGCGTTCGCTGGGTAAAGCTGGTGCCAAGCGCTGGCGTGGCGTTCGCCCAACCGTTCGTGGTGTTGCCATGAACCCGGTTGACCACCCACACGGTGGTGGTGAAGGTCGTACCTCCGGTGGTCGTCATCCGGTATCGCCATGGGGCTTCCCAACCAAGGGTGCCAAAACCCGTGGTAATAAGCGTACCGACAAAATGATCGTCCGTCGTCGCAAGTAAATAGAGGGATACGACAGTGCCACGTTCTCTGAAAAAAGGTCCTTTTATTGATCTTCACCTACTGAAGAAGATCGAAGTGGCGGCGGAAAAGAACGATCGCAAACCAGTTAAGACCTGGTCTCGTCGTTCGATGATCCTGCCACAAATGGTCGGTCTGACCATCGCTGTACACAACGGCCGTCAACACGTACCGGTTCTGGTAAGTGAAGACATGGTCGGCCATAAACTGGGCGAGTTTGCCGGTACCCGTACTTATCGCGGGCACGTGGCAGACAAGAAAGCCAAGCGTTAAGGGGTAAGGAACGATGGAAGTAGCCGCTAAGTTGTCGGGCGCTCGAATCTCCGCCCAGAAAGCCCGCTTGGTCGCCGACCAGATCCGCGGGAAGAAGGTGGGCGAAGCGCTCAACCTGCTGGCTTTCAGCAGTAAGAAAGCCGCCGAGATCCTGAAAAAAGTGCTGGAGTCGGCCGTAGCCAACGCCGAGCATAACGAAGGCGCAGACGTTGATGACCTGAAGGTCTCCACCGTTTTCGTCAACGAAGGGCGTTCGCTGAAGCGCATCATGCCACGTGCCAAAGGCCGTGCTGATCGCATCGTCAAGCGGTCTTGCCATATCACTGTCAAGGTTGCTGACAAGTAACGGAGTCGAAGAGATGGGTCAGAAAGTACATCCCATTGGCATTCGCCTGGGAATCGTCAAGGAGCACACCTCCGTCTGGTACGCAGACGGCAGCACTTACGCAGACTACCTGCTGGCAGATCTGCAAGTGCGTGAGTACCTCCAGGACAAACTAAAAAGCGCGTCCGTTAGCCGTATCGATATCCATCGTCCGGCTCAGACAGCACGCATCACCATCCACACCGCTCGTCCCGGCATCGTGATCGGCAAGAAAGGTGAAGATGTTGAAAAACTGCGTCAGGACCTGACCAAGCAAATGGGTGTGCCTGTGCACATCAATATCGAAGAGATCCGCAAGCCGGAGCTCGACGGTATGCTGGTTGCCCAGAGCGTAGCTCAGCAGCTGGAGCGTCGTGTCATGTTCCGTCGCGCCATGAAGCGCGCCGTACAGAACGCCATCCGCATCGGTGCCAAAGGCATCAAGATTCAGGTGAGCGGTCGTCTCGGCGGTGCTGAAATCGCACGTACTGAATGGTATCGCGAAGGTCGTGTGCCTCTGCACACCCTGCGTGCCGACATTGACTATGCCACTTACGAAGCGCACACCACCTACGGTGTGATCGGTGTCAAGGTTTGGATCTTCAAAGGCGAAGTGATTGGTGGTCGCCAGGAAGAGCTGAAGCCTCAAGCGCCAGCGCCTCGTAAAAAAGCTGCCAAGTAAGGGGTACGCCAAATGTTGCAACCAAAGCGTACGAAGTTCCGCAAGCAAATGACCGGCCACAACCGTGGTCTGGCTCTGCGCGGTAGCAAGGTCAGCTTCGGCGAGTTCGCGCTGAAAGCTGTTTCCCGCGGTCGTCTCACCGCTCGTCAGATCGAGTCGGCACGTCGTGCCCTGACCCGTCACGTAAAACGTGGCGGCAAGATCTGGATCCGTGTGTTCCCGGACAAGCCGGTCACCAAGAAGCCTCTCGAAGTGCGGATGGGTAAAGGTAAGGGTTCGGTTGAATACTGGGTTGCTCAGATCCAGCCAGGCAAAGTCCTGTACGAGATCGAGGGTGTTTCTGAAGAGCTGGCGCGTGAGGCTTTTGCCCTGGCTGCTGCGAAGCTGCCACTCGCCACCTCCTTTGTTAAGCGGACGGTGATGTGATGAAAGCGAATGAACTTCGTGAAAAATCAGCACAGCAGCTGAACGAGCAACTGCTCGGCCTGCTGCGCGACCAGTTCAATCTGCGCATGCAGAAAGCAACTGGCCAGTTGGGGCAGTCGCACCTGCTCTCGCAAGTTAAGCGTGACATCGCTCGCGTGAAAACTGTGCTCAACCAGCAGGCAGGTAAGTGATCATGGCTGAAGCTGAAAAAACCGTCCGCACGCTGACTGGCCGTGTCGTCAGCGACAAAATGGACAAGACCATCACCGTACTGATCGAGCGTCGCGTAAAGCACCCGATCTACGGTAAATACGTTAAGCGTTCGACTAAGCTGCACGCGCATGACGAAACCAACCAGTGCCATATCGGCGACAAGGTCACCATTCGTGAGACCCGTCCGGTAGCCAAGACCAAGTCCTGGGCGCTGGTTGAAATCGTCGAACGCGCTGTGGAAGTCTAAGGGCTAGGGGTCGGAGAAATTTTATGATTCAGACTCAATCCATGCTCGATGTGGCCGATAACAGCGGCGCTCGCCGCGTTATGTGCATCAAGGTGCTGGGTGGCTCCCATCGTCGTTACGCTGGTATCGGTGACATCATCAAAGTAACCGTTAAAGAAGCCATTCCTCGCGGCAAAGTGAAGAAAGGCCAGGTGATGACTGCTGTGGTAGTCCGCACCCGTCACGGCGTTCGCCGTGCAGACGGTTCGATCATTCGCTTCGATGGTAACGCTGCTGTTCTGCTGAACAACAAGCAAGAGCCGATCGGCACCCGTATCTTCGGGCCAGTGACTCGTGAACTTCGCGGTGAGAAGTTCATGAAGATCGTCTCGCTCGCCCCTGAAGTGCTGTAAGGAGATCCGACATGCAAAAGATTCGTCGTGACGACGAGATCATCGTGATCGCCGGCAAAGACAAAGGCAAGCGCGGTAAGGTGCTGAAGGTTCTCGCTGACAACCGTGTGGTTGTCGGTGGCGTGAACCTGGTGAAGCGTCATACCAAGCCGAACCCGATGTCGGGCGTTCAGGGCGGTATCGTCGAGAAAGAAGCGCCTCTGCACGCTTCCAACGTCGCCATTTTCAACAGCGAAACCAACAAGGCTGATCGCGTTGGCTTCAAAGTAGAAGACGGCAAAAAAATTCGTGTCTTCAAGTCGACCCAAAAAGCGGTTGATGCTTGAACACTGCTAGGTAGAAGACCATGGCACGACTGAAAGAGATTTACCGGAAGGAAATCGCTCCGAAGCTTAAGGAAGAACTTAAGCTGGCGAACGTGATGGAAGTTCCGCGCGTTACCAAAATCACCCTGAACATGGGTCTGGGCGAAGCGATCGGTGACAAGAAGGTCATCGAGCACGCTGTTGCCGACCTGGAAAAGATCACTGGTCAAAAGCCAGTTGTGACTTTCGCTCGCAAGTCCATCGCGGGTTTCAAGGTTCGTGAAGGTTGGCCGATCGGCGTCAAGGTAACCCTGCGCCGCGATCGTATGTACGAATTCCTGGATCGTCTGCTGTCGATCTCCCTGCCTCGGGTTCGCGACTTCCGCGGCCTGAATGCCAAGTCCTTCGATGGTCGTGGCAACTACAGCATGGGCGTGAAAGAGCAGATCATCTTCCCGGAAATCGATTACGACAAGATCGATGCTCTGCGCGGTCTGGACATCACCCTGACCACCACTGCCAAGAACGACGAGCAAGGCCGCGCACTGCTGCGTGCTTTCAAGTTCCCGTTCCGTAACTGATTGGAGTCAGGATTATGGCCAAGAAGAGCATGAAGAACCGTGAGCTGAAGCGTCAGCTCACCGTTGCCAAGTACGCCAAGAAGCGTGCAGAGCTGAAAGCGATCATCGTGGATCTGAACGCAAGTCCAGAAGCCCGTTGGGAAGCAAGCGTAGCCCTGCAGAAGCAACCACGTGACGCCAGCGCCTCGCGCCTGCGTAACCGTTGCCGCCTGACTGGCCGTCCGCACGGCGTTTACCGCAAGTTCGGCCTCGGCCGTAACAAGCTGCGTGAAGCTGCCATGCGCGGTGACGTACCAGGTCTGGTCAAGGCCAGCTGGTAATCCCTCTCGTCTCGCAGCGTCGGCGGTGAACACCACCGGTCGCTGCGAAGCCCGAGACACGATCAAGCCCCTTTTGGGGCTTGATTCGTTTCTGGCGTACGTCTAGAATTGCCGGCTCGCCTGAGCCCGTGGTTTTTGTGCCCGGAGTTGCTCGGCGACATGCTGTAGCCGAAAGGCTAATTTTTTTTGTATCAGGAGCGTCTAGCCCATGAGTATGCAGGACCCGTTAGCGGACATGCTAACTCGTATCCGTAATGCCCAGATGGCTGAAAAGCCCGTTGTGAGCATGCCATCCTCCAAGCTGAAGGTGGCTGTAGCCAAAGTTCTGAAAGACGAAGGCTACATTGCGGGTTATCAGGTCAGCAGTGAAGTCAAACCTTCGCTGTCCATTGAGCTGAAATATTTCGAAGGCCGTCCGGTCATCGAAGAAGTCAAACGCGTCAGCCGTCCAGGCCTGCGTCAGTACAAGTCCTCCGATGATCTGCCAAAAGTACGTGGCGGCCTCGGTGTGTCTATCGTCTCCACCAACAAAGGTGTGATGACTGATCGTGCTGCACGCGCTGCCGGTGTTGGCGGCGAAGTGCTCTGCACTGTGTTCTAAGGGGGGAT
The DNA here is from genome assembly GCF_032463525.1 of Pseudomonas sp. DTU_2021_1001937_2_SI_NGA_ILE_001. NCBI lineage: Bacteria > Pseudomonadati > Pseudomonadota > Gammaproteobacteria > Pseudomonadales > Pseudomonadaceae > Pseudomonas > Pseudomonas sp. DTU_2021_1001937_2_SI_NGA_ILE_001. Next base: position 3,122,213 of record NZ_CP135971.1, on the reverse strand, counting down.
AAGCAATGTCTCGCGTAGCTAAGAACCCCGTTAAGCTGCCATCCGGCGTCGAAGTCAAACTCGCTGGTCAGCTGCTTTCCGTCAAGGGCGCCAAGGGCACCCTGGAACTGAATGTCCACTCGTCCGTTGAGGTCGTTGAAGAAGCTGGTGAGCTGCGTTTCGCTGCTCGCAATGGCGATCAACAGACTCGCGCAATGGCCGGTACCACCCGCGCACTGGTCAACAACATGGTCCAGGGCGTCAGCCAAGGCTTCGAGCGTAAGCTGCAGCTGGTCGGTGTTGGTTACAAGGCTCAGGTCAAAGGCACCGTCCTGAACCTGGCGCTTGGCTTCTCGCACCCAGTGGATTACGAACTGCCGAAAGGCATCACCGCTGAGACCCCTAGCCAGACCGATATCCTGATTCGTGGTATCGACAAGCAGCTGGTTGGTCAGGTGGCCGCTGAGATCCGCGACTTCCGCCGTCCTGAGCCGTACAAAGGCAAAGGTGTGCGTTACGCGGACGAAGTCGTCCGTCGTAAAGAAGCCAAGAAGAAGTAGGGCATAGCAAATGACCGTCAAAAAAGTTACCCGACTGCGTCGCGCTCGCAAAGCACGCCTGAAAATGCACGAACTCGAAGTCGTTCGTCTCTGCGTGCACCGCTCTTCGCAGCACATCTACGCCCAGGTCATTTCGGCCGACGGCAGCAAGGTCCTGGCAAGCGCCTCGACTTTGGACAAAGAACTGCGTGATGGTGCCACCGGCAACATCGACGCTGCCACTAAGGTTGGCAAGCTGGTTGCCGAGCGCGCTAAAGCCGCTGGCGTATCGCAAGTCGCTTTCGACCGTTCTGGCTTCAAGTACCACGGCCGTGTCAAAGCGCTGGCTGATGCTGCTCGTGAAGGCGGGCTGGAGTTCTAAGTTATGGCAAACAACGAGCAAAAACGCGACGAAGGCTACATCGAGAAGCTGGTTCAGGTTAACCGCGTTGCCAAGACCGTAAAAGGTGGTCGTATCTTCACTTTCACCGCGCTGACCGTGGTAGGTGATGGTAAGGGCCGTGTCGGCTTCGGCCGTGGCAAATCCCGCGAAGTGCCTGCTGCCATCCAGAAAGCGATGGAAGCTGCTCGCCGCAACATGATCCAGGTCGATCTGGACGGCACCACCCTGCAGTACGCTACCAAGTCCGCTCACGGCGCTTCGAAGGTGTACATGCAGCCTGCTTCCGAAGGTACCGGCATCATCGCCGGCGGCGCAATGCGTGCCGTCCTGGAAGTCGCTGGTGTCCAGAACGTTCTGGCCAAGTGCTATGGCTCGACCAACCCGGTAAACGTGGTTCACGCCACTTTCAAGGGTCTGAAGGCCATGCAATCTCCTGAGTCCATCGCTGCCAAGCGTGGCAAGCGCGTTGAGGAGATCGTCTGATCATGGCTACCTTAAAAGTTACGCTGATCAAGAGCGTTGCCGGCCGTCTGCCTAACCACAAACTGTGCGTTAAGGGCCTGGGTCTGCGTCGCATCGGTCACACCGTAGAAGTCCAAGATACTCCCGAGAACCGCGGGATGATCAACAAGGCTTACTACCTGCTGCGCGTCGAGGGTTAATCGATGAAACTCAATGATCTGAGTCCAGCTCCGGGTTCCCGTCCCGAGAAGCACCGTCCGGGCCGTGGTATCGGTAGCGGTCTGGGCAAGACCGGTGGCCGTGGTCACAAAGGTCAGACTTCCCGTTCCGGTGGCTCCATCGCCCCTGGTTTCGAGGGTGGTCAACAGCCTCTGCACCGTCGTCTGCCTAAGTTCGGTTTCGTATCCCTGAAAGCCATGGACCGCGCCGAAGTGCGTCTGTCCGAGCTGGCCAAGGTGGAAGGCGACGTCGTAACCGTGCAGTCCCTGAAAGATGCCAACGTGATCAACCAAAACGTTCAGCGTGTGAAAATCATGCTGTCCGGTGAAGTGACTCGCGCTGTCACCATCAAGGGTATCGCCGCCACCAAGGGTGCGCGTGCGGCTATCGAAGCAGCTGGCGGCAAGTTCGAGGAATAAATGGCTAAGCAAGGTGCTCTCTCAGCGCTCAGCAAAGGCGGACTGTCCGAGCTCTGGGCTCGACTGCGTTTTCTGTTCCTGGCGATTATCGTCTATCGGATCGGTGCGCATATCCCAGTGCCTGGTATCAATCCAGACCGGCTGGCGGAACTGTTTCGACAGAATGAGGGGACCATTCTTAGCTTGTTCAACATGTTCTCCGGTGGCGCACTGGAGCGGATGAGCATCTTTGCACTGGGGATCATGCCGTACATCTCGGCTTCGATCATCATGCAGCTGATGACCGCCGTCAGTCCGCAACTGGAGCAGTTGAAGAAGGAAGGTGAGGCTGGTCGTCGCAAGATCAGCCAATACACCCGCTATGGCACCGTAGTCCTGGCCCTGGTTCAAGCTATCGGCATGTCCGTTGGCCTGGCCGGTCAGGGCGTCGCGTTTTCTGCAGACTTCGGCTTCTACTTCGTGGCCGTCACCACCTTCGTGGCGGGGGCGATGTTCATGATGTGGCTGGGTGAGCAGATCACCGAGCGCGGTGTCGGTAACGGTATCTCGATGTTGATCTTCGCAGGTATCGTTGCTGGTCTTCCGAGGGCTATCGGGCAGTCTTTCGAGTCTGCACGCCAAGGCGATATCAACATTTTCGCGTTGGTTGCCATCGGTTTGCTGGCGGTAGCGATCATCGGTTTCGTGGTGTTCATCGAGCGTGGCCAGCGTCGTATCGCTGTGCATTACGCCAAGCGTCAGCAGGGCCGCAAGGTCTTCGCTGCGCAGACCAGCCACCTGCCGCTGAAAGTGAACATGGCTGGCGTCATTCCAGCCATTTTTGCGAGCAGCATTCTGCTGTTTCCGGCTTCGTTGGGTTCCTGGTTCGGTCAGTCCGAAGGTTTGGGCTGGTTGCAGGACATCTCGCAGTCGATCGCTCCTGGTCAGCCGTTGAACATTCTGCTGTTTAGTGCAGGGATCGTTTTCTTCTGCTTCTTCTACACGGCGTTGATGTTCAATCCGAAAGACGTAGCGGAAAACCTGAAGAAGTCCGGTGCCTTTATTCCGGGTATCCGTCCGGGCGAGCAGTCGGCACGCTACATTGATGGCGTTCTGACCCGTTTGACCATGTTCGGTGCTCTTTATATGACGGCCGTGTGCCTGCTTCCCCAGTTCCTGGTGGTGGCGGCCAACGTTCCGTTCTACCTTGGCGGGACCTCGTTGCTGATCGTGGTCGTGGTTGTGATGGACTTCATGTCGCAAGTACAATCGCACCTCGTTTCGCACCAGTATGAATCCCTGATGAAGAAAGCCAACCTGAAGGGCTACGGCGGCAGCGGCATGCTGCGCTGAGAGACCCATAAGGTTCGAGGAGTTGGTGATGAAAGTTCGTGCATCGGTGAAAAAGCTGTGCCGTAACTGCAAGATTATTCGCCGCGAAGGTGTGGTTCGAGTAATTTGCAGCGCGGAACCACGTCATAAGCAGCGCCAAGGCTGATTGTGAGCTGTGCTTAAGCCCAGCAGCTAGTGTGCTGCTGGGTTGATTATTTGTTACTACAGCGATATTATCTCGCGCCCTATTTCTTGGCTTCCGGGGCGTAGGTAGCTGTCAATTGGAGTCCCACTGAATGGCCCGTATTGCAGGCGTTAACATTCCAGATAACAAGCATACTGTTATCTCGCTGACCTACATCTACGGTGTTGGTCGCACCACTGCACAGAAAATCTGTGCGGATGCCGGTGTAAACCCGGCCGCGAAGATCAAGGATCTGAGCGACGAGCAGATCGAACAGCTGCGTGGCGAAGTCGCGAAGCTCACCACTGAAGGTGACCTGCGTCGCGAAATCAACATGAAAATCAAGCGCTTGATGGACCTGGGCTGCTACCGCGGTCTGCGTCATCGTCGTGGTCTGCCAGTACGCGGTCAGCGTACCAAGACCAACGCGCGTACTCGCAAAGGTCCGCGTAAGCCGATCCGCAAGTAATCGCTCCAGCGTTTCGACAGGAATTTAGTCATGGCAAAACCTGCTGCTCGTCCTCGTAAAAAAGTTAAAAAGACAGTGGTTGATGGCATCGCCCACATCCATGCGTCTTTTAACAACACCATCGTCACCATTACCGATCGTCAAGGTAACGCTCTGTCCTGGGCTACCTCCGGCGGTTCGGGTTTCCGTGGTTCCCGCAAGTCCACCCCGTTCGCTGCTCAGGTAGCTGCAGAGCGTGCTGGTCAGGCCGCGCTGGAATACGGTCTGAAGAACCTCGACGTGAACGTCAAGGGTCCAGGCCCAGGTCGTGAGTCCGCTGTTCGTGCTCTGAACAGCTGTGGCTATAAGATCGCCAGCATCACCGACGTGACGCCAATCCCGCACAACGGGTGCCGTCCGCCGAAGAAGCGCCGCGTGTAATCCAGGAGACTGTAAGAAATGGCTCGTTACATTGGTCCAAAATGCAAACTGGCTCGTCGTGAAGGTACTGACCTTTTCCTGAAGAGCGGTGTGCGCGCACTCGAATCCAAGTGCAACATCGAAGCAGCTCCAGGCATCCACGGCCAGCGCCGTGGCCGTCAGTCCGACTACGGCACCCAGCTGCGTGAAAAGCAAAAAGTACGTCGTATCTACGGTGTTCTCGAGCGTCAGTTCAGCGGCTACTACAAGCAAGCCGCGAGCAAGAAAGGTGCAACCGGTGAGAACCTGCTGCAACTGCTCGAATGCCGTCTGGACAACGTCGTATACCGCATGGGCTTTGGCTCGACTCGTGCCGAATCCCGTCAGCTGGTTTCGCACAAGTCGATCAGCGTCAATGGCAAGACTGTAAACATTCCTTCGTACCAGGTTCGTGCCGGCGATGTCGTCGCTGTTCGTGAAAAGGCGAAGAACCAGCTGCGTATCGTCCAGGCTCTGGAACTGTGTGCTCAACGTGGCCGCGTAGAATGGGTAGACGTAGACACTGAGAAGAAATCGGGCGTTTTCAAGAGCGTTCCGGCTCGCAGTGATCTATCCGCCGACATCAACGAAAGCCTGATTGTCGAGCTCTACTCCAAGTAAGGGCTAGAAAATAGGTGCATCCATGCAGATTTCGGTAAATGAGTTTCTGACACCCCGTCACATCGACGTTCAGGTTGTCAGTCCAACCCGCGCCAAGATCACGCTCGAGCCTCTCGAGCGTGGCTTTGGCCACACCCTGGGCAACGCGTTGCGCCGCATCCTGTTGTCCTCCATGCCCGGCTGTGCAGTAGTCGAGGCCGAGATCGACGGTGTACTCCACGAGTACAGCGCGATCGAAGGTGTACAGGAAGACGTGATCGAAATCCTGTTGAACCTCAAGGGCCTGGCTATCAAGCTGCACGGTCGAGACGAAGTTACGCTGACCTTGTCGAAAAAGGGTTCGGGGGTGGTTACCGCTGCCGATATTCAGCTGGATCATGATGTCGAGATCGTCAATCCCGATCACGTAATCGCTAACCTGGCGTCCAACGGCGTCCTGAACATGAAGCTCACCGTAGCTCGTGGTCGTGGTTATGAGCCGGCCGACTCGCGTCAAAGCGATGAAGACGAAAGCCGTAGCATCGGTCGTCTTCAGCTGGACGCTTCGTTCAGCCCGGTACGTCGCATCGCCTACGTGGTGGAAAACGCCCGTGTCGAGCAGCGTACCAACCTGGACAAGCTGGTTATTGATCTGGAAACCAACGGTACCCTGGATCCTGAAGAGGCCATCCGTCGTGCTGCAACCATCCTGCAACAGCAGCTGGCTGCATTCGTCGACCTCAAAGGTGACAGCGAGCCCGTTGTAGTCGAACAGGAAGACGAGATCGATCCGATCCTGCTCCGTCCGGTTGACGATTTGGAACTGACTGTACGTTCGGCCAACTGCCTGAAGGCGGAGAACATCTACTACATCGGCGACCTGATTCAGCGCACCGAAGTAGAGCTGTTGAAAACTCCGAACCTGGGCAAGAAGTCCCTGACCGAAATCAAGGACGTATTGGCCTCCCGTGGTCTGTCACTCGGCATGCGCCTCGACAACTGGCCGCCGGCAAGTCTTAAGAAAGACGACAAGGCCACGGCCTGATCGTCGTAATCACCGAACGCGAGTTTGGTAAGGAATGAACCATGCGTCATCGTAAAAGTGGTCGTCACCTGAGCCGCACCAGCGCGCACCGCAAGGCCATGTTTCAAAACATGGCTGTGTCGCTGTTCGAGCACGAGCTGATCAAAACTACCCTGCCTAAAGCCAAGGAACTGCGCCGCGTTGCCGAGCCGCTGATCACCCTGGCCAAGGAAGACAGCGTTGCCAACCGTCGTCTGGCTTTCGACCGTACTCGTTCGAAAGCTGCCGTAGGCAAGCTGTTCAACGATCTGGGCAAGCGCTATGCAACCCGTCAGGGCGGCTACCTGCGCATCCTGAAGTGCGGTTTCCGCGCTGGCGACAACGCCCCTATGGCGTACGTCGAGCTGGTTGATCGTCCAGTCGGTGGTGCTGTAGAAGCCGCTGAGTAAGACGTCAGTCTGATCACAAGAAACCGGGCCTAGTGCCCGGTTTTTTGTTTTCCGCTTGCCTCGTTCCAAGGTATCCATCGAGCACGTCATAGGCATTGAAGACGCCTATCAACGTTTAACACTCAATCAATTTACCCCTGTCACGAATATGGACAATACTCTTGCTCATGCCGGTTACCCGGACCTAAAAAAGCCTGAGGAAGATAACCCATGAGCCAGAACAAAACGCTTACGACCGCCAGCGGTGCACCGGTTGCTGACAATCAGAACTCTCGCTCGGCAGGCCCTCGTGGACCCTTGTTGCTGGATGATTTCCACCTGGTCGAGAAGCTCGCCCACTTCAACCGCGAGAACATCCCTGAGCGTCGTGTGCATGCCAAGGGCTCGGGTGCTCACGGGACCTTCACCGTTACCCGCGACATCACCCAGTACACCAGCGCCAAGCTGTTCGAGTCGGTCGGTAAACAGACGCCGATCTTCCTGCGTTTCTCCACTGTGGGTGGTGAGCGTGGTTCGGCAGATACCGAGCGCGATCCGCGTGGCTTCGCGGTGAAGTTCTATACCGAGGAAGGTAACTGGGACATCGTGGGCAACAATACGCCGGTCTTCTTCATTCGTGACCCGATGAAATTCCCCGATTTCATCCATACCCAGAAGCGCCTGCCGCAGAGCAACCTGAAAAGCCCGCAAATGATGTGGGACTTCTGGTCGCATTCGCCCGAAGCGCTGCATCAGGTCACCATCCTGTTCTCCGACCGAGGCATTCCGGACGGCTACCGCCACATGCACGGCTTCGGTAGCCACACCTACAGCCTCATCAATGCCGCTGGCGAGCGCCATTGGGTGAAGTGGCACTACAAGACTCGCCAAGGCATCAAGAACCTGTCGCCGGCCGATGCCGCGCGTATCGCCGGTACTGACCCGGACTACGCCCAGCGCGACCTGTTCGACGCCATCGAGCGCGGTGATTACCCGAAATGGCAGGTGTGCATCCAGATCATGACCGAGGCGCAGGCCAACAGTCATTACGAGAACCCCTTCGACGTGACCAAGACCTGGTCGCAGAAGGAGTTCCCGCTGATCGAAGTGGGCGAGCTGGAGCTCAACCGCAACCCGCTCAACTACTTCGCCGAAGTCGAGCAAGCCGCGTTCGGGCCGAGCAACATGGTGCCGGGTGTCGGTCTTTCGCCCGACCGCATGCTGCAGGGCCGCGTGTTCGCCTATGCCGATGCGCACCGCTACCGCGTAGGCACCAACCACCAGCATCTGCCGATCAACGCCGCCAAGAGTCCGGTGCATACCTACCAGCGTGACGGGGCCATGGCTTACGGTGACAACGGCGGCGCTGCGCCGAACTACGAGCCCAACAGCTACGCCGATGCGCCGAAACAGGCGCCACGCTATGCCGAGCCGGCCCTGGCCCTGAGCGGTGCTGCGGATCGTCACGACCATCGTGAAGACACCGACTACTACAGCCACGCCGGCAAGCTGTTCAACCTGATGAACGACGAGCAGAAAGCCCTGCTGATCAGCAACATCGCCGGCGCCATGAGTGGCGTCAGCAATGACGTCGTACAGCGTCAGTTGCAGCATTTCTACAAGGCTGACCCTGCCTACGGCGAAGGTATCGCCAAGGCGCTGGGTGTAACCTTGAGCTAAGTCGTAGTGAGAAACGAAACCGCCCTCATTTGGGCGGTTTTCGCTTCTGGATAACCGATTTTCACTGCTTTTTAGTGAATTATTCTTCGGTTGTCCGTGACCTTCGGCGGGGCTTGGTTCAAAATACAGCCTTTCTGTAGGGAGTATTCTGGCGATGCAAGGCCACCCGGACGTAATCGATTATCTCAACACATTGCTCACCGGCGAGTTGGCTGCCCGTGACCAGTACTTCATCCATTCGCGCATGTATGAGGACTGGGGCTTCACCAAGCTCTACGAGCGCATCAATCACGAGATGGAAGAAGAGGCGCAGCACGCCGATGCGCTGATGCGCCGTATCCTGATGCTCGAAGGCACCCCGCGCATGCGCCCTGACGACCTCGACGTCGGCACCACTGTGCCGGAGATGCTCGCCAGCGACCTGCGCCTGGAATACAAGGTGCGCGCCGCGCTGTGCAAAGGCATCGAGCTGTGCGAACAGCATGGCGACTACATCAGCCGTGACATCCTGCGCGCCCAGCTGGCCGACACCGAGGAAGACCACACCTACTGGCTGGAAAAGCAGCAGGGTCTGATCAAGTCCATCGGGCTGCAGAACTACCTGCAATCGCAACTCTGATTCACCGCAGGTGGGCTTGCAAAAAGGCCGGGCCAGACGAAGTGTCTGGCCCGGCCTTTTTTTGCCTGATGCCCGCTTGGCGGTCAGGCCCTGTCGCGTTCCAGCAACGGCTTGAGGTAGTGACCGGTGTGCGACTGCGGCAACTCGGCCACTTCTTCCGGAGTACCGGTGGCGATGATCTGGCCACCTTTCGAGCCGCCCTCGGGGCCCAGGTCGACCAGCCAGTCGGCGGTCTTGATCACGTCGAGGTTGTGCTCGATCACCACCACGGTGTTGCCGTGGTCGCGCAGCCGGTGCAGCACGTCCAGCAACTGCTGGATATCCGCGAAGTGCAGGCCGGTGGTCGGCTCGTCGAGGATGTACAGGGTCTTGCCGGTGTCACGCTTGGACAGCTCGCGGGACAGCTTGACGCGCTGCGCCTCACCGCCCGACAGTGTGGTCGCCGACTGGCCCAGCTTGATATAGGACAGGCCCACGTCCATCAGGGTCTGTAGCTTGCGCGCCAGCGCCGGCACCGCATCGAAGAACTCACGGGCATCCTCGATGGTCATTTCCAGCACCTCGTGGATGTTCTTGCCCTTGTACTTGATCTCCAGGGTTTCGCGGTTGTAGCGCTTGCTCTTGCACACGTCACAAGGCACGTAGATGTCCGGCAGGAAGTGCATCTCTACCTTGATCAGACCGTCACCCTGGCAAGCCTCGCAGCGGCCGCCCTTGACGTTGAACGAGAAGCGTCCCGGTCCATAGCCCCGCGAGCGGGATTCCGGTACGCCGGCGAAGAGTTCGCGGATCGGCGTGAACAGCCCGGTGTAGGTCGCCGGGTTGGAGCGTGGCGTGCGGCCAATCGGGCTCTGGTCGATGTCGACCACTTTGTCCAGGTGTTGCAGGCCGTTGATGCTGTCGTGCGCCGCCGCCTCCAGAGTGGTCACGCCGTTGAGTGCGGTGGCCGCCAGGGGGAACAGGGTGTTGTTGATCAACGTCGACTTGCCCGAGCCGGACACACCGGTGACGCAGGTCAGCAGGCCGATGGGGATTTCCAGGTTGACGTTGCGCAGGTTGTTGCCGCGCGCGCCCTTGACGGTCAGCGACAGCTTCTTGTTGCGCGGCGTGCGCTTGGCTGGCACTTCGATCTTCACCCGGCCAGACAGGTACTTGCCGGTCAGCGAGTCGGCATGCGCCATCACCTCGGCCGGTGAGCCCTCGGCAACGATCTGCCCACCATGCACACCGGCACCCGGACCGATGTCGACCACGTAGTCGGCCAGGCGAATCGCATCCTCGTCGTGCTCGACCACGATCACCGTATTGCCGATGTCGCGCAGGTGCTTGAGGGTCGCCAGCAGGCGGTCGTTATCGCGCTGGTGCAGGCCGATGGACGGCTCGTCGAGAATGTACATCACCCCCACCAGGCCGGCACCGATCTGGCTGGCCAGGCGGATACGCTGCGCCTCGCCGCCCGACAGGGTGTCGGCACTGCGGTCCAGGGTCAGGTAATCCAGGCCCACGTTGACCAGGAACTGCAGGCGCTCGCAGATCTCCTTGAGGATCTTGGCGGCAATCTCGCCGCGTCGACCGGTCATGGTCAGGCCGGAGAAATACTCGGCGGCGTCGCCGATCGGCAGGCTGGTCACCGCAGGCAGGGTGCGGTCGCCCACCCAGACATGGCGCGCTTCACGACGCAGGCGCGTGCCGCGGCAGTCCGGGCAGGCCTGGGTGCTGAGCAGCTTGGCCAGCTCTTCACGTACGGTGGCCGACTCGGTTTCCCGATAGCGCCGCTCCAAGTTCGGCACGATACCTTCGAACGGGTGCGCACGCTTGACGATGTCGCCGCGGTCGTTGAGGTAGCGGAATTCCACGCTGTGGGTGCCGCTGCCGTTGAGCAGGACCTTCTGGATATCGGCCTTGAGTTCTTTGAATGGAATGTCGAGGCTGAAGCCGTAGTGCTGCGCCAGCGAGCCGAGCATCTGGAAGTAATAGACGTTGCGCCGGTCCCAGCCGCGTATCGCCCCCTCGGCCAGGGTCAGCTCGGCATTGACCAGGCGCTTGACGTCGAAGTATTGCTTCACGCCCAGGCCGTCGCAGCTCGGGCAGGCGCCGGCCGGATTGTTGAAGGAGAACAGCTTGGGCTCCAGCTCGCTGATCGCGTGGCCACACACCGGGCAGGCGAAGCGCGCCGAGAAGATCATCTCTTCGCCTTCCTCGTCGTCCATGGGCGCCACCCAGGCGATACCGTCGGCCAGCTGCAGGGCGGTCTCGAAGGACTCGGCCAGGCGCTGCTGCAGGTCGGCACGCACCTTGAAGCGGTCGACCACCACGTCGATGGAGTGCTTCTTCTGTTTATCCAGCTTGGGCACTTCATCGAGTTCGTAGAGCTTGCCGTCGACCCTGGCGCGAACGAAGCCCTGGGCGCGCAGCTCTTCGAACACCGACAGGTGCTCGCCCTTGCGCTCGCGCACCACCGGGGCCAGCAGCATCAGCTTGCGGCCCTCGGGTTCGGCGAGAACCAGGTCGACCATCTGGCTGACGGTCTGCGCCTCCAGAGGAATGTCGTGGTCCGGGCAGCGTGGCTGACCGACCCGTGCATACAGCAGGCGCAGGTAGTCGTAGATCTCGGTGATGGTGCCGACGGTCGAGCGCGGGTTGTGCGAAGTGGATTTCTGCTCGATGGAAATCGCCGGCGACAGGCCTTCGATGGTGTCGACATCGGGCTTTTCCATCATCGACAGGAATTGCCGGGCATAGGCCGACAGCGACTCGACGTAGCGACGCTGGCCCTCTGCGTACAGGGTGTCGAACGCCAGCGACGACTTGCCGGAGCCGGACAGGCCGGTGATGACGATCAGCTTGTCGCGAGGAAGGGTCAGGTCGATGTTCTTCAGGTTGTGGGTACGTGCCCCACGAATCAGGATTTTGTCCACTGCGGCCTCGCTGGCGGGCATAAACGACGAAGTATACGGCTCCACGCCATTACGCGGCAAAGCGCCGCGTATGTGCCGTACCTCGTTGGGACTGGTAGAATCGCCGCCGGTTCATACGAGGTTTTTCCATGCACGATCCCCATAGCGAACGCATGAGTGGTGTCGAGACCCGCGCGGCGGGAGGCCTGGCGCTGGTGTTCGCCTTCCGCATGCTTGGCATGTTCATGGTCCTGCCGGTGTTGTCCACCTACGGCATGGACCTCGCCGGTGCCACGCCAGCGCTGATCGGCCTGGCCATCGGTGCCTACGGCCTGACCCAGGCGATCCTGCAGATTCCATTAGGCTTCATTTCCGACCGCATAGGCCGACGCCCGGTGATCTACCTCGGCTTGCTGATATTTGCCGTGGGCAGTGTGGTGGCGGCGGGGGCGCACTCCATCGAGGGCGTCATCGTTGGTCGGGTTCTGCAGGGCGCCGGGGCCATTTCCGCAGCGGTCATGGCGTTGCTGTCCGACCTCACCCGCGAGCAGCACCGTACCAAGGCCATGGCCATGATCGGCATGACCATCGGCCTGTCCTTCGCCATCGCCATGGTCATCGGCCCGGTACTGACCAGCGCCTTCGGTCTCTCCGGGCTGTTTCTGGCCACCGGCATCATGGCCCTGCTGGGCATCCTGATCGTCGCCTTCATCGTGCCCAAGGCCGCTGGACCGTTGATGCACCGCGAGTCGGGTGTCGACAAGGCCGCCTTGGGCTCGATTCTGCGCAACCCCGATCTGCTGCGCCTGGACCTGGGTATCTTCGTGCTGCATGCCATGCTCATGTCCAGCTTCGTGGCCTTGCCGCTGGCGCTGGTAGACAAGGCCGGGCTGCCCAAGGAGCAACACTGGTGGGTGTACCTCACCGCGCTGCTGATTTCCTTCTTCGCCATGGTGCCGTTCATCATCTACGGCGAGAAGAAACGACGCATGAAGCGCGTCCTGACAGGCGCTGTTACCGTGCTGATGCTCTCTGAAATATTCTTCTGGGCATTCGGCGACACGCTGCGGGCCCTGGTGACCGGCACCGTGGTATTCTTCACCGCGTTCAACCTGCTGGAGGCGTCGTTGCCGTCGCTGATCAGCAAGGTTTCGCCGGCAGGCGGCAAGGGCACGGCCATGGGGGTTTACTCCACCAGCCAGTTCCTGGGCTCGGCCACCGGCGGCATATTGGGCGGTTGGCTGTTCCAGCACGGAGGCCTGGACCTGGTATTCCTGGGCGGTGCCATGATGGCGGCCCTCTGGCTGGTGTTCGCGGTAACCATGCGCGAACCGCCCTACGTGACCAGCCTGCGCATGCCGCTGTCGCCCGAGGCGCAACGCGAAGCAGGGCTGGCTCAACGCCTGATGTCCGTACCAGGCGTGACGGACGCTGTGGTGGTTGCCGAGGAGGCAGCCATCTATATCAAACTCGATACAAAACTATTGGATCGCGCGTCGCTCGAAAGGCTGGTCAATCATCCAGCCAACCAAACGTGCGAAGCCTAGGAGAACGTTATGGCCCGTGGGGTTAACAAAGTCATATTGGTCGGTACATGCGGCCAGGATCCCGAAGTCCGTTACCTGCCTAACGGCAACGCCGTGACCAACCTGAGTCTGGCCACCAGCGAACAGTGGACCGACAAGCAGAGCGGCCAGCGTGTCGAGCGCACCGAATGGCACCGTGTCTCGCTGTTCGGCAAGGTCGCGGAAATCGCCGGCGAATACCTGCGCAAGGGTTCGCAGGTGTATATCGAAGGCAAGCTGCAGACCCGCGAATGGGAAAAGGACGGTATCAAGCGCTACACCACCGAGATCATCGTCGACATGCAAGGAACCATGCAGCTGCTCGGCGGCCGTCCGCAGCAGGGCGACAACCAGGGCGGCGGCAACTATGCCCAGTCCGCGCCACGCCCACAGCAGTCGCGCCCGGCACCCGCCCCGCAACAGCAGTCCTACGGCCAGCAGCCACAGCGCGAATCGCGCCCGGCACCACAGCAGGCTCCACAGCCAGCCGCCGACTTCGACAGCTTCGACGACGATATTCCGTTCTAGAGAGCACCTTAGCGAAAACGGTGAAACTGTTCTTGGAGAGCCCCGCACTTGCGGGGTTTTCTTCGTTTTGAGTATGTAAAAAATCGCTTCTAGATTTTACTTTGGTGCACACCATGTAAAAAAATAAATTGTGGAGGCGTCATGGACGTATCGATGCGCAGATTTTGTACCTGCTGACGGCGAGCGGTTTGTGGTGCTGTGCGATGGTTAAGGTATGCCTCTTTACTACTCGGCACGTGCTTCGTGAACGCGGTCAGGTCACTAAAGTATTGGCCCCCGCTGCGGTTCAGGAGAAAGCCTTGAACCCTTATTGGACATTCCCGGCTCAAGGTGTGTATCGGTGTAGTGACCTCTCGTGCCAAAGCCCGCCTTTATTAGGGCGATAGCTCCTTTTCTACACCGTGCATTAAGGTGCACCTTCATACCACAGTATCCTCGGAGCGACTTGCAACGCAACTGTCGCTCAGGGCTGTCCGATCCGCCGCTCCAGACGCGTTATATGGCCGACTGTTCCAACTTGAAAATTCGATGTGATTTCCGCCCAGCAGGTGTTTCCAAACCGGGCAACCGATTGCACTGAAACGACACTGGTAGGAGGTGGCCAATGACTACAAGCGGCCTCTGAATGTGTGGTAGCGTGAGCACATTCCGATAGCTTTGATATGACGGCTTGCACGCGTCAAATTGCGCGGCGTTAGAAGAAGCATGTATTCATCTTGATGTCTAAGAAACTGCGGGAGGTTGATGTTGATCGCGTTTATATTGACAGTGCTTTCTTCAGCAGCGCTTTGGATGGATGCGCACACAAATAGGTGTGAAGTTGAAAAGCGTCCATTAGGAAAGCTCTATTATATTGTTAGAGTTGTGAGTTTGGTGGTGGCTTTGGCTTTGTGGGCATTTGTTACTAAGGTTAATTTTTTTAGTTGATTTTTTGAAAAAAACAATCTTTGCATCCGTTGGGGTTGTTTCGAATGGCGACAGGCAATGATGTGCTGTTTGCTGTAGATTCATCAGCTTTTGTAAAAGCTGAAGCGGATAAAAACCGTTATCGGAATGGCTGAAAACGTTATTAAGAAGGGGGGATGAGTTAGGGAGGCTCTGAAGTAGGCATCGGGCGAAGGCCATCTGCTTCATCAGGCGGCTCAGCGGTGGAGGTCAGGCATTTTGCCAAATTTGCACGGCTTCTTCAGAGAATCCCTAAGCATACACCTTGGGAACGGCTTAGGTCGGGCAGTGCTTCTCGACTGAAGCGGCTCCTACAGGCTGTCGCCATCCCCCTTCGGGATGCATGAAAAAGCCCCGCACGGCCAACGCCGGCGGGGCTTTTTCTTGGGCGACAGGGCCGGTCAGAGTCGGAACTTGGCCACCATCGCGTTGAGTTCCACGGCCAGGCGCGACAGCTCTTGGGCCGAGGCGCTGGTCTGGTTGGCGCCTGCCGAGGTCTGCATGGCCAGGTCGCGGATGTTCATCAGGTTGCGGTCCACCTCGCGGGCAACCTGGGCCTGTTCTTCGGAGGCGCTGGCGATCACCAGGTTGCGCTGGTTGATCGAGGCGATGGCTTCGGCGATCAGTTGCAGCGCCTCGCCGGCGGCCTGGGCCACGTCCAGAGTGGTGCCCGCACGGTTCTGGCTGGTCTGCATGGCTTCCACGGCGCGCCCGGTACCGGTCTGGATCGAGCCGATCATCTGCTCGATTTCCTCGGTGGACTCCTGAGTCCGATGGGCCAGGGCCCGTACCTCGTCGGCGACCACGGCGAAGCCGCGCCCGGCTTCACCGGCACGCGCGGCTTCGATGGCTGCGTTAAGGGCCAGCAGGTTGGTCTGCCCCGCCACGGTGCCGATCACGTCGAGCACCCGGCTGATTTCGTTGGCGCTGCTGGCCAGTTGCTCGATTTCCTGCGCGGTGCCGCTCACGTCCTGCACCAGCAGGCGGATGGACATCAGCGCTTCATCGACCTGATCCCGGCCGCTGCGGGTGGTCTGGTCGGCGCCCTTGGAGGCTTCGGCGGTGCTGACCGCATTGCTGGCGACTTCTTCCACGGCGGCGGTCATCTGGTTCACCGCCGTGGCGGCCTGGTCAATCTCGGCGTTCTGCTGATGCAGGCCTCGACTGGTGTCTTCGGTCACGCTGTGCAGTTCTTCGGAAGCCGAGGCCAGTTGATCGGAGGAGGCGGCGATCTGGCGCAGCGTCTGGCGCAGATTCTCTTGCATATGGCGTAGCGCGTTGAGCAGCAGGGCTGGCTCGTCACGGCCCTTGACCTGCACCTCGCGGGTCAGGTCGCCGGTAGCGACCCGCTCGGCGACGGCCACGGCTTCGGCCAGCGGCACCACGATGCTGCGGGTGAGCAGGGTGGCGATGACGATCAGCGCCAGCACGATGATCGTCAGGCTCAAGGCAATGACCCAGACGGCTTCATGGGATAGATCGGTGCTGAGCTGCGAGGCGTTGTCGGCGCCGTCGGAGTTGAAGCGGATCAGGGCGTTGAGCGCTTTGCTGAGTGCGTCGGTGATTTCACCCAGCGGGCCATTGACCTGCTGGCGGGCCTGTTCCAGCTGGCCCGCCAGCACCAGGTCACGAATCTTGCCCTGCTGTTCCAGGTAGCGGGCCTTGGCGTTCAGCAGTTCGGTATACAGCCGCCTGTCGGTGGCGTCGTAAACGGTGCTTTCATAATCGCCCAGGCCTGCTTCTATCTGCCGGCTGATCTCGTCGACCTTGGCCAGTGTGGCGCGGCGCTGGGCGGGCTCGTCCTCGAGCAGGCTGCGCATGGTCAGGGCCCTGGCGCGGCCGATATTGCTGCCGACATCGCTGAGGTTGACCACCGACGGCATCCACATGTTGCGGATTTCGGCGGTGGCGCTGTCCATCCGGCGCGTTTCGTAGAGGGCAATCAGGCCGAGGGCGATGACCAGCAGACCCAGCATGGTGAACATGAGGGCGGCCCGGGCGCCGATTTTCATTTCTCGAAACTGCATGGGTAGGCTCCTTGGCCGAGGTGGGAGGGGGTATATGGGATCCGACTTCGATGATGTCGCTTTAATATCGTTCCTTGGGCGCGCTAAATTTTTGCATGCATTTTTCTTGTAGAAGAGCAGTCATGCGTCCATGTCCCGGCTTTTGGAAAAAAAGTGGATCGATACGGGGAACGTTTTGAGCGGGCTGCCGGTCTGGATGATGGCCTATTGCTAGATTTGCTCGCCGCTTACTGTTGCGCTCCAGCCGCTCTGGCGCCGCGTTCAACGTCGTGGCGCCTTCCCTTGCCGAGAACGCCTGGCAGGCTTGTGGCCGTTATGCCTCATTGAAAATATTGATGATGGCAATAGGGCATTTATATGAGGCGGCGAGTGTCTCATCCTTAACCAGGTTCTCTTGAAGGGCGTACTGACATGCAAATCGCACCCTTGCCCGACAATGAGCGGGAACGCCAAGCCAAGGTCTTCGAGCTGTGCGTCGAGCACCTGGACGAGCCTGAAGAGCTACAGGCCCTCGTGGCCCTGGCTGGCAACCATTTCTCGGTGCCCATCTGTCTGGTGTCCATCGTCAGTGAGCATCAGCAGTGGTTCATGGCCAGGACCGGCCTGGATGCGCACTCCACCTCACGTGATGTGTCGTTCTGCGCGCATGCGATCCACCAGCCCAGGCCCCTGGAAGTGCCGGATGCGCTGCTCGACCCGCGATTCTTCGATAACCCGCTGGTCACGGGGGCGCCGGGTATCCGTTACTACTGCGGTGCACCCTTGCTCACGGAAAGCGGCATCGCGATCGGCAGCCTGTGTGTGATCGATACCGTGCCGCGCCCGCCGATGTCCGAGGCCGAGCGAGACATGCTTACCGGGTTTGCCGACATGGCAATGAAGATCCTCGTTGGCATTCGCCAGCGTAATTTCTTCGATCACCCCACCGGCTTATTGAACCGCTTCAGGCTGGAATGCGATGTGCTGGAGCGCCTGGCCCGGGACGAGCGTTTCACGCTCCTGGCCCTGGATATCATGCAGGCGTCAGCGCTCAACGATGTGGTCAAGGCCCTGGGCTACAACTTCGCCCAGGATCTGGTGATGGAGGTCAAGCAGCGTGTCACCGACCAGTTGGGCTGCGAGCTGCAGTTGTACAAGATCAGCCCCACCCGTTTCAGCGTGATCCTGCCTGATGGCCATGATGTCCCGTGCCTGAGCGCCAGGCTGGTCGAGGCGCTGCAGCGCCCGATTTATTGTCACCAGATTCCGGTCCCCCTGGATGCCGGCATCGGTATCCTGGAAATCTCCGGGCTCGAAGGCGATGGTCGTGATCTGGAGTGGCTGCGCCGTGCGATCAGCGCGGCCGAGGCGGCCCGCCATGAACCCGGCCGTTGCGCCTGGTATCAGTCCGACGTGGATGCGGCGCAGCGCCGTGCATTCATTCTGCTTACCGCACTGGTAGAGGCACTGCAAAGTGAAAACCAGTTCAGCCTGTACTTGCAGCCACGCATCGATCTGGACTCCGGGAGCTGTTGCTCTGCAGAAGCCCTGCTGCGCTGGAAGCATCCGGTGCTGGGCGATATTTCCCCGGCGGAATTCATTCCCCTGGCGGAAAAGACTGCGCTGATCACCGAGATCAGCGCCTGGGTCATGCATGAAGCGCTGCGCATTCTGGTGCACACCCGTGGCATGGACTTCAGCATCAGCATGAACGTCACCGCCCGCGACCTGGAAAGCCCGCTGTTCATGGACAGCCTGCTGGAGGAACTGCAGCGCCTGGATATCCATCCCTCGCGCCTGCAACTGGAGTTCACCGAAAGCGTGTTGATCGAGCGCCTGGAAGTGGTCCAGCAGCAACTGCAGCGGGCGCGTCAGGCCGGTATCGATATCGCCATCGATGATTTCGGCACCGGCTACAGCAACTGGGCCTACCTGAGCCGCATTCCGGCGTCGGTGGTCAAGCTGGACCGTTCACTGGTGCAGAAGTCGGCCGTTACCCCCCGCGACCGCCTGCTGGTGCAATCACTGGTTTCGCTGGCCACCCGGCTGGGCTATCGGGTGACCGCCGAGGGTATCGAAACCGCCGAGCTGCTCGAACAGGTCAAGACCTGGGGCTGTTCCGAAGCGCAGGGTTTCTACCTGGGCATGCCCATGACCCTGGCCGCCTTCGAGCACTGGTACTGCAAGGCTGACCGCGCCAGCTCGGTAGCCTGAACTTTCGTCGCCACAGCCCGAGTGCGCCGAGTTATTCCCATGGACAGGTAAGGCGACGAGCGATTTCTTGCCTATCCTGGCGAACTTGCGCGCCCTGGGGGGATCAGTTTCTGGTGAACGATGATCCCTTAGGACACCGGTGGAGGAGCGTGCGGCGTGGTGTGTCAGCTGAGAAACCTGGTCTTGCTGGTGGTGCTGGCGTTTGCCGGCAACCTGTCATTGCAGGCGGCGGAAGTGCCCGCGCTGCCGATGGGGGCGGCGGCCGACAAGGCCGACGCCAAGCCCGATGACAAGGCCGCTCCCGGCCCTGTGGATAAGAAGCCGGCCGCCGAGGCTGACAAGAAAGATCCGCCGCCCGAGGCCGACAAGCCGGCGGATGAGCAGGGCGCTGCACCGGAAATCCTCGTCGAAGGCGGCCTGCTGGGCGCGCTGAGCGGTAGCATCGATGATGTTCAGCGAGCACTGAACCTCAATGCTGACCTGCTCGACACCTGGCGCGTACGGGCCGACCGTGCGGCCAGCGAGATCGACCGTCTGGTCAACAAGCCCTCGCCGCGCACTGCCTGGCAGATGACCGGTGATTTCCTGCTGCTCTCGGTGGTGTGGATCGGCACCTTCGCGCTGCTGTGCGGGGCCGGCAGCTTCGTGGCGCGGCGGGTGAACCGGCGTTCGTTCATGCGCAGCTGGGAGCGCACCCGGGGGTTGCTCAAGTACCTGCTGCCGTTCACCCTGCCGGCGCTGATCTGCCTGCCGCTGACGGTGTACATCAGCCAGTTCGTGCCCAGCTCCCTCGGTCGGGCGCTGGCGCTGTGCTTTGCCTACGCCACCAGCAGTGGCATCTTTTCCACCTCGGTGCTGCTGTGCGTCATTGTCATGTTCAATGCCGGGCACAAGCGGACCGCGGTGCGCATCCTGCGGCGCTACTGCCCACGGCCGTTGTTCGTCATCGGCTTCCTGGCGGCGCTGAGCGATGCACTGACCAGCCCGCAGATCGCCCGGCAGATCGGCAGCAACGTCACCACCAGCATCGCCGTATTCACTGGCCTGGTCGCTTCGGCGGTGTTCTGCGTGCTGGTGATCCGCATGCGCCGGCCGGTCGCACACCTGATTCGTAACCGCGCCTTGAGCAGTCGTACCCGCCAGCCGGCGTTGCAGCAGTCGCTGAAGATCTTCTCCAACCTGTGGAATCTGCCGATCCTGCTGATGATCCTGGTTTCGGCGGTAAACCTCATCGGTGCTGGCGAAGACAGCCAGCAGACGCTGCGCTGCGCGCTGTTCACCACCTTGCTGCTGATTGCCACGGTCTTCATCAGCACCGTGTTCCAGCATCTGTTCAAGCGCCCCAGTGATCAGGTGGCGCGCAGTGGGCACGCCTACAAGGCGCGTCTGATCAGCCTGGTGTATGCCTGCCTGCGCATTGCCCTGGCGGTGACCTTCATCGAAGTGCTGGGGCGCATCTGGGGCTTTTCGCTGTTCGAGTTCGCCCAGCGCAATACCCTGGGGCGGGCGATCAGCGATTCGTTGAGCGGCATCGGCCTGATCTTCCTGGTGACCTGGCTGCTCTGGGTGGTGCTCGACACCGCCATCCAGGAGGCGCTCAAGCCACCGGTCAACCAGCGCCACGGTCGCCAGCCCAGCACCCGGGTCAAGACCATCCTGCCGCTGTTGCGCAATGCGATCAAAATCATCCTGGTGGTGATCTGCGCCATTACCACCATGGCCAACCTGGGCATCAACGTCGCACCACTGCTGGCCGGTGCCGGTGTGGTGGGCCTGGCCATCGGTTTCGGTTCGCAGCAGCTGGTCCAGGACGTCATCACCGGGCTGTTCATCATCATCGAAGACACCTTTTCCATCGGCGACTGGGTGGTGCTCAGCACCGGCCATTCCGGCACCGTGGAAAGCCTGACGATCCGCACCGTACGCCTGCGCGACGGCAAGGGCTTCGTGCACTCGGTGCCGTTCGGCCAGATCAAGGCCGTGACCAACCAGTCGCGGCAGTTCGCCTACGCGTTCTTCTCGGTGCAGTTCACCTACGACACCGACATCGACGAGGCGCTGGCGCTGATCCGCGAGACCGGCCAGTCGATCACCGAGGACATTCTGCTCAAGAACAACCTGCAAGGGCCGCTGGAGGTGTTCGGCGTTGACCGCATGGACCTCAACGGTGTGGTGCTGACCGCGCAGTTCCGGACTTCGTCGGGTGGCCAGTACAGCGTCGGGCGAGCCTTCAACGAGCGCCTCAAGAAGCTTGTCGACCAGCACCCCAAGGTGCATTTCGCGCAGACTTATCCACAAGTGGTGATGAACCCAGGCGCCGCGCATCGCAGCCAGGCCGCCGAGGCCGAGGGGCCGCCAGCGCCAGCGCCGGGCTCCGGGGCGGCGTGACGCGCCGGGGCGGGTGTTGGGCCTGGCCGGTCAACGTGATATGTTTGCAGGCGTTTTCAAACCTGATGACCTGATCAATCCGATACCGAGCCTGCTGACTATATGCGAATGCGCCTTATGCTGTTGGGCGGCGGGAATGCCCTCGGGCAGGCGCTGATACGTCTGGGTGCCGAGGAAGACATCGCGTTCCTCGCACCGCGTCCGCCGCAAGATGGCTGGGACGCAGCCAGCCTCACGCAACTGCTCGACGACACCCGTCCCGATGCCCTGATCAACCTGGCTTACTACTACGACTGGTTCCAGGCCGAGTCCGTGAGCGAATCGCGCCTGGCGACGCAAGAGCGCTCGGTGGAGCGCTTGGCCGAACTCTGCCAGCACCACAACATCATCCTCTTGCAGCCTTCCAGCTACCGGGTCTTCGATGGCTCGCGGGCCACCGCCTACAGCGAGAAGGACGACCCGCTACCGCTCGGTATTCGCGGCCAGGCGCTGTGGCGCATCGAGCAGAGTGTGCGGGCCGCCTGCCCGCAACATGTGCTGGTGCGCTTCGGCTGGTTGCTCGACGACAGCCGCGACGGTGTGCTCGGGCGTTTCCTGAGCCGTGCCGAACAACCCGAGCCGCTGTTGCTGGCCGATGATCGGCGTGGCAACCCGACACCGGTTGACGATGCCGCACGGGTGCTGCTGTCGGTGCTTAAGCAGCTGGACTGCGAAGCGCCGCTGTGGGGCACCTATCACTACGCCGGCCATGAGGCGACCACCCCGGTGGCGCTCGGCCAGGCCATTCTCACCGAAGCGCGGTTGCTGCACCCGCTGGCCATCGAGGCGCCCACGCCGCAGGCGCATGCCGCCCGCCCGGATGCCGCAGAAGAGCCGCAGCATGCGGTGCTGGCCTGCAAGAAAATCCTTCACACCTTCGGGATCAAGCCCCGCGCCTGGCGCGCCGGTCTGCCCATCCTGCTCGACCGGTACTATCGACATGTCTGACGCCCCCGTCCTCATCACTGGCGGCGCCGGTTTCATCGGTTCGCACCTGGTCGACGCATTGCTCGCCAACGGGCGCAGCGTCAGGGTGCTCGACGACCTGTCCACCGGCAAACGCAGCAACCTGCCGCTGGACGATGCGCGTGTCGAGTTGATCGAAGGCAATGTGGCCGATGCCGCCTTGGTGGCGCGTGCCGTGCAAGGTTGCCAGGCGGTGGTGCACCTCGCGGCGGTGGCCTCGGTGCAGGCCTCGGTGGACGACCCGGTGAGCACTCACCAGAGCAACTTCATCGGCACCCTGAATGTCTGCGAGGCCATGCGCACCGCCGGCATCCAGCGGGTGCTGTTCGCCTCCAGCGCGGCGGTGTACGGCAACAACGGTGAAGGCGAGGCCATTGGCGAAGACACGCCCAAGGCGCCCCTGACCCCTTATGCGGCCGACAAGCTGGCCAGCGAGCACTACCTGGACTTCTATCGTCGCCAGCATGGGCTGGAACCGGTGGTGTTCCGTTTCTTCAATATATTCGGCCCACGCCAGGACCCGTCCTCGCCGTATTCCGGGGTGATCAGCATCTTCGCCGAGCGCGCGGTCAAGGGCCTGCCGATCACAGTATTCGGCGACGGTGAGCAGACCCGCGATTTCTTCTATGTCGGTGATCTGGTCGGTGTATTGGTGCAGGCGCTTGAGCAGCCTGTGGTCGAGCCCGGCGCGATCAACATCGGCTTGAATGCCACCACGTCTTTGAACCAGTTGCTCGGCGCTTTCAAGGAGGTGGTCGGCAGTCTGCCGATGGTGAGCTACCAGGCCGCGCGTGCGGGTGACATCCGCCATTCGCGGGCCAACAACCAGCGCTTGCGCGAGCGTTTCAGCCTGCAACAGCCCACCCCGCTGATCGACGGTCTGGCTCGCCTGCTCGGCCGCTGAGCCGCTGTCGGCCCCGTGGCTTGCGCGGGGCTGGCTTCCCTGCTTTCACCCCCTCCAATCATCCATCGCCATCGCTGCTGTAGGCGTACCGCTTCTGCGCTGTGGGTTTTTTCTGTTTCTGCAGAAGTGGCCCTTTGCGTTCTTGAGCCAGACGCGGCCCTGGAGAATATTCTCGCCTCTTTTCCAGACCAATCATCACGGATGAAGGAGCGGGTACCAGGGTGAAACAGCTTCAACTGACAGCAGAGAATGGCGAATACGAAGCCACGGGGTTTGCCTTGCATTACGCGGGGTATCTGGAGGAGCGGGATTCTCAAGTACAGTTTTCGCACGTCGCCGCTATCGTGCTGGCGTGTCTGGGCATCGGGCTCGTGCTGTTCACGGGCATGTACCCGTTGGGGTTTATCCCCGTAGCATTGGCGATATTGCTTAAACGGGCCAATGGTGATGCGCCTCTGTCAGCCGAGGCCTACCTGAAGAAATCCTGGTTCCTGCTCTTGCCCGACGGCACGCAGTGCGATGAGCGGCTAAGAATCGCCTGGCTGGAGGATGACCGCTTCGCTATCGTAATCATGACCGAAACCGTACCGCATAGCGTCGCCTGAATGAAAAAACCTCGCGGGGCCAATGCGCCCCGCGAGGTTTTTCCCGGCCCTGGTCAGGCGCTTAGAACTTGTAGCCCACACCCACCATGTAGACCCACGGGTCGATGTCCACATCCACTTTGGTCTTGCCGACGCTCAGCGCCGAAGGACCGTCGACGCTGGCCTTGGTGTCGATGTCCACGTACCACACGGCGGCGTTGAGCAGGAAGTGCTCGGTCAGTTGGTAGTCCATGCCGATCTGCCCGGCCAGGCCTACGGAATCCTTCAGTTTGAGGTTGCTGAAGCCCTGGTCCTTGCGGTTGCCAGTCAGATCGGTGTCGAAGAACTTGGTGTAGTTCAGGCCCACGCCAACGTACGGCTGGAAGGCCGAGGACGCGGCCATCGGGTAGTACTGCAGCGACAGGGTTGGCGGCAGTTGCTTGATGTCGGCCAGTTTGCCGTCCAGACCCGGGCCCAGACCATGGACCGAAACGGTGTGGCTGAACGGCGTGGCGGCCAGCAGCTCGATGCCGAAGTGCTCGTTGAGCATGTAGGCGAAGGTCAGGCCCAGCTGGTTTTCGCCGTCCACCGAGGCCTTGGTGCCGGAAACCTTGGTACCGTCCAGGCGCAGTTCACCGCTGTCTTCATGCGGGTCGACGTGGGCTACACCGGCACGCACGATGAAATCGCCGGGCTGGTGGGCCTGGGCGGCGAGCGGGGCGGCAAGGGCGAGTGCGCACACCGAGGCGCGCAGCAGGGACTTGTTCATGGAAGCTCCAGAGCGGTTAAAAAGGTCTGGAGCCATGGTAGGAGGGCGTCTGCGCCGCGGCCTTGACTCAGCTCAATGAAAGGTCGATGAGTGGCGCCTCAGGTCCGAAACGCTCAGGAATCGGACAACTCGTAGACATAGATCTTGTCGGCTTCCATCTGGTAACCCGCCTCGGCCAGCTCGCTGCTGCTGTGCTTGGCCTGCATCGGTCCTTCGATCCAGTAGGGCTGGTACAGCTCGTCGACCTTCACGCCCAGCTCGCTGGTGACATGCACGATCTGGTTGGCCGGCGGCGGCGGCACATGGATGCAGGCGCCGAAATAGGGCACCAGCAGAAACTCGGTGACCCGTCCTTCCTCGCTGACCTCCAGCGGCACGATGTAGCCCGGCAAGCGCACCTGCTTGCCATCCAGTGCCTTGACCACCGGCGCGTCCGGCGCCAGTTGATGGGCCGCCGGGGCCGCTTCCATGGCCAGGGCATCGCCCATCTTCGACAGGTCGTGGAGCGGCTGGGTTACCGGCTTCACCGGGGGCGCATCCGGTGGAATCAGCTCTTCCCAGGTCAGCACCTGAGGGTCGGCCGCCCAACCGGCGAGCGGGGCGCAAAGCAGCAGGGCAAGCAGCAGGCGTCGCACAATAGAGGTCCTCATAGGCGGATCGACAGGCCGTCGGCCAGGGATTGGCGGTAGGCGCGCCAGGCGGGCACCACGCCCATCAACAGGGCCGCACCCAGAATGCCAGCGAGCAGTGTCCATTCATATTCACTGGGCCAGGCCAGCGGCAGGTACAGGCCGTATTCCGACTGCACGTAGCCCTGCGCCACAGCGATACCCAGGTACAACAGTGCCAGCCCGGCCACCGCGCCAGCCAGGGCCAAGGCGAAGGCTTCGAGAATCAGCAGGCTGGCGATGTGCCAAGGGCGAGCGCCCACCGAACGCAGAATGGCCATTTCCCGGCGCCGCTCGTTGAGGCTGGTGAGGATCGCGGTGAGCATGCCGATCAGCCCGGTGAGCACCACGAACAGCGAGATCACGAACAGCGCCTTCTCTGCCGTGCCCATCAGGCTCCACAGCTCCTGCAGGGCTACGCCGGGCAGGATGGCGAGCAGGGGTTCGCCACGGAATTCGTTGATTTCGCGTTGCAGGCTGAAGGTCGAGATCTTGCTGTTGAGCCCGAGCAGGAAGGCGGTGATGGCCTTGGGCGTGAGGTCCATGTTGCGCGCCTGGTCGGCAGAGATGCGCTCGTTGCCACGGGCCGGCGCACCGTTGTGCCAATCGATGTGGATCGCCTCCATGCCACCCAGGCTGATGTGCAGGGTGCGGTCCACCGGCGTGCCGGTGCGCTTGAGGATGCCGACCACGGTGAACGGCTTGTCGTCATGCTTGACCAGGCTGATGGTCGCCACGCCGTGGGCCAGCACCAGTTTGTCGCCCAGCTTGTAGTGCAGTGCCTCGGCCACCTCGGCGCCGAGCACCACCTCGAACGGGTCACTCTGGAATGGCCGCCCCTGGGCCAGCTCCAGGGCTTGCTGGCGCCCGTAGCGGTAATGCTCGAAGTACGCCTCGCTGGTGCCCATCACCCGGTAGCCGCGGTGCGAGTCTCCCAGGGAAATCGGAATCGCCCATTTCACCTGCCGGTGGTTGGCGAAGTGTTCGAAGCTGTCCCAGCGGATGTTATTGGTCGCATTGCCGATGCGAAACACCGAGTACAACAGCAGATTGATCGAGCCGGAGCGGGCGCCGACGATCAGGTCGGTGCCGCTGACGGTGCTGGCGAAGCTGGTCCGCGCCTCGGTGCGTACGCGTTCCACGGCCAACAGCAGGCAGACCGACAGGGCAATGGCGAACGCCGTAAGGAACGCGGTGAAGCGGCGGTTGGCCAGGCTGGCCATGGCCAGGCGAAGCAGATACATCTCAAATCTCCACGGCAACGGCGGCGCGATTGAGCTCGGCCAGTGACAGGTTGCGATCAAACAAAGCGGCCAGGCTCTGGTCATGGCTGACGAACAGCAGGCTGGAGCCGGCCTCGCGGCATTCGGCGAACAGCAACTGCAGGAACGCCTCGCGGGCGTCGGCATCCAGGGCCGAGGTCGGTTCGTCGGCGATCACCAGCTCGGGCTGGCCGATCAGTGCTCGTGCAGCGGCCACACGCTGCTGCTGGCCGATGGACAGGGCATCTGCGCGGCGGTCCAGGAGCGTGGTGTCTTTCAAACCGAGATGAGCGAGCAGGGCAACCGCGGCCTCAGCCACCGAACCATGCCGCTGGCAGGCGCGGTCGGCGCGCAGCCGGGAGAAGTGACAGGGCAGTTCGACGTTTTCACGCACGGAAAGAAACGGCAGCAGGTTGAACTGCTGGAAGATGTAACCGGTGTGGTCGACCCGGAAGCGATCGCGGGCGCCGGCCGAGAGCCGGTTCAGCTCCTCGCCCAGCAGGCGGATGCTGCCCCGCACCGGCAACTGCACGCCGCCCAGCAGGCCGAGCAGGGTGGTCTTGCCGCTGCCGCTCGGGCCTTTCAGGAACAGAGTTTCACCGGCTTCCAGGCGGAAGGCCGGAATGTCCAGCAACAACGGGTGGCCGGGCCAGTTGAAACCCAGGTCCGTCAGTTCGATAAGTGCCTGGCTCATGCCCTGACTCTCGATGGGGAAAACGAAACGACCGGGCAGGCCCGGTCGCTGTGTGGCACCAGGGGTCAGAACTTGACGCTGGGGTTGGCGGCGATCACTTCGGCACCCGACTGCCCGCCGGGGGAGATCAGCTGGACCTGCAGCTTCTTGGTGTCCGGGAAGGTCTTGAACACCTGGCTGAGGTCGAGTTTCTTCAGAATCGCCGGTGCATCGCAAGTGAAGATGTATTTGGCGTGGATTTCGCTGTGCTCGTGATGATGCTCGTCGGGCTTGGCGTGTTCATCTTCGTCGTGATCGTCGTCGTCCTTGTCACCGAACAGCGGGCTTTCCAGTTTCACCGAGCGCGCCGAGCACTGAGCGGCTTCGGAAATACTGAACAGCGCATTGGGCTTGAGCAGCAGTTCGCGGGCCTTGGCCAGCTTGGCCTTGTCGTCGTCGCTGCCAGGGGCATGTTCGAAGCCGACGATGTTCATGGCAGGGCTGTCGAATTCCAGCTCCAGGGTCTTGCCTTCCAGCACGGCGTTGAGGCGGCCGACGCCGTGTTCGTGGGCGCCCAGGCTTTCATGCTCGTGATCGTGGTCATGTTCGGCGGCAGCGAAGGCCTGAGGGGCGGCCAGAGGCAGCAGGGCGAAGGGCAGGGCGAGCAACAGGCGGCGCATGGGTGGGGCTCCAGGGAGAGGGTTACAAAATGTAATGTAATCTTATAACGATCGCGCCGAATGATGCCGGTTTTTTTCCTTCGCGTCGACTTCGCTGCTGCGCCCGGCTTGTGGTGGGTGGGCAGGGCAGGACGGCTGTGGGAGCATGGCGGCCTGATCGTTGGGGAAACAGACTATGCGGATTCGCGGAAGCATCGGCCAGTGGCCGGTGGACCTGAACATCGAACTGGATGAAAGTGATTGGGCCAGCCTGGCTGGGCTGTTGGGCAAAGCATCGCCCGTCGAGGCTCCGGCCAGGCCCGCCGCACCTGCCGCCGCTCGGCCGGCGAACCAGGATGACCGGCTCTGGCAGGCGGCCTGCGAACTGCTGCGCGAGGCCGGGCAGCTCAGCGGCCCGGAGCTGGCCGGGCGCCTTGAAAGCCTGACCGGCAGTGAGTCCGCCGCCAAGCGCCTGCTGGTGCGCTTGCGTCACAACGCCAGTGTGAAGGTGCAAAGCGGCGCGGATGCACCGCTGTACAGCTGGGTCGACTAGCCACCCTATCCGGTTGTAGGAGCGAGCTTGCTCGCGAAGGCCGCAGGCCCAGGTGCGGCCTACGGGTTATCGCGAGCAAGCGCGTGGCTGCAAAGAGGGCAAGCGTGGCCGCAAGAGCGGCTCAATAGAGAGCAGCGAACAGCTTGCGGCGATAGGTGGTGACCAGCGGGTGGTCGTTGCCCAGCAGGTCGAACACCTGCAGCAGGGTCTTGTGCGGCAGACCCTCGTCATAGCTGCGATTGCGGATGAACAGCTTGAGCAGGCCGTCCAGCGCTGCTTCGTATTGCTGGCGCGCCAGCTGCTGGATCGCCAACTGATAGGCCGCCTGATCGTCCTGCGGATTCTGCGCCAGGCGGCTTTTCAGTTCGGCGCCGTCCGGCAGTTGCGCGGCCTGGGCGAGGAAGGTCAGCTGCGCCTTGGCACCGGCCAGTTCGGCCTTGTGCGCATCGTCGCTCTTCACCGCGTCGAGAACGGTGCGGGCTTCACCCAGTTCGCCGCGCTCGGCCAGGCAGCGGGCATAGAGGATCAGCCCGCGCGCGTTGCCGTTGTCTTCGCTGAGCAGCACCTTCAACTGCGCCTCGGCTTCCGCGAAGCGGCTCTCGGCGAACAGTTCCTGGGCCAGTTGCAGCGGGTCGGCGGCGCGGGGCGCGGGCATCTGTACGTGGGCTTCGAGCAGCTTGCGGATTTCCGACTCCGGCTGGGCACCGGCAAAGCCATCCACCGGCTGGCCATCCTTGAACAGCACCACCGTGGGCAGGCTGCGGATGCCGAAGCGGCCGACGATTTCCTGTTCGATGTCGCAGTTGACCTTGGCCAGCGCCAGGTTGCCCTGGTAGCTCTCGGTAATCTGCGCCAGCAGCGGCATCAGAACCTTGCAGGGCGCGCACCACTCGGCCCAGAAGTCCACCAGCACCGGCTGCTGGAACGACTTCTCGATGACCTGCTGATCGAAGGTGTTGACGGTGACATCGTAGATGTAAGGCGTGTCCTGGCTCATTGCGCGTCTCGGCATATCAGAATGTTGCCAACTATAAAGCCCACGGCACATTGCCGAAAGCCGTGCTGCGCGTAGGACCGCCGGCTGGCGCCAAGGTGCAATGAGTGTGGTTCAGCCTTCGCGCTGCGCGTGGTACAGGCTGACCTGGCGAAACTCCCAGGGCTCGGCCAGGTCGGGCAGTGTCAGCGCCTGAAGCTTGGCCAGCGGGCGATAGGCGGGGTGCTGGAAGTCGCGTACCCGCGAGTCGGCCACCAGCACTTCGCGGCCACGGCTGAGAAACTGGTCGAGCAACGGCAGGTTGGCGCGGTCGTAGAGCACATCGGCGACCAGGACCAGGTCGTAGCGGTCAGCCTCGTTGAAGAAATCCGCCGAATAGCCCAGCGTGACCCGGTTGAGTTCGGCGTTGGCGCGACAGGCGGCCAAGGCCAGCAGGTCGAGGTCGCAGGCCACCACTTCCAGCGCGCCCGCCCGCGCCGCCGCGATGGCCACTACGCCCGAGCCTGCGCCGAAATCCAGCACCCGCTTGCCGGCCACCCAGTGCGGTTGCTCGGCAAGAAAGCGCGCCATGGCCAGGCCGCTGGCCCAGCAGAAGCTCCAGTACGGCGGTTCTTCGAGAATGCGCCGGGTTTCCTCGGCACAGAAGGCGCGGTCCATGTTGGCCGGGTCGATCAGCCACAGGCTCAGGTCGGTGTCCGGCAGCGGCGTCACGACCAGCCGGGCATCACCCAGCAGCTCGCCCAGCGCCTCCTGCAGTGCTTTCACGGCGCCTTGACGAGCTGCAGGGGGCCAAGGGCCTGGGTCACGGGTTGCTCGATGCGCATCGACGGCAGGTGCATGACCAATTGCCCGGACTGGATGGCCCGGGCACGCAGCTCGACCCGCGCCCCGGCCGGGAACGCCTCGGGGTTGAAACGCAGCTGGAAGGGCAGTGACTGGCCGGTGCTCTGCAGCTTGCTGCTGGTCAGCAGCTTCTGCGGCCGGCCCCGTTCGTCGACCACCAGCATGGCCATCTCGACCTCGGCACCGGCGGGCGCTCCCAGCAACTGGCCGCTCACTTCGCGTTGATAAGGCAGCAGTGGGCCGGGGCCTTCGGGAACCTTGGCGACCGGTGCGGCCGGTCGCGGCGCGGGCGGCGGTTCGGTGCTGCTGCAGGCGGCCAGCAAGGCGGCCAGGGCGAGGGCGACGATGTGTTTCGGTGACATGCGGACTCCGGCGAGGCAGCAGGAGCACCTGAGGGGCTCCCGCATCGGTGTGAATCAATAGCGGCAGTTTCATATCGCCGTGCCCGCCTGTCCAGCGCCGCCTGAGTCTTGTCATGCCGATGAGATGCGCTACCATGGCGCTCCCCTTTTTCCAGTGGCTTGCCACCCATGCACTGTCCCTTCTGCGCTGCCAACGACACCAAGGTCATCGATTCGCGCCTGGTTGCCGAAGGCGAGCAGGTACGTCGCCGTCGCGAATGCCTGGCCTGCGGCGAACGCTTCACCACCTTCGAAACCGCCGAACTGGTCATGCCACGGCTGATCAAGCAGGACGGCCGACGCCAGCCATTCGACGAAGACAAGCTGCGTGCCGGCATGCAGCGTGCCCTGGAAAAGCGCCCGGTCAGTGTCGAGCGCCTGGAAGCGGCGCTGGCGCACATCAAGCACAAACTGCGCGCCACCGGCGAGCGTGAGGTCAAGTCGCTGGTGGTCGGCGAACTGGTCATGGGCGAGCTGCAGAAGCTCGATGAAGTTGCCTACATCCGTTTCGCCTCGGTGTACCGGCGCTTCCAGGACCTCAACGAATTCCGCGAAGAGATTGAGCGCCTGGCGCGCGAGCCGGGGAAGGAATGAGCAGCGAGCAACGCGTCCTCGACGCCCACTACATGGCGCGCGCCCTGGAGCTGGCGCGCCAGGGGCTGTATTCCACGCATCCCAACCCACGGGTCGGCTGCGTGATCGTGCGCGACGGCCAGGTGGTAGGCGAGGGCTGGCACGTGCGTGCCGGTGAGCCGCATGCTGAAGTTCATGCTCTGCGTCAGGCCGGTGAGCGGGCTCGTGGCGCCACCGCCTACGTCACCCTGGAGCCCTGCAGTCACCACGGGCGTACCCCGCCCTGCGCCGAAGCGCTGGTCGCCGCCGGCCTGGGGCGCGTGGTCGCGGCGATGCAGGACCCCAACCCGCAGGTTGGCGGGCGTGGCCTGCAGCGCCTGCGCGAGGCCGGTATCGCGGTCGACAGCGGCGTGCTAGAGGACGAGGCCCGGGCGCTGAACAGCGGTTTCCTCAAGCGCATGGAAAGCGGCCGGCCCTATGTGCGGGTCAAGCTGGCCATGAGCCTGGACGGCCGCACCGCCATGGCCAGCGGCGAAAGCCAGTGGATCACCGGTCCCCAGGCGCGCGCCGAAGTGCAGCGCCTGCGCGCGCAGTCCAGCGTGGTGCTCAGTGGCGCCGATACGGTACTCGCTGACGCGGCGCGTCTCACCGTGCGCCCCGCCGAGCTGGGCCTGGACGCCGAACTCACCGCCTTGGCCGCCGCCCGGCCGCCGCTGCGGGTACTGATCGACGGGCGCCTGCGGGTGCCGCTGGACCAGCCATTCTTCCAGGCCGGCCCGGCCATGGTGGTGACCTGCGCAGGCGAAGACGCCGACGCCCGCTACCAGGCGCAGGGGCATGAGCTGGTGAACCTGCCCGGCAGCGACGGCCACGTCGACCTGCCTGCGCTGCTCGATGCGCTGGGGGCCATTGGCGTCAACGACGTGCTGGTCGAGGCCGGCCCGCGCCTGGCTGGCGCCTTCACTCGATTGGGCCTGGTCGACGAATTCCAGATTTTCATCGCCGCCAAGTTCCTCGGCTCCGAAGCGCGGCCGCTGCTGGACCTGCCGCTGTCGCGAATGAGCGAAGCGCTGGCGCTGAAAATCGTGAAAATGCGCGCCATCGGCAACGACTGGCACGTCATCGCTCTGCCTGTGCCCACGCCAGGCGTATAATTCCCGGCTTTGCCCGAACCTTCCGGGCAGCCAGTCCCAGCGGAGGACCTCATGTTTACCGGCATCATCGAATCCATCGGCAGCATCCGGGCCCTGACCCCCAAAGGCGGCGACGTCCGCGTCTACGTGGAAACCGGCAAGCTCGACCTGGGCGACGTCAAGCTTGGCGACAGCATCGCGGTAAACGGCGTGTGCCTGACCGCCGTCGAGCTGCCTGGCGACGGTTTCTGGGCCGACGTCAGCCGCGAGACCCTCGACGTCACGGCGTTCGTCGACCTCAAGGTCGGTAGCCGGGTCAACCTGGAAAAGGCCCTGACCCCCAGCTCGCGCCTCGGCGGCCACCTGGTCAGCGGCCATGTCGACGGCGTGGGCGAAATCGTCTCGCGCGAGGAAAATGCCCGCGCCATCCAGTTCCGCGTACGCGCCCCGCGCGAGCTGGCCAAATACATCGCCCACAAGGGTTCGATCACCGTCGACGGCACCAGCCTGACCGTCAACGCCGTGCATGGCGCGGAGTTCGAGCTGACCATCGTGCCGCACACCCTGGCCGAGACCATCATGGCCGACTACCGGCCGGGTCGTAAGGTCAACCTGGAGGTCGACCTGCTGGCCCGTTACCTCGAGCGCCTGCTGCTCGGTGACAAGGCCGCCGAGCCGGCCCAGGGCGGCATCACCGAAAGCTTCCTGGCCGCCAACGGCTACCTGAAATCCTGACCCAAGGGGGTGCCGAGTGGCGCTCAACACGATTGAAGACCTGATCGAAGACATTCGTCAGGGCAAGATGGTCATCCTCATGGATGACGAAGACCGAGAAAACGAAGGCGACCTGATCATGGCCGCCGAATGCGTCAAGGCTGAACACATCAACTTCATGGCCCGTTATGCGCGCGGCCTGATCTGCATGCCGATGACCCGCGAGCGCTGCGAAACGCTCAAGCTGCCGCTGATGGCGCCGCGCAACGGTTCGGGCTTCGGCACCAAGTTCACGGTGTCCATCGAGGCCGCCGAGGGCGTGACCACCGGCATCTCCGCCGCCGACCGTGCGCGTACCGTGCAGGCCGCCGCGGCCCGCGACGCCAAGGCTGAAGACATCGTCAGCCCTGGGCACATCTTCCCGCTGATGGCCCAGCCGGGCGGCACCCTGGTGCGCGCCGGGCACACCGAGGCGGCCTGCGACCTGGCGCGCATGGCCGGTTTCGAACCTTCCGGGGTGATCTGCGAGATCATGAACGACGACGGCACCATGTCGCGTCGCGCCGAGCTGGAAGCCTTCGCCCTGGAGCACGACATCAAGATCGGCACAATCGCCGACCTGATCCACTACCGGATGACCCACGAACGCACCATCCAGCGCGTCGCCGAGCAGCCGGTGGACAGCGAAGTGGGGCACTTCAACCTGGTGACCTACCGCGACTCGGTGGAAGGCGAAGTGCACCTGGCCCTGACCCTGGGCACCATCAGCGCCGACGAGCCCACCCTGGTGCGAGTCCACAACATGGACCCGCTGCGCGACCTGCTGCTGATCAAACAGCCTGGTCGCTGGAGCCTGCGTGCGGCCATGGCCGCCGTGGCCGAGGCCGGCAGCGGTGTGGTGCTGCTGCTCGGTCATCCGCTCGACGGCGATGTGCTGCTCGCGCACATCCGTGAGACCGCTGGTCAGCAGCCGATCAAGCTGCCGAGCACCTACAGCACCGTAGGCGCCGGTTCGCAGATCCTGCGCGACCTTGGCGTGCGCAAGATGCGCCTGATGAGTTCGCCGATGAAGTTCAACGCGATATCCGGTTTCGACCTGGAAGTTGTAGAATACGTGCCATCGGAATGACGACACCCCCCGCAGCCGGCAAAAAACTGCTTTTTGCCGGCTGTCTCATGTGCATCGTGATTCATGACCTAACATTCTCAAAGTCCGCCGCTGGGCGGACTTGCTCTTTAATACGAGACCCAAGCGAATGACCCTGAAGACCATCGAAGGTACCTTCATCGCCCCGCAAGGCCGCTACGCCCTGGTGGTTGGCCGTTTCAACAGCTTCGTCGTGGAAAGCCTGGTGAGCGGCGCGGTCGATGCCCTGGTACGCCACGGCATCAAGGAAAGCGACATCACCATCATCCGCGCGCCTGGCGCCTTCGAAATTCCGCTGGTGGTGCAGAAGGTCGCCCAGCGTGGCGAGTTCGCGGCCATCGTCGCCCTCGGCGCGGTGATCCGTGGCGGCACCCCGCACTTCGAATACGTGGCTGGTGAATGCGTGAAGGGCCTGTCCCAGGTCTCCATGGAGTTCGGCGTACCGGTCGCGTTCGGCGTGCTGACCGTCGACACCATCGAGCAGGCCATCGAGCGTTCCGGCACCAAGGCGGGCAACAAGGGCGCTGAAGCCGCCCTGTCGGCCCTGGAAATGGTCAGTCTGCTTGCGCAGTTGGAGGCCAAGTGATTTCCGACGACAGCGACAAGTTCAACCCGCGCGAGCCCAAATCGCCGGAAGCCGCCAAGAGCAAGACTGCCAAGCGCCGCGAAGCCCGCCAACTGGCGACCCAGGCGCTGTACCAGTGGCAGATGGCTGGCCATTCGTTGAACGAAATCGAGGCGCAGTTCCGCGTCGACAACGACTTCAGCACCGTCGATGGCGGCTACTTCCGCGAACTGCTGCATGGCGTGGCCACCCACAAGGGTGAAATCGACGGCGCCCTCAAGCCGTGCCTGGACCTGAGCATCGACGAACTGGACCCGGTCGAACTGGCCGTGCTGCGCCTGTCCACCTTCGAGCTGCTGCGCCGCATCGACGTGCCGTACCGCGTGGTCATCAACGAAGCCATCGAACTGGCCAAGGTCTACGGTTCTACCGATGGCCACAAGTTCGTCAACGGTGTGCTCGACAAACTGGCCCCGACCCTGCGCGCCGCTGAAGTCAAAGCCCATAAACGCTGATGACGGGCGCCTCTGAAAACGTCGCCGGGGCCGCCAGCGCGGGGCACGAACAGGCCGCGATGGCAGCGCCGGTCGTTTTCAGGGGGCTGCATGGGTGAGTTCGAGCTTATCCGTCATTACTTCGCCGCCGCGCCCTGTGCGCAGGGCGGCGATGGCGTTGCTCTGGGTATCGGCGACGACTGTGCGCTGCTGGACCTGGCGTCTGGCGAGCAACTGGCAGTATCCACCGACACCCTGGTGGCCGGTGTGCATTTTCCCGAGGGCTGCGACCCGCTGCTGCTCGGCCAGCGCGCCTTGGGTGTCTCGGCCAGTGACCTGGCCGCCATGGGCGCGCGGCCCCTCGGTTTCACCCTGGCCCTGACCCTGCCGAGTTTCGAGGCTGGCTGGCTGCAAGCCTTCGCCGAAGGCCTCAATCGCATGGCCGAAGGCTGCGCACTGCGGCTGATCGGCGGCGACACCACCCGTGGCCCGCTGTCCCTGACCCTGACCGTTTTTGGCGCCGTACCCGCAGGCCAGGCGCTGACGCGCCGGGGTGCCCGGCCGGGCGATCTGCTGTGCGTGGGCGGCGAACTGGGTGAGGGTGCCGGCGCCTTGCCGTTGGTGCTCGGACAGCGCTCGGCCGAACCGGCGCTGGCCGAAGCCTTGCTGGCCCGCTACTGGGCGCCGCAGCCACAACTGGCGCTGGGCCAGGCACTGCGGGGCAAGGCGACGGCGGCGCTGGACATCTCCGATGGCCTGTTGGCCGATTGCGGGCATATTGCCAAGGCTTCCGGACTGCGTCTGCTGGTCGAGCGTGAGCGCCTGCCGATCGGTACCGCGCTGCGTGCCCTGCTGGGGGAGGACGCGGCGCTGCAGGCCGCCCTGAGCGGTGGCGACGACTATCTGCTGGCCTTCACCCTGCCGGCCGAGCATCTGTCCGGGCTGCAGGCGGCCGGTTGGCCGGTGACGGTCATTGGCCGTGCCGTGGCCGGCGAGGGCGTCACCCTGCTCGACGCTCGTGGCCAGGACATCACCCCGACTGTGCGGGGCTACCAACATTTCCGAGTGGAATCGTGAACAACAACCCCGAGAAGATTTCCGCCGAGTTCGTCCCGCCTTCGGTATGGACCAACCCCTGGCATTTCATGGCGTTCGGTTTTGGTACCGGCACCCTGCCAAAGGCACCGGGCACCTGGGGCTCGTTGATCGCCATCCCGTTCATCCCTCTGTTGCAACTGCTGCCATTCTGGGGGTACGCCGCGATGCTGGTGGCCAGTGCGCTGTTCGGCTGCTGGCTGTGCGGCAAGGTCGCCGACGACCTGGGCGTACATGACCACGAAGGCATCGTCTGGGACGAGATCGTCGGCATGTGGATCACCCTGTGGCTGGTGCCGCCGGGCTGGGCATGGCTGCTGGCCGGATTCGTGTTGTTCCGCTTATTCGACATCCTCAAACCCTGGCCCATCGGCTGGTGCGACCGCCATGTACAGGGCGGTACCGGGATCATGCTCGACGATGTGCTGGCCGGTGCCATGGCGTGGTTGTCGCTGCAGGGCCTGGTATGGGTCGTGAATTTCATCTAGCTTTCCGATAGCAACCAGCGAATATTCGGCATAAGCGTCGGCTGGAACCTGCTGTTACAATGCGGCTTTCCCGATCCAAGGCAGTGCCGCACCGGCGTTGCCTTTTCAGCTTTCATAGTTAGGAGCAAACGGTGCCCGTCGTTTTTGTCGCCGCTTCCAAATTGCCCACGCCTTTCGCGCAATTCACCATGCATGGCTTTCTCGAGTCGGCCACCGGGCGCGAGCACGTCGTCCTGAGCCTGGGTGACATCGCCGATGGCGAACCGGTGCTGGGCCGGGTGCATTCGGAGTGCCTGACCGGTGATGCGCTGTTCAGCCAGCGCTGCGATTGCGGTTCGCAACTGGAAGCCGCCCTGCGCGCGATTGCCACCGAAGGCCGCGGTGTGCTGCTGTACCTGCGCCAGGAAGGCCGTGGCATTGGCCTGATGAACAAGATCCGTGCCTATGAGCTGCAAGATGGCGGAGCCGACACCGTCGAGGCCAACGAGCGCCTTGGCTTCGCCGCCGACATGCGCGAGTACGGCATCTGCCTGCCGATGCTCGAACACCTGGGGGTCGGTTCGCTACGCCTGATGACCAATAATCCGCGCAAGGTCAAGGCGCTGACCGACATGGGCATCAAGGTGGCCGAGCGGGTGCCGCTGCATACCGGGCAGAACCCGCACAACAAGCTGTACCTGGCCACCAAGGCCGGCAAGCTGGGCCACATGATGGGCAACGAGCATCAAGGCGAGGTCGATCCGGCGTGACCCGGGGCGAGGTGTATCAGCGCCTTGAACTGGCCTGGTGGCGGCAACTGGGCCTGGCCCTGGCACCGCTGGTGGTGGCGTTGGTGTTCTTCAAGGCTTCGGAGCCTGGGGTCATGGCGCTGCTGCTGTTCGTGGCTGGCGCTGCCTCGCTGTTCATCAGCCTCAAGACCTACGCCACTTACAAGGCGGCGCTGGAAATGACCCGCAACAGCCTCGACACGCCCGAGGAACCTGCCGCCTGGCTGCGCCTGGCGGCCATCCGCCGTACGGCCTTCCTGGCCGCCAGCCTGCCAGCCTGGTTCGCCGCCATCGGCGTGCTGTTCAGCCTGCATGCCATGCTGGTGTTCCTGCTGGGCTTGGCCAGCCTGGGCCTGCTGTGCCTGTACCGCATTCCGCGGCTGGTGCCGGTGCAGCAGCAGGCCTGAATCCAATACTGTTCAGTGAGTCGTTATGTGGCTTGGTAGGTAGCGGCTTCAGCCGCGAAAGCGCCAGGAAATTCACTGCATCTGCTGTGAACAGGCGGTCGCTTCGCGGCTAAAGCCGCTCCTACCCGGCCTAACCGAACAGTATTGGCTTTAGCCGCGAAAGTGCGAGGAAATTCACTGCATCTGTTGTGAACATGCGGTCGCTTCGCGGCTGAAGCCGCTCCCGCCGGGCTTGCTTATCCGGTCGGAGCGGCTTCAACCGCGAAGGGTCGTTGAGGATTCAGCCCAGCTGCGTCAACCGCGCTTCGATGGCCGCCGCGATACCTTTGGCATCCAGGCCGCATTCGGCGAGCATCTGCGCCGGCTTGGCATGTTCCACATAGCTGTCCGGCAGGCCCAGGTGCAGCACAGGCTTGAGGATGCCGGCCCGCGCCAGGTATTCGCTGACCGCCGAGCCGGCACCGCCCATCACCGCGTTTTCTTCAACGGTCACCAGCAGGTCATGGCTGGCGGCCAGTTGCTGCACCAGTGCTTCATCCAGCGGCTTGACGAAGCGCATGTCGGCCACGCTGGCGTCGATGTGCTCGGCAACCTGCAGGGCGTCGTTCAATTGCACGCCGAACGCCAGGATGGCAACGCGCCGGCCCTGGCGGCGTACCACGCCCTTGCCGATCTCGATGGGCGTCAGCTCTGGCTCGATGACCGCGTTCGGGCCGCTACCACGTGGGTAGCGCACCGCTGCCGGGCCCTGGTGCAGGTAGCCGGTGGTGAGCATCTTGCGCAGTTCGTTCTCGTCGCTGGGGGTCATGATCAGCATGCCCGGGATGCAGCGCAGGTAAGAGAGGTCGAAGCTGCCCGCGTGGGTGGGGCCGTCTTCGCCCACCAGCCCCGCGCGGTCGATGGCGAACAGTACGTCGAGGTTCTGCACCGCGACGTCGTGCACCAGCTGGTCATAGCCGCGTTGCAGGAAGGTGGAATAGATCGCCACCACCGGCTTGCTGCCTTCGCAGGCCATGCCGGCGGCCAGGGTCACGGCGTGCTGCTCGGCGATGGCCACGTCGAAGTAGCGCTGTGGGAAGCGCTCGCTGAACGCCACCAGGTCTGAGCCTTCTTTCATGGCCGGGGTGATGCCGACCAGGCGTGGGTCGTGGGCTGCCATGTCGCATAGCCATTGCCCGAACACGCCGGAATATTTCGGCCCGCTGGCCGGCTTCGGCGCCTTGGCCGGGGCGTCCAGCGGGTCGAGCTTGGTGATGGCGTGATAGCCGATGGGGTCGACCTCGGCGGGGGCGAAGCCTTTGCCTTTCTTGGTCACCACGTGCAGGAATTGCGGGCCCTTGAGGTCGCGCATGTTGCGCAGGGTGGCGACCAGGGTCGGCAGGTCGTGGCCGTCGATGGGGCCGATGTAGTTCCAGCCCAGCTCCTCGAACAGCGTGCCGGGCACCAGCATGCCCTTGGCGTACTCTTCGGTGCGGCGGGCGATTTCCCAGGCTCCGGGCAGGCGCGACAGCACTTTCTTGCTGCCTTCGCGCATGCTGGTGTAGGTGCGGCTGGAGAGAATCTTGGCCAGGTAGTTCGACAGCCCGCCGACGTTGCGCGAGATCGACATGTCGTTGTCGTTGAGGATCACCAGCATGTCGGCGCCCACTTCCGGCGCGTGGTTCAGCGCCTCGAAGGCCATGCCGGCGGTCAGCGCGCCGTCGCCGATCACCGCGATGGACTTGCGTGGCGAGCCCTGCAGGCGAGCGGCCACGGCCATGCCCAGGGCGGCGCTGATCGAGGTGCTGGAGTGGCCGACGCCGAAGGTGTCGTACTCGCTCTCGCAGCGGCGCGGAAAGGCGGCCAGGCCGTCTTTCTGGCGCAGGGTGGTCATGCGCTGGCGGCGGCCGGTAAGGATCTTGTGCGGATAGGCCTGATGGCCGACGTCCCACACCAGGCGGTCGTCCGGGGTGTCGAACACGTAGTGCAGGGCGATGGTCAGCTCGATGACACCCAGCCCGGCACCGAAGTGGCCGCCGGTCTGGCCTACGCTATACAACAGTTCCTGGCGCAGTTCATCGGCGAGGGTTTCCAGCTCGGCTTCACCGAGGCGGCGCAGGTCGTCCGGTTTCTCGACCTGGTCGAGCAACGGAGTGGCGGGGCGCTCGCGGGGGATCTCTTTGAACGTCTTGGGCATCAGGCGAATCGTTATAAGTAGAGGACGCGGCAGTTTACCCTATGAGTCGCAGGCTGCCCATGAAGTGCGTCGTGGATGGATACCGCTGCAAGCTTTGACGTGGCGAATCCGTATTGATTCGCCACGGGCGACGTGCGGTGCGGCTCAGCTGCGTCGCTCGACGATGTAGCGGGCCAGCTCGCGCAGCGGTTCGGCAGCGTCGTCGAAGCCGCGCAGTGCCTCCAGGGCCTGATCGCGCAGTTCCAAGGCATAGGCCTTGGCCGCCTCCAGGCCCAGCAGGGCGGGATAGGTCGGTTTGTCACGGGCGATGTCGGCGCCCTGGCGTTTGCCCAGCGTGGCGGTATCGCTTTCCACGTCGAGAATGTCGTCCTGAACCTGGAAGGCCAGGCCGATCGCACGGGCATACAGCTGCAACGCATCCAGGCGTGCGGCATCGGCGTGGCCGCTGGCCAGGGCGCCGAGGCGCACGCTGGCTTCGATCAGCGCGCCGGTCTTGTGCCGGTGCATGTTTTCCAGCGCCGCCTGGTCGAGCTTCAGGCCCACCGAGCCGAGGTCGATGGCCTGGCCGCCGACCATGCCGGCGGGGCCGGCGGCGCGGGCCAGGGCGTCGACCATCTGCAGGCGGGTCTCGGCGTCACGGTTGTTCAGGCGCGGGTCGGCGAGGGCGCTGAAGGCCAGGCTCTGCAGGCCGTCCCCGGCAAGGATCGCGCAGGCTTCGTCGAAAGCCTTGTGGGTGGTCGGTTGGCCCCGGCGCAGGTCATCGTCGTCCATCGCCGGCAGGTCGTCGTGGACCAGCGAGTAGGCGTGGATCAGTTCCACGGCACAGGCCGCGCCATTGGCGTCTTCGGGCGCACCGCCCAGAGCCTGGCAGGCCGCGTAGACCAGCAGCGGACGCACGCGCTTGCCGCCGTTCATGACGCTGTAGCGCATCGCGGCGTAGACCCGGTCGAGTTCGGCGGCCGGCGCCTTGAACAGCGGTTCCAGGGCGGCGTTCACGCGGGTCTGGCACTGGGCCTGATAGGTCGCGATCATTCGGGCTGTTCCGCGTCGAAGGGCATCTCGGCCAGTTCGCCGTCACGTTCGAGCAGCATCTGCACTTTCTGCTCGGCCTGGGCCAGGGCGCCCTGGCATTCACGGGTCAGGCGCACACCCTGTTCGAAGGCGGTCAGCGAGTCTTCCAGCGACAGCTCGCCATTCTCCAGGCGCTCGACCAGCGTCTGCAGCTCGGCGAGGGACTGTTCGAAATCCAGTGCAGCTTTCTTGCGGGCCATGGGGCTATTCCGGTTAGCGGTTGAACCGGCGCGACACTAGCAGAGCCGCGCCATCGGGGCAAATGGCCGGGCTCAGGCCGACTGGGCGAGGGCGGTGAAGCCGGCCTGCAGGTCGGCGATCAGGTCGTCCGGGTTCTCCAGACCGATCTGCAAGCGCAGGATCTGTCGTGGGCCGCTGTCACCCTGAGCCTGGATCTGAGTCACCAGGCTCTCGAAGCCGCCCCAGGAGTAACCGATGCCGAACAGGCGCAGGGCGTCGACGAAGCGGTCGCAGGCGTCTGGCTGCGGGCTGTCGAACTCGAAGCTGAGCAGGCCGTTGCAACCGTGGAAGTCGCGCTTCCAGATGGCATGGCCGGGATGCTCCGGCAGCGCCGGGTACATCACCCGGATGACCTGCGGCTGGGCCTGCAGCCACTGCGCGACCTGCAGGGCGTTGCGTTCGTGCATGGCCAGGCGCGCGGCCAGCGAGCGGGCGCCGCGCAGAGCCAGGTAGGCGTCGTCCGGGCTGACCGTCGAGCCCATGGCGATCTGCATGGT
The DNA here is from genome assembly GCF_032463525.1 of Pseudomonas sp. DTU_2021_1001937_2_SI_NGA_ILE_001. Classification (NCBI taxonomy): domain Bacteria; kingdom Pseudomonadati; phylum Pseudomonadota; class Gammaproteobacteria; order Pseudomonadales; family Pseudomonadaceae; genus Pseudomonas; species Pseudomonas sp. DTU_2021_1001937_2_SI_NGA_ILE_001. The sequence goes on along the minus strand of NZ_CP135971.1, from coordinate 3,080,214 downwards.
CTTGAGCGTGGCGAAATGCGCCTCGGTGGTACTGACGCTGCCCATCATCACGTCCGAATGGCCGCCGACGTACTTGGTCAGGGCCATCAGGGAAATGTCCGCGCCCAGCTCCAGCGGGCGATAGAGCACACCCGAACCCCAGGAGTTATCCACCGCCAGCAGCAGGCCGCGCGCCTTGCACAACTGCGACAAGGCCGGCAGGTCGCACATCGCGAAGGTCTGCGAGCCGGGCACCTCGGCGTAGATCATCCGCGTGTTGGGCTTGATGAGTGCCTCGATGCCGCTGGCGTCGGCGGGATAGTAGTCGACCTCGATATCGAAGGCCGCCAGCAGGGTGCGCGCCAGGCGCCGCACCGGTGGGTACACCGCGTCGGTGATCAGGACGTGCTGGCCGGGGCGCAGGAAGGCCTGGAACATCAGCCCCACGGCATTCAGGCCGGTGGGGAACAGGCAAGTGCCATGGGCACCTTCCAGGTCGTTGATCAGGTCTTCCAGGGCGAAGGCGGTGGGGTTGCCGTTGGCCGCATAGGTCAGCGAGCGTTCGCTCTGCGCGCGGCGGGCTTCGGCTTCGCGCAAGTCGGCCAGGCTGTCGAACAGCACGGTGCTCATGCGCACCACCGGTGGATTGACCGACAGCCCCGGGCCGCTGTCCGCCGTGCGACCGGACTGGGTCAGCGTGGTTCGGGCTTGAAGGTCGTTGGCTGAAAACATGGCCGGCTCCGGAGGACTGCAAGGGGAAGCGGGCATGGTACAGCAGCGGATGCCTGCTGAGGGTGTGCGTAAGAAAAGACCTCTCGCTGTGTAGGTAGTGTCTTGTTCTGCTTCAGGCCCTCTACCGCGCCGGGCTTCTCGCCCAGAATCGCGGCTCACCTTGCGACCTGGAGAACCCGTCATGTCCGACTCCCCGTTTCGCCTGGAAGTCAGTGGCTTGAAGCAGCCACTGGCCGTGACCGGCTTTCACGGCACCGAAGCCATCAGCCAGCCCTACGTTTTTACCCTGCAGGTGGTGTGCGAGCCTGCGCAGGTAGCGCCGGCGCAGTTGATGTATCGCTCGGCGTTCCTGGCCGTTGATGAACAGGACACGGGCTTCCATGGCCAGATCCAGGGCGTGGAGCGTCAGCCGCATCCAGGCAGCGAGACGCGCTACCGGCTGGTCCTCGGCCCGCGACTGGCCTGCCTGGCGCAACGCTGCAATGTCCGGGTGTTCCAGGGCCTGAGCGCCAGGCAGATCATCGCCCAGGTGCTGAGCGAGCATGGCCTGCGTGGCGAGGCGCACGCCTTTCACCTCAAGGTGCCGTGCAGGCCACGGGCTTTCTGTGCCCAGTACCAGGAGAACGACCTGCAGTTCGTCCAGCGCCTGTGTGCCGAGGAAGGCATTCATTACCACTTCGCCCATTCGCGCCAGGGGCATCGGCTGATCTTCGCCAGTGGCCTGTACGGTGCCAGACGCAGCCCGCCCGCCCCCTGGCATGCAACCACCGAGGGTCCGGCAGTGACGCGCTTTGCGATGGTGCCCAATGAAGACTCGCAGGCCGGGCGGCGTGCCGAGGGCGACAGTACCCTGAGCTTTATCAACAGTGGTCGACTGTTCGCCATGAGTGGTCACGCGTGCGAGGCATGGAACGGCCTTTGGCGCGTGTTGCACGTCGAGCACGCGGGGCAGCAACGGTATGGCAACCGCTTCGTGGTGCAGCCTTGGGATGCCCGCGTGCCCATCGCCGCGCCGCCTGCCCAGGCGTTGCCCGTGGTGATGCGGGCGTGGGTCATGGGAGCGGCCGGCGAGCCCGCCGACCGTGACGCGAACGGACGGGTGCGGGTGCAGTTCGATTGGGTCATGCAGGGCGCCGGGGCGCGTTTTGCCGATTGCTGGCTGCCGGTACAGCGCCAGGTGCGCAGCCCGTTGCTGGGCGGCATGCCGGTGCTCGCCAGTCCTTCGCGACAAGCCGACCAGCCGCCGCAGATCATTGCCTGCCTGAGCAAGGCAAGCTTGTCGGCAGAGCCGCCGCAAGAGGGGCAGGAGCCTTTGCAGGCATGCGTGTCCGCAGCGTGGCTGATGGGTGAGCGGCGCACCTTGCAGCTGCGCGATGGGCCGCTCATCGAGCTGCACGAGGGCGCCGAGCTGACCCTGGAAGTGGGCGCCAGCCGCGTGCGGCTCGACGCCCAGGGCCTGGCACTGAGTGCCGCGGCGCTGAACTTCACTCACTCAGTGGGCGAACCAGCCATCGCTGCGCTGCAGGCGCCAGGCGATGCAACCCAGGGTCAGGGCGCGCAGCAACATGAAGAGCAGGAAGGTCAGCCATAGCGCGTGATTGCCTTGGGTGGACGCCAGCGCGGCAAATGGTGCCAGTACGGCGACGCTGAGCAGCATGGCGTTGCGCATTTCTCTGGCTCGGGTGGCGCCGATGAACAGTCCGTCGAGCAGGTAGCTCCACACCCCCAGCAACGGCGTGACGGCCAGGTAGGGCAGGTAGATGACGGCGGTCTCGCGGATCTCCGGGATGTCGGTCTGCAGGAACACGAACCAGTGGCCGAAGAGCAGAAAGCCAGCGGCGAACAGCAGGCTGGCGATCAATGACCAGCCGCCGGCCACCACCAGGCTGCGGCGCAGGGTGAGCCGGTCGCGGGCGCCGATGGCGTGGCCGCACAGCGCTTCCACGGCATGGGCCAGGCCATCCAGGGCCTGGGCCGCCAGCAGCAGGCCGTTGAGCAGCAGGGCGTTGGCGGCCACCGTGGCATCGCCCAGGCGGGCGCCCTGGGCGGTGATGAGGAACATCACCGACTGCAGCGCCAGGGTGCGCAGGAAAATGTCCCGGTTGACCCCCAGCAACGGGCTCCAGTTGTGCCAGTGCGCCAAGGCGCGCCAGACGATCTGCCCAGGCCAGGTGCGCAGCGTGCCACGGGTCAGCGCCAGGCCCAGCAGTACGCCGAGCCACTCGGCGAGCACCGAGGCACGCGCCGAGCCCAGCACGCCCCAGTCCAGGCCCAGGACGAACCACAGGTTGAAGACGATGTTGGCCAGGTTGGTGGTCAGCAGGATCGCCAGCGGCGCGCGGGCGTTCTGTGCGCCAAGGAACCAGCCGACCAGCGCAAAGCTGGCCAGGGTCGCCGGCAGGCCATACAAGCGCGCCTGGAAGAAATCCAGGGTCAGCTGATGCAGCTGTTCGGAAGGCTGCATCACATGCATGGCCACCTGGCTGAAGGGCAATGCCAGGACGGCCAGGCCGAGGGCCATGAAAAACGCCAGCAGCAAGCCCTGCAGCAGTATGCGCCGCAGCGCTGCACCATCGTCGCGCCCGGCGGCCTGGGCGGCGAAGCCGGTGGCGCCCATGCGCAGGCACACCAACCCGGAGGCGAGGAAACCATACAGGGTCGAGCCCACGGCCACGGCGCCCAGTTGGTGGGCATGCGGCAGGTGGCCGATGACCGTGCTGTCGACCAGCGCCACCAGGGGAACGGAAATATTGGACAAGATCATCGGCGTCGCCAGGCCCCAGACCCGTCGGTGGGTAGGGCGGTGACGCCAGTCGCTGACAAGGCTGGACATGTGGACTCCTGAGCAGGCGGCCATTGTACCGGTAGGGCCGATGATACGCAGTGGCCATGTACCGAGAACGAAGTCACAAAGCCGCTGTCTATTCGCGCAACCAGCTCCGCACCCGACAGTGGCTGCTTTATAGTCACGCTTTTTCAACCTGCCCCCCCGACGAGTGCCCCATGCTCAACAAAGGATTGTTCCTGGCTTGCGCGCTTGCGCTGCTCAGTGCCTGCGATTCCTCTTCTTCCGACAAACCCGCGGCGCCCCCGGCGCAGGCCCAGGCGTCGGCGAGCACGCCCGCCAAGCCCCGACCGGCACTCGACCTGCCGGCCCTGGCCAAGCGTTACGAAGGGCGCGAGCTGAGCGTGGTGGACGTCTCCGAGATTCAGGTGGACGGCGCCAGCACCCTGTCGGTCAGCTTCTCGGTGCCGCTGGATCCGCAGCAGAAATTCGCCGAGAAACTGCACCTGGTCGACAGCAAGAGCGGCAAGGTCGACGGTGCCTGGGAGCTGTCGGACAACCTCATGGAGTTGCGCCTGCGTCACCTGGAGCCGCAGCGCAAGCTGGTGCTCACCGTCGATGCCGGCCTGGAAGGCGTGAACAAGGCCAGGTTGGCCAGCGAATTCAGCGCGCGCCTGGAGACCCGTGACCTGCAGGCCACGGTGGGCTTCGCCAGCCGTGGCAGTCTGCTGCCGACCCGCCTGGCCGAAGGCCTGCCGGTGATCGCCCTGAACGTCGACAAGGTCGATGTGGAGTTCTTCCGCATCAAGCCCGACCAACTGCCCGCCTTTCTCGCTGAGTGGGAAGGCTCTTCTTCGATGTCGTCGTATCGCTCCGAAGAGCTGCTGCCCATGGCCGACCTGGTGTATGGCGGGCGCTTCGACCTGAAGCCGGCGCGCAACACCCGGGAGACCCTGCTGCTGCCGATCTCCGGCATCAAGCCCCTGCAGCAGCCGGGCGTTTACCTGGCGGTGATGCGCGCCTCGGGCACCTACAGCTACAGCCTGCCGGCGACCCTGTTCACCCTGAGCGACATCGGCCTGTCGGTGCATCGCTACAGCCAGCGCATGGACGTCTTCACCCAGGCGCTGGAGGGCGGCAAGGCACTGAGCGATGTGAATGTCGATGTCTACGACCAGGACGGCAAGGTGGTCGGCCAGGCCAAGACCGACGGCAAGGGCCACGCCCAGTTGCCGCTGCCCAACAAGGCCGCGCTGATCCTTGCCCACAAGGACGAGCAGAGCAGCCTGCTGCGCCTCAACAGCCCGGCGCTGGACCTCGCCGAATTCGACATTACCGGCCCGCAGGCCCATCCGCTGCAGTTCTTCATCTTCGGCCCGCGCGACCTCTATCGCCCTGGCGAAACCGTACTGCTCAACGGCCTGCTGCGTGACCAGGACGGCAAGGGCGTGAAGGCCCAGCCGATCAACGTCGAAGTGCGCCGCCCCGACGAACAGGTCAGCCGCAAGTTCGTCTGGGAGCCGGACGCCAACGGCCTGTACCAGTACCAGCTGCAACTGGCCGACGAGGCGCCCACCGGTCGCTGGCAACTGGTCTATGACCTGGGCGACGGCAAGCCGCAGCTCTATGAATTCAATGTCGAAGACTTCCTGCCCGAGCGCCTGGCGCTGGACCTCAAGGGCAGCGAGCAGCCGATTTCCCCAGAGGACAACCCGCAGTTCGAAGTGACCGGTCGCTACCTCTACGGCGCCCCGGCTTCGGGCAACAGCCTCACTGGCCAGCTCTACGTGCGGCCGCTGCGTGAGGCGGTGGAAAAACTGCCGGGTTACCAGTTCGGTTCCATCACCGAAGAAGACCTCAAGCAGGACCGCGAGCTGGACGCCATCACCCTGGATGCCAACGGTGAAGCGCTGCTGGACGTGCAGACCGAATGGGCCAAGGCGCGTTCGCCGCTCAATGTCATCCTCCAGGCCAGCCTGCAGGAGTCCGGTGGCCGGCCGATCACCCGCCGCGTGGTGCAGCCGGTATGGCCGGCCGAACGTCTGCCGGGCCTGCGCCCGCTGTTCGGCACCAGCACCGGCGATGACGACGACTACGGTTACGGCGCCGCCCGTGGCGAAGCGCAGACCGACGGCGACGGCCCGGCCGAGTTCGAGATCCTGGTGGCCGACGCCGCCGGCCACAAGCTGGCCGCCAACGACGTCAAGGTGCGCCTGGTGCGCGAGCGTCGCGACTATTACTGGACCTACTCCAACAGCGACGGCTGGAGCTACAACTACAACGAGAAATTCCTCAACCTCAACGAGGAAACCGTCAACATCAAGAAAGACGGCACCGCCAAGGTCACCTTCCCGGTGGAGTGGGGCCCGTACCGTGTGGAAGTCGAAGACCCGGCCACTGGCCTGGTCAGCAGCCTGCGTTTCTGGGCGGGCTACCGCTGGCAGGACAACGCCGAAGGCGGTGCGGTACGTCCCGATCAGGTCAAGCTGGCGCTGGACAAGCCGGCCTATGGCGATGGCGACACCGCGAAAGTCACCGTGACCCCGCCGGCCGCTGGCAAGGGCTACCTGCTGGTGGAGTCCAGCGAGGGCCCGCTGTGGTGGCAGGAGATCGACGTGCCGGCCGAAGGCAAGACCTTCGAGGTGCCGCTGGACAAACAGTGGGCGCGTCATGACCTGTACGTCAGTGCCCTGGTAGTGCGGCCGGGCGAGCGCAAGGCCAATGTCACGCCCAAGCGCGCCGTGGGTGTGCTGCACCTGCCGCTGGATCGTTCGCAGCGCAAGCTGGGCCTGACCATCAGCGCGCCTGAGAAGATGCGCCCCAAACAGCCGCTCAAGCTCAAGGTCGCGGCGAAGAACGCCGACGGCAGCGTGCCCAAGCAGGTGCAGGTACTGGTGTCGGCGGTGGATGTCGGCATCCTCAACATCACCCGCTACGCCACGCCCGACCCGTTCGCCAGTCTGTTCGGCCGCAAGGAGTACGGCGCCGACCAGCTCGACGTGTACGGGCAACTGATCGAAGCCGGTCAGGGCCGCCTGGCCAGCATGGCCTTCGGCGGTGACGCCCTGGCCAAGGGCGGCAAGCGCCCCGACACCAGCGTGACCATCGTCGCCCTGCAAAGCGCGCCGGTGACCCTCAACGAGAAGGGCGAGGGTGAAGTCAGCGTCGACATCCCCGACTTCAACGGCGAACTGCGCATCATGGCCCAGGCCTGGACCGACGAGCGCTACGGCATGGCCGAAGCCAAGACGGTGATCGCTGCGCCACTGATTGCCGAACTCTCGACGCCGCGCTTCCTCGCCGGTGGTGACCAGACCAGCGTGGCGCTGGACCTGGCCAACCTCTCCGGCAAGGCGCAGAAGCTCGATGTGCATCTGTTCGCCGACGGCCAGCTGAGCATCCCGGGTGGTGACCAGCTCAAGACCGTGCAGCTCAAGGAAGGCCAGCGCACCACGCTGAAGTTCCCGGTGCAGGCCCAAGGTGGCCTTGGCCAGGGCAAGCTGCGTGTGCAGGTCGACGGCCTGGACCTGCCGGGTGAGCAACTGCCGCCGATGTCCCGCGAATGGACCGTCGGCGTGCGCCCGGCCTACCCGGCGATGCTGCGTCACTACCGTGCGGTGCTGGAGCAGGGCCAGGACTGGAACCTGCCGGAAGGCGCGCTGCAAGCCTTCGAACCGGCCGGTCGCGAGGCGCTGCTGTCGCTGTCGAGCCGTCCCCCGCTGAACCTCGGCGAGCAGATCCGTGCCCTCAAGGCCTACCCCTATGGTTGCCTGGAGCAGACCGCCAGCGGCCTGTACCCCTCGCTGTACGCCGATGCCGCGACCCTCAAGCGCCTGGGCCTGACCGGCGAGCCGGATGCCGAGCGCAAGCGCAAGGTGGAAATCGGTATCGAGCGCCTGCTGGGCATGCAGCGTTACAACGGCAGCTTCGGCCTGTGGGGTTCCGATGGCGAGGAGGAGTACTGGCTGACCGCCTACGTCACCGACTTCCTGCTGCGCGCCCGTGACCAGGGTTACGCGGTGCCCGCCGAGGCCCTCAAGAAAGCCAGCGAGCGCCTGATGCGCTACCTGCAGGACCGTGGCCAGGTGCAGGTCAACTACAGCCAGAACGCCGAGCACACTCGCTTCGCCGTCCAGGCCTACGCCGGCCTGGTGCTGGCGCGCAGCCAGCAGGCACCGTTGGGCGCACTGCGGACCTTGTTCGAACGCCGCAGCGATGCGCGTTCCGGCCTGCCGCTGGTGCAGCTGGCCATCGCCCTGGACAAGATGGGCGACAAGCCGCGCGCCGAGCAGGCCTTGCAGGCCGGCCTGGCCGTGACCCGCAAGTCCAACGAATGGCTGGCCGACTACGGCAGCCCGCTGCGTGACCAGGCGCTGATCCTGGCCCTGCTGGAAGAGAACGATCTGGGCGGCGAAGCGCGCAACCAGAAGCTCTTCGATCTCGCCGACCAGCTGGCCGCCAGCCGCTACTTGTCGACCCAGGAGAGCAACTCGCTGTTCCTCGCCGGCCGCCACCTGCTGAGCAAACCGGAGAAAGACTGGAGCGCGGCGTTGTCGTCCGGTGGCCAGAGTCTGGAGCTGAGCAACCGTCAGCCTGGCCAGAAACTCGCAGGCCCCGTGCTGGCCGCGCCGATGACCGTGCATAACGCCAGTGCCGCGACCCTCTACCAGCAACTGACCGTCTCGGGTTACCCGACCCAGGCGCCGGTGGCCGGTGGCGAGAACCTGAGCATCAGCCGTGAGTACCTGAGCCTCAAGGGCCAGCCGCTCAACGTTGAAGCCCTGAAGACTGGCCAACTGGTGCTGGTGCACCTGCAGGTCTCGGCACGCCAGCGTGTGCCGGATGCCCTGGTCGTCGACCTGCTGCCCGCCGGCCTGGAGCTGGAGAACCAGAACCTGGCGCAGAGTGCGGCCAGCCTGGAAGACGCCAGCGAGTCGATCAAGGATTTCCGTGAGTCGATGGAAAATGCCGGTCTCAAGCACCAGGAATATCGTGGCGACCGCTACGTCGCGGCCCTGGATATCAGTGCCAGCCAGCCGGTCCACCTGCTGTACCTGGCCCGTGCGGTAACACCCGGCATCTACCGGGTTCCGCCACCGCAGGTCGAGTCGATGTACCGGCCTAACTGGCAGGCCCTGGGCGAGACCCCCGCGCAGATGGTGGTGCGGGGCAAGTGATGGCCCCTGACGGTGGGAGCAGGGCCGCTCCCACCGTCATCCCCGCTGGCCCGGGATCTTGCCGGGCCGTGTGGATCAGCGAATGATCCAGCTCAGCAGCCACAACCCCAAGGCCAGCCAGATGAAGCCGAGGATGATCGACGCGCGCATGAAGGCGCGGATGGCCGAGTAGAGAAACAGCAGGCCGACGATCAGCGCCAGGATGCTGACCAGTGAAGTGTCCATGCCCAAGGCACGGGACAACCCGTCGACGAAATTGCCGCCGGCATGAGCGAACAGATTGAAGAACCACGCCAACCCATCGACCACGAAGCGGATCACCGCGCCGATCGCCTGGCCCAGCCATTCGAAGAAGCCTTCTACTTGCATGGAAAATGTCCTGAGTGAAAGGAAGTGTCTAAGGGCTTTGGCTATCAGCCAGTACGGCTGGTTCCCTGCGGGGGGCGTATCGGCATGAAAGTCTGGAACTCCGAAGGCCGGCGCCGCTGGTTGCGCCGTGGCCTGCTGGTGCTGTTGGTGCCGCCGCTACTGCTGTGGCTGGCCGACCGTATCTGGCCGCTGCCGTTGCCGCAAGACGACCTGGCGCGAGTGGTTCTGGCCGAGGACGGTACGCCACTGTGGCGCTTCGCCGACGCCGACGGGGTATGGCGTTACCCGATCACCCGTGAGCAGGTGTCACCCTATTACCTGGAGGCGCTGCTGACCTACGAGGACCGCTGGTTCTACAGCCACCCCGGGGTCAACCCGCTGGCCCTGGCGCGGGCGACCTGGCAGAACCTCACGGGCGCGCGGGTGGTGTCCGGTGGCAGCACCCTGTCGATGCAGGTAGCGCGCTTGCTCGATCCGCATTCACGGACCTTGCCCGGCAAGCTGCGCCAGCTGTGGCGTACCGTGCAGCTGGAGTGGCACCTGTCGAAGCCGCAAATCCTCGAGCTGTACCTCAACCGCGCGCCGTTTGGCGGCACCCTGCAAGGCGTGGCGGCGGCCAGTTGGGCGTACCTGGGCAAGTCGCCGCAGCAGATGACCCGCTCCGAGGCCGCGATGCTGGCGGTACTGCCCCAGGCGCCCAGCCGCTTGCGCCCCGATCGTCACCCCGAGCGTGCCCAGCAGGCGCGTGATAAGGTCCTGCGACGCCTGGCCGAGTTCGGCGTCTGGCCCCAGGCCAGTGTCGAGGAAGCCTTGCAGGAGCCGCTGTTGCTCGCGCCGCGCCAGGAACCGAGCCTGGCACCGTTGCTGGCCCGGCGCCTGAACCGTCCCGGCAGCCCGCCGCTGATCCGCACCACCCTGGATGCCGGCCTGCAACGGCGCATGGAAGACTTGATCATGGGCTGGCGCGCACGCCTGCCCGAGCGCACCTCGGCTGCCATCCTCATCGTCGAGGCCGAGAGCATGGCGGTGCGGGCCTATGTCGGCTCGGTGGACATCAACGACGCCAAGCGCTTTGGCCATGTGGACATGATCAGTGCGATCCGCTCGCCCGGCTCGACGCTCAAGCCGTTTCTCTACGGCATGGCCATGGACGACGGGCTGATTCATTCCGAATCGCTGCTGCAGGACGTGCCGCGTCGCTATGGCGACTACCGGCCGGGCAATTTCTCTGCCGGCTTCGGCGGGCCGGTCGCGGCCAGCTCGGCGTTGTCCATGTCGCTCAACCTGCCCGCCGTGCAATTGCTGGAGGCCTACGGACCGAAGCGCTTTGCGGCCGAGCTGCGCAACGGCGGTATCCCGCTGATCCTGCCGCCGCTGGCCGAGCCGAATCTGGCGCTGATCCTCGGTGGCGCCGGCACTCGCCTGCAGGACCTGGTCACTGGCTACAGCGCCTTCGCCCGTGGCGGGGTCAGTGCCGACGTGCGCCTGCAACCCCAGGACCCGCTGCGTGAACGGCGCATGCTGTCGCCGGGCGCAGCGTGGATCATCCGGCGCATTCTCAGCGGCCAGTCGCGGCCCGACCTGGACCCGCATGCCGAGCTGGTGCAGCGTCCGCAACTGGCCTGGAAGACCGGCACCAGCTACGGCTTCCGCGATGCCTGGGCCATTGGTGTCGGGCCGCGCTTTCTCGTCGGGGTGTGGATAGGCCGGCCGGACGGTACGCCGGTGCCGGGCCAGTTCGGCCTGGCCTCGGCGGCGCCGCTGATGCTGCAGGTGCATGACGTGCTGGCCAACCGTGACAGCCAGCGCGGTATCAGCACACCGGTGCCGCCGGTGCCCTTCAACGTGGGGGTGGCCGCGATCTGCTGGCCGCTGGGCCAGCCGCTCGGCAAGAACGACCCGAACTGTCGACGCCAGCGGTTCGCCTGGACTCTGGACGGCACCACGCCGCCGACCCTGCAGGCGGGTGATCAGCCGCTGGGTCTGGGGCTGCTGGAGAAGGTCTGGGTCAATGCCGAGGGGTTGCGTGTCGACGCCGGTTGCCCCGGTGCGGTCGCCCGCGACATCGCCTTGTGGCCGGCCCCGCTGGAACCCTGGCTGCCCCGCAGCGAACGCCGTGAGGCGCGGCTTCCCGCCATCGACCCGGCATGCCCGCCGCAGGCCTTGAGCCTGGCCACGCCGTTGAGCATCGTCGGCGTGCGCGAAGGCGACAACCTGCGCCTGCCGGCCGGCAGCCGCCAGGCCCTGCATTTGAAACTCTCGGCCCTGGGCGGCAATGGCCGGCGCTGGTGGTTCATCGACGGCAGCCCGGCTGCCGATACGGCCAACCAGGAAGAGTTCAACACCACCCTGAAACGCTCCGGGCACTACCAGTTGAGCGTACTGGACGAGAGCGGGCAGACCGCTCAAGTGCAGTTCAATGTGCTGGATTAGCTCCCTGATCGTTCGACACCTTCCAATGCGTTGATGGTGCTGGGGCGGTTCAGGCGTGCCGCGGGTACCGGCACCACAGCCACTCCGGTAGCCCGTAGCTGTACGGTGGTCGGCTGCGAAGAACTGTCGAACAGCGAGGCAATGCCGGACGCGATGCTGCGTGGCACCGTATGGCTGGCGACCACCTGAATGGCTTCGGTGCTGGCGGCGTTGACCACGAAGGTGCTGCTGCCGTCGTCGGGGTTGACGACCAGCGTGCCGCAGCGCGTCTCCAGGCGGCGCTCATCGGTGTCGGGAATGAAACCGTTGCGGGTGGCGCTTTGCGTCGCATACCGCGCGGCGCTGGCCGTGCTGCCGCAACGCCCCTGGCGGCTGGCCGCTTCCAGGGCAGCGATGTCGGCGATGCGCTGCAGGGCGCGCATTTCCAGATACAGGCGCAGGCTGTCGAGCAGGGTCACGCAGAGCAACAGAGCGATGCCCAGCGTCAGCGCGGCGAGTGCCGCAATGGCGCCACGCTGCCGGCCAGGCGGCGAAAAAGTTCTGCGCAGGGGCGACATCCAGCCCTCCTTTGGCTCAACCACCCGTTGGGCATTGAGTGTAGTAAAGGTTGGATAGCGGCGCTGGCTGATCGCCACTATCGCGGGCTGTTTCTAGCTTTGCTGGGCGCGAGCCTGCTCGCGAAAATGCCTTGTCGCGAAGGTCATGCAGCCTTTCGCGAAGCCCGCGCCAGCACGCTGTATCGGAGCGACAGGCGCTCAGCGCGGCGGGTATTGCTCAAGGATCTTCGCCACTGTCTTGCGTATCGCCGCATCCCTGGCCGCCGGGTCCGCCGGGTTGTCCTGGATGCGCTCGGTACTGCCGCGCCAGACCAGCTTGCCGTCCTTGCCGTCGAACAGGTCGATCTGCAGGGTCGAGACCTTGTAGTCGACGCTACGGGTCTCGGTGGCCATTGGCGCGCCCCAGTAACCATAGCCGCCCCACGGGCCCCAGCCACCGCCGTATTGGGTGCTGACCAGTTGCTGGCGGTCTTCGACGATCAGCCAGGCCTGGACCTTGAGGTCCGCTGCCGCGCCAGCGGCCGGGCGCAGGCCGCGCTGGTCGAGCTGCTCGCCGATGGCATCGCGGATGCGCCGGTCGGTCAGGTCGCTCTGCACCCGTGGGTCTGCCGGCTGGTACTGCACCGCCGGCTCTTTCCAGCTCCAGCTGCGATAGGCGCCGAAGTCGCGCTGGGCATCGAAGTCGCGGTTGATGGTGTTGCTCTGGCAGGCAGCGAGCAACAGGCAGCAAGACAGCAGGGCTAGACGTAGGGACATGGCAGTGGCTCGCTAAGGTCGATTCCGAAAGGGGTCGGTATCAGGCGGGAGGATACGCCGCCAAGGCCTTTTGCACAGCCTGGCGCAGGGCCTGATTGCGTGAAGACTCATCCCCGCCGCTGTGGGTTTCGGCGCTGGCGCTCCACACCGGCTGGCCGGTACGTGCATCGAACAGGCGGATGCTCACCACCAGCACCTGTTCCTGATAGGTGCGCACCACTGGCACCCGGGCGTAGCCGCCGTAGCCGTGACGGTAGCCGTCATAGCCCCAGCCACCGTAGTAAGGGTAGGCGTAGTCTTCGCGCACTTGGCGCAGTCGGGTTTCCAGGCGGCTGTCGGCGCTGACCCGCAGGTCTGGCGGGGCGTTGCGCGCCGGACGCAGGCCGCGTTGGTCAAGGCCTTCGCTGACCGTTTCGGCGACCTGTGCGCCATCCACCCAGGCCGAGCCGGCCGGGCTCCGGTCGTACTGCCAGGCCCAGCTGCGGTAGCGGGCGTAATCGCGAGGGGCGGCCGGGTAGGCGCTCATGTCCAGCACCTGCGCGGCCTGCGGTGGTGCAGCCGGCAGCGGCAGGGTCTGGGCTCGATAGGGGTTGTCGCTCTGGCAGGCGCTGAGCCCAAGCGTGATGGCGATCAAGGCAACACGAGCGTTCATGGCGGTCTCCGTTGTGCGTCACACCGGCCGGCAGATCCAGTGCAGATAACGGCCCAGGCCGGCGAAGGCCGGGTGACGGCGGTGCGCCAGCTCCATTTCCAGTAGCTCTTCCAGGCTGGCGCGTTTCTGGAAGTCGGTGGGCATGTAGTCGTGGAAGACGCGCACGCCGCTCTGGGTTTCGATTCGCCACTGGCCGGCAAGTTGCGCCGCCAGCTCCCGCGGGTCGAGCGGTTCCTGGGGCGTGAGGCTCTGTTTCTCGCCAGCCAGTTCGTTGCTGCGCAGCTTGCGGAAATGGCCCTTGAGCAGGTTGCGATAGACCAGCGCATCGCGGTTGTAGAACGCCAGTGACAGCCAGCCGCCTGGCGCGGTCAGGCGGTGCAGCAACGGCAGGATGGCATGCGGCTCGGCCAGCCATTCCAGCACCGCGTGGCAGATCACCAGGTCGAAGGGCTCGTGCAGATGCTCGGGCAGCGCCTGCCAGGGGGCGTGGATGAAACGTGCCGACAGACCGGCCTCGTCGAAACGCTGGCGCGCGCCGTCGAGCATGGGCGCGGCCGGTTCGCTGAAGGTTACCGCATGGCCCTGGCTGGCCAGCCACAGCGACATGTGGCCCAGGCCACCGCCGATATCCAAGACCCGCAAGGGGCGCTCGGGCAGCGTTTCAGTCAGGTCGGCCTGGAGGACCGCCAGGCGGATAGCGCCTTTGGCTCCGCCGTAGATCTTCTCGGCGAAGCGCGTGGCCAGTTCGTCGAAGTGCCGATCGGCCGCTTTCACTGGCGCGTTCATCGGGCGAACCTGCGCTCGCTGTCGGCCAGCTTGCTACGTACGACCTGTTCCATGTCCAGGCCCAGTTCGCTGCACAGCAACAACAGGTACAGCACGATGTCACCGACTTCCTGGCCGGCATGGGCCAACTGGTCGGCCGGCAGCTGGCGCGACTGGTCTTCGCTCAGCCACTGGAAGATTTCCACCAGCTCGGCCATTTCCACGCTAGCGGCCATGGCCAGGTTCTTGGGGCTGTGAAAACGCTTCCAGTCGTTGGTGTCGCGGATGCGGTGCAGGCGTTGCGTGAGTTCTTCGAGGTTCATCGTGGTCTCCTGATGTGGCATAGCATCAGGCTGAATGTCACGCCAGGCAAGTTCCGCTACAAGGGGCGCCAGCTGCCGTTCAGGTGCTCGAGGGCCGCGTCCTGGCCGGTGACCCGGAATTGGCCGTGGGAGCCGGCGGCGCTGGCCGCCAGGACCACGCTGCCGGGCAGGCGCACCGGTTTGCGGAACTGCACGGCGATCTCCACGTTGGCGTCTGGCAGGTGGTCGTCCAGCGACGCCAGGGTGCGCGCCTTGAGCCACATGCCGTGGGCGATGGCCTTGGGAAAACCGAACAGTCGCGCACTGGGGGCGCTCAGGTGGATGGGGTTGTAGTCGCCGGAGACCTTGGCGTACTGGCGGCCGATGGCGGCGGGGGTGTCCCAGCGCGCCACTTCGCTGACCGGCAGCGGTGCCGGAGTGTCCTGCGCCTTGACCAGGCCATCGACCTTCACACCCTTGCACAGCAGGGTGCTTTCCTCTTCCCAGAGCAGGCCCAGCTGGTCGTCGATCTGGGTGACCAGGCTGAAAGTGGCGCCTTTCTCATGGGGTTGCAGGTTCTGCGCGTGCACGCTCACGTACAGCTTGCTGACCCCGCCCAGCGGGCGATGCAGACGCACACGGTTGGCCAGGTGCACCATGCCCAGCAAGGGGAAGGGGAACTCCTCTGAGGTCATCAGCTGCATCTGCAGCGCGAAGGCCAGCACGTGGGGATAGGTCGGCGGCAACAGGCTGCTGTCTGGGAAGCCGCAGACTGCGCGGTAGGCGGCCAGTTTGTCGGCGTCCACGGTCATCCAGCTGCGCAGCCCCAGGTCCGGCAATTGCGTGCCGCTGGGCTTGCGCCGCAGCGCTGCCTGCAAGAACAGGCTGGGCAAGGGGGGCAGGCTGTCCAGATAGCGCCAGTGTGCAGTCATCTTGCTGATCCTCCTTAATGTGCTCAGTGGGGCCTCAGGCCCCGATCACGCTTTGCCCGCAAACCCGCAGCACCTGCCCGCTGACCGCGCCGCTACCTGGCTGGCTGAGCCAGGCGACGGCCTCGGCGACGTCCTGTGGCAGGCCACCCTGGCCCAGCGAACTCATGCGTCGCCCGGCTTCACGCAGGGCGAAGGGCATCTGTTCGGTCATGCGCGTCTCGATGAAGCCCGGCGCCACGGCGTTGATGCTTATGCCCCGCGACTGCAGGCGCGGGGCCATGGCCCGTGCATAGCCGATCAGCCCGGCCTTGCTGGTGGTGTAGTTGGTCTGCCCACGGTTGCCGGCCAGACCGCTGATCGACGCCATCAGCACGATGCGCGCCTGGTCATGCAGGGTGCCGCTGTCCAGCAGCGCCTGGGTCAGACGCTGCGGCGCATCGAGATTGATGTCCAGCACGGCGTCCCAGAGGTCCGGAGTCATGTTGGCCAGGGTCTTGTCGCGGGTGATGCCGGCGTTGTGCACCAGAATGTCCAGGCCATCGGGCAGGTGCTCGCGCAATTGGTCGGCGGCGTCTGTGGCGCTGATGTCCAGGGTCAGGGCCTGGCCGCCCAGGCGTGAGGCCAGGGCTTCGAGGTCGGCGCGTGCCTGCGGCACATCGAGCAGCACCACCTGGGCGCCATCGCGGGCCAGGGTCTCGGCGATGGCCGCACCGATGCCGCGGGCGCTGCCGGTCACCAGGGCACGGCGCCCGGCCAGTGGGCGGCTCCAGTCCTGCACCGGGGCGCCGCCGGCGGACAGGCGCAGCACCTGCCCGGAAATGAACGCGCTCTTGGGCGAAAGAAAGAAGCGCAACGCGCCTTCGAGCTGGTCTTCGGCGCCGGCCTCGACCTGCAGCAGCTGCAGGGTGCTACCGTCGCGCAGCTCCTTGGCCAACGAGCGGCTGAAGCCTTCCACGGCCTGCTGGGCGCTGGCGGCGATGGGGTCGTCCAGGGTCTCCGGGGCGCGGGCCAGGATCACCACGCGGGCGCTGCGCTCCAGGTTGCGCAGCAGCGGTTTGAAAAAGTCGCGCAATTGCACCAGGTGCGCGGTGTCTTGCAGGGGGCTGGCATCGAACACCACGGCCTTGAGGCGTGGGCCTTGTTCGGCCACCCACTGGCTGGCGCCGGGTATTTCACTGCCGAAGCTGTACAGGGCATCGGTCAGGCGCTGGGCGAACAGCCGCACCTGGTCGGCCAGTGGCCCGGCGCTGATCAGCAGGGTGCCCTCGATGGGGCGCAGGCGTCCTGCCTGCCAACGTTCCAGACGTGTCGGCGTGGGCAGGCCCACGGCTTTCACCAAACGCCTGCCCATGTCGGAATTGGCGAAATTGACGTAGCGATCAGACGACATGGAACACTCTCCTTGAGGCGGGGTTCAAAGCAGTGGACCACAGTCGTGCGACATTTGTTCTTCCTTGCGCTGTACTGTTGATCCAGCGCGCTGCGCGCCTGAATGATCCTTGCCCTTGAAAAAACGGAGTTTTTCCATGAACCAGCCACGCCGTGTCGCCATCGTCGGCGGCAACCGTATTCCCTTCGCCCGTTCCAACGGTGCCTATGCGACGGCCAGCAATCAGGAAATGCTCACGGCGGCGCTGGAAGGCCTGATCGAACGCTTCAACCTGCACGGCCTGCGCCTGGGCGAAGTGGTCGCCGGCGCGGTGCTCAAGCACTCCCGTGATTTCAACCTGGCCCGTGAGTGCGTGCTCGGCTCGCGGCTTTCGGCGCAGACCCCGGCCTATGACCTGCAGCAGGCCTGTGGCACGGGCCTGGAGGCGGCGCTGCTGGTGGCCAACAAGATCGCCCTGGGACAGATCGAATGCGGCATCGCCGGTGGCGTGGACACCACCTCCGATGCGCCCATCGGCGTCAACGAGGGCTTGCGCCAGGTGCTGCTCAAGGCCAACCGTGGCAAGTCGCCCGCCGACAAGCTCAAGGCCCTGCTGCAACTGCGCCCTGGGCATCTCAAGCCGGAGCTGCCGCGCAATGGTGAGCCGCGCACCGGTCTGTCGATGGGGCAGCACTGTGAGCTGATGGCGCAGCGCTGGGGCATCGCCCGGGAAGACCAGGACCGGCTGGCGCTGGACAGCCATCTGAAACTGGCCGCCGCCTATGCCGAAGGCTGGCAGGACGATCTGCTGACCCCGTATCGTGGGCTGAACCGTGACAACAACCTGCGCCCGGAACTGAGCCTGGACAAGCTCGCCAGCCTCAAGCCGTCGTTCGAACGCGGCGCCAAGGGCACGCTGACCGCCGGGAACTCCACACCGCTCACCGATGGGGCATCGGTGGTGTTGCTGGCCAGCGAAGACTGGGCCCGCGAGCACGACCTGCCGATTCTCGCCTGGTGGCGCGACGGTGAAACCGCCGCCGTGGATTTCGTGCGTGGCGAAGAGGGGCTGCTGATGGCGCCGGTGTATGCCGTGCCGCGCCTGCTGGCGCGCAATGGCCTGACGCTGCAGGATTTCGACTACTACGAATTGCACGAGGCGTTCGCCGCCCAGGTGCTGTGTACCCTCAAGGCCTGGGAAGACCCGGACTACTGCCGCACTCGCCTGGGCCTGGATGCGTCGCTGGGCAGCATCGACATGACGCGCCTGAACGTGAAGGGCAGTTCCCTGGCCGCCGGGCACCCGTTCGCCGCCACCGGTGGACGTATCGTCGCCAACCTGGCCAAGTTGCTGGAAGTGGCCGGGCAGGGGCGCGGGCTGATTTCCATCTGTGCCGCCGGCGGCCAGGGCGTGACGGCGATTCTGGAGCGCTGATCAGTGACGCGTGGCATTCGCCACGGGCCGTGGGCATAATCGACGCGGTGCATTGGGTGGGCAGGTAGGCATGGGACTGATCTTGGCGGTGCTGGTGTTTCTCACCCTGGTGGGGCTTGCCCTTTATCTGTTCGACAAAGGCGCCAGAACCCGCTGGCTGCAGCCGCACATCGGCCTGCTGCTGATTGGCCTGTTGCTCGCCGGCATGGCCTGGCTGGCCGGGCTGATCTCGGTCGAGGCCGAAAGCTGGCTGATGCTGGCGGCCAAGCTGGTGATCGCCGTGGCCGGTATCCTGCTAGGCCTGCGCCTGATCAAGCGCGTCGCCAAGCGCTTCATCTTCCGCAATTGAACAAGGCCTGTCGCCAAAGGCTGTTGCCCGGCAGGCGAGACACGACACAGTGGATACGCGTTTCAAGTTTCTGACCCTGCCCAAGGCCACGGGCAGCGTCGCCAACATCTTCATCCACGGCTACTCGGCTGGCCACGACCTGGACGACCGCCGCCTGCTGGCCGGCAGCATTCCCGAAGAGTTGCGCCAGAGCGTCAACGTGTTGGCCTTCTGGCCGTCGAGTCATTTCATGCAGATGGACAACCGCTCCCGGGGCCTGCTGGTGGCAGCGGTACGCCTGCATCCGCTGGCCGGCGCTGCGGCGCTGGCCGGTGACCGCGCCTGGCACTTCGCGCAGATCCGCAGCCGTGCCGAGGGCATGGGCCGGGTGCTGCTGGAGCAGCTGGCGCAGTACCTGGCGCTGCACCATCCGCAGGTTACGCAGGTCAATTTCATCGGTCATTCCCTCGGCGGGCGCGTGCTGGTCAGCATGTTGCGCCACCTGACGCCGGACAGCGCGCCAGGCCTGGCCATCGGCGACGTGCTGCTGATGGCGGCGGCAGTGCGTGTCGAGGCTCAGGAAGCCGAGCAACTGCGTGCATCCATCTCCGGTCGGCTGATCAATGCCTGGTCCAGCGAAGACCCGGTGCTGTTGCTCAACCTGGGCGAGCGCAGCCTGGGGCGCATGGCGGTGGAGCACTTCGACAACGTGCGCATGGTCGGTTATCGCCACCATCATTACTGGAAGCGCCTGCGCGAGGTGCTGGTGGCCAGCGGGTTCAGCGGCTTCGCCGGCCAACAGGCTGACCCGCAGACCCTGCTGGTGGTAAACGACGACCCGGTGCTGCAGGACACTTACCTGCATGCCGTGCTGCAGCGTTCACCCGGCCCCTGGCTCGACGAAGCCATCAAGCACCTGTGCAGCAGCCGCTGGACACGGATCAGCGATGAAGAAACCGACCGTGTGTATGCCTTCGCCCGCGAGTTCCAACGGGTGGGCGGGCATTTCCTGCTCAATGCCGCGCGGCGACGCGGGGTGCCCTATACCCGCGTGCTGGGCATGCTGGCTCGCCAGTACGGCCTGGGGCAAGCGCTGCACCACTGCGCCACGGTGGTGGAGGTCGAGGCGCTGCTGCTGCGCACCTTCTTTCGTCAAGCGTTCATCGAGGGGCATCCATTGGCCCTGGCCTCGCCAGCCAGCGTCCGCAGCATGCCGTGGGCGGTCTATGCCGGGTACGTCGATCAGTTGGCCGAGCGCCTGACCCTGGCCCGCTCGTTCAGAACGGCCGCTGCCCCGACGGTGGAAGCATCGGCCACCACCAGCCTGGTGGTCAGCCCGCCGCGCAGCACCTTGAAGTCGCTGCTCGGGGCGATTCGCCGGGTGCCGGTGCAACGCCTGTTCAACGATGTAAGCCTGGCGCTCAAGCCCGGCTATTCGGCACTGATTCCGGCGGTGGCGATCGTTTTCTACGCGCGGGTCGCGCTGGATGACGAGACGCTGATGTAGGCGCTGCTGGCGCGAATGGTGCAAGGTCCTGAGCGCTCAGGCGTAATCGGCACCGGTTTGCTGTCCATGCCTGAGAACGGCATGCCACTACTCGCTGGTTGCGGATTGCCGTATAACGACGACTGAAGCGTATCTGGCAAAGGACCCCTGCTGAAAGCCGATGAAAACTCCCAAACGCATTGAACCCCTGATCGAAGACGGTCTGGTCGACGAGGTGCTGCGTCCGCTGATGAGCGGCAAGGAAGCAGCGGTGTATGTAGTGCGCTGTGGCAGGGAACTGCGCTGTGCCAAGGTTTATAAGGAGGCTAACAAGCGTAGTTTTCGTCAGGCGGCGGAATACCAGGAAGGTCGCAAGGTGCGCAACAGCCGCCAGGCGCGGGCGATGGCCAAGGGTTCCAAGTTCGGGCGCAAGGAGGCCGAGGACGCCTGGCAGAGCGCCGAAGTGGCGGCGCTGTTCAAGCTGGCCGGTGCCGGGGTGCGGGTACCCAAGCCCTATGACTTCCTCGAAGGCGTACTGCTGATGGAGATGATCGCCGACGAGTATGGTGATGCCGCGCCACGCCTCAACGATGTCGAGCTGGAGCCTGACCAGGCCCGCGAATACCACGCCTACCTGATTCGCCAGATCGTGCTCATGCTGTGCGCCGGTCTGGTGCATGGCGACCTTTCCGAGTTCAACGTGCTGCTCGACCCGCAGGGGCCGGTGATCATCGACCTGCCGCAGGCCGTGGATGCTGCCGGCAACAACCATGCGTTCAGCATGCTGGAGCGTGACGTGGGCAACATGGCGGCGTACTTCGGGCGCTTCGCCCCGGAACTGAAGCAGACCCGCTATGCCAAGGAAATGTGGGCGCACTACCAGGCCGGTACCCTGACCCCTGAAACCGAACTCACCGGCCAGTTCGAAGACTCGACCCAGCAGGCCGATGTGTACGGGGTGATGCGCGAGATCGAAGCGGCCAAGCGCGATGAAGCCCGTCGCCAGGCCGCCCTGGCCGCTGCCGAGGCACCGCCAGGCCAGCGCGATGAAGAGCCGACCCCGCCGTGGATGCGCTGAGCTTTTCACCCAGCCTATAGGACTGCCTGCAGCTCGTTTGCCTCAGGGCTGGCAGCCGCAGGCCAGGTCCTTGAGGATCGGGCAATCGGGGCGATGATCGCCCTGGCAATGGTCGATCAGCTCCACCAGGGTGTCGCGCAGGCTGGCCATTTCCTCGATGCGCCGCTGCAATTCATCCACGTGCCGCTGGGCGAGTGCCTTGACGTCGGCGCTGGCGCGCTGGCGGTCCTGCCAGAGGGTCAGCAGTCGGCCGACTTCTTCCAGTGAAAAGCCCAGGTCCCGCGAGCGCTTGATGAACGCCAGGGTGTGCAGGTCTTGCTCGCTGTAGCGGCGGTAACCGCTGTCGCTGCGTTGCGCGGGGGCGAGCAGGCTGATGGATTCGTAGTAGCGGATCATCTTCGCGCTCAGCCCGCTGCGTTTGGCCGCTTGCCCGATGTTCATGGCGTTTCCTTCGGCTGACTGGGTTTCCAGGTCTTCAACAGCAAGGCATTGCTGACCACGCTGACGCTGGACAGCGCCATGGCCGCACCGGCCAGCACCGGGTTGAGGTAGCCCAGCGCGGCCAGGGGCAGGCCGATCAGGTTATAGACGAAGGCCCAGAACAGATTCTGACGGATTTTCGCGTAGGTCTTGCGGCAGATCTCCAGGGCGGCCGGCACCAGGCGCGGGTCGTCGCGCATCAGGGTGATACCGGCGGCATGCATGGCCACGTCTGTGCCGCCACCCATGGCGATGCCCACGTCGGCGGCGGCCAGTGCCGGGGCGTCGTTGAGGCCGTCGCCGACCATCGCTACCACCTTGGTGCTCTTCAGGCCATTGACGATGGCGGCCTTGTCGGCCGGTAGCACCTGGGCGTGCACTTCGACGATGCCCAGCGCCTTGGCCACGGCCTGGGCACTGCCCTGGTTGTCTCCGGTCAGCAGGTGCGAGGTGATGCCGCGTTCATTCAACTGGCGGATGCCGGCTTCGGCGCCGGGTTTGAGGGTGTCGCCAAAGGCGAACAGGCCGATGACCTTAGGTTGCGGCGCCAGCTCGATCAGCCAGGACACGGTGCGGCCTTCGGCCTCCCAGGCATTTGCGGAGTCGGCCAGCTCGCCCATCGGCAGGCCGTTTTCCTCCAGCAGACGACGGTTGCCCAGCGCCAGTTCGCGGCCCTGTACGGTCGCCGCGATGCCGCGGCCAGGCAGCACGCGGCTGTGTTCCGGCAGCGCCAGTTGCAGTTGCCACTGCTGGCAGACCTCCAGTACGGCCTTGGCCAACGGGTGTTCGCTGCCGCGCTGCAGGGTGCCGGCCAGTTGCAGCAGGTGTTCTTCATTGGCCTGCACCGCGCCCATGTTGGTGATGCGCGGCGTGCCCGAGGTCAGCGTGCCGGTCTTGTCGAAGACCACCGTGTCGACCGCATGGGCGCGTTCCAGGGCTTCGGCGTCCTTGATCAGGATGCCGTGGCGGGCCGCTACGCCGGTACCGGCCATGATTGCGGTCGGCGTCGCCAGCCCCAGGGCACAAGGGCAGGCGATGACCAGCACAGCCACGGCGTTGAGCAGCGCGACCTCCAGCGAGGCGCCGTTGAGCATCCAGCCGGCCAGGGTCAGCAGGGCGATGAACAGTACGCTGGGTACGAACACCTGGCTGACCTTGTCGACCAGGCGCTGGATCGGGGCCTTGCCGGCCTGGGCATCCTCGACCAGGCGGATGATGCGCGCCAGCACGGTTTCCGCGCCCAGAGCGGTGGTACGCACCAGCAGGCGGCCTTCACCGTTGATCGCTCCGCCGACCACCGGGTCGCCAGGGTGCTTGGCCACTGGCAGGCTTTCGCCGCTGATCAGCGCTTCGTCGGCATGGCTCTGGCCTTCCATGATCTGTCCATCTACCGGGAAGCGTTCCCCGGGGCGCACCACCACTAGGTCGTCGATGCGCAACGCGGCGATGGCCACTTCCTGTTCCTGGCCGTTGACCCACTGCCAGGCGCGTTCGGGGCGCAGGGCTTCCAGGGCGCGCAAGGCACTGGCGGTCTGGCGTTTGGCACGGCTTTCCAGGTGCTTGCCCAGCAATACCAGGGCAACGACCATCGCCGAGGCTTCGAAATACAGGTGCGGTGTGCTGCCGGTTGCGGCGCTGGCCCAGCCGTAGACGCTCAGGCCATAGCCGGCACTGGTGCCCAGGGCGACCAGCAGGTCCATGTTGCCGCTGCCGACGCGCACGGCTTTCCAGGCAGCGACGTAGAAGCGCGCACCGAGGATGAACTGCACGGGGGTAGCGAGCGCGAATTGCACCCAGGGCGGCAGCATGGCGTGGATGCCCAGGGGCGCCAGAAGCATGGGCAGCACCAGCGGCAGGGCAAGGGCCAGGGCGGCCAGTACGGACCAGCGCTGCAGCTGTTCCTGCCGCTGGCTTTGTCCGGTCGCGCGTGGCGTCAGGCTGGCGGTGTAGCCGGCGCGGCTGACCGCGTCGATGAGGTTTTGCGGTTCGGTATCCGGGTTGGCCTGCACATAGGCATGTTCGTTGGCCAGGTTGACGGTGACGCTGGCGACTCCGGGCACCTTGGCCAAGGCCCGTTCGACCCGGCCCGCGCAATTGGCGCAGGTCATGCCGCTGATCGGCAGGTCGAAGGCGACGGACTCTTGCATTATGTTCGCTCCCTGAAGGTTGGGTACCTGCAAGGATCAACCTTGACCCAAGGGCAAGGTCAAGGCAATTCAATAATTCAGGTCGGCTTTCTTCAAATACAGGCCGTTCATGTTGGCGGCGATGCGGTACTTGAGAATGTCACCGGCACGCACGGTGATGCGGTTGACCTGCTGGGCCTCCATGCCGGGCGCGCAGCCCACCACGTTGCCTGGCAGGCGGGTGAGGCGCACGTTCACCTCGCCGGGCGGCAGGTTGAACGACACCGACTCTTCCTGGAAGACCCGGCCGGCGAGTTGATCCTGGATGTACACGCCGATCTCGCAGGCACTGCCGACTTCCAGGCGTTCGCGGGAGATGATCAGGATGCCGTAGTCCTCTGCCTGAACGGCGGGAGCCGCGGCCAGGATGCCGAGAAAGCCGATGAGGCGCAGTGCGGGCCAGCGCATCGCTGATACTCCTGTGCAAAACGATGATGAGCAAGCTTGGCTCAGGCCCGGCGGGAATGCCAGCCCGGCAGGAGAACGAGAAACTTGACCTTGCCATGAGGGCAAGGTCGAGAATGCCGGCAACCCATCCCATGGAGGTAAGCGAGATGCAAGTATTCGACGTACAAGGCATGACCTGCGGCCACTGCGTGCGAGCGGTGACCCGTGCCATCCAGGACGCTGACCCGCAGGCTAGGGTCGAAATCGACCTGCCGGCGCGGCAGGCGAAAGTCGACAGTTCGCTGGTGGCGCAGCGCATCGTCGAGCTGATCGGCGAAGAAGGCTATCAGGCCCGGGCCTTGGAATAATTTCCGAGTTCACGGGTTATCTTCTGACAAGCCGGGTAGACTAACGAACTGCTTAGCTTGCTTACGGTTACTCATGAACCTTCGAATCATCCTCATTCTGGGCGCCTTGAGCGCCTTCGGACCGTTGGCCATCGACTTCTATCTGCCAGGCTTCCCGGCCATGGCGAAGGCGTTCGGCACCGACGAGCAACACGTGCAATTGACCCTGGCGGCCTACTTTCTGGGCCTGTCGATCGGCCAGTTGGCCTATGGCCCGGTGGCGGACCGCTTTGGTCGGCGCAAGCCACTGCTGGTGGGCGTAGCCTTGTTCAGCCTGGCCTCGCTGCTCTGCGCCATGGCGCCTACCCTCGAATGGCTGATTGCCGCGCGCTTCCTGCAGGCGCTGGGCGGGTGTGCAGGCATGGTGATCTCCCGTGCCATCGTCAGTGACAAATGCGATGCGGTGGGCGCTGCCAAAGTCTTTTCGCAACTGATGCTGGTCATGGGCCTGGCACCCATCCTCGCGCCTTTGCTGGGCGGGGTGCTGGTCAATGGCTTCGGCTGGCAGTCGATCTTCCTGGCCCTGACCCTGTTCAGTGCTGCCTGCCTGGCCGCCGTGGCCACCTCGCTGCCGGAAAGCATGCGCCCCGACCACCCGCGCGCGCCCTTGCGCGGCGCACTGGGCCGTTACCTGAGCCTGCTCACCGACCGTATCTTCATCGGCTACGCCCTCACCGGCGGCATCGCCATCGCCGGCATGTTCTCCTACATCGCCGGCTCGCCCTTCGTGTTCATCAAGTTGTACGGTGTGCCAGCCGAGCATTACGGCTGGCTGTTCGGTACCAATGCCGCCGGTTTCATTCTGGTGGCGCAGCTCAACGCCCGGCTGCTGCGGCGCTTCGGCCCGGCTTGGCTGCTGTCGCGGATGATCTGGGTGTACCTGGGCGCGGGGCTGACCGTGCTGGGTGTCAGCCTGTTGCGCACCGAGCAGCTGTGGCCGCTGCTGGTGCCATTGTTCGTCTGCCTGGCCAGTCTGGGCTGCATCATTCCCAATGCCTCGGCCTGCGCCATGAATGGCCAGGGGCAGCGCGCCGGCAGCGCCTCGGCCTTGCTCGGCTGCATGCAGTTCAGCGTCGCCGCCGGTGCCGCCAGCCTGGTTGGTGTGCTGCACGACGGCACGGCCACGCCCATGGCGCTGGTCATCAGCCTGTGTGGTGCGCTGGCCGTGGGCATGTCGATCATGACCCGCCGCCTGGTGGCCAGGCGCGCCCAGGCCTGACTTGCGTTTGGCATGGGACGCGTAAGAGCTTCAGCCGCAATACGGGTCAGTTAGACCGTTGGAGCGAGCTTGCTCGCGATGGCTGCGTCACGCTCACAGCAGATGCATGAGGTTTACCGGCCTCTTCGCGAGCAAGCTCGCTCCAACAAAAGTCAGATCGTCCCTAACTGACCAGTATTGGGTTTAGAAACCTTCCAGGACGATTTTGCCCTTGGCCTTGCCGCTTTCCAGCAGGGCGTGGGCACGGCGCAGGTTTTCGGCGTTGATGGTGCCGAAGTGCTCGCCGAACGTGGTTTTCAGCGTGCCGTCGTCGATCAGTTGCGCCACTCGTGCCAGGAGCCGGTGCTGTTCGACCATGTCGTCGGTCTGGAACATCGAGCGGGTGTACATGAACTCCCAGTGCAGCGACAGGCTCTTGCGCTTGAGCTGTTTAACGTCCAGTTCGGCCGGGTCGTCGATCAGCGCCAGCTTGCCCTGGGGGCGCAATGCTTCGACCAGTTGCGCCAGGTGGTCGTCGGTGTTGGTCAGGCTTGCCACGTGGGTCACCTCCGGCAGGCCGATGCGGCGCAGTTCTTCGGCCAGCGGCTTGCTGTGATCGATGACCTCATGGGCGCCCAGGTCGCGTACCCACTCGGCGGTCTGGGGCCGCGAAGCGCTGCCGATGACGGTCATCGAGGTCAGTTGGCGAGCCAGTTGGGTGAGGATCGAACCCACACCCCCTGCGGCGCCCACGATCAGCAGGCTCTGGCCTTCACCCTGGCCTTCGGTGACCTGCAGACGTTCGAAGAGCAATTCCCAGGCGGTGATTGCGGTCAGCGGCAGCGCGGCAGCGTGGGCGAAGCTCAGCGATTTCGGCATGGGGCCGACGATGCGCTCATCGACCACGTGCAGTTCGGCATTGCCGCCGGGGCGGGTCAGGTCGCCCGCGTAGAACACCTTGTCGCCCGGCTTGAACAGGGTCACGTCACGGCCCACGGCCTTGACCACACCGGCCACGTCCCAGCCCAGTACCTTGGCGGCACCTTCGGCAGGCTGCACGTTGCGGCGGATCTTGGTGTCCACCGGGTTGACCGAGATGGCCTTGACTTCGACCAGCAGGTCGCGTGGGCCGGCAACCGGCTCCGGCAGCTCGATGTCCTGAAGCGATTGCGGGTTTTCGACGGGCTGTGACTGGTAATAGGCGACGGCTTTCATGTAGCGCTCTCCGGAATGAATGGGACTGGAGCGGATCATTGACTATTTGCCGGGACGATAAAACCGGCTAAAACGGCAGTCTCTTTCAATATTTATTTGAAAAAGGGCCTTCATAGTGCGTTTCGATGACCTGCAACTGTTCGTTCGTGCTGCCGAGCTGGGCAGCCTCTCGGCCGCGGCACGGGCGATGGACTTGTCGGCCGCCGTGGCCAGTGCGGCGCTCAAGCGTCTGGAACAGCAGCTCGGTGCACGGCTGCTGGCCCGCTCCACCCGCAGCCTGCGTTTGACCGCGGAAGGCGAGGGTTTTCTCGACTACGCCCGTACGGCGCTGGCCAGCCTGGAAGAAGGGCAGCGTCTGCTGGCCGGGCGTGATGATGAGTGCAGCGGCGTGTTGCAGCTTTCTGCGCCTTCGGACCTGGGCCGCAACCTGCTACTGCCGTGGCTGGACGAGTTCCAGCATCTGCACCCGCGCCTGAGCGTGCGCCTGTTGCTGGGCGACCGTATCGCCGACCTGTTCCGCCAGCCGGTGGATGTCGCACTGCGCTATGGCGAGCCGGAAGACTCCAGCTTGGTCGCCCTGCCGGTGGCGCCGCATAACCGCCGGGTCCTGTGCGCTGCACCGGACTACCTGGCTCGGCACGGTGAGCCACAGCAGATCGAGCAGTTGAGCCAGCATAACTGCCTGCTCTACATGCTTGGGGAGCGGGTGCATGACCGCTGGCGGTTTCATGACGGCAAGCGCGAGATCACCCTGACGGTGCGTGGCGACCGTTTCAGTGACGACGCTGATGTGGTGCGCCGATGGGCCGTGGCCGGACAGGGCGTGGCATACAAGTCATGGCTGGATGTGGCGCACGATGTTCGGGCTGGCCGGCTCAAGGTGCTGCTGCCTAGCCTGCAGGGCGAGCCGACGCCCTTGAACCTGTTGTGCACCCACCGCGCGCAATTGAACCGGCCCATCCATTTGCTGCTGGCCATGCTGCGTGAGCGATGTGAGAGCTTGCAGCGCTTGTTTGGGGAAACGACCTACAGAGATTTCGGAAAATAGCATCGTCAAATACTGCTGGCTGTGCAGAGGTGCCAACATGGATATGGTGGCCCTCGGTGCTGGCAGGCACCTCGTCGACGATGGCCGTTTTCCCGGTGCCTGGGAGGGGCGGGCCGCGCCTATAATCCCGGCCCCTGGGAGGGTTCGCACCGTGGCCTGGCCGTCTTGGCGAGGCTGGCCGCAGGTGTGATGGATGAATGTTTCGACAGGGAGTTTTTACATGGAATACACACCTTGCATCAGCCAGATGGCGGCCTTGCTGGCCGACCCCAAGCGCAGTGCGATGCTCTGGGCCTTGCTGGATGGTGCTGCCCGGCCAGCCGATGAACTGGCTCTGCAGGCGGGATTGTCCACCGCTTCGGCGGGCGCGCACCTGGCACGCCTGGCCGCAGGTGGCTTGCTGAAGCAGGAGACCCGCGGCCGCAAGCGCTTTTTCCGCCTCGCCGCGCCCGAGATCGGCACCGCTGTGCAGGCCCTGGCCAGCGCTTCGCAGATCAGTGCCGAGCGGGTCAGCCAGCACCAGGCGCCGCTGCTGCCGTCCTTGCCGCTGCGTCGGGCGCGGGTGTGTTGCGACCATCTGGGCGGCGAGCTGGCCGCCGAACTCTATCAGCGCCTGCTGATCGACGGCTGGATCGAACAGCTGGAGCAGCGCGTCGAGGTCACCAGCAAGGGGCTGGCCAAGTTCGCCGAGCAGGGCATCTATGTGCCGGCCCTGGCGCAGCGCGAGCGCGATACGGTATGTGCCTGCCCCGACCGCCACGAGGACACCCCGCACCTGGGCGGTGCGCTGGGTGCCGGGCTGTTGCAGTTATTCATTCAGATGGGCTGGCTGTGCACCACCGAAGAGTCCAACACCTTGCAGGTGTCATCCAGCGGGCAACGGGAGATCAGCAAGATCGCCTCGGCCGCGTGATGGCAGCCGAGGCGTTGCGGGTCAGGGCTTGACCAGGCGTGCGTCGAGGCTGTTCTGCGCCAGACGGCGAGCCTGGTCCTGGGTCATGCCCAGGTGGGTATGCAGGGCATGGAAGTTCTCGGTCACGTAGCCACCGAAGTAGGCCGGGTCGTCGGAGTTGACCGTGACCTTCACGCCGCGCTCGAGCATGTCGAGGATGTTGTGCTGGCTCATGTGGTCGAACACACAGAGCTTGGTGTTGGACAGCGGGCAGACGGTGAGCGGGATCTGCTCGTCGATGATCCGTTGCATCAGGCGCTCGTCCTCGATGGCCCGCACGCCATGGTCGATGCGTTCGATCTTCAGCAGGTCGAGGGCTTCCCAGATGTACTCGGGCGGGCCTTCCTCACCGGCGTGTGCCACGGTCAGGAAGCCTTCGGCACGGGCACGGTCGAAGACGCGCTGGAACTTGCTCGGCGGGTGGCCCATTTCCGAGCTGTCCAGGCCCACGGCGACGAAGGCATCACGGAACGGCAGC
This sequence comes from Pseudomonas sp. DTU_2021_1001937_2_SI_NGA_ILE_001, assembly GCF_032463525.1. Taxonomy (NCBI): domain Bacteria; kingdom Pseudomonadati; phylum Pseudomonadota; class Gammaproteobacteria; order Pseudomonadales; family Pseudomonadaceae; genus Pseudomonas; species Pseudomonas sp. DTU_2021_1001937_2_SI_NGA_ILE_001. The sequence continues at coordinate 3,050,728 of NZ_CP135971.1, read as the reverse complement.
GCCTGGTCGAGGGTCTGCTGCGCCTGCTCTTCACTCAGGTGGCGCAGGAAGCTGAGGATCAGGCCGCTGCTGACGCCCAGTTGCTGACGACCATCCTTGAGGGCCTGGGTAATACCGGCCAGCACCACTTCGAAGGGGATGCCGCGGTCGGTATGGGTCTGCGGATCGAAGAAGGGTTCGGTGTGGATCACGTTCTGCGCCTTGCAGCGTTGCAGGTAGGCCCAGGTAAGGTCGTAGAAGTCCTGCTCGGTGCGCAGCACGTCGGCGCCCTGGTAGTAGAGGTCGAGGAATTCCTGCAGGTTGTTGAAGGCGTAGGCCTGGCGCAGGGCCTCGACGTCCTGCCAGGGCAGGGCGATGCCGTTGCGGTCGGCGAGGGCGAAGAGCAGTTCTGGCTCCAGCGAGCCCTCCAGGTGCAGGTGCAATTCTGCCTTGGGCAGGGCGTTCAGCCAGTCGTACATGGTCATCTCTCATCAGGTGCAATGGCCGGGCATTCTACAGGGCCGGCCCGCTGCGCGGGACCGCCGCAGTACGGACGGTCCGCATATGTCGACATCTTGAAACCTTTTGACACATGCCGGGCTCTCAACACTGCAATCTTTCCGCATCACGGCAATGGACAGGCACATGGGCTCGGTCATCAAACAGGAAAAATTTCTGCTTCTGGCGATTCTCGCGGCGCTTGCCGCTTATCCGCTAGAGCATCAGTTGCTCGGCCATGGCCGCACGGTGGCGCTGATCGCCGGCCTGGCCCTGGTGGCATTCATCGTCTGCGCGTCGCTGCGCGTGGCGCATCATGCCGAGGTGCTGGCCGAGAAGGTCGGCGACCCTTACGGGACGATGATCCTTACCCTGTCGGCAGTGCTGGTGGAGGTGGTCATCCTGGCGATCATGATGAGCAACGAGCCATCGCCGACCCTGGTACGCGACACCATCTATGCCGCGGTGATGCTCGACATCAACGGCATTCTCGGCCTGGCCGCGCTGATGGGCGGACTCAAGCATGGCGAGCAGGTCTACAACGACAGTTCCGCACGCACCTACAGCGTGATGATCCTCACCGCCATGGGCGTGTCGATGGTTGTACCGGAGTTCATCCCCGAGGGTGACTGGAAACTCTATTCGGCGTTCACCATCGGCGCGATGGTGGTGCTCTACACCCTGTTCCTGCGCATGCAGGTGGGGCCGCACAGCTACTTCTTCAGTTACAACTACCCGGAAAAGAAGAAGCAACGGCACGGCCCGGAGGCCAGTCATGAGCCCGGCAGCCTGGGGATGTCCATCGGCATTCTGGTGCTGGGCGTGGTGGTTATCGGGGCATTGGCCGAGGTGATGTCCAAGAGCCTGGACCTGGGGCTGGAGGGCAGTGGTGCGCCGCCGGTGATGACCGCGATTCTGGTGGCGGCCATCTCGGCTTCGCCGGAGATCCTCACCGCCTTGCGCGCGGCGCTGGCCAATCGCATGCAGGCGGTAGTCAACATCGCTCTGGGGGCGTCGCTGTCTACGGTGATTCTCACGGTACCGGTGATGGAAGCCATGGCGCTGTACAGCGGTCAGCCGTTCCAGATGGCCATGACTCCGGTGCAGACGGTGATGGTGTTCATCACCCTGCTGGTGTGTGCGATCAACCTCAACGACGGACAGACCAACGCCATCGAGGGCATGACCCATTTCGTGCTGTTTGCCACCTTCATCATGCTGTCGTGCATGGGGCTGTAGCGGCGGCCTGGAGAGCGCGCCGCTACGTGAGGGTTACCAGGGAATGGACGCGCCCTTGTAGTCGATGAAGTGGTGGCCGCCCTTGCCGGCGTAGGCTTGCAACTGCTCGAACAACCCGGTGGTGCTGGTCAGTACGTCGATCTCGGCATTTTCGCCACCCATGTCGGTCTTCACCCAGCCCGGGTGCAGCGACAGAACGGTCGGGCGCGGCTCGGGCAGCTGGCCGACGAAGGTGTTGGTCATCGAGTTCAGGGCGGCCTTGCTGGCCTTGTACAGGGGCAGCGTGTCGCCGTCGGGGCAGGCCACGCTGCCCAATACGGAACTCATGAAGGCGATCACACCGGTGCCGGGGCGAACCTGGTGCACCAGGTGTTCAGCCAGGCGGATCGGCGCGACGGCATTGGTGAGGAACAACTGGCCCAGCTCGGCGGCGGTGGACTGGGCGGCGCTCTGGTGCTGCGGGCCGATGACGCCGGCATTGACGAACAGCACGTCGAAGGTTTCGCCTTTGAGCTTCTGGACCAACACCTGCAGCGAGGCATTGTCGTCGATATCGAGTGTTTCGATACGCACGCCTTCGATCGCCTTCAAAGCGTCGGCCTTGAGCGGATCGCGAACCGTGGCGGTGACTTTCCATTGCTGTTCAGTCAGGCGCTGGACCAATCCCAGGCCGAGCCCGCGAGAAGCGCCGATGATCAGCGCGGTTTTTTCGGCAGACATGGAAAACTCCTTTTCTTGGGTGGCGATGACATCAGGGCCCGCAGCCTACTCCAGGCTTGGGTCTGTGGATACTTTGTTCTGAACACGGGGCGTCCCAGGAGTGCAGTCCGATTGAGCTGGTCAGTAAATGATCAATCGTCGGGGAAGGCGGCAGTTATGCGGGGTGGCGCAAGGCGTTCACCTGTTATCCACAGGCTGCTCCACAAATATTGTGAGCAACCGCTGGGGCAGGGCGAACGGCACTGGCTCTCTCTCCAGTGCCTCGTCGTGATTGCCCAAGCGATTGTTTTCAGCCTGTTTTTCTGTCTTTGCCAGGCGGTTGGTCAAAACATGATCACTGGCGTGCAGAGCCCGGCAGGCAAGGCTTGCAGCCCGGTGTGCTCAGCTTATCCACAACCCGGCCCACAATAGATGTGAGCAACTGCAGGGTCACGCCTGCTGCGTCGCCTCTTCCAGAATGATGCGCCCGCGACTGAGGTCGGCCAGCTGACGCTGCAGTGCCTCGACGTGCTCAGGCACCACGGCAATGGACATCTGCACGCCATTGGCGGTGAAGTCTTCATGCTCGACCAGGCCCTGTGCTTCTGAGATTCGCAGCTTGACCAGAGCCAGTTCACTGAAGCTGCACTCCAGCCTGAAGGGCTGGCGGTTCACCAGTGGCAGGCGCGGGGCCTGCTGCAGGCATTTATTGGCACCACCGCCATAGGCGCGGGCCAGCCCGCCGGTGCCCAGCTGGATGCCGCCGTACCAGCGGATTACCAGCACCACCACCTGATCGAAATCCTGGGCTTCGATGGCCGCGAGGATCGGCCGACCTGCGGTGCCGCCGGGTTCGCCGTCGTCGTTGCTGCGATACTGGCTGCCCAGCTTCCATGCCCAGCAGTTATGTGTGGCGTTCAGGTCGCTGTGCTGTTCGATGAAGGCTTGCGCATCGGCCGGGCTGGCGATGGGACCTGCCAGGGTGATGAAGCGGCTTTTGCGAATTTCTTCGCGAAATTCACAGAAGCCGGTGAGGGTAGAAGGCATGCACGGTGTCCGGCGGATAACGTAAGGCGCCTATTACAGACCCGGCGGCCTCAACCCGCAACCCTTGAGGATGATGCTGACCAGATTGTCGCCGGCCAGCTCCATGTCCTGGCGGCTCAACTGGCTGCGTCCGGTGAGCTGGCAGATGTGGCTGGCGAAGTCGGCGTAATGCTGGGTGCTGCTCCACAGCATGAAGATCAGGTGAGCCGGGTCGATCGGGTCTATCTTGCCGGCATCGACCCAGGCCTGGAACACCGCCTTACGGCCCTGGAACCATTGGCGGTAGTCCTGGTTGAAATGCTGGCTCATGTATTCCCCACCGCTGATGATCTCCATGGCGAATATCCGCGAGGCTTGGGGGTGGCTGCGCGAGAAGGCCATCTTGGTGCGTATGTAGGCGGCCAGTGCGCTGGCAGGGTCGTCGTCGACCTGCAATTGGCTGAAGGCGTCTTCCCACTGGTCGATGATGCTGCCCAGCAGGGCGATATACAGGCTCTGCTTGTTACTGAAGTAGTAGTGCAGGTTGGCCTTGGGCAGGCCGGCCCGCTGCGCAATGGCGTTCATGCTGGTGCCCTTGTAGCCGTGTCGGGCAAATTCGTCTTCTGCGGCTTTCAGGATGATCTGCTGGTTCTTCCGGCGAATCCGGCTGGCGGGTTTGACTGGGGCACTGCGGTACACGACGGCGTCAGGGGGCATGTGGGCGACTCCGCGGTTCTGTTCTACTTATATGAAGGTGTGCACTGCACAGATAACTCAACTGGGCTTTTCCCACAAGGAAAAAAGGGATTATTGTCGGACAATCCTGAGGTGCGCCTGTGGCTTCCCTGTTTCGGCTTATGAAGCGCGGTAGTGCGTACTAACGCGCCTCTTCTATATAGAAAGCACGGTGTATTCCATGGCGAGGCCATTAATTTCAGTTTTTTGAAATTAATGGTTGACGGCCTTTCAGATGTCCTTATAATGCGCACCACTTCCAACGCGGAATGCACCGAAAACTCCTTGAGAATCAACGAGTTAAGGTGAAGCGAAAGAAGTGGTGCGAATCTTCGGATTCCGGCGGTGAAAAAGGCAGTTGACAGCAACTTAGGATGCTGTAAGATTCGCCTCCCGCTGACGAGATGATCGAATGATCGCTCGGCACGCAAGCGTTTCGAAGTTTGAATCGAGATTGAAACTTCTGAAAATAAACGCTTGACAGATTAAGAGGTTAGCGTAGAATGCGCGCCTCGGTTGAAGCGAAAGGCTCAACCAACCGCTCTTTAACAACTGAATCAAGCAATTCGTGTGGGTGCTTGCGCTGTCAGACTGAGAGTCACCAGATTATCAGCAACGTAAGTGACCATGCGAGAAATCACATAGTCATTTGAGATTGCTGAGCCAAGTTTAGGGTTTCTTAAAAACCCAAGCAGTATTGAACTGAAGAGTTTGATCATGGCTCAGATTGAACGCTGGCGGCAGGCCTAACACATGCAAGTCGAGCGGTAGAGAGAAGCTTGCTTCTCTTGAGAGCGGCGGACGGGTGAGTAATGCCTGGGAATCTGCCTGATAGTGGGGGATAACGTCCGGAAACGGACGCTAATACCGCATACGTCCTACGGGAGAAAGTGGGGGCTCTTCGGACCTCACGCTATCAGATGAGCCTAGGTCGGATTAGCTAGTTGGTGAGGTAATGGCTCACCAAGGCGACGATCCGTAACTGGTCTGAGAGGATGATCAGTCACACTGGAACTGAGACACGGTCCAGACTCCTACGGGAGGCAGCAGTGGGGAATATTGGACAATGGGCGAAAGCCTGATCCAGCCATGCCGCGTGTGTGAAGAAGGTCTTCGGATTGTAAAGCACTTTAAGTTGGGAGGAAGGGTCGTTACCTAATACGTGGCGATTTTGACGTTACCGACAGAATAAGCACCGGCTAACTCTGTGCCAGCAGCCGCGGTAATACAGAGGGTGCAAGCGTTAATCGGAATTACTGGGCGTAAAGCGCGCGTAGGTGGTTTGTTAAGTTGGATGTGAAATCCCCGGGCTCAACCTGGGAACTGCATCCAAAACTGGCAAGCTAGAGTAGGGCAGAGGGTGGTGGAATTTCCTGTGTAGCGGTGAAATGCGTAGATATAGGAAGGAACACCAGTGGCGAAGGCGACCACCTGGGCTCATACTGACACTGAGGTGCGAAAGCGTGGGGAGCAAACAGGATTAGATACCCTGGTAGTCCACGCCGTAAACGATGTCAACTAGCCGTTGGAATCCTTGAGATTTTAGTGGCGCAGCTAACGCATTAAGTTGACCGCCTGGGGAGTACGGCCGCAAGGTTAAAACTCAAATGAATTGACGGGGGCCCGCACAAGCGGTGGAGCATGTGGTTTAATTCGAAGCAACGCGAAGAACCTTACCAGGCCTTGACATCCAGTGAACTTTCTAGAGATAGATTGGTGCCTTCGGGAACACTGAGACAGGTGCTGCATGGCTGTCGTCAGCTCGTGTCGTGAGATGTTGGGTTAAGTCCCGTAACGAGCGCAACCCTTGTCCTTAGTTACCAGCACGTTATGGTGGGCACTCTAAGGAGACTGCCGGTGACAAACCGGAGGAAGGTGGGGATGACGTCAAGTCATCATGGCCCTTACGGCCTGGGCTACACACGTGCTACAATGGTCGGTACAGAGGGTTGCCAAGCCGCGAGGTGGAGCTAATCTCACAAAACCGATCGTAGTCCGGATCGCAGTCTGCAACTCGACTGCGTGAAGTCGGAATCGCTAGTAATCGCGAATCAGAATGTCGCGGTGAATACGTTCCCGGGCCTTGTACACACCGCCCGTCACACCATGGGAGTGGGTTGCACCAGAAGTAGCTAGTCTAACCTTCGGGAGGACGGTTACCACGGTGTGATTCATGACTGGGGTGAAGTCGTAACAAGGTAGCCGTAGGGGAACCTGCGGCTGGATCACCTCCTTAATCGACGACCCAGCTGCGTCGTAAGTTCCCACACGAATTGCTTGATTCCTTGTCGAAGACGATAGCAGCCTGCATATAGGTCTGTAGCTCAGTTGGTTAGAGCGCACCCCTGATAAGGGTGAGGTCGGCAGTTCAAATCTGCCCAGACCTACCAGTTCCCTGGGGCCATAGCTCAGCTGGGAGAGCGCCTGCCTTGCACGCAGGAGGTCAGCGGTTCGATCCCGCTTGGCTCCACCATATTCTGGTCTGCTTGTTGTTGTCAGAGCTTAGAAATGAGCATTTGCCTGAAGTGCCAGGTGGAAATGCTGATTTCTGACCTTTGTCAGATCGTTCTTTAAAAATTCGGATGTGAAACAAGATTTAGACTGTGGACCACTTTCACTGGTGGACCACAGGCTAAGGCAAAGAAAGTTTGTTTTCTCAAGCTTTCGGCGAATGTCGTCTTCACAGTATAACCAGATAGCTTGGGGTTATATGGTCAAGTGAAGAAGCGCATACGGTGGATGCCTTGGCAGTCAGAGGCGATGAAAGACGTGGTAGCCTGCGATAAGCTTCGGGGAGTCGGCAAACAGACTGTGATCCGGAGATCTCTGAATGGGGGAACCCACTCAGCACAAGCTGAGTATCCTGCACTGAATACATAGGTGCAGGAGGCGAACCAGGGGAACTGAAACATCTAAGTACCCTGAGGAATAGAAATCAACCGAGATTCCCTTAGTAGTGGCGAGCGAACGGGGACCAGCCCTTAAGTGGCTTTGAGATTAGCGGAACGCTCTGGAAAGTGCGGCCATAGTGGGTGATAGCCCCGTACGCGAAAATCTCTTGGCCATGAAATCGAGTAGGACGGGGCACGAGAAACCTTGTCTGAACATGGGGGGACCATCCTCCAAGGCTAAATACTACTGACTGACCGATAGTGAACCAGTACCGTGAGGGAAAGGCGAAAAGAACCGCGGAGAGCGGAGTGAAATAGAACCTGAAACCGTATGCGTACAAGCAGTGGGAGCCTACTTTGTTAGGTGACTGCGTACCTTTTGTATAATGGGTCAGCGACTTATATTCAGTGGCAAGCTTAACCGTATAGGGGAGGCGTAGCGAAAGCGAGTCTTAATAGGGCGATCAGTCGCTGGGTATAGACCCGAAACCGGGCGATCTATCCATGGGCAGGTTGAAGGTTAGGTAACACTGACTGGAGGACCGAACCGACTACCGTTGAAAAGTTAGCGGATGACCTGTGGATCGGAGTGAAAGGCTAATCAAGCTCGGAGATAGCTGGTTCTCCTCGAAAGCTATTTAGGTAGCGCCTCACGTATCACTCCAGGGGGTAGAGCACTGTTTCGGCTAGGGGGTCATCCCGACTTACCAAACCGATGCAAACTCCGAATACCTGGAAGTGCCGAGCGTGGGAGACACACGGCGGGTGCTAACGTCCGTCGTGAAAAGGGAAACAACCCAGACCGTCAGCTAAGGTCCCAAAGTCATGGTTAAGTGGGAAACGATGTGGGAAGGCTTAGACAGCTAGGAGGTTGGCTTAGAAGCAGCCACCCTTTAAAGAAAGCGTAATAGCTCACTAGTCGAGTCGGCCTGCGCGGAAGATGTAACGGGGCTCAAACCATGCACCGAAGCTACGGGTGTCATCTTTGATGACGCGGTAGAGGAGCGTTCTGTAAGCCTGTGAAGGTGAGTTGAGAAGCTTGCTGGAGGTATCAGAAGTGCGAATGCTGACATGAGTAACGACAATGGGAGTGAAAAACTCCCACGCCGAAAGACCAAGGTTTCCTGCGCAACGTTAATCGACGCAGGGTTAGTCGGTCCCTAAGGCGAGGCTGAAAAGCGTAGTCGATGGAAAACAGGTTAATATTCCTGTACTTCCGGTTATTGCGATGGAGGGACGGAGAAGGCTAGGCCAGCCTGGCGTTGGTTGTCCAGGTTTAAGGTGGTAGGCTGGGATCTTAGGCAAATCCGGGATCCCAAGGCCGAGAGCTGATGACGAGCGTTCTTAGAACGCGAAGTGGTTGATGCCATGCTTCCAGGAAAAGCTCCTAAGCTTCAGATAATCGGGAACCGTACCCCAAACCGACACAGGTGGTTAGGTAGAGAATACCAAGGCGCTTGAGAGAACTCGGGTGAAGGAACTAGGCAAAATGGCACCGTAACTTCGGGAGAAGGTGCGCCGGTGAGGGTGAAGGACTTGCTCCGTAAGCCCATGCCGGTCGAAGATACCAGGCCGCTGCGACTGTTTATTAAAAACACAGCACTCTGCAAACACGAAAGTGGACGTATAGGGTGTGACGCCTGCCCGGTGCCGGAAGGTTAATTGATGGGGTTAGCGCAAGCGAAGCTCTTGATCGAAGCCCCGGTAAACGGCGGCCGTAACTATAACGGTCCTAAGGTAGCGAAATTCCTTGTCGGGTAAGTTCCGACCTGCACGAATGGCGTAACGATGGCGGCGCTGTCTCCACCCGAGACTCAGTGAAATTGAAATCGCTGTGAAGATGCAGTGTATCCGCGGCTAGACGGAAAGACCCCGTGAACCTTTACTATAGCTTTGCACTGGACTTTGAACTTGCTTGTGTAGGATAGGTGGGAGGCTGTGAAGCGTGGACGCCAGTCTGCGTGGAGCCATCCTTGAAATACCACCCTGGCAACTTTGAGGTTCTAACTCAGGTCCGTTATCCGGATCGAGGACAGTGTATGGTGGGTAGTTTGACTGGGGCGGTCTCCTCCCAAAGAGTAACGGAGGAGTACGAAGGTGCGCTCAGACCGGTCGGAAATCGGTCGCAGAGTATAAAGGCAAAAGCGCGCTTGACTGCGAGACCCACACGTCGAGCAGGTACGAAAGTAGGTCTTAGTGATCCGGTGGTTCTGTATGGAAGGGCCATCGCTCAACGGATAAAAGGTACTCCGGGGATAACAGGCTGATACCGCCCAAGAGTTCATATCGACGGCGGTGTTTGGCACCTCGATGTCGGCTCATCACATCCTGGGGCTGAAGCCGGTCCCAAGGGTATGGCTGTTCGCCATTTAAAGTGGTACGCGAGCTGGGTTTAGAACGTCGTGAGACAGTTCGGTCCCTATCTGCCGTGGACGTTTGAGATTTGAGAGGGGCTGCTCCTAGTACGAGAGGACCGGAGTGGACGAACCTCTGGTGTTCCGGTTGTCACGCCAGTGGCACTGCCGGGTAGCTATGTTCGGAAGAGATAACCGCTGAAAGCATCTAAGCGGGAAACTCGCCTCAAGATGAGATCTCACTGGGATCTTGAATCCCCTAAAGGGCCGTCGAAGACTACGACGTTGATAGGTGGGGTGTGTAAGCGCTGTGAGGCGTTGAGCTAACCCATACTAATTGCCCGTGAGGCTTGACCATATAACACCCAAGCCATCTGCACCGCAGTGGCGGTGTGTGAAGACGCAACAGCCGAAAGCTGGAAAACAAACTGCCGCTTGTTTCACAACCGAATTTGCTGGAACGCCGCAAGGCGCGCCGGCCACCGAATTTCTTGACGACCATAGAGTGTTGGAACCACCTGATCCCATCCCGAACTCAGCAGTGAAACGACACATCGCCGATGGTAGTGTGGGGCTTCCCCATGTGAGAGTAGGTCATCGTCAAGATTAAACACCAAAACCCCTGATCGCACTGCGGTCAGGGGTTTTGCTTTTGCGCCGGGAAAACATCAGACCCGCATTGGCTCCATCTGGACGCCCGCCTGCGCAGCCCTTATGGTGCGCCCTTGAGTATTTCCCACGAGCCAAGGAAGCCCTAATGCCGTATACGACCTCATTGAACGCCGGTTTCATGGTGGTTCATGGCAACAGGCCGGATGAGTTGCGCAGCCTGGTCGTTTCCTGGATGCGTCGCTACCCCTTGGCGCCGTTGGAGAATGAAATCGCCCTGGTGCAGAGTAACGGTATTGCCCAATGGCTCAAGCTGGCACTGGCCGAAGACACCGAAGACGATGATCTGGGCGGTTGTGGCATTGCCGCCGCCATCGACGTGCAATTGCCCGGCAGTTTCATGTGGCAGTTGTACCGTACTGTCCTGGGACGTGAAGAGATTCCCGCCACCTCGTTGCTGGACAAGGCGCCGCTGACCTGGCGTCTGATGCGTCTGTTGCCGGCGCTGCTCGAACGCCCGCATTTCGAACCCCTGCAACGATTCCTCACCGACGACACCGATCTGCGCAAGCGCTACCAGCTGTCCGAACGCCTGGCCGACCTGTTCGACCAGTACCAGGTGTACCGTGCTGACTGGCTGGAAGACTGGGCGGCGGGGCGTCACCAATTACGCTCCGTACGCGGTGAAGTCCGTCCATTGAACCCGGCCAACATCTGGCAGGCGGAGTTGTGGCGTGCGCTGTTGCACGATGTCGGTGCCGAAGGCATGGCGCAGAGCCGCGCCGGCGTGCATCAACGCTTCATGGAATGCATTCAGGGCCTGGGCCAGGCACCGGCGGGCCTGCCATCGCGGGTCATCGTCTTCGGCATTTCCTCGCTGCCGGCCCAGACGCTGGAGGCATTGGCCGGTCTGGCGCGCTTCAGCCAGGTGCTGCTGTGTGTACACAACCCGTGTCGCCACTACTGGGCCGACATCGTGGCCGACAAGGACCTGCTGCGGCACCAGTACAAACGCCAGGCCCGCAAGCAAGGCATGCCCCAGGTGCTCGATCCCGAAGCGCTGCATCAGCATGCCCACCCTCTGCTGGCTGCCTGGGGCAAGCAGGGGCGTGACTACATCAATCTGCTCGACAGCCACGACAACCCGCTCAGCTACCGCTTCTGCTTCAAGGATGAACGCATCGACCTGTTCAGCGACAGCGAACCCCGGAATTTGCTCGGCCAGTTGCAGGACGACATCCTCGAATTGCGTCCGCTCGACGAGACCCGCGAGCTATGGCCTGCCGTGGATCCTTTGCAGGATCGTTCGATCCGCTTCCATGTGGCGCACAGTGCCCAGCGAGAGGTGGAAATCCTTCATGACCAGTTGCTCGCGCGGTTCAGTCGCGACCCCGAACTGCGTCCCCGTGACATCATCGTCATGGTCCCTGACATCGACAGCTACGCCCCGCACATTCGCGCGGTGTTCGGGCAGATCGACCGCGATGACAAACGCTTCATTCCCTTCACCCTGGCCGACCAGGGCCAGCGCGGTCGCGAGCCGCTGCTGATTGCCGTGGAGCACCTGCTCAAGCTCCCGGACAGCCGCTTTCCGGTCAGTGAGATCCTCGACCTGCTGGATGTTCCGGCCTTGCGTGCGCGCTTCGGCATTCAGGAAAGCGACCTGCCGACCCTGCATCGCTGGATCGAAGGCGCCGGCATCCGCTGGGGACTGGACGCCCGGCAGCGTGCCGGGCTCGGTTTGCCGGAGGCCCTGGAACAGAACAGCTGGAAGTTCGGCCTGCGGCGCATGTTGCTGGGCTATGCGGTGGGCAGTGCCGAGGCCTATGACGGCATCGAACCCTATGACGAGATTGGCGGGCTGGACGCTGCGCTGATCGGCCCGCTGGTTGCGCTGATCGACGCACTCGACATCGCCCACGCGGAACTTAAAACCGCCGCCACCCCACAGGAGTGGGGCCTGCGCCTGCAGAATCTGCTGCGGGTATTCTTTCAGGCTGAAAGCGAGCACGACGACTACCTGCTGGTGCAGTTGGAGAACCTGCGCGAGCAATGGTTGCAGACCTGCGAAGTCGTCGGTCTGGTCGATGCCCTGCCGTTGACCGTGGTGCGTGAAGCCTGGCTGGCCGGGCTCGACCAGGGCCGCCTGTCGCAGCGCTTTCTGGCCGGTGCGGTGAACTTCTGCACGCTGATGCCGATGCGCGCCATTCCCTTCAAGGTGGTGTGTCTGCTGGGCATGAACGATGGTGACTACCCGCGTGCGCAAGCGCCACTGGACTTCGACCTGATGGGCAGCGACTACCGCCCCGGCGACCGTTCGCGGCGCGAGGATGACCGTTACCTGCTGCTCGAAGCGCTGCTGTCGGCCCGTGACCAGTTGTATGTCAGCTGGGTCGGCCACAGCATTCGCGACAACAGCGAGCGTCCGGCTTCGGTACTGATTGGCCAGTTGCGTGATCACCTGGCCAGCGGTTGGCGGCTGGCCGGAGCCGAGTCCGAATCGGGCCAGGCGCTGCTCGATGCCCTGACCCTGGCGCACCCGCTGCAACCCTTCAGCGCCCGTTATTTCACCCAAGGCTCGGGCTACTTCAGCTTCGCTCATGAGTGGGAAGCGCTGCATGAAGCGGTGCCGCCGGCTATCGATGCGCACCCTCTGCCGCCCCACCAGCCGCTGGAGCCCTTGGGCCTGAACCTGTTGCAGGACTTTCTGCGCAACCCGGTCAGGCATTTCTATACCCAGCGCCTGAAAATTTTCTTCGAGCAGGCCGAAGCGCCATTGGCCGACGAAGAGCCTTTCGTGCTCGACGCCCTGCAGCGCTACGGCGTGAGTGAAAGCCTGCTGATGGCGGCGATGCTCGACCCGCAGGCCAGCGAGGCCGCCATGCAGGTCCAGGCCCGGCGTCTGCAAGGCAGCGGGCTGTTGCCGATGGCCGGGTTCGGTACCGCTCTGCAAGCGGAGCTGATTGAGCCGTTGCCGAGTGTGCTGCAGCGTTACCAGGCGCTGTTGACGCGCTGGCCAGAGCCGTTGCATAGCGCCTTGCCGGTGAGCTTCCAGTACCGTGACATGCAGCTCGAAGGCTGGCTGGGTGGTCTGCACCGCAATGCCGAAGGGCAGATGCTCGCAGTCAGCGCCGTGCCCAATGGCATCGGCGCGAAGAAGACCCGCAAGTGGCATCGCTTGATTCGCCCCTGGGTGAACCACCTGGTGGCCTCGGCCTGCGGCCTGCCACTGACCACCGCGCTGGTGGCCAGCGATGAAACCCTGCTGTTGCCGCCGCTGCCCGAGGCAGACGCGCGCCGCGATCTGCAGTACCTGCTCAGCGGCTGGCTTAACGGTATGCAGCATCCATTGCCGGTCGCCCCCAAGACCGCCTTTGCCTGGCTGTCGCAGGCCGGCGATCCGCTCAAAGCCGAGGCCGCGGCACGCAAGGCCTATGACGGCGATGGCCAGAACACCCAGGGAGAACGGGCCGAAAGCATTGCCCTGCTGCGTCAGTACCCGGACTTCGACGCCCTGCAAGACAGCGAAAGCTTTGCCGGCTGGTGCGAAGCTCTCTATAAGCCGATGTTCGACGCGCCCTGGCAGGGCGAGGAGGCGGGACAATGAATACCTCAGCGGCCTCTCGTCCCTTGGCACTGCGCTTTCCGCTGCGCGGCAGCCAGCTCATCGAAGCCAGCGCCGGCACTGGCAAGACCTTCACCATTTCCGCGCTCTACCTGCGCCTGGTGCTGGGACATGGCGATGAGTCCAGCGGCTTCGGTCGTGAACTGCTGCCGCCACAGATCCTCGTGGTGACCTTCACCGACGCCGCCACCAAGGAGCTGCGCGACCGTATTCGTACGCGCCTGGCGGAAGCGGCGCGCTTCTTCCGCGACGAAATCGCCGCTCCCGATGCGCTGATCGCCGAACTGCGCGATGACTTCGCGCCCGAGCAATGGGCCGCGTGCGCCAGTCGCCTGGACATCGCCGCGCAATGGATGGACGAAGCGGCGGTGTCGACCATCCACAGCTGGTGCCAGCGCATGCTGCGCGAACACGCCTTCGACAGCGGCAGCCTGTTCACCCAGAGCCTGGAAACCGACCACAGCGAACTGCTGGGAGAAGTGCTGCGCGATTACTGGCGACGCTTCTGCTACCCCATGAGCGGGGCATCCCTGGCGTGGGTACGGGAAAACTGGGGTGGGCCGGATGCACTGCTGCGACGCGTACGTGGCCTGTTCGGCCGCGAACTCAAACCGCTGGAACAGGATCCGGCGCAGTTGATCGACGAGGCACTGGAGCGCCGGCAGGCCGCCTTGCAGGCGCTCAAGGCGCCCTGGGTCGACTGGGTGCCGCAGCTGTTCGAGCTGTTCCAGGCGGCGGTGGCGGCCAAGCAGGTCAATGGCAACAAGATTCGCGAGAACTACTACCGGTCCTGGTTGGAAAAACTCGCGACCTGGGCGGCCGACCCCGCCCAGGAGCAGCTGGAACTGGGGAGCGGCTTCACCCGCCTGACTCCGGACGGCATCGCTGATGCCTGGAAGGCCGAGCCTCCGGTACACCCGGCCTTCGAGGCCATGCGAAGCCTCAAGGACGCGCTGGACAACCTGCCCAGCCCCGATGTCGAGTTGCTGCAGCATGCGGCGCGTTGGGTGGGCGCACGCTTCGAAAGCGAAAAGCGTCGCCGCGCCGAGATGGGCTTCGACGACATGCTGTTGCGCCTGGACAGCGCCCTGACCGGTGCCGCTGGCGAGCGCCTGGCCAGTCTGATTCGCGAGCAGTTTCCGGTCGCGCTGATCGACGAATTCCAGGACACCGACCCGGTCCAGTACCGTATCTTCGACAGCATCTATCGCCTGGAGGACAACGACCCGCAAACCGGCCTGTTCCTCATCGGCGACCCCAAGCAGGCGATCTACGCCTTCCGTGGCGCCGACATTCATACCTACCTGCGCGCCCGCCGCGCCACTGCTGGCCGCTGGCACACGCTGGATACCAACTTCCGCTCCAGTACGGCGATGGTCGAAGCCGCCAACCAAGTGTTCCTGCACGCCGAAACCCGAGAACAGGGCCGTGGTGCCTTTCTGTTTCGCGAGCAGGGCGACAACCCGGTGCCGTTCAGCCCGGTTTTGGCTCAGGGGCGCAAGGAGCGTCTGGAGGTGCAGGGCCAGCCACTCGACGCCTTGACGGTCTGGCACTGGGCGGGTGACGAACCGGTGTCCGGCGCCGCCTATCGCCAGCAACTGGCGGCGGCCTGTGCCAGTGCCATCGTCGCGTTGCTCAGCGGCGGCCAGCAGGGCACCGTAGGTTTTGTCCGCCCCGGCGAAGCACTGCGCGGTGTGCTGCCGGCCGACATCGCCATCCTCGTGCGCGACGGCCAGGAGGCCCAGGCCATCAGGGCTGCGCTGGCAGCGCGCAACGTCCGCAGCGTATACCTGTCGGACAAAGACTCGGTGTTCGCCGCCCAAGAGGCCCACGACCTGCTGGCCTGGCTCAAGGCCTGTGTCGAGCCGGACGCCGAGCGAGTGCTGCGCGCTGCGCTGGCGAGCATCACCCTGGCCTTGCCGCTGGCCGAGCTGGAACGCCTCAACCACGACGAACTGGCCTGGGAACGGCGTGTCATGCAGTTCCGTGGCCTGCGGATGCTGTGGCGCCAGCAGGGCGTGCTGCCGATGCTGCGCCGCCTGCTGCACGACTTCGGCCTGCCGCAGACGCTCATGGCCCGCAGCGACGGCGAACGCGTACTGACCAACCTGCTGCACCTGTCCGAGCTGTTGCAGCAGGCCTCTGGCGAGCTGGATGGCGAGCAGGCACTGGTGCGTTACCTGACCGAGCAACTGGCCTTGGGCGGGCAGACCGGCGAAGAGCAGATTTTGCGCCTGGAAAGCGACGAGCAACTGGTCAAGGTGGTCACCATCCACAAATCCAAGGGCCTGGAATACCCCTTGGTGTTCCTGCCGTTCATCTGTTCCAGCAAACCGGTGGACGGCAGCCGCTTGCCGTTGCAATTCCACGACGATGAAGGCCGGCTGCACTTCAGCCTGCAAGCCACCGCAGAACTGGTCGAGCGTGCCGACGACGAGCGTCTGGCCGAAGACCTGCGGCTGCTCTACGTGGCCCTGACCCGTTCGGTGCATGCCTGCTGGCTGGGGGTGGCTGACCTCAAGCGCGGCGCGAGCAAGCTCTCGCAGTTGCACCGCTCGGCGCTGGGCTACCTGCTCGGCGGCGGAGCGCCGCTGCGTGACAGCCAGGAACTCGACGAGTGGCTGCTGGCCCTGGCCGCGCCCAGCCGTGCGATTTCAGTGCAGGCACTGCCCCAGGCCAACGACGAGCCCTTCACGCCCGTGCGCGTGCAGAGCGGGCCGATCAAGGCGCTCAGTGCGCGGCGCAAGGCGGCGGAGCACTGGTGGATCGCTTCCTACAGTGCCTTGCGCCTGGGCGATGGCATGGTCGCCGGCAGTGACAGCGCACCGGACACGCCGCTGGCGCAAAAGCTCTTCGATGACGACCGCCCCGACCCTCAGGCCGCCCGCGAGCCGGTGCCCGGCGTCAGCGACATCCACCGCTTTCCTCGCGGTCCCAACCCCGGCACCTTCCTGCACGGCCTGTTGGAGTGGGCGGGCAGAGAAGGCTTCGCCGAGGTGGCGGCGGACCCGCAGCGAACCCCTAACGGCCTGCTCCAGACCGTGGCCAAGCGCTGTGAGCGACGCGGCTGGAGCGCCTGGATCACGCCGCTGGGCGACTGGCTGGTGGACCTGCTGGGCATGCCCCTGCCGCTGGGGCCGCAGACACCACCGGTGGCCTTGTGCAACCTCGACCAGCCCAACCAGTACCGGGTGGAAATGGAGTTCTGGTTCGCCAGCCACCGCGTCGACGTACAGCGCCTGGATAGCCTGGTGCGCCAGCACACCCACGCCAATGCACCACGCCCGGCTGTGCAGACGGCCGCCCTCAACGGCATGTTCAAGGGCTTCATCGACCTGACCTTCGAGCATGACGGCCGCTATTACGTGGCCGACTACAAATCCAACTGGCTGGGTGCGGACGACAGCGCCTATGCGCCGCAGGCCATGGAAACGGCGATCCTCGAACACCGCTACGACCTGCAGTACGTGCTTTACCTGCTGGCCTTGCATCGCCAGCTCAAGGCGCGCCTGGCCGACTACGACTACGACCGCCACATGGGCGGCGCGCTGTACCTGTTCCTGCGTGGCAGCCGTGCGCCGGGGCAGGGCGTGTTCCATGCCCGGCCGCCGCGTGAACTGATCGAAGACCTTGACCTGTTGTTCCAGGGCCGCTTGCCGATGCCGCAGCGCGCAGGAGAACCCGCATGAGCCGTACCCTTGCCCACCTGTTGCCGACGCCCTTGCAGGCCGATGGCTTGAGTCACCTGGCACCGCTGGCCCGCGTCGACGACTTGCTGAGCCTGCTCGACCGCTGGACCGAGCGGGGCTGGCTGCGTGCCCTGGACCGGGCTTTCGTGGCCTTTCTGGCCAGCCTTGACCCGTCGGCCGATCCGCGCGTGCTGCTGGCCGCCGCACTGACCAGCCACCAGCTGGGGCACGGGCATGTATGCCTGGACCTGTTCGAGACGCTTGATAAGCCGGACTTCGCCCTGTCACTGCCGCCGGAAGGTGATCTGCAGAGTAGCCCGATGCTGTTGCCCTCGCAGTTGCTGGGCGGGCTCGATGGCGCGGCCTGGTGCCAGGTGCTGGCCGACAGCCCGCTGGTGGCGGCGGCGCAGACCCCTGACCCCGAGCAGCAGCGTCGGCCGTTGGTCCTCGCCGAGCGGCGCCTGTACCTGCGCCGCTACTGGAATTACGAGCGGCGCATCGACGCGGTGCTGCACCGGCGCCTGGGGCAAGCGCAAGAGCCGCCAGCCGATCTGCGCCAGCGCCTGGATACGCTGTTCGGCCAGCCCGCCGAACAGATCGACTGGCAGAAGCTGGCCTGCGCCCTGGCCACCCGCCGCGCGTTCAGCATCATCACCGGCGGGCCAGGCACTGGCAAGACCACCACGGTGGTGCGCCTGCTGGCGTTGTTGCAGGCACCGGCCGTGGAAAGCGGCCAGCCGCTGCGTATTCGCCTCGCGGCACCCACCGGCAAGGCGGCAGCGCGGCTGACCGAGTCCATCAGCCAGCAAGTACGCCAGCTGAGCGTCGATGAATCCGTGCGCGACAAGATCCCCAGTGAGGTCACCACCGTGCATCGCCTGCTGGGCAGCCGTCCCGGCACCCGGCACTTCCGCCATCACGCGGGCAACCCGTTGCAACTGGATGTGCTGGTGGTCGACGAAGCCTCGATGATCGACCTGGAAATGATGGCCAACCTGCTCGATGCCTTGCCGCCCCATGCCCGCATGGTGCTGCTGGGCGACAAGGACCAGCTGGCTTCGGTGGAGGCCGGCGCCGTGCTGGGTGACCTGTGCCGCGACGCCGAGGTTGGCCTGTACAGCCCGCAGACCCGCGCCTGGCTGGAGTCGGTGAGCGGCGAAAACCTCGCTGCCAGCGGCCTGCAGGAAGGTGATGCCACCCGGCATGCGCTGGCCCAGCAGGTGGTGATGCTGCGGCACTCACGACGCTTCGGCCAGGGCAGTGGCATCGGCCAACTGGCCAGGTTGGTCAACCAGCAGCAGGCCGGCAAGGCCCGCGAGCTGCTGGCGGCCAACAGTCATTCCGACCTCTACCTGTGCCGCCTGGACAACCAGCCCGATGGCAGCCTGGAGCGCCTGGTGCTTGACGGGCACGGCCTGGAAGGCGAGCGCCCCCAGGGCTACCGCCACTACCTGGACTTGCTGGCGGTGCAGCGACCGGCAGCGGGCACCGATCTCTCTGACCCCTGCTGGACGGTCTGGGCCCGTGAGGTGCTGCAGGCATTCGACGAATTCCAGCTGCTCTGCGCGGTGCGCAAAGGGCCTTGGGGTGTCGAGGGGCTCAACCAGCGCATCACGGCGGCGTTGTTCAATGCCGGGCTGATCGATGGCGAACAGTGGTATGAGGGGCGGCCTGTACTGATGACCCGCAACGATTACGGCCTGGGTCTGATGAACGGCGACATCGGCATCGCCCTGCGCGTTCCGGAACGAGAAGGCGACAGCCGCCAGGTGCTGCGCGTGGCCTTCGCGCGTAACGATGGCAGCGGTGGGGTGCGGCTGATTCTGCCCAGCCGGCTCAATGATGTCGAAACCGTCTACGCCATGACGGTGCACAAATCCCAAGGCTCGGAGTTCGCGCACACCGCGTTGATCTTGCCCGAAGCCTTGAATCCGGTGCTGACCAAAGAGCTGATCTACACCGGCATCACCCGGGCGCGGCGCTGGTTCAGCCTTATCGAACCCCGCCCGGGTGTGTTCGAGCAGGCGGTACAGCGCAAGGTCAAGCGCCTGTCGGGATTGATGCTGGCGCTCTAGCCCGCAGCTTGGCCGTTTTTCCGCCTGCACGGCCAGGCACCAAATCCGCTCAACGATGCAAAATGTTGCGCTCCGGCTTTGCTGCCACGGCAAGGTTTGCTTCTGAAATGCATAATTGTGGGAAAGGTAGGACCTCCCTACCATCGCTTCAAGGTTGACACACCGCCAGCCCGAGGCGGGGCTGAAGACCCTGCCCTTACAAGAAGCCGGAGAACCTTGAATGACAACTGCGCAGATGACGACATCGCCTGTGGCCGGACGTATGCCCAGGAGCAAGCTGTACAAGCTGGTCATCGCCTCATCCATTGGCAATGCCCTGGAGTGGTTCGACCTGATCGTCTATGGCTTTTTCGCCATGACCATCTCCAAGCTGTTCTTTCCTACCAGTGACGAAACCGTATCGCTGCTGCTGGCGCTCGGTACCTTCGCCGTTTCCTATCTGATCCGTCCGCTGGGCGCCATCGTCCTTGGTTCCTACGCCGACCGCGTAGGACGCAAGGCGGCCATGCTGGTATCCATCTGGCTGATGATGCTGGGCACTTTCCTGATCGCGATCATGCCCACCTACGCCAGCATTGGTCTGCTGGCGCCGATCGGCATCTTCGCCGCCCGCCTGATCCAGGGTTTTTCCGCCGGTGGCGAGTTCGGCAGCGCCACGGCCCTGCTGGTGGAGCACGCCCCTGAGCGCAAGGGGCTGATCTCCAGCTTCATGTTCGCCAGCCAGGGCATCAGTGGCCTGCTGGCGTCGGGCTTCGGCCTGCTGCTCAGCAGTTACCTGACGGTCGAGCAGCTGGAGTCCTGGGGCTGGCGCATTCCCTTTCTGTTTGGCCTGCTGATCGGCCCGATCGGCCTGTATATCCGCCGCCATATCGACGAAGCCAGCGAGTTCCAGAAGAGCGAGCCCGAACACGCGCCGGCCGGTGCGCTGTTGCGCGATCACAAGTACCGCATGCTGCTGGCCATCGGTGCCCTGGTGCTGTCGACCTCGGTGAGCTACGTGATCATCTACATGCCCACTTACGCGGTGAAACAGCTCGGCCTGACCGCCTCCATCGGTTTTGCCGGCACGCTGCTCAGTGGCCTGGTGCTGACCCTGCTCACGCCCTTCATCGGTCACCTGTCCGATGTGTTCGGCCGCACCCGCATCATGTTCTGGGCGGCGCTGATCTTCATCGCCAGCATCTATCCGGCGTTCTCCTGGCTCGCTGCGCACCCGACCCTCGGTGCCTTGCTGGCCGTGCTGTTCTGGATGAGCGTGCTCAAGGCCGTGTATTTCGGCGGCCTGCCAGCGCTGATGTCCGAACTCTTCCCCACCCAGGTCCGCGCCACGGGCATGGCCTTGAGCTACAACATCGGCACCACGGTCTTCGGCAGCTTCACGCCGTTCTTCGTGGCCTGGCTGATCGGCACCAGCGGCAACAAGCTGGCACCAAGTTTCTATCTGCTGGCTACCGGCCTGCTCAGCCTGATCACCCTCCTGGCCATTCAGCGACAGCTTCGCCAGCGCTGATCCAACGTTCCACCCGCAATACCGCAGTGCCTCGCCGCCCATACCGGGCCGGCCGTGCGCCGCTGCGTGCCTGGTTCTTCGATGGCCTGTAATCACTTGAGATTCTGGAGTGGGATATGTTCGATTCGCGATTCAAATGTGCCGTGGCGGCCACCGTGGGCTTTTGCGCGTCCGGCACCGCCCAGGCGCAATTCTTCGATGACAGCCACCTGACCCTGGGGCTGCGCAACTTCTATGTGGATCGCGACTTCAAGCAGGCCGACGCGCCCAAATCGCGCACCGGCAGTTGGTCGCAGGGCTTCGACCTGCAGTTCAAGTCGGGCTACACCGACACCCCGATCCAGTTCGGCCTCGACCTGGGTACCGATTTCGCCTACCGGCTCGATGGCGGCAAGGGACGCTCGCCTGATGGCGTGCTGCCGGTTGAAACCGACGGCAGTCCGGTGCGGGACTACGGGCGCGCCAACGTGGCGGCCAAGCTGCGTTACTCCAAGACCGAGCTGCGCATCGGTGACCAACAACCGAACCTGCCGGTGGTTTCCTATGACCCCACCCGGCAGTTGATCACCCGCTACCAGGGCGCGGTGCTGGAGTCGCGCGAGGTCAAGGACCTGACCCTGACCGCCGGGCGCCTCTGGGGTATCACCGGCCGCGAGTCGTCCAACAGTGAAGAGCTGTACCTGTGGGGCGACACCCCGGCGCAATCCAGCGATGGCCTGAACTTCGCGGGCGCCACCTACGCCTTCACGCCGCAGCTATCGGGCAGCTACTTCTACGCGCAACTGGAAGACATCTACCGCCAGCACTACCTCGGCCTGGCGCACAAGATGCCACTGGGTGGCGGCTTCACACTCAAGACAGACGTGCGTTACTACAACACCGAGGAAGAGGGCAAGGCGCTGTCCGGTCGGGTCGACAACCGTACCTATGGGGTGATGTTCAGCCTCAACAAGGGCGGCCACACCTTTGGCGCGGGCTACCAGCGCATGCTCGGGCTGGACACCTTCCCGACCTTCAACGACTACGCGCCAGCGCCGTACCTGATCAACTGGTCGGCACTGGGCTTCGTCAAGCCGGGCGAGCGTTCCTGGCAGGTGCGCTACGACTACGACTTTGCGGCGCTGGGCGTGCCTG
This sequence comes from Pseudomonas sp. DTU_2021_1001937_2_SI_NGA_ILE_001, assembly GCF_032463525.1. Classification (NCBI taxonomy): domain Bacteria; kingdom Pseudomonadati; phylum Pseudomonadota; class Gammaproteobacteria; order Pseudomonadales; family Pseudomonadaceae; genus Pseudomonas; species Pseudomonas sp. DTU_2021_1001937_2_SI_NGA_ILE_001. The sequence continues at coordinate 3,028,665 of NZ_CP135971.1, read as the reverse complement.
GCTTGAAATGGATGGCGCGCTGGATGGAAGGCAACGACATCAACCTGGGCCGGCAGAGCCACGAGACCGAGCGCACCTCGATTCTCAGCTATGTCGTGCAGAGCGGTGCGCTGAAGGGCTTCGGGGCCAACTGGATGAACATCGGGGTGAGTACCCGCGAGTCCAGCCGCTACGAGGAAAACCGCCTGGCGCTGACCTACACGGTGAACTTCTGGTAAGGACGAGCTGAGCGCCGTTCGCGGTCGAAGCCGTTTTCCGGGCGAGGCGGCGGGAAGCGGCTCAGGGGTCAGTTGCCCGGTTTGCTCACCGTCAGCAGCTGTTCTTCGAGGTAGCTCAGGAAGTAGCGCACCAGCACCGGCAGCTTGCGCCCGGCCATGATCTGCACCTGCAGGCTGCGTTGCCGCAGTTGCGGGTCGCTCATCGGTACCAGTACCAGGTCGTCGCGGTGTGCGGTGCCGCTGACCGTGGCCGCGCCGCACAGGGCGATCACGTCGCTGGAGTGGCGCACCGCATGGTAGATGGCGCCCAGCGAATGGCTGGCGTAGGCCGGAAGAATGGTCAGGCCGTGCAGGTTGCAGGCGATATCGAACAGGTAACGGATGGTCGAGCCGGCATGGGGCAGGGCCAGCGGGTAGGCGCTCAGTTGCCGTACCGTCAGCGACGGCTGGCGCGCCAGCGGGTGGCTGGCGGGCATCAGCGCAGTAACCGGCGAGTTGCAGCTCAGCGAGATTTCCACGCCCAGGGTCGGGGTCAGGCTGAAGGTCAGGGCGATGTCCACCATGCCCTCCTTGACCAGATGCGAAGCCCGGGCCGCATCCACCACCTGTAGGTCGAAGCTGGCGCCTGGATGAAAGCCGCGAAACTGCGCGCAGACCCTGGGCAGGAACTCCCAGGCCATGCCTTCCGGGCAGGCCAGGGTGATCTTCTGCTGCTGCAGGGTATTGAGGCCGCGCATTTCGGCGATGACGTTCTTCACTTCCAACTGGTTGCGGTTGGCGTAGGCCAGCAGCAATTCGCCGGGCTCGGTGAGCTGCATGCCGCGCGGTTTGCGTTCGAACAGCTGCAAGCCGAGGCTGTCTTCCAGGTTGGCGATCTGCCGGCTCACTGCCGAGACCGCGACGTGAAGTTCTTCGGCCGCCGCCGACAGCGAACCGGTACGCGCCACGCTGTGGAAATAACGCAGAGGCAAATCGTGCATGAACCGGCTCCCGTGCTGCTTCAGGAATGTGCAAACCTGGTTTGCGTATAAGGCAAGGATGTATTGAAAACTTGATAATTGTTGCAAGCCAGGGCGCCACGTTAACCTGCCTCGCATCATTGGTCGAGTGCCTTACCCGACGGCGCCCCCTTGCAAGGAACCTGTTATGACCTCTTCGGCCCACACCCGTGAGCACGCCATCGAACTGGCCGCCCAGCACTACCGCAGTGGTGCGTTCCTGGACATCCTCGGGCGTCGCGTGGCACAGCGCACCGAAAGCCAGAACCCTGAATGCGCCGCCGCGCTGCACGATTATCTGCGCGATGAACTGCAGCCGGTGCTGCAGGCTTTGGGATTCACCTGCCGGCTGCTCGACAACCCTCTGGCCGGCAAGCCGCCGCTGCTGCTGGCCGAGCGCATCGAGGGGGCGTCCCTGCCGACCCTGCTGAGCTATGGCCATGGGGATGTCACCAGCGGCCAGGACGATCTGTGGCAGGACGGCACTGCTCCCTGGCAGGTCAGCGTCAAGGACGGGCGTATCTATGGTCGCGGCACCGCCGATAACAAAGGCCAGCACAGCATCAACCTGGCGGCGTTGGAGGCGGTGCTGCAGGCGCGTGCCGGCAAGCTCGGTTTCAACCTGAAGATGCTCTTCGAGATGAGCGAAGAGGTCGGCTCTCCTGGCCTGGAAGAGGCGTGCCGCGAGCATGCCCAAGCGCTGGCTGCCGATCTGTTCCTGGCCTCGGACGGCCCGCGGGTGCGTCATGACCTGCCCACGCTGTTCCTCGGTTCGCGCGGTGTCTGCCAGTTCCGTTTGGTGCTGGACACCGGTAACGGCAGCCGGCATTCGGGCAACTGGGGTGGCATCATCACCAACCCGGCCATCGTGCTCAGCCATGCGCTGTCCAGCCTGGTGTCGGCCAATGGGCAACTATTGCTGGACTTCCTCAAGCCGGCACCGATGAGCGAAGCCGTGGCGAAGCTGGTGCGTGAGTTGCCGGTGGGCGGCGAAAGTTTCGACCCGCAGCTCGACCCGAACTGGGGCGAGCCCGGCTTGAGCACCGGTGAAAAACTGTTCGGCTGCAATACCCTGGAAGTGGTGGGGCTGTCGGCGGGTAGCACGGTGAAGGTCATCGGCGCGATTCCGGGCCGCGCCGAGATGGTCTGCCAGCTGCGTTTCGTGCCAGGCACCGACTGGCAGAATCTGGCCGGCCACCTGCGTGCTCATTTCGACCGCCTGGGTCTGCAGGACGTGCAGGTGCAGGTCGAAGGCGGTTACGCGGCGACGCGGCTCGACCCCTCGCATCCCTGGGTCGGCTTCGTCAGCCGCTCGGTGGGCGCCAGCCTGGGCCAGCCGGTCAGCATCCTGCCCAACCTGGGCGGCACCATCCCCAACCACTGCTTCGCCGACGTGCTGGGCCTGCCCACCGTGTGGCTGCCGCACTCGTACCCTTCCTGCAAGCAGCACGCGCCGGATGAGCACCTGCTGGAGAGCATCGTAGAGCAGGGGTTGCGCGCCGCCGCCGGGCTGTTCTGGGACCTCGGCGAGCCGGCGCTGTATCCGGCCGGGATGCTGCCTGCGCGCAGAGAGGAGCGCCTGGCGACGCTCCAGGATTGACCCAGGCGAGCCGGCGTGGCCGGGGAATGGATCAGCCGGCGACCGGTACGCGCCAGTCGTCGCTGCCCGAGGTGCCGCTGGCCTCGTGGGTCCAGGTGATCTTGCGGTAGCTCATGTACACGTCCTGCAGGTGAGTGAACTGCGCGTTCTTCGGGTCCTGGCAGTTGTGCATGTAATCGCGGATGTCGACGATGATCGCGTCCTCCAGGCGGGTGGTGTAGTAGTGCTCCTGCTTGCCCTCGGCAGAGGTGCGGTACCACTTGATGACCACCTCGGTGAGTACTTCACCGCTGGTCAGTGCCGCCAGCAGCAGCGGCGAGGCCTTGTCGAACACTTTGGTGACGCAGGCCGGTTCGTGGATGCGCTGGCCGCTGGGCTGGCCGGATTGCGTGTCGCGGGGAATCAGCACCTTGTGGGCGAAGGCCTGGACCATCACCTCGTCCTCGTGACCTTCCTGATAGATGTTGCCCACCGAGGCGGCAGTGAAGGCGCCCTGAGTGATCAGGCCTTGTTTGGTGCCGGTGACCGACATGTATGCGGGTGTCGCCATGCTTAACTCCTGAAAAATGAAGCCGACGCTGGCGGACCGTAACGGCCGCCTGATGCGTGCGGTGCGCGGCGTACAACTCAAGAACCGTGCCTTCACAGCTAAATCGTTGAGAATCAATGGCTTGGATCAATTCACGGCGTGCTGTGGGTGAGTTTTTCCCGCGAAAGCGCGCAATAGTCCGCGTGGGCCTGCGCAAATGCTGCGCAGCGCCCTGCAGGGGCGTGGTCACAGGCTTTCACCAAGCTGTGCACAGAGTTATCCACAGCTTGTGCGGAAAATGTCGTTCATGCCGACGGCATCGGCAGGCGAGAAATGCCGCTACCTGAGCTTCAATCAATGCATGAGGGCGCAGTGCCAGACCTCCTGCTGCCGCCTGCCAAGGAGAACGACAATGAAGATTGCATTCATCGGCCTGGGCAACATGGGTGCGCCCATGGCCCGCAACCTGCTCAAGGCCGGGCATTACCTGCATCTGTACGATCTGGACCGCGACGCGGTGGCCGAGCTGGCGGCGCTGGGCGGGCAAGCCAGCGACTCTCCGGCCCATGCCGCCCAGGGCAGTGAACTGGTGATCACCATGCTGCCGGCGGCTGCCCATGTGCGCAGCGTGTTCCTCGACACCAACGGGGTGCTGGCCGGTATCGCCGCCGGCACCCCGGCCCTGGACTGCAGCACCATCGACCCCCAGAGCATCCGCGACATCGCCGCATGTGCCGCCGCCCAGGGCGTGGTGGTGGGCGATGCGCCGGTGTCCGGCGGCACCGCAGGGGCCAGCGCTGGCACGCTGACCTTCATGGTCGGTGGCTCGGCGGCGCATTTTCAGCAGGTCAGGCCGGTGCTGGCGCAGATGGGCCGCAATATCGTGCACTGCGGTGAGGTCGGCACCGGGCAGGTCGCCAAACTGTGCAACAACCTGCTGCTGGCGATCTCGATGATCGGCGTGTCCGAGGCCATGGCGCTGGGCAACGCCCTCGGTATCGATACCCAGGTGCTGGCCGGTGTCATCAACAGTTCTACCGGCTGTTGCTGGAGTTCGCAGAGCTACAACCCCTGGCCTGGCATCGTCGAGACAGCGCCGGCTGCGCGGGGCTATACCGGTGGTTTCGCCGCCGACCTGATGCTCAAGGACCTGGGGCTGGCCACCGAGGCAGCCCGCCAGGCGCACCAGCCGGTGATCCTCGGGGCGCTGGCGCAGCAGCTGTTCCAGGCCATGAGCCAGCGTGGCGAAGGCAAGCGGGACTTCTCGGCGATCGTCGAAAGCTATCTGAGCAAGTCCTGAGCCGTCAGGCCGGGCCCAGGCCGCGCTCCAGCCACACCTGGCGGGCGCTGTGGTGCAGGATGCCATGGCGCCTGGCCAGGGCCAGGCGGTCCTTGCTGTAGCCGCCCCCGATCACGCCCATGACCGGAATGTCGCGACCCAGACAGTGATGCAGCACGGCGCAGTCGCGGGCTGCCAGGCCCTGGTCGGTCAGCTTCAGGTAGCCCAGGGCATCGTCCTGATGGACGTCCACCCCGGCGTCGTACAAGACCAGGTCCGGCTTGTAGAAGGGCAGCAGGTAATTGAGCGTTTCGTCCACCACCTGCAGGTAGTCGGCGTCGCCCATGCCCATCGGCAGCGGGATGTCCCAATCGCTTTGCGCCTTGCGCGCCGGGAAGTTCCTCTCGCAGTGCAGCGAGACGGTAATGGCCTCTTCGGTGTCGGCCAGCAGACGTGCGGTGCCGTCGCCCTGGTGCACGTCGCAGTCGAAGATCAACACCCGGCCGACCCGGCCGCTGGCCAGCAGGTAGCGGCTGATGATCGCCAGGTCGTTGAAGATGCAGAAGCCGGCCGGGTAGTCGTAGTGGGCGTGATGGGTGCCACCGGCCAGATGGCAGGCCAGGCCATGGCGCAGAGCCTGCTCGGCGGTCAACAGCGAGCCGCCGACGGCACGCACGGTGCGCCGCGCCAGTGGCTCGCTCCACGGCAGGCCGAGGCGCCGCTGGTCTTCGCGCGACAGCTCGCCACTCATGAAGCGGGCGATGTACGCCGGGTCGTGGGCCAGGGCCAGGATATCCGGCGGGCACAGCGCCGGGCGTAGCAGCTGCTCGTCACGCACCACGCCGCTGTCGACCAGGTGATCGCGCAGCAGGCGGAACTTGTCCATCGGGAAACGGTGGTCGGCGGGGAAGGGCGGGCTGTAATCGTCGTGAAAGATCAGTGGCAGGGACATTTTCGGCAAGCTTGGAGGTCCAAGCGCGATAGTGCCAGTTCAGCCTGCCATCGCACAGTATTCATCGCAGGCTACACTGGCGCGATCCTTTGAGATGGCCCGGAGAGATGACGGATGGAGCCGATACTGACCCTCGATAGCGCACGGCTGCTGATGCGCCAGTGGCGCGATGACGATTTGCCCGCGTTCGCCGCCATGTGCGCCGATCCGCAGGTGATGCGTTACTTTCCCGAGCCCATGACCCGTCTGCAGAGCGCGGCGATGATCGGTCGCCTGCGCGGCCATTTCGCCGAGCTGGGCTTTGGCCTGTGGGCCCTGGAACGCAAGGACACCGGTGCCTTCATCGGCTTCACCGGCCTGCTGGTGGTGGAGTTCGACGCGCCGTTCACGCCGGCGGTGGAGATTGGCTGGCGTCTGGCCCGCGAGCACTGGGGCCTGGGCTTTGCCAGCGAAGCGGCGTGGACGGCGCTGGGTTGCGGTTTCGAGCGCCTGGGGCTGGACGAGATCGTCTCCTTCACCGCGCGCAGCAACCAGCCCTCCCAGAAAGTCATGCAGGCCATCGGCATGCAACCCGACCCGGCCGGGGATTTCGAGCATCCTGCCGTGGCCGACGGGCACCCGCTCAAACCACACGTGCTGTATCGCATCAACCGCGAGCAATGGTTGTCGACCCTGCAAGGCTGAAGGATTTTGTATCATTCGTGCCAGTTGTCTGCCTGTGTGCGTCCCATGCGTAGCGCGCCGCACCGAGCGGGCGAAACCCTTTGCTGCAAGGAGTCGTGAATGAGCCGAGTGCTGGAAGACCTGGTCGATCTGCTGACGTTGGAAGCCATTGAAGAAAACCTGTTTCGCGGCCGCAGCCAGGACCTGGGTTTCCGCCAGCTGTTCGGCGGCCAGGTGCTGGGCCAGTCGCTGTCGGCGGCCAGCCAGACCGTCGAGGATGCCCGCCATGTGCATTCGCTGCACGGCTACTTTTTGCGCCCCGGCGATGCCCAGTTGCCGGTGGTCTATCACGTCGACCGGGTGCGTGACGGCGGCAGCTTCAGCACCCGACGGGTCACGGCGATCCAGAAGGGCAAGCCGATCTTCACCTGCAGCGCCTCGTTCCAGTACGACGAAGCAGGCTTCGAGCACCAGGCCTCGATGCCCCAGGTGGTCGGGCCGGACAACCTGCCCTGCGAGCTGGAGTTGCTGACCCGCCGTGCGCATCTGATTCCCGAGCCGCTGCGCGACAAGTTCCTGTGCCCCAAGCCCATCGAGTTCCGTCCGGTCACCGCCGAGGACCCCTACGATCCCAAGCCCGGCGAGCCGGTCAAGTATGTGTGGTTCCGCGCCGACGGCACGCTCAAGGACATTCCTGCGCTGCACAAGTACCTGCTGGCCTACGCCTCGGACTTCAACCTGCTGACCACCTCGCTGCTGCCACATGGCAAGACCGTCTGGCAGCGTGACATGCAGGTCGCCAGCCTCGACCACTCGCTGTGGTTCCACAATGACCTGCGCGCCGACGACTGGCTGCTGTACGCCATGGACAGCCCCTGGGCCGGCAACTCGCGCGGCTTCTCGCGCGGCAGCGTGTATAACCGCGCCGGGCAGCTGGTGGCCTCGGTGAGCCAGGAAGGTCTGATCCGCCATCGCAAGGACTGGGCATGAACCTGCACGAGATCCGTCACTGGGTGTTCGACATGGACGGCACGCTGACCGTGCCGGTGCATGATTTCCCGGCCATCAAGCGCGCCCTGGAGATTCCGCCGCAGGCCGACATCCTCGGCCACCTGGCCAGCCTGCCGGCCGCCGAGGCCGCAGCCAAGCACGCCTGGCTGCTCGAACACGAGCGCGAGCTGGCGCTCGGCTCGCGACCGGCCGCCGGGGCCGTGGAACTGGTTCGTGAGCTGGCCGGACGGGGTTATCGCCTGGGCATCCTGACCCGCAACGCCCGTGAGCTGGCGCACATCACCCTGGCCGCCATCGGGGTGGCCGACTGCTTTGCCGTGCAAGACGTGCTGGGCCGCGACGAAGCGACCCCCAAGCCCGACCCGGCGGGCCTGCTGAAACTGGCCAATGCCTGGGACGTCGCGCCACAGCGCATGGTGATGATCGGCGACCACCTGCACGACCTGAGCTGCGGTCGCGCCGCCGGCGCTCGCACGGTGCTGGTCAACCTGCCGGACAACCCGTGGCCGGACTACAGCGACTGGCACCTGCCCGACTGTTTTGCGTTGCGCGCGCTGTTGCAGTGGTGAGTCATTCGCGGCTGAAGCCGCTCCTGGGGTAGGAGCGGCTTGAGCCGCGATGCGTTTTACAACGGCTTGAAGAGTACCGCCTGGCCTTCGGGCGAGCTGAACAGCGCATCGCCGTTATGAGCGACCTTGGGCACCTGTACCACGCGCTGGTTCAGGCCCTCAGGGTGGCGTTTGGTCAGGTAGTCGAAGTAGTTCTGCCCACGGCTCAGGCGGTCTGCGCCCTGGGCCTCGGCGGCGCAGCTCTTGTCCAGCGCCGGGTGGTTGGGGTCGTTGTCCTGCAGCGCCAGCAGATAGGTCACATCACGCTGCACGTAGGCCTTCTCCAGCCCGGCCTTGTCGAACTTCTCGGCGTAGGGTGGCAGTTTGTTCAGGCCGTATTTCCAGTCGTTGAAGCCGGGGCAGTTCTTCTCGGGTGAGGCAACCGGGCGTTGTGCGTCGAACCAGGCGTAGGTCGATGGGGTGGCCACTACGTAGCGCAGGCGGATGTTTTCCTGCTTCAGGCGCGCTTCCTCGCGACCGCCGAGCACGGCATAGCGCTGCACCATCTGCGCGCCACCGGAGTGACCGGCGACCACGATTTCCTTGAGGTTGGGGAACAGCTTCGGATCGCTCAGACGGCGGATGATGTGGTCCAGCACCGTGAAGGAACTGACCCCCTTGCCCTCCAGCGAGCGGTTGCCGGCCATCCAGTCATCTTCATGCCAGCGCAGGATGTTGTCGCCCAGGTGGTGCGCCGCCACGTCCTTGTCGTCGAGGAACTGCGGGGCGATCAGCAGCGTGCGGTTGCGCTCCTTGGAGATGTTCGCCGCGCGCTCGATGGTGCGCAGGTAGGTGGGCGCATTGCGCTGGCGACCATGGACCATGATCACGGCTCGCTGGATCTGAGGCTTGGGACGGACCCAGTCCTGGCTCAGCGCCAGGGTTGCCTGGCCGCCGTTGATGGCCAGCCGGTCGGGTGCCAGGGACTTCGCGGGCGGCGTCTCGGCCTGTGCGCTCAGGCTCAGGAAGGTGCTGCTCAACATCAGGGCCAACAACGGTTTGATCATGAATTCACAGGCTCTTGGCGGCGAAGGTATCGCATTGGTTGATATTGCCCTGGGCGAAGCCGGTCTTGAACCAGCGGACCCGCTGCGCGGACGTCCCATGGGTGAAGGAGTCGGGCACCACATGGCCGCGGCTCTGACGTTGCAAGCGATCATCGCCAATGGCGTTGGCCGCGTTCAAGGCTTCTTCAATATCACCCGGCTCAAGCCAGTTCAAACGCTTTTGTGCATTGTGCGCCCAGACCCCGGCCAGGCAGTCGGCCTGCAGTTCCTGGCGCACCAGCAGGCCGTCGGCGCCTTCCATGCGCTGGCCGCGTTGCCGCGCGGCCTGGACCTTGGCTGAAATGCCCAGCAGGGTCTGCACATGGTGGCCGACTTCATGGGCGATCACGTAGGCCTGGGCGAAGTCGCCCGCCGCCGAGAAGCGCTGCGACATCTCGCGGAAGAAGTCCAGGTCGAGGTAGATCCTGCGGTCGGCAGGGCAGTAGAAGGGGCCGGTGGCAGCGGTGGCGAAACCGCAGGCCGAGTTGACCTGGCCGTTGAACAGCACCAGTTGCGGGTCCTGGTATTGTCGCCCGGCCTGGTTGAATGCCGCCTGCCAGCTGTCTTCGGTGTCGCCAAGCACGGCGCGCACGAAATCCACCTGCTGATCGTTACCGGCCGGGCGTTGCGCCGTGGGCGCGGCGGGCTGTTGCAGTTGCCCGGTGATCTGGCCGAGGATCTGCAGCGGGTCCTGGCCGGTCAGCAGGCCGAACACCACGATCAGCGCCACCCCGCCCAGGGTCAGGCCCTTGCCGCCGAAACGCCGGCCGCCCCCGTCACCGCGTGCATCCACTACGTTGTCGCTACGTCGTCCCTTTCTCCACAGCATCGGACTTTTCCTCGACACATTCCCGAATGAGTTTCGCCGCTGTATTGGCGGCGTGCCACTCCATCGGTCACTTGGCTGCCGTGGGAGTTCCCGCCGGAGCGGCATCGGCGAAGCGGTCGACCTTGCGCAGGCTCTTGAAGCCGGTCATCCACAGGCCAACCACCCCGAGCGTGCACAGGCTGCCGGTGATCGCCGCCGGGATGGCGCCGATCAGCGAGGCACTGGTGCCGGCCCGGAACTCGCCCAGCTCGTTGGAAGAGCCGATGAACAGCATGTTCACCGCACTGACCCGGCCACGCATGGTGTCCGGGGTGGAGAACTGCACGAGCGTGGTGCGGATGTAGACGCTGACCATGTCGGCTGCACCCGCCACCAGCAGGGCGGCGAAGGACACCCAGAACAGCGTGGACAAGGCGAACACCAGGTTGGCCAGGCCGAACAGGGCGACGGCGCTGAACATGGTCAGGCCCACATGACGGTCCAGCGGACGCATGCTCAGGTAGATGCCGGTGACCAGCTCGCCCAGGCTCATGGCGCTGCGCAGTGCACCCAGGCCCTGCGGGCCGAGCATCAGCACTTCATGGGCATAGATCGGCAGCAGGGCCACCACGCCGCCCAGCAGCACGGCGAACAGGTCCAGCGAAATGGTGCCGAGGATGATCGGCCGTGAACGGATGAACGCAATGCCGGCGGTGAAGCGCTGCCAGGCGCTGCCGTCGAGCTTGACCCGGGCTTCGGCATAGGGGGTGGGCACCAGGGGCAGCAGCAGGATGCCAGCGATGAACGCCGTTACGCAGGTAGCGTAGGTCAGCTCGGCGCCGCCGAAGGCATACAGGCCGCCACCGACCAGCGGGCCGGCCACGGTGGAGCAGCGCATGATCACGCTGTTGGTCGCGATTGCCGAGGCCAGTCGATCGCGCGGCACGACCTGTGGCAACAGGCTTTGCATGGTCGGGCCGGTGAAGGCCCGCGCCGCGCCGTAGAACACCAGGGCGGCGTACACCAGGCGCACGTCGTGCAGATCGAAGAAGGAAAACAGCAGCAGGATGACGCCACACAGCGCTTGCGCCGCCCAACTGAGCATCAGGATCAGCTTGCGGTCGAAGCGGTCGATCAGGTCGCCCGCCGGCATCAGCAACAACAGCATGGGGATGAACTGCGCCAGGCCGGCGTAGGCCAGGGCCATCGGATCGCGGGTCAGGTCGTAGACCTGCCAGGCCACCACCACGGCCTGGATCTGCATGGCGAACATCGCCAGCAGGCGGGCACTGAGGAAGGGCAGGAAACCGGGTTGACGAAAGATCCCTTCGGCGGTGGAGGGTGAGGAGGATTCAAGACTCAAGGCAGGTACCCACAAACGCAGGATAAAGGCAGATGGCCGTTATACCGCAGATGATAGGTAGCTGCCTATTAATCCATGCCGGGGCATCCGCCGGGAATGGGCATTCCCGGCTGGCCCCGGTTCAGCGACGCACCAGCAGGACCCCGGATTCCATGTGATGGGTGTAGGGGAACTGGTCGAACAGCGCGCAGCGCTCGATGCGGTGGGTGTCGTGCAACTGGGCGATGTTGGCCGCCAGGGTCTCCGGGTTGCAAGAGATGTACAGGATGCGCTCGAAGCGTCGGGTCAGCTCGCAGGTGTCCGGGTCCATGCCGGCGCGCGGCGGGTCGACGAATACGGTACCGAAGTCGTAGCTCTTCAGGTCCACGCCCTGCAGACGGCGGAACGGACGCACTTCATTGAGGGCCTGGGTCAGCTCTTCGGCGGACAGGCGCACCAAGGTGACATTGTTCACCGCGTTGTCGGCCAGGTTGGCCAGCGCTGCGTTCACCGAGGTCTTGCTGATCTCGGTGGCCAGCACCTGACGGGCGCGAGTGGCCAGGGGCAGGGTGAAGTTGCCGTTGCCGCAATACAGCTCCAGCAGGTCATCATCGCGCTGGCCCATGGCTTCGAGGGCCCAGCCCAGCATCTTCTGGTTCACCGTGCCGTTGGGCTGGGTGAAGGCGCCTTCCGGCTGGCGATAGCGCCAGGTGCGCCCGCCGACCAGCAGCTCTTCGGTCACGTAGTCGCGGCCGATCACCAGGCGCTGACCACGCGAGCGGCCGATCAGGCTGACCTGCAGCTCGGCGGCCAGTTGCTCGGCGGCAGCCTGCCAGGCGTCGTCCAGCGGCCGGTGGTAGCACAGGGTGATCATCGCGTCGCCGGCCAGGGTGGTGAGGAAATCCACCTGGAACAGCTTGTAGCTCAGTGCCTGGCTGGCCTGCCAGCCGTCGCGCAGGCGCGGCATCAGCTCATTGATACGGCGGCTGGCGATGGGCAGGCCGTCGAGCAGGATCGGCGTGTGCTTGTCACCGGGGGCGAACATCGCGTAATGGCGCTGCTGGCCCTCGAACCACAGGCGGAACTCGGCGCGCAGCCGGTAGTGCTCGCGGGGTGAGTCGAAGACCTGCGGTGCCGGTGCGTCGAAGGGCGCCAGCAGGGTCTGCAGGCGGGTGGTTTTCTCGGCGAGCTGCTGATCGTAGCCCGCCGGGTCGAAGGGAACACTCATGCGTTGAACCAGCCCAGCTTGATGACGAACAGCACCGACAGGACCACCAGGGCGGCGTTCAGCTCGCGCCCGCGCCCCGAGAGCAGTTTGATCGCCGTCCAGGAGACGAAGCCAAAGGCGATGCCGTTGGCGATGGAGTAGGTGAATGGCATGGCCAGGGCGGTGACCACCACCGGCGCGGAGACGGTGATGTCTTCCCAGTCGATCTCGGCCAGGCCCGAGGTCATCAGCACCGCGACGAACAGCAGCGCTGGCGCCGTGGCGTAGGCCGGTACGCTGCTGGCCAGCGGTGAGAAGAACAGCGCCAGCAGGAACAGCACGCTGACCACGATGGCGGTCAGGCCAGTGCGGCCGCCGGCACTCACGCCGGCTGCCGATTCGATGTAGCTGGTGGTGGTCGAGGTGCCCAGCAGCGAACCGGCCATGGCGGCGGTGCTGTCGGCGATCAGCGCGCGGCCCATCTTCGGCATGTGGCCGTCCTTGCCCATCAGCCCGGCGCGCTTGGCGACGCCGATCAGGGTGCCGGAGTTGTCGAAAATGTCGACGAACAGGAAGGCGAAGATGATGCTCACCAGGCCCACGTCCAGAGCGCCCTTGATGTCCAGTTGCAGGAAGGTCGGGGCCAGCGACGGCGGTGCCGATACCACGCCCTGGAAGGTCGAGAAGCCCATGACGATGGACACCAGGGTCACCGCCAGGATGCCGATCAGCACGGCGGCACGCACTTTCAGGCGGTCCAGGGCGACGATCAGGAAGAAGCCCAGGGTCGCCAGTACCGGCGCTGGTTGCTTCAGGTCACCGAGGCCGAGCATGGTGGCCGGGTTGGCGGCGACGATCTTGGCGTTCTGCAGGGCGATCAGTGCCAGGAACAGGCCGATGCCGGCGGCGATGGCCGAGCGCAGGGCCAGCGGGATGCTGTTGATGATCCACTCGCGGATACGGAAGATCGACAGCACGAAGAACATCACCGCCGAGAGGAACACCGCGCCCAGCGCCACTTGCCAGGTGTGGCCCATGTGCAGGACCACGGTGTAGGTGAAGAAGGCGTTCAGGCCCATGCCCGGCGCCAGGGCGATCGGGTAGTTGGCGATCAGGCCCATCACTGCCGAGCCGATGGCCGCTGCCAGGCAGGTCGCGACGAACAGCGCACCTTTGTCCATGCCGGTCTCGCCGAGGATGCTCGGGTTGACGAAGAGGATGTAGGCCATGGCCAGGAAGGTGGTGACGCCCGCGAGAAGCTCGGTGCGCACGTTGGTGTTGTGTGCCTTGAGTTGAAACAGCCTTTCCAGCATTTCGGGCTCCGATGGAACTGGCCTGCGCCGTGAATGATTCGACTCCAGCGGCACAGCTGCACCCGGCGGCATTGCCCCGGTGCGGTTGTGGCCTGGAAAAAGCCGCGCATCATACCAGCCGACTGCAAAACGTGCTGCACACGGATGATCGATGGCGAACCTGTGAGAGCGCTTGATAAGCAATAGCGGTGCCAGGCCAGATTCAGGCTCGGTAGGGGAGGCGGCGCTATGGCCCGTCCCTGGCCCAGCGCGCCTGAGCCCAATACTGTGCGCTTAAGCGGCATGTGCCCCGGTGGGAGCGGCTTTAGCCGCGAAAGCGTCAGGAAATTCCGTGTATCTGCCGTGAACATGCGGTCGCTTCGCGGCTCAAGCCGCTCCTACCCGGTCTAACTGACCAGTATTGCGGCTCAGCCTTCGCGGTCCAGCAGCCAGCGCTGCATGTGCTTGGCGCTCAGCGGCCGGGAGAACAGGTAGCCCTGGGCGACGTGATAACCCTGGCGGCGCAGGATCTCGTGCTGGCCGACCGTCTCGATGCCTTCGGCCACCACGGTCAGGTTGAGGCTGTTGCCGATATGAATCACCGCGTCGCTGAGGGTGCGTGCGGTGGCGTCGTTTTCGAGGTCCATGACGAAGCTGCGGTCGAGCTTGAGTTCCTGGATCGGCAGCTGGCGCAGGTAGCTCAGGCTGGAATACCCGGTGCCGAAGTCGTCCATGGCCAGGCGGATGCCCAGGGCGTGGACATCGTTGAGCACCTTCAGGGTGCTGGGGTTGGTGTCCATCAGGATGTTTTCGGTGAGTTCCAGGGTCAGGTCGCCGGGGCTGAGCCGGTAATGCTGCAGCAGGTCGGTGAGGATGGCCGGCAGTTCCAGGTCGTGGAAGTTGGTCGGCGACAGGTTCACCGAGATGGCCGACAGTTCGGCCCCGGCGCGACGCCACTCGGCCAGTTGGCGGCAGGCTTCGCGGATCGCCCACAGGCCCAGTTCGACAATCAGGCCGCACTCCTCGGCCAGTGGAATGAAGCGCGCCGGTGACACCTGGCCCCAGTCTGGATGGTTCCAGCGCGCCAGCGCCTCGGCACCATAAAGGTGCCCGTCGGCCATGCTGATCTGCGGCTGGTAGTGCAGTTCCAGGGCATTGTCCTGTAGCGCCTGCTGCAGGGCGGTTTCCATGGCCTGGCGCTGTTGCGCCTGCTGGTTCAGCTCATGGCAGAAGAAACTGAAGCGGCCACGCCCGGCATGCTTGGCTTGGTACATGGCCATGTCGGCGCGGTGGATCAGGGTCCCCATGTCGTGACCGTCTTCGGGAAGCAGGCTGACGCCGATGCTGACCGACGGCGTGACCCGGTTGGTGCCGACCTGACAGGGCTGGCTGATGGTCAGCTTGAGTTGCTCGACCAGTTCGGTGGCGCGTTGGGCATCGCAGTCGGGCAGCACCACGACGAACTCGTCACCCGACAGGCGCCCGACCACATCCTTCTGGCTGCGGTTTTCCAGCAGGCGCCCGGCGATGATCTGCAGCAGCTCATCACCGGCCGGATGACCATAGGAGTCGTTGACCTGCTTGAACCGGTCGACATCGATGAACAGCACCGCCAGGCGGCTCTTGTTGCGCAAGGCGGCCTGCACCGCCTGCTCGGAGTTGGCCATCAGCAGGCTACGGTTGGGCAGTTCGGTCAGGCTGTCGTAGAACGCCAGCTGGCTGATGTGGGCGCGGGCCTTTTCACGCTCGATGGCCAGTGCGCACAGCGGCACGACCACGTCCACCAGGCGCTGGTGGAAGGCCGACGGACCGCGCACTTCCTTGAAGTAGAAGGCCAGGGTGGCGATGACCCGTTGTTCGGCGTCCAGCACCGGCGTGGACCAGCAGCTCTTGATCCCATCGGGCAGCTCGACGTCGCGGAAGGCCTCCCACAGTGGGTCGCTGGCAATGTCCCGGGTAATCACCGGCTGGCGGCGAAAGGCGGCGGTGCCGCAGGTGCCGACGCCCTCACCGATCTGCAGCCCCTCGGCCAACTGGAAATAACTGTGGCGCAGACGGGTGGTAGCCAGCGGATGCAGCAGGCCGTCGTCGTCCACCAGCAGCATGGAGGTGGTCACTTCCGGGGCGATGCGCTCGATTTCCTCGCAGGCCAGCTGCATCAGGTTTTCCAGCGGCTCTTCGCGGACCATGGCGTTGAGCATGCTGTGCTGCAACACCTCGTGCATCTTGGTGTTGGTGATGTCGGTGAGGATGGTGACCGAATGCAGCAGGTCACCCTGGACCGAGAAAATAGGGTTGATGACCATGCTGCACCAGAGTCGGTCGCCATTCTGGGCATAGACCACTTCGTCGGTCTTGATCGACTGGCCCTCGGCGAGCTTGCGCCGGGCTTCGCCGACCGAGTGCCGGTCCAGATGCGGCGCCAGCAATTCGGACGGATGATGACCGCAGGCCTGGTCGAAGCGGTAGCCGAACAGTCGCTCGAAGCCGGCGTTGACGTAGGTGATGCGCCACTGGTGGTCGGTGATCACGATGGCGTTATCGGAATGGTCACTCACCAGTGAGAGCAGGCGCAGCCGTTCATGCTCTTCATGCTGCTGGGTGATGTCCTTGACGGACGTCACGAAGTACACCTGTTCTTCCTCAGCCAGCCGCGACACCGTCAAAGCCCCCCAATGTCGGCTGCCATCGCCGTGGGGAATGTCGATGAGCGTCAGCTCCCCGTCACCGCCCTGCAGGCGCTGGTAGTAGGCCTGAACCGGCAAGGGCAGGAGCAGACGGGCATCCTGGCCGATGACCTCATGGTGACTCTTGCCCCAGAGTTTCTCCGCTGCCGCGTTGAACAGCAGCACCTGATTCTCGGCGTCGCAGACCAACGTGGCGCTGCCGGCCATTTCGACGGATTGGACGAACAGATCGGAAAGGCTATTGATCAGAGGCATGCTCGTCCCTTGAAGCTTCAAGTTGGGCAGCGGTGGTTGTTCAATATCATGTAGCCATCATGGCGTGAAGAGTTGGAACGCGAGCTTTACAAAAAGTCTCCGCGACGGCGTTAGAAAAACCGCCGTTCGTCGCCAAAACGCCGCTGCTGCCCGGCAGGGTGAGGCAAGCGGTCACGCGACAACGCGCCACGCCGCTTTCCAGCGCGGCAGGAGCTAATCTTTAGCCGTCGGTTGACCTGCATCATGGCACTCGAACTCTGCCTGTGCCTCGACCGTCAGACGTTTAGTGCCGAGACTCTCAACAGAAGCCGCCCGGCACGCGAAAACCGCCCTGCCGTGGGGTATCGCTGCCGGTGACCTGCGCCGCAGCATCTGAAAGGGGTAGTCCTATGTTCGGTTTGGAGTCGCTCGACCTCGCGCGGATCCAGTTCGCGTTCACGATCTCGTTCCACATTTTGTTTCCCGCCATCACCATCGGCCTGGCCAGTTACCTGGCGGTGCTCGAAGGGTTGTGGCTGAAGACGCGCAACGATGTCTACCGTGACCTGTACCACTACTGGCTGAAGATCTTCGCGGTCAACTTCGGCATGGGCGTGGTCTCGGGCCTGGTCATGGCCTATCAGTTCGGCACCAACTGGAGCCGCTTTTCCGATTTCGCAGGCGCCGTCACCGGCCCGCTGCTCACCTACGAGGTGCTCACCGCGTTCTTCCTGGAAGCCGGCTTCCTCGGTGTCATGCTGTTCGGCTGGAACCGCGTGGGCCGTGGCCTGCATTTCTTCGCGACGGTGATGGTGGCGATCGGCACCCTGATCTCGACCTTTTGGATCCTTTCGTCCAACAGCTGGATGCAGACGCCCCAGGGCTTCGAGATCGTCGATGGCCGGGTCATTCCGGTGGACTGGTTCGCCGTGGTGTTCAACCCGTCGTTCCCGTACCGGCTGGCGCACATGGCGATTGCCGCGTTCGTCGCCACGGCGTTCTTCGTCGGCGCGTCGGCGGCCTGGCACCTGCTGCGCGGTCGTGACAACCCGGCGGTGCGCAAGATGCTTTCGATGGCGATGTGGATGGCCCTGCTGGTCGCTCCCATCCAGGCGGTGGTCGGTGACTTCCATGGCCTGAATACCCTCAAGCACCAACCGGCGAAGATCGCCGCCATCGAAGGGCACTGGGAGAACGTCGGTGACGAACCCACGCCACTGATCCTCTTCGGCTGGCCGGACATGCAGCAGGAGAAAACCCGCTTCGCGGTGGAGATCCCTTACCTGGGCAGCCTGATCCTGACCCACAGCCTCGACAAGCAGGTGCCGGCGCTCAAGGAGTTCAAGCCTGAAGACCGGCCTAACTCCACCGTGGTGTTCTGGTCGTTCCGGGTCATGGTCGGCCTGGGCATGCTGATGATCCTCACCGGCCTGTGGAGCCTGTGGCTGCGCAAGCGCGGCACGCTCTACCAGACCCGGCCGTTCCTGCATCTGGCGCTGTGGATGGGGCCTTCGGGGCTGGTCGCGATCCTCGCAGGCTGGTTCACCACCGAGATCGGTCGCCAGCCCTGGGTGGTCTACGGCCTGATGCGCACCGCCGAGGGCGTGTCGAACCACAGCGTCGCGCAGATGAGCTTCACCCTGGTGATGTTCGTGGTCGTCTACTTCCTGCTGTTCGGTGCCGGTCTGGGCTACATGCTGCGCCTGGTGCGCAAGGGACCGCAGCCGCATGTGGAGCACGTGCCGAGCGGTGGCCCCGGCAAGACCCGTACACCGGCCCGTCCGCTGTCCGCCGCCACCGAAGGCGCGGAACCGGGCGACGCACTGGACAACCTGAGCAGGGGGAACTGAGTCATGGGCTTCGATCTGGCACTGCTGTGGGCCATCATCATCATCTTCGGCATCATGATGTACGTGGTGATGGACGGCTTCGACCTGGGCATCGGCATTCTCTTTCCCTTCATGAAGGACAGCCGTGACCGCGACGTGATGATGAACACCGTGGCCCCGGTGTGGGACGGCAACGAGACCTGGCTGGTGCTCGGCGGCGCCGGGCTGTTCGGCGCCTTCCCGCTGGCCTACTCGGTGGTGTTGTCGGCGCTGTACCTGCCGTTGATGCTGATGCTGGTGGGGCTGATCTTCCGCGGCGTGGCCTTCGAGTTCCGCTTCAAGGCCACCGAGCACAAGCGCCATCTGTGGGACAAGGCCTTCATCTGCGGCTCGCTGGCTGCGACCTTCTTCCAGGGCGTGGCGCTGGGCGCCTTCATCGAAGGACTGCCGGTGGTCGACCGGCAATATGCGGGGGGCTCGCTGGACTGGCTGGCACCGTTTCCGCTGTTCTGTGGCCTGGCGCTGATCGTCGCCTACGCGCTGCTGGGCTGCACCTGGCTGATCATGAAGACCGAAGGTGCGCTGCAGAAAGCCATGCACGATCTGGCACGTCCCTTGGCCCTGGCGCTGCTGGTGATGATCGGCATCGTCAGTCTGTGGACACCGCTGGCGCATCAGCAGATCGCCGAGCGCTGGTTCACCCTGCCGAACCTGTTCTGGTTCCTGCCGGTACCGATCCTGGTGCTGCTGACCCTGTTCGGCCTGTTCAAGGCGGTGGCGCGCAACGCGCACTACACGCCGTTCCTGCTCACCCTGCTGTTGATCTTCCTCGGCTACAGCGGCCTGGGCATCAGCCTGTGGCCACACATCGTGCCGCCTTCGGTGACCCTCTGGGAAGCCGCCGCACCGCCGCAAAGCCAGGGCTTCATGCTGGTGGGCACGCTGTTCATCATCCCGCTGATTCTCGGTTACACCTTCTGGAGCTACTACGTGTTCCGCGGCAAGGTGACTGCCGAAGACGGTTATCACTAGAGGAGCCTGGCCATGCCCGACAAGCCTTCCCTGCATGAGGACGATCCGGCGCGCAGCAAGCCGTTATGGCAGCGTCTGGCCTGGCTGGCCGGCATCTGGGCCGGCAGCGTGCTGGCGCTGTTCATCGTCGCCAGTCTGATGCGCCTGTTCATGAGCGCCGCCGGGCTGACCACCCACTGAGCGGACTGACACCTG
Organism: Pseudomonas sp. DTU_2021_1001937_2_SI_NGA_ILE_001; assembly: GCF_032463525.1. Classification (NCBI taxonomy): domain Bacteria; kingdom Pseudomonadati; phylum Pseudomonadota; class Gammaproteobacteria; order Pseudomonadales; family Pseudomonadaceae; genus Pseudomonas; species Pseudomonas sp. DTU_2021_1001937_2_SI_NGA_ILE_001. Next base: position 3,009,135 of record NZ_CP135971.1, on the reverse strand, counting down.
ATATCCCTCCGTGTTTCGTGGACACGGCTTTCGTACCCTCCTGATCGGGCTGTGATGGAGGGTTTTTTTTGCCTGGGAGACGCGTTGGCGCGACTGGGGAGCCGCTTCGACTCACGGTGTCAGGGATTACCGGTGGGACCGGCTTCAGCCGGGAAGCTGTTCGCGGTAATGCGCGCTTGCGCCCGGCCCGTGCGCCCGGCGCCTACTTGCGCGCCTTGAGGATGACAAACTTGGGCGTGGCTGCTACCTGTTGCACATCGCGGAACAGCCGTGCCAGCTTGGTGTGGTAGCCCAGGTGGCGGTTGCCGACGATGTACAGTGCGCCGCCCGGTACCAATGCGCTGCGGGCCTGGAGGAACATGCGCCAGGCCAGGAAATCGCCGACCACCTGCTGCTGGTGGAACGGCGGGTTGCACAGCACTACATCCAGCGAATCGGGGGCCTGGGTGGCGAGGCCATCGGCGGCGCGCAGGGTGACCGGGCGTTCGCCGAAGGTGGCCTGCCAGTTCTCGGCCGCCGACTGCACCGCCATGTACGACTCGTCCACCAGGGTGTACTGCGCCTCCGGGTTGTCCAGCGCACTGGCAATGGCCAGCACCCCGTTGCCGCAGCCCAGGTCGGCGACCCGCGCCTTGCCCAGATCGCGTGGCAGGAAGGGCAGCATGGCACGCGTGCCGATGTCCAGGCCGTCGCGGCAGAACACGTTGGCATGGTTGATCAGTTCCAGCGCCGGCTGCTCGATGCGGTAGCGGGTCGGGAAGGGGGAGGGCTGGAACTCCTTCGGCTCGGGGGCGGCGAACAGCAGGCGGGCCTTTTTCACCGCCAGCGAGGCTTGCACCGGACCGACGTAATCTTCGAGCAGCTCACCGGCCGAGCGCGGCAGGTGCTTGACCATCGCCGCCGCCACCACTTTCGCATCCGGCGCGAGCTGGCCCTGCAGGCGGATCAACTGCTCTTCGAGTAACGCCAGGGTCTTGGGAATGCGGATCAGCACCCAGTCGAACGGGCCTTGCGGGGTTTCGCTGGCCGGTACCAGGGTCACGGCATCGGCGGCCAGGCCATTACGCTGCAGGTTGATGCCCAGCGCCTGGGCGGCGAGGTACGAGTCCGTGCTGCTCGTCACTGTCGCATGCGGCGCCAGGCTGGCCGCCAGGCCGCCGAAGCTGTCGTTGAGCACCAGCACCCGGGTGGTCAGGCTCAGGCCGTGTTCGGCCAGATGGGCGAGCAGGTATTCATCCGCAGCATCGAAGGCCTGCAGTGGTTCATTGGGCTGTTCCGGCTGGCGAATCAGGTCCAGTTCGGCGAAAGGGCTGGTGAGCAGGGGCATGGCAGGAACTCTGGGCAGACGACGAGTATCACGCGAGGCCGGTACACCCGGTCAGGCTTGAAGGGCGTGATTCTACGTGCTTTTTGCCTTTGGCACCTGCCATCGTGGTGCGAGGGACAACGGATCAGAACATCCCGCTCAATGCAGCTTGCACGGCTGCGGCGGTCTTGTTGCAGACCCCCATTTTTTGAATGGCACTGGCAATATGAAAATGAATGGTTCGCTCCTTCAGACGCAGGATGATTGCGATGTCGGCGGCTGTCTTGCCCTTGGCGGACCACTTGAGGATTTCAATCTCTCTCTGCGTCAAGGTCTGGGCTGGTGGCTGCCGGGTTGCTAGGGACTCGGTTGGCTGCATGGTCGCCTCCAGATTCGTACTGGCGAAACCCCGGGTGGGGTAAGTTGATTCTAGGGAAAAAGCGGCGCCGACATGAGCAGAGCGGATCCAATCCAGACGGGTGGAATGCTGGCGTTCTATGTATTCAAAAGGGTGTTAATGGTTGAGGCGCCGCTCTGCCTGGCCTGCGCTGAAGTGCTCGTTTCGGTCATGCCTGTCCGCCCCCCCATCAAGAGCGAAACGGTCTAAGGTAGGGCGCCGGTGCCTGCCCCTACAAACAGGTGGTGTTTCTCGACCCGTATTTGCGGGAAACTGGGCGCCTGCAATTATCTTCAGGAGTCGCGAGCACACCATGACCGTCAGCGAAGACAAGTTCACCCGGCAGACACTGCAGCGTGTGAGCCCCTTGACCAGCAACCTGTTCACCCTGCGGGCCAGTCGCGATGCCGGTTTCCGTTTCCGTGCCGGGCAGTTCGCGCGCCTGGGCGTGACCAAGGCCGACGGCAGCACCGTGTGGCGTGCCTATTCGATGGTGTCTTCGCCCTATGACGAATTTCTCGAATTCTTCTCCATCGTGGTGCCGGGCGGCGAATTCACCAGCGAGCTGAGCCGCCTGCGCGAGGGCGACGAATTGCTGGTGGAAAAGCAGTCGTTCGGCTACCTCACGCTGGACCGCTTCGTCGACGGCCGTGACCTCTGGCTGCTGTCCACCGGCACGGGGGTTGCGCCATTCCTGTCGATTCTGCAGGACTTCGAAGCCTGGGAGAAATTCGAGCGGATCATCCTCGTGTACAGCGTGCGCGAGGCCCGGGAGCTGGCCTACCAGCCACTGATTGCCGAGCTGACCCAACGCGAGTACCTGGCCGAGTATGCGCACAAATTCCACTACATTCCGGTGGTGACCCGTGAGGCGCATGCCGGGGCGCTGGGTGAGCGCATCACTGCGCTGATCGCCAATGGTGGCCTGGAGGCGGCTGCCGGTGTGGCGCTGAGTCCCGAGCACTCGCGGGTGATGCTCTGCGGCAACCCGGAGATGGTCGACGAGACCCGCGCCCTGCTCAAGCAGCGCGGGTTGCAACTGAGCCTGAGCCGACGGCCCGGGCAGGTGGCGGTGGAAACCTACTGGTAACCCGGGCCAGCCTTACAGCGGCTTGTTGGGGTCGACGACCACCGGTTCGGCAGGCTTGTTCTGCTCCTTGAGCAGGTCGCGGATTTCGGTGAGCAGGACTTCCTGCTTGTTCACCGCTGGGGCCTTGGCCTGTTCCTGACGCAGACGGTTGATGACCTTCACGCCCATGAAAATGGCGAATGCGACGATCAGGAAGTCCACTACGGTCTGGATGAATTTGCCGTAGGCCAACACCACGGCCGGTGCATCGCCCTGGGCGGCGCGCAGGGTGATGCCCAGGTCGGTGAAGTCCACGCCACCGATCAGCAGGCCCAGTGGCGGCATCACCACATCACCGACGAACGACGACACGATCTTGCCGAACGCGGCGCCGATGATGATCCCCACGGCCATGTCGACCACATTGCCCTTGACGGCGAAGGCTTTGAATTCGTTGATGATGCTCATGGGTCATTCCTTGTTACAGATGAAGGGTTCCGCTCCAGTCTAATGGAGCGCGAGGCAGCCTGCCCTCAAACATCGACCGGATCGCCCCCTACAAGTTTTATCCGATCTCGGACTCGAGTGGCCGCCCCGCCTGGCCGTGTGGTGGACAAGCTGGGTTATCATGGCGCCTTTTGCGAGCGGGGTTCCCATGGCCAAGGCCAAGCGCTTGTATGGTTGCACCGAGTGCGGTGCGACCTTTCCCAAATGGGCAGGGCAGTGTGGCGAATGCGGCGCCTGGAATACCCTGGTCGAGACTGTCGTGGAGAGCGGCGCGGCGGCGGCGCCCAGCGGGCGCACCGGCTGGGCCGGTGCGCAGGCGCAGATCAAGACCCTGGCCGAAGTCAGCGTCGAGGAGATTCCACGCTTCACCACCCGCTCCACCGAGCTGGACCGGGTGTTGGGCGGCGGCATGGTCGACGGCTCGGTGATCCTCATCGGCGGCGACCCGGGCATCGGCAAGTCGACCATCCTGCTGCAGACCCTCTGCCACTTGGCCGAGAGCATGTCGGTGCTGTACGTCACCGGTGAGGAGTCGCAGCAGCAGGTGGCCATGCGCGCCCGGCGCCTGGGCCTGCCCCAGGACAAGCTGCGGGTGATGACCGAGACCTGCATCGAATCGATCATCGCCACGGCGCGGGTCGAGCAACCCAAGGTCATGGTCATCGACTCGATCCAGACCATCTTCACCGAGCAGTTGCAGTCGGCCCCTGGCGGCGTCGCCCAGGTGCGCGAGAGCACGGCGTTGCTGGTGCGTTATGCCAAGCAGAGCGGCACGGCGATCTTCCTGGTCGGCCATGTCACCAAGGAAGGCGCGCTGGCCGGCCCGCGGGTGCTGGAGCACATGGTCGACACCGTGCTGTATTTCGAGGGTGAGGCCGATGGGCGCCTGCGCCTGCTGCGCGCGGTGAAGAACCGCTTTGGCGCGGTCAACGAGCTGGGCGTGTTCGGCATGACCGACCGGGGCCTGAAGGAAGTCTCCAATCCTTCGGCGATCTTTCTCAGCCGTGCCCAGGAAGAAGTGTCCGGCAGCGTGGTGATGGCCACCTGGGAGGGCACGCGGCCGATGCTGGTCGAGGTGCAGGCGCTGGTCGACGACAGCCACATGGCCAACCCTCGGCGCGTCACCCTGGGGTTGGATCAGAACCGCCTGGCCATGCTGCTGGCCGTGCTGCATCGTCACGGCGGTATCCCGACCCATGACCAGGATGTGTTCCTCAACGTGGTGGGCGGGGTCAAGGTGCTGGAGACCGCCTCGGACCTGGCGCTGATGGCGGCGGTGATTTCCAGCCTGCGCAACCGCCCGCTGTCCCATGACCTGCTGGTGTTCGGCGAAGTCGGCCTGTCCGGCGAAGTGCGCCCGGTGCCCAGTGGTCAGGAGCGTCTCAAGGAGGCGGCCAAGCACGGCTTCAAGCGTGCCATCGTGCCCAAGGGCAACGCCCCCAAGGAAGGCTTTGCCGGTTTGCAGGTGATCGCGGTCACGCGCCTGGAGCAGGCGCTGGATGCGCTGTTCGAGTAACCAGCGTCCTCAGATATCGATCAGCGCCGCCAGTTCGCGGTCCAGCTCCTTGGAGTCGGCCAGGTTCAGTTCGACCAGGCGCTTGAGGTGACTGATCGACTCCAGGCCGATGTGCAGGCATTCGAAGCCCAGGTGGTGCTGGTTGTCGTGGGTCTGGCGCACATCCATCCTCACGCAGGCGTCGGTGCTCAGGTGGATGTCGACCACGAACGGTTGCGTCGGGTCACCTTCCCAGGGCTCGGGGCGCTCGATGAGCAGGCCCTTGAGGGACAGGTCGAGCAGCTGGACCTCCCAGGTCGCATGGCCCTGTTGCAGTTCGGTCCGGGCATCGAAGGCGATGCGCTTGAAGCGCCGGCGATCGGCGGGGGAATCGGTCATCACGCGCACTCCTGGGGTTGCTGATGGCAGGGCTGCCGGCCTACGGGCTGGTGGCCAGCTCCAGCGAAAGCCAATACCGCTCAGTCGGCTTGCGGGAGCGAATGTTAGTGAAGATAAACCCGAACCGCTCTGACGAACAGTTCCGCGTGCATCGCCACCTGGCATTCGTCGTCCGCCGCTGTGCCAGCAGCCGCTCTGGGTCAAGGTTTTCGTTCCTGCCGGATTAATTCCCGATAGACCATCGTGGGGGGTGGCCTTTCGCTGTGGCACAGCTACACTCGCATCGTCGGGTAGCATCGTCGCGCAGCGTCTCTGGCCGCTCGGGCGTGTCACCCAGATCTTCTGGTCATTACTGCTGGAATAAAAAAATGAAAAATAATAATAGCTTGTTGCGCCATGTGCCCTGGGTGCTGCTTGCGTTCATTGGGGCCTGTGCCCTGGGGGTCGTCGCGCTGCGCCGCGGCGAAGCGATCAATGCCTTGTGGATCGTGGTGGCTGCGGTCGCCATCTATCTGGTTGCCTTCCGTTACTACAGTCTGTTCATCGCCAACCACGTCATGCAACTCGACCCGAGCCGCGCGACGCCGGCGGTGGTCAACAACGATGGCCTGGACTACGTTCCGACCAACAAACACATCCTGTTCGGCCACCACTTCGCGGCCATCGCCGGTGCAGGCCCGCTGGTAGGCCCGGTACTTGCGGCGCAGATGGGCTACCTGCCCGGTACGCTCTGGCTGATTGCCGGCGTGGTCCTGGCTGGCGCCGTGCAGGACTTCATGATCCTGTTCCTCTCCACGCGCCGTAACGGCCGTTCGCTCGGTGACATGGTCCGCGAAGAAATGGGCCGTATCCCCGGCACCATCGCGCTGTTCGGCTGCTTCCTGATCATGATCATCATCCTCGCGGTGCTGGCGCTGATCGTGGTCAAGGCCCTGGCCGAGAGCCCGTGGGGCATGTTCACGGTGATCGCCACCATCCCGACGGCGATCTTCATGGGCGTATACATGCGCTACATACGCCCGGGTCGTATCGGTGAAATCTCGCTGATCGGCGTGGTGCTGCTGCTGGGCTCCATCTGGCTGGGTGGCGCGGTCGCGGCCGACCCGGTATGGGGCCCGCGCTTCACCTTCACCGGCGTGCAGATCACCTGGATGCTGGTCGGCTATGGTTTCGTCGCCGCCATGCTGCCGGTGTGGCTGCTGCTGGCACCGCGCGACTACCTGTCGACCTTCCTGAAGATCGGCACCATTCTCGGTCTGGCCATCGGTATCCTGATTCTCGCGCCAGAGCTGAAAATGCCGGCCCTGACCCAGTTCACCGACGGCACCGGCCCGGTGTGGAAAGGCGCCCTGTTCCCGTTCCTGTTCATCACCATCGCCTGCGGCGCGGTGTCGGGCTTCCATGCGCTGATCTCGTCGGGCACCACGCCCAAGCTGTTGGATAACGAGGTCAACGCCCGTTACATCGGCTACGGCGGCATGCTGATGGAGTCCTTCGTGGCCATCATGGCCATGGTCGCCGCTTCGGTGATCGAGCCGGGCGTGTACTTCGCCATGAACAGCCCGGCGGCCATCGTCGGCAGCGACGTGATGACGGTCGCCGCCAAGGTCTCCGAATGGGGCTTCGCCATTACCCCCGAGCAGTTGACCGCTACGGCGGCCGACATCGGCGAGCACACCATCCTGGCCCGTGCCGGTGGTGCGCCGACCCTGGCCGTGGGTATCGCGCAGATCCTTCACCAGGTCCTGCCGGGTGAAAACACCATGGCCTTCTGGTACCACTTCGCGATTCTCTTCGAGGCGCTGTTCATCCTCACGGCAGTGGACGCCGGTACCCGTGCCGGTCGCTTCATGCTGCAGGACCTGCTGGGCAGCTTCATTCCGGCCCTCAAGCGCACCGAGTCGTGGGGTGCCAACGTGATCGGCACCGGCGGCTGCGTGGCACTGTGGGGCTACCTGCTGTACCAGGGCGTGATCGACCCGCTGGGTGGTATCAACACGCTGTGGCCGCTGTTCGGCATCTCCAACCAGATGCTCGCCGGTATCGCACTGATGCTGGCCAGCGTGGTGCTGGTGAAGATGAAGCGCCAGCGCTACGTGTGGGTCACCGCGTTCCCGGCCGCCTGGCTGCTGATCTGCACCGTGACCGCCAGCCTGATCAAGCTGTTCGACGCCAACCCGGCGGTCGGCTTCCTGGCCCTGGCCAAGAAATACTCCGCCGCCGCCGACGCGGGGCAGATCCTGGCGCCGGCCAAGAACATGGACCAGATGCAGCACGTCATCCTCAATGCCTACACCAACGCGGGCCTGAGTGTGCTGTTCCTGTTCGTGGTCGGCAGCATTCTGTTCTACTCGCTGAAGGTCGGCAGCAAGGCCTGGAGCAAGGCCGAGCGTTCCGACAAGGAGGCGCCGTACCAGGCCATGCCGTCCGGGTCGCAGGTGTGAGTCGTGTGATGGGAGTAACTGCAGATGTTCAATGACCTTGGCCGGCTCGGCAAATACCTGGGCCAGGCTGCCCGCCTGATGGTGGGCATGCCGGACTACGACACCTACGTCGAGCATATGCAGAACAAGCACCCGGACCAGCCGGTGATGAGCTACGAGGCGTTCTTCCGCGAGCGCCAGGAAGCCCGTTACGGTGGCAAGGGTGGGCCGAAGTGCTGTTGACCCCCTGATCCATGCTGGACCCCGCGCGCCACAGGTGAGAGCCTGTGGCGCGTTTTTGTTTTCTGCTTCACGCATCCTGCCAAGGAGCCTTCATGAGCGAGTTGCAACCCATTCCCGTCACCGTGCTGACCGGCTTTCTCGGTGCCGGCAAGACCACGCTGCTGCGCCACATCCTCAAGGCCGAGCACGGCCTGAAAATCGCGGTGATCGAGAACGAATTCAGTGATGCGGGCATCGACAGCCAGTTGCTCGGCGACGAGCCGGTGCAGGTCATGACCCTGTCCAACGGCTGCGTGTGCTGCAGCATCCACACCGACCTGACCAAGGCCCTGTTCCTGCTGCTCGAACGCCTGGACAGCGGCGAGATCGCCTTCGACCGCCTGGTAATCGAATGCACTGGCCTGGCCGACCCGGCACCGGTGGCGCAGACCTTCTTTATCGACGAAGAATTGCGCGAGCGTTATATCCTCGACGGCATCATCACCCTGGTCGACGCCGCGCATGCCGACGTGCACCTGACCCAGACCATCGCCCAGGCGCAGATCGGTTTCGCCGACCGCCTGCTGGTGAGTAAGCGTGACCTGGTCGACGAGGCCCACTTCGAGGCGCTCAGCACGCGCCTGGGGCGCATCAACCGCCGCGCGCCGATCCGTACCGTGGACCACGGTCGTATCGATCTGGCCGAGCTGCTGGACGTGCGTGGCTTCAACCTCAACGCCGACCTCGGCGGCAGCCTGACCCTGCGCCCGGTGGCGCCTACCGGCAGCAATGGCGACCGGATCTCCAGCCTGGTGCTGCGCACCGAGCAGCCGCTGGACATCGACCGCCTCAGCGACTTCATGAACGAGTTGCTGGAAGACCACGGCAAGCAGCTGCTGCGCTACAAGGGCGTGCTGAACATTGCGGGCGAAGCACGACGCCTGGTATTCCAGGGCGTGCTCAAGCTCTACGGCTTCGACTGGGACAGCGAATGGGCCGAAGACGAACAGCGTGAAAGCGTGATCGTGTTCATTGCCGATGAGCTGCCGGAAGAGAAGATTCGCGCGGGGTTTGCGGCGTTGGCTACGAATTAGCGCGTAGTTCAGGTTTCGCAACGCAAGAGAAGCCTTGGGCTTCGCTTGCCGAGCGTCCTTGCGAAACCTAACGTACGCTACAGGCGCCGACCTCCTCTTGAGTGAAAGGCGGTGTGTTTATACCCAGTCGATATTTGCAGTAGTCCTTGAGGGCCTGCCATTCGGTATCGCTCAACTCGCTCCGAGGTCTTCTGTATCGGTCACTCGTGTAGATATTTTCAAACCTCATTTTTAATGTGGGGTATTTCTTGATGAAAATCATGAGGCGTGGATCCTCCATATCCTGCGATATGTAATAGCCCACATAGAGATGAGCGACCGCGGCCAGCGCAATGATGCAAAGTGTTTTTTTCATGTTCCGGCAGGTTGTTGAAGTTGTGTGATTGAGCGAATGGCCCGTACGAGTTCCATGCCCACATTGCCTGGGCAGATTTTTCCTGCGGTACCTTGGTCCGGATATTCCCGGTGACCTCCAAAATGGGTGATTACGAACAGGCTTTTAAGTGCTTCGATGAGGTTTATCGTGGCGTCGACCTGCTGGGAGGGAATCTGCTGCGTCGTATCGATACCCAGGGCGTTCAGCTTTGATCTTGCAAAGGCGACCCAGTCACCGCCTTCCTCGGGAAACGTCAAGTTATTGAGCAGAACAATCCCAATGATGCCCGTGTTATGGCCGAGCACGCTGGCACCCTTGAAGCGCAGGTCCCTGCCTTCATAAATGGTGCCGAAACAATCAACGGCGTAGTGGTAACTAATGTCATCGAACCCTTTGGCGTGATGAGTCTTCTGAGTGTTCAGAACCTGCTCCGAACTTGCACTGCATGAGTAACTCCTACCCGCATGGTGCAGGGCAATCATGCTGTAGTCCCAATCAGGCTCTAGCGGGGCCTTGGGGGCCAACGCCTGCCATGCCGATCGCTCGATGAAGTCGCGACCCGACTCCCGGATCATTCCGATCAGCGCTTCTCGCGCCGCCGCACGGTCATTGACGGTAACCGTCACGGGTACCCGTGCTTGCCCTTCACGCACTTCCTGAGCCTGTGCCGTGATCTTGAAACGTCGGTCGGGCCGTGCGAGTTCGTCCAGCAAGCGGGCTGGCGCCCTGAACATCACATGGAGCGATATCGATGAGTCGGGTGATGGCGCCTGTACGTGTGCGAGCCCGGCGGCGTCGGTAAGCCCGGTGATTTCCTCATTGCCCACCATCGCGATGAAGGGCCGGTGGGCCAGAGGCCGGCGCGTCTCGCTATCGATGGCCTGAAATGAGCAGGCATAGCTTTGCGGGGTGGTGGGTGCCTTGTCGGGGTCGATCAGCGCGCCGGCCTGGCGCGCGTGCTGTTCCAGCTGGGGATCGGCCAGCAAGGCCTGCAGGCGTTGGTCGTCCAGCCGGCCCTGTTCATCCATAACGCCCAGGCGTGCGAAGTCCACCACCAGGGGAGGCCGCTGTGTACCGTTCTGGCTGCCACCAAAAGTGTCGCCGCTGCCAGCCAGTACGGCGCCGCCGTGGCTGCTCAGGCTGCCCAGGTGCGCCATGGGGCGGCCGTTGACCAGGATATGCGGGAACCCGCTGACCAGCACCGCGCCGCAGCCGCTGCGGTCACCGACTCGGGCCACGGGCAGGCCGTTGACCTGAACATCGGCTGCCCCACTGACCAGCGGCGTGATGCCGTGCAGGGGAAGGGGACAGGCGTGCAGGTCGGTAAGGCGGGAGATGCGGATCATGATCAGCCTCGGGATGCGTAGGGAAGGGCATCCTGCCGGAGCTGACCGGGGCGTTATGTAGGGCGATTCTTCATCGCATATGCAGTATGGCCTCTGTGGCTGTAGGGCAGGCCTTGGGCAAACCGCACAAACGAAAACGCCCGGCACTGTGGCCGGGCGTTCTCATGCTGCGGGTAACGGTGCTATCAGGCGCCGTACACCGGCAGGCGGGCACAGATGGCCTTGACCTTCTCACGAACGGCGTCGATCACCGCTTCGTTGTTCAGGTCGGCGAGGATGTCGCAGATCCAGCCAGCCAGTTCCTTGCACTCGGCTTCCTTGAAGCCGCGAGTGGTAACGGCCGGGGTGCCGAAGCGCAGGCCGGAGGTGACGAACGGCGAGCGTGGGTCGTTGGGTACCGAGTTCTTGTTCACGGTGATGTAGGCGCGGCCCAGGGCGGCGTCAGCATCTTTACCGGAAATGTCCTGCTTGATCAGCGACAGCAGGAACAGGTGGTTCTGGGTACCGCCGGAAACCACGTCGAAACCGCGCTCGATGAACACCTGGGCCATGGCCTGGGCGTTCTTCACCACCTGCTGCTGGTAGGCCTTGAACTCAGGCTGCAGCGCTTCCTTGAAGCACACGGCCTTGGCGGCGATGACGTGCTCCAGAGGGCCGCCCTGGGCGCCTGGGAACACGGCGGAGTTGAGCTTTTTCTCGATGTCGGCGTTGGCGCGTGCCAGGATCAGGCCGCCACGTGGACCGCGCAGGGTCTTGTGGGTGGTGGTGGTGACCACGTCGGCGAACGGCACCGGGTTCGGGTAGACGCCAGCGGCGACCAGACCGGCCACGTGGGCCATGTCGACGAACAGGTAGGCACCGACCTTGTCGGCGATGGCGCGGAAGCGCGGGAAGTCCAGCACCTGCGAGTAGGCCGAGAAACCGGCGACGATCATCTTCGGCTTGTGCTCGACGGCCAGGCGCTCGACTTCGTCGTAGTCGATCAGGCCATTGGCGTCGATACCGTACTGGATGGCGTTGTACAGCTTGCCCGAGGAGCTGACGGCGGCGCCGTGGGTCAGGTGACCGCCGTGAGCCAGGCTCATGCCCAGAATGGTGTCACCGGCCTGCAGCAGGGCCAGGTAGACGGCGGCGTTGGCCTGGGAGCCGGCGTGCGGCTGGACGTTGGCGTAGTCGGCACCGAACAGTTCCTTGGCGCGGTCGATGGCCAGTTGCTCAACCACGTCGACGTATTCGCAGCCACCGTAGTAGCGCTTGCCCGGATAGCCTTCGGCGTACTTGTTGGTCAGGGCCGAGCCCTGAGCTTCCATGACGGCCGGGCTGGTGTAGTTTTCCGAAGCGATCAGCTCGATGTGCTCTTCCTGGCGCACGGCTTCCTGCTCCATGGCGGCGAACAGATCGGGGTCGAACTTGGCGATAGTCAAATCACGGCTGAACATGGCAGTCCTCGAGGGCTTGGAGCGAAAAGGGGGGCATTCTACCCCATCGGGCGAACTGTGGCATATGAAAGGCCCTCATCCGACGGGTGAGGCGGCTGCATGTGTTGCGTAGGCTGGGTGAGCGGGGCCGCCAGGCTCAATCGAGCATGAACAGCGCGTCGTTGCTGAACTGCGCTTCGAACTGGCTGGCCGTCATCGGGCGGCCGAACAGGTAGCCCTGCACTTCGTCGCAGCCGTGCTCACGCAGGAATTCCAGCTGTTCGTGGGTTTCCACCCCCTCGGCGATCACCGCCAGGTTCAGGCTGTGGGCCATGGCGATGATCGCCCGGGCGATCTGCGCGTCCTGTTCGCCCGACGGCAGGCCGTCGACGAAGGTGCGGTCGATCTTCAGTACGTCGATGGGGAACTGCTTGAGGTAGTTCAGCGACGAATAGCCGGTGCCGAAGTCGTCGACGGCGATGCTCAGGCCGAGATTCTTCAGCCCGGCGAGGGTCTGCATGGCTTCGCCCACTTCGCGCATCAGGATGCTTTCGGTCAGTTCCAGCTCCAGGCACGCTGGCGGCACGCCGGTGTCCTGCAGGGCGGCCGCGATGCGCTCGCCCAGCTGGCCGTCGGAGAACTGCCGTGCCGAGATGTTCACCGACACCTTGGGCACGCGTACCCGGGCCTGGTGCCAGGCCCTGAGCTGGCGGCAGGCCTCGGCCATCACCCAGTCGCCGACTTCCACCACCAGGCCAAGCTCTTCCAGCACCGGGATGAATTCGCTGGGCGGGACCAGGCCGCGCCGCGGGTGGCGCCAGCGCAGCAGCGCCTCGGCGCCGGTCAGGCGCTTGCCGTCGCCGCTGAACTGCGGCTGGTAGTAGATCTGGAACTCGTGCTGCTCCAGGGCATGGCGCAGGTCGCTTTCCAGTTCCAGGCGTTCCAGTGCGCTGGCGTTCATGTCGGCCTGGTAGAACTGGAAGTTGTTCTTGCCGCGCTCCTTGGCGTGGTACATCGCGGTGTCGGCGTTCTTCATCAGCTGGCTGAGTTCACGGCCATCCTGCGGGCTCAGCGCGATGCCGATACTGGCGGTGACGAAGAACTCCCGGCCTTCGAGCACGAACGGTCGCACCAGGCTGTTGAGGATCTGTTCGGCGACATGGATGGCGCGGTTCAGCGCCAGCTCACGGGTCGCACCGGGATGCAGCAGCAGGGTGAATTCGTCGCCGCCCATGCGCGCTACGGTGTCGTCGTCGGTCACGCAGGCCTGCAGGCGGTTGGCCATTTCCTTGAGCATCCGGTCACCGGCGGCATGCCCGAGGGAGTCGTTGATCGGCTTGAAACGGTCCAGGTCGAGGAACATCAGCACCACCCAGGCACCCTGGCGCTCGGCCTGCAGCAGCGCCGAGTGCAGGCGGTCTTGGAACAGGGTGCGGTTGGGCAGGTGGGTCAGCGCATCGTAATAGGCCAGGCGGTGGATGCGTTGTTCACTGGCCTTGCGCTCGCTGATGTCGCTGAAGAAGCACACGTAGCTGGCCAGGTCGCCTTCTTCGTCGAAGACGGCGGTGATGCCGACCCAGGCGGGGTATTCCTCGCCGTTGCGCCGCCGCAACTGCACTTCGCCTTCCCAGTTGCCGCGCTGGTTGAGCTGCTTGAGCACCAGTTGCAGGTGCGCTTCCTCGTGTTCGACGGTCATCAGGGTCGGCAACTGGTCGAGGACCTGACCGACCGCATAGCCGCTCACCCGGGTGAAGGCGTCGTTGACCTGCACGATATAGCCGGCCGGGTCGGTGATCAGGATCGCCGAGGTCGAGTGCTCGAACACCGTCGCGGCCATGCGCAGGTCCTTTTCCGCGCGCCGCTGCTGGCTGACATCGCGGGCCACGCCGAGAACACCCTCGAAACTGCCCTGCTGGTCCCAGACCAGCGCCAGGCGCAGTTCGATGGGAATCTTGCGGCCGTCGGCGCGCAGGCAGTCGAAGACGAATTGCCGGGTCGCCACTTCATTGCGCAAGCGCTCGAGTTCTTCGGGTTTTTTCAGCGCCTTGCGAATCTGCGAGATCAGGCTGTAGATGCCGGCCAGTTGCTGCGGGTTGGCCAGGGCCGCGCTCCAGCCGTGGCGCAGGACCCATTCGCTGCTGTAGCCCAGCACCGTCTCCACCGAGGGACTGACGTAGTTGAGCCCCAGGCGGGCGTCGGTGGAGAAGATCACGTCGCTGATGCTTTCGGCGAGCATCCGGTAGCGTTTTTCGCTGTCGCGCAGCGACTGGCTGGCGCTCATCTGCTCGGTGATGTCCTTGGCTACACCGATGATCCGCGTGGGCTGCTCGTTCCTGTCCCAGGCCATGGCCTGTTCGCGGATGTCGAAGTGCCGCCAGTTCTGCTCGCGGTCACGAAAGCGCAGCACGCATTGCAGCAGTTCGGTATGCCCGTGATGCCGCTGGCGCAGGCGCATGTCGCGATAACTGTGGGCATCGTCCGGATGCAGCAGCAGCTCCCAGAAGAACTCGCCCATGGCATGCAGCTCGGCCTTGCTGTAGCCCAGGGTCCGCCCCAGATGGTGGTTGCTGTAGATCATGCGCTGGCTGGGCACGTCCTGTACGTACAGGTGGTCGGGGACGGTACGCACCACGTCCGACCAGAAGCTCTCACGGTCCAGCAGCGACAGCTCGATCTGCTTGCGGCTGGTGATGTCGCCGATGCTGAGGATCACCGCATCGTAGTCGTTGTCTTCTTCGGGCAGGCGGACGACCAGCCACAGGTGCTGATCTTCCCCGCCATCGCGGGTCAGGCGGATTTCCAGCTCCAGGCGCGGCTGGCCGCTCAGGACTGCCTGGATGATGCGCGAACCGGTGCCGTTCTGGCTGCGTGAGCAGCCCTCGATCAACTGTTGCCAGGCTTGTTCATTGCCTTCGATGCCCAGCAGGTCGCGTGCCACCTGATTGACTTCGGTGATCCGCACCTGCTGCAGCAGCAGCTTGAGGCGGCCGGGCTGGGTGCGTGCCAGCCTGTCGAACTCTTCGACACTGTCGATGCGCAGGCTGGCGAGCATGGTCGGCAGGGTCGACATGTCCAGCACGCAGATCGCAACCCCGGCCCCTTCGAAAATGTCCTGGTAGCGACGCCGGCTTTCCACCAGCTGGATCTGTCGCCGACGCAGGCTGATCAGCGCGGTCAGCGGCAGGATGGCGAACATCAGGGCGAACACGCATTTGACGATCAGCGGCACCAGCAGTGCCTTGCGCTCGCGCTCGGCATCGAACAGCCCGCGCAGTTGCCAGTCGGTGTTGCCGATCGGCTGTAGCATCACGGTTTCCGGCGTGCCGCCGTTACGATGTGCGTCGCGCGCGATGACCTGCGGCTGCTCGCGGTTTTCCAGGCGCCACAGGAACAGGAAGTCATGCTCGGGCTGCTGGCTCAGCGCCTTCAGGGCGTCCGGGTGCAGGCGCAGCACCCAGTAATCGCCGGTAAAGCCGCCGGCCTGGCGCACCAGCAGGTAGAGGCGTGTGCCGTCTTCAGAGTTGGTGTAGTAGAAAGGTTTGCTCTGGGCTTTCTCGGGCAGGGTTTTCAGCAGCGCCGCATCGTCGGTGCTCGGGGCGCTGTCCTTGATGACCTGGCCGCTCGGGCTGAGCCAGACGACGCTGTGCAGGGCCGGCAGGGCCTGACGCAGGCTGTCGAGGGTCGCGGGCTCGGCCAGCGACTGGCCCATGCTGGTTGCTTCTTCGAGCAGATTGACGCTGACCTGCGCGGTCAGCGCCAGGTTCAGGCTCAGCCGGTCGCTCAATTGGGTGCTGTAGTCCAGGCTGCGCTGGCGCTGGCGCTCCTGGGTCTGCTGGAATTGCTCGAAGGACTGCCAGATCAGCAGCGTCAGCATCAGCAGCACCAGCCCGGCCAGCGCCCCCTTGAGCGAACCTCGCCATGGCGCATGGGCAGAGCCCTTGGAAATACGCAGCGATGAGGTGGGGGTCGGAGTGGGCAAGTCGATGTTCCTGACTACTGGACTGAAGCAACGAATGCGGTGCGAACTGTATGCCCGCCGCCCAGGGGGCGGTTAGCATGCCCTGAGTTGTGGCGAAGAGCCAGCAATTATTGAGCCTGTTCTGCTACCGACCATCATGGCGGTCCAGGGTTCTGCCTGTGCTCGCCAGATTTCTGTTTTATTCAAGGCTGCACAGCAGGTTCCGGCAAGTCTGGCACACTCATTACTTCCCTTATAGGTGAAAACACAGGGCTCATCCGACAATCGCGGTGACGGGATTGTGGCGGGCAGCGCCTGGCATTCGGCCTTGCCGGTTGGCCGGGTGGTGCGCCGCCCCCCTGCCAGCCTTCTTCGAGTTGGGTTAAGCTTGCCCACCCGGAGCGCAGCTGGCCTGTGCTCGTGTGTCGTTTTCAATGCAGCCAGCCCGGTGCCCCCGACCGTGATCGCGCGGCCCGCGCCCGTCCGCTGCTCTCAATCTGACCCATGCAGTCTTTACGGCCCTGCCTGCCAGGCGGGGCTTTTCACTACGTTTTCGAGCGAGGTCCACGTTTTGGCTCAATACGTCTACACCATGCATCGGCTGAGCAAAGTAGTGCCGCCGAAGCGGGAAATCCTGAAGAACATTTCCCTGTCGTTCTTCCCTGGCGCCAAGATCGGCGTCCTCGGCCTGAACGGCTCGGGCAAGTCCACCCTGCTGAAGATCATGGCCGGTGTCGACAAGGAGTTCGACGGTGAAGCCCGCCCGATGCCCGAACTGAATGTCGGTTACCTGCCACAGGAGCCGCAGCTGGACCCGAACAAGACCGTGCGTGAAGTGGTCGAGGAAGCGGTCAGCGTCATCAAGGATGCCCAGGCACGTCTTGACGAGGTCTACGCCGCCTATGCCGAGCCGGATGCCGACTTCGACAAGCTGGCTGCCGAGCAGGCCAAGCTGGAAGCCATTCTGCAGGCGGCCGATGGGCATAACCTGGAGCGCCAGCTGGAAGTCGCCGCCGATGCGTTGCGTCTGCCGGCATGGGATGCCAAGGTCGAGCACCTGTCCGGCGGCGAGAAGCGCCGCGTAGCGCTGTGCCGCCTGCTGCTGTCCGCCCCGGACATGTTGCTGCTCGACGAACCGACCAACCACCTGGACGCCGACTCGGTGGCCTGGCTGGAGCGTTTCCTCCACGACTTCCCGGGCACCGTGGTTGCCATCACCCACGACCGGTACTTCCTCGACAACGTTGCCGGCTGGATCCTCGAACTCGACCGCGGCGCCGGTATTCCGTACGAAGGCAACTACTCGGGCTGGCTGGAGGCCAAGTCGGCGCGTCTGGAGCAGGAATCCAAGCAGCAGAGCGCTCACGAGAAGGCCATGAAGGAAGAGCTGGAGTGGGTGCGCAAAGGCGCCAAGGCCCGCCAGTCGAAGTCCAAGGCCCGTCTGGCGCGCTTCGAGGAAATGCAGTCGCAGGAATTCCAGAAGCGCAGCGAGACCAACGAGATCTACATTCCGGCCGGTCCGCGCCTGGGTGACAAGGTCATCGAGTTCAAGAACGTCACCAAGGGCTACGGCGACCGCGTGCTGATCGACAACCTGTCGTTCGCCATGCCGAAGGGCGCCATCGTCGGTGTCATCGGCGGTAACGGTGCCGGTAAGTCGACCCTGTTCCGCATGATCATGGGCAAGGAGCAGCCGGATTCGGGCACCATCGAGATCGGCGATACCGTGCAACTGGCCTGCGTCGACCAGGCCCGTGATGACCTGGATGGCAGCAAGACCGTGTTCCAGCAGATCTCCGACGGTTCCGACCAGATTCGCATCGGGACCTACGAGATTCCGTCGCGTACCTACGTCGGCCGCTTCAACTTCAAGGGCGGTGACCAGCAGAAGTTCGTCAAGGACCTGTCGGGTGGTGAGCGGGGTCGTCTGCACCTGGCGCTGACCCTCAAGGAGGGCGGCAACGTCCTGCTGCTCGACGAACCGTCCAACGACCTAGACGTGGAAACCCTGCGTTCGCTGGAGGAGGCCCTGCTGGACTTCCCGGGCGCCGCCATCGTGATTTCCCACGATCGCTGGTTCCTTGACCGCGTGGCGACGCACATCCTGGCTTATGAAGACGATTCCAACATCGTGTTCTTCGAAGGCAACTACACCGAGTACGAAGCCGACCGCAAGAAGCGCCTGGGCGATGCGGCGACCCAGCCGCACCGTGTACGGCACAAGAAACTGGCCCAGTAAGCCGTTTCGCTGCACACCAATGGGGCCTTCATGGCCCCATTTTCTTGCCTGGCTGAAAGCGCGGGTCGATCAGGTGCCAGGGTCAGCCTCGATGTCCAGCACCTCGATCAGCCGCTCGCCCGCCGGTCGCTTCCACAACACTTCGTCGCCCGGGCGGGCGCCCAGCAACGCGCGTCCCAGCGGCGAGCCCCAGTTGATCAGGCCATGGGCGGCATCGGCCTGGTCTTCGCCGACCAGTTGCACCCGATGATGGACGTCGTCTTCATCGGCATAGGTGACCCAGCTGCCGATCTGCACTTTGTCGGTGGACAGCGCGGGCGTCACGACCTGGGCACTCTGCAGGCGCTGGGTGTAGTAGCGCAGATCGCGTTCGATATCCACCAGGCTTTGCTTGTCGGCCTTGTCGCCCAGCCCCGATTGCTCACGGTGCCGGGCCTGCAGCTCGCGAACCTGGCCCTGCAGCAGCACCAGGCCGTGTGCAGTGACGTAATTGGGTTGTTCGCTGACCCGCCGCTCCACGGGCTGGCTGGTCTGCTGGGCGTTGTTGTCTTCGTTGACGAAAGCGCGGCTCATGATGGTCCTCCCGGTAGGCAGTATTGGGCATGAGCGTGCCCGATAAGTTTGCCCGACCGCCGCCAGCGCCCGACCGCCGCGTGTAGGGCGCTCACCGTCCGGTGCTTCAGTCCGGGCGGAAGGCCCTGGCCTTGTCGCGGGTCTTCTGTTGCTCCCATTGCCGGTCGCGGTCGTTCATCCAGCCGTTGTTCTCACGGTCCCGGCTGTCCTGCATGGCCTGGCACTGGCGGAATCCGTCGTTCCAACCCTGGGCATAGAGCCGGTCCTTCATGAACCGCGGTACATCCTTGCGGTAGATGCCACCGATCGATCCTGCTGCCTGCCGACCGCTGCCGCAGCCATCCTGGAAGCCATCGGCGAACGGCGGAGGGTAGCCCTCGGCCAGCAACTGGTCATGGGTGGACTGGCATCCTGCAAGCGCCACGATCAAGCCCAACAACGCGATACGCATGTTCATGATCGATTTCCTTGGTGTCTGAACAGAGTCTAGTCAATACCCTGTCCGGACCCAGTGAACGGCTTGTCGGAAATTTGTTCAGTAGTGATACCAGCGGACTTGCAGCATGACCTCGTTCTGGGTTTCGCCCAGATGACTGAAGTCGCGTTGTGCGCTCAGGCGCAGGCCCAGGTTGCGCGTCAGTTCCCATTGCTGGTTCAGGCTGATGCTGCGGCGCACTTCGCCATTGGTGAAGTAATCGCCCTTGGCCTCCAGGCTCAGGTTGCCCAGCGGGTTGCGCCACAGTACGCCGGTATTGAAGCCGGCGGCCGGGGCGACGAACTCGCTGAAATCATTGTTGTGTTCGACGCGCGCGGTGCCCAGGGCAAAGCCCAGCAGGCCATCGGCCAGCTGCCAGGTGCCGCCGCCACCGCCATTGACGTGGCTGACCAGGGTCTGGTCGCCATGTTTGCCTGGCACGCGTTCCAGGCCGCCGGAGACCTGCCAGGACCAGGGCTTGAGCAGCTCGTTGCGCGGTGTCAGCGAGCGGATGGTCGCCAGATCCAGGCGCTGCAGGTGCCAGTCGTTGCCTTCGTACTGGCGCAGCTTCAGTTGCAGGATCTCGATCTGGGCGCCCAGCGGGAAGCCGTAGGCGTTGTCATTGAGGTCGTGATAGGCCATGCGCAGGCCGTACTCGGCGAACGCACGGTCATCGCGGCTGCCCAGGCCGAGCTGCCAGGTGCGCGACTGGTGGCCTTCCTCGGGCAGGCCGGGACGCTCGATGTCCAGTGCCGGTGGCGGATTGCGGTTGATCGCCCGCAGCAGCTCGAAGCTGCGCTGCGCGGCTTGCCTGTCGCGCTCCTGGCCGTTGGCCCGGTAGCGCTCCAGGCGGTAGGCGGCGTCCTGGATCAGCGCACGACGCTCGGCCGGCAGGCGCAGGTATTCGGCACTCTGCAGTTGCGTCGGGTCGGCGCTGACGGCCAGCACCCAGTGTTGTTCTGCATGGTCGAGCGGCTCGGCACGGCCGAGCAGTTCGCGCTCCCGCGAGGGGCGGTAATCGATGCGTTTCACCAGCCCGGCAGCCTTGACCGCCTTGACCGTATCGGTGGGGATGGCAGTCAGGCCGAACTGTTCGGTCAGTTTCAGGCCGGGCCGGGCGATTTCCAGCAGTTCCAGCAGGCGGTAGGAGCAGTTCTCGTCGAAGAAGAAGTAGCGGAAGCGCACCTGCTTGAGTTCCCAGACATGCTCAACCATGCGCTGGGTTTCTTCGGGGCTCAGGTTCAGCTGGTATTCCCACAGGTCGCGGTTTTCCAGGCTGCGGTATTCGGCGAGCTTTTCCTGGTAGGGCACCATGGCGAACAGCCCTGGGTAGCCGCCCGCCAGGCCTTTCCAGGCGTACAGGATGCTGTTGTCGGAGCCCTCGATGTAGGCGCCGAAGTTGATCGCATAGCTGAGCAGGGTGGTGTTGTCGGCCTCGGCGCCGGCCGGGTCGATGCGCAGCAGGGTGTGGCCGAACATCGATGACGGGCTGTTCAGGTAGGCGGCCGGGAACACCAGCACGGCACTGTTGGGCGCCACGTCCTTGAACCACTCGTCGAAGGTCTTGCACGACACCTTGGGCAGGTCGGTAAGTTGCAGTTGCTGGCGTAGCCAGCGGGTGCGCGCCGGATAGACGCACTGCGCATGGGTTTCGGCGTCGCGCACCGGAGCCTGGATGGCCGCCAGGGTCGCACTCAGTTCTGCGCGCGGGTCCTGGGCGCCATCGGCGGCCAGGAAGAATTTCGGGTCGTCGACATAGCTGCGCCAGCCGCCGAGACGGGTCTTTTCATAGTGCCCCAGGGAAATCCAGAACGGGTCGTCGGCCAGTTGCTGCACACGCCGGGCGTCCACAGAGGGGGCTGCGCACAGTGGCGCACAGACGAACAGCGTCAGGCAGGCGAGACGTTTGAGCATTCGGGAGGCAACTTTCGCGGGATGGGAACCCGCCTCCTGTGCGGAGGCGGGGACTGACTCAGGCCTGGGTAGCGTACTTGGCCAGGGTTGGGTCGTTTTTCAGCACATTGAGGGTGTTGGTATGGACATCCTCGGCAGTGACATCAGCCTTGTCGAAGATCTTCCCGAAGTTGTCGTGGGTGACGGCGGCGAAGTGCGCGCGGTCTTGCGGTGCGACGCCCAATACCACGGCATAGGTGGTCAGTGCTTCGCCCTGGCCCATGGCCATGTCCTTGCTCAGCTCATCCATCATGCCGTTCATGGCGATCCACGACTTGCCGCCGTAGGTCAGCGCGCCGGCAGTGGAGCAGCCGTTGGTACCACTGGTCATGCCGAAGGTGGCGTTACCGGAGGTGCCGTTGGTGGTGGAGGCGAGGAAGTGCGCAGGGGTGCCGCGCTGGCCTTCGAACAGCATGTTGCCCCAGCCGCAATCCGGGCCGCCTGGGGCCTGGGCCATGGCGTTGAAAGATGCTGCGGCGAAGAGCGTTCCGAGAAGAATCCGTTTCATAGCTTTATTCTCTTTGTGATCGACCCTTGGGGCCAGGTGTCATGCGTCAATGCATTACTGCAAAAGGCCATGCTGGCCAATGTGCGCAGGTTGGAGTCTAGGCCGTCCGGGCAGGTTCCGTGATTTATTGCGTTTTGTAACCTTACAGTTTGCCCCAAGCCCCTCGCCACAGCGCGTCGGTGTACCTGCACGGCTGCGCAACCGCCTTGCAAGTGGTGTCCGGCGAGCGCCAGAATGCCGCTATCTGCCCGCCTGATGTAAGGAACACTGATGCCCGATTCCGTTGCCGCCAGCCTGCGTCTGGCGCCACAAGCGCTGACCCGACCATTCTCTGCCGAGCAGTTCGCTTTCGCGACCACCAACGACCTCGACCCCTTCCGCGGGGTACTCGGCCAGGAGCGTGCCGTGGAGGCGTTGCAGTTCGGTGTGGCGATGCCGCGTCCCGGTTACAACGTCTACGTGATGGGCGAGCCCGGCACCGGGCGCTTCTCGTTCGTCAAGCGCTACCTCAAGGCCGAGGCCAAGCGCATGCAGACCCCCTCGGACTGGGTCTATGTGAACAACTTCGACGAGCCCCGCGAACCCCGCGCCCTGGAACTGGCGCCTGGCACCGCGCAGGCCTTCATGGCCGATATCAACGGCCTGATCGACAACCTGCTGGCGACCTTTCCGGCCGTCTTCGAGCACCCGACCTACCAGCAGAAGAAGAGCGCCATCGACCGCGCCTTCAACCAGCGCTACGACCGCGCCCTGGACGTGATCGAGCGTCTGGCGCTGGAAAAGGACGTGGCCCTGTACCGCGACAGCTCCAACATCGCCTTTACGCCCATGGCCGATGGCAAGGCGCTGGATGAAGCGGAATTCGCCCAGTTGCCGGAATCCGAGCGCGAGCGTTTCCACGACGACATCGCTGCGCTGGAAGAGCGTCTGAACGAAGAGCTGTCGAGCCTGCCGCAGTGGAAGCGTGAGTCGAACAATCAGCTGCGCCAGCTCAACGACGAGACCATCACCCTGGCCCTGCAGCCGCTGCTCGCGCCGCTGTCGGAGAAATACGCGGAAACCGCCGCGGTGTGCGCCTACCTGCAGGCCGTGCAGGTCAACCTGCTCAAGACCCTGGTCGAACAGCTGGTCGACGATGCCAAGAGCGACGCTCAGGCGCGCAAGCTGCTCGAAGAGCAGTACAGCCCCAGCCTGGTGGTCGGGCATATGCATGACAGCGGTGCACCGGTGGTCTTCGAACCGCACCCGACCTACGACAACCTGTTCGGGCGTATCGAATACAGCACCGATCAGGGCGCGCTGTACACCAATTACCGTCAGTTGCGCCCTGGTGCGCTGCACCGCGCCAACGGCGGCTTCCTGATTCTCGAAGCCGAGAAGATGCTCAGCGAGCCTTTCGTGTGGGACGCGCTCAAGCGCACCCTGCAATCGCACAAGCTGAAGATGGAGTCGCCGCTGGGCGAGATGGGCCGCCTGGCGACCGTAAGCCTGACCCCCCAGGTGATCCCGTGGAACGTCAAGGTGGTGATCATCGGCTCGCGTTCGCTGTACTACACGCTGCAGGACCTGGACGCCGACTTCCAGGAGATGTTCCGCGTGCTGGTGGACTTCGACGAAGAAATCCCCATGGCCGACGAAACCCTGGAGCAGTTCGCCCAGCTGCTCAAGACCCGTACCTCGGAGGAGGGCATGGCGGCGCTGACCGCCGATGCCGTGGCACGCCTGGCCACCTACAGTGCACGCCTCGCCGAGCACCAGGGACGGCTGTCGGCGAAGATCGGCGATCTGTTCCAGCTGGTCAGCGAAGCGGACTTCATCCGCCAGCTGGCCGGTGACGAGTTCACCGATGCCGGGCACATCGACCGCGCCCTCAAGGCCAAGGCCACCCGCACCGGGCGTGTTTCGGCAAGAATCCTCGACGACATGCTGGCCGGCATCATCCTCATCGATACCGATGGCGCGGCAGTGGGCAAGTGCAACGGCCTGACCGTGCTGGAAGTCGGCGACTCGGCGTTCGGTGTGCCAGCGCGGATCTCGGCGACGGTCTACCCGGGCGGCAGCGGCATCGTCGACATCGAGCGCGAGGTCAACCTCGGCCAGCCGATCCACTCCAAGGGGGTAATGATCCTCACCGGTTACCTGGGCAGCCGCTATGCCCAGGAGTTCCCCCTGGCGATCTCGGCGAGCATCGCCCTGGAGCAGTCCTACGGCTACGTCGACGGCGACAGCGCCTCGCTGGGTGAAGTCTGTACGCTGATCTCGGCGCTCTCTCGCACGCCACTGAAGCAGTGTTTCGCCATCACCGGCTCGATCAACCAGTTCGGCGAAGTACAAGCGGTCGGGGGCGTCAACGAGAAGATCGAGGGCTTCTTCCGTCTGTGCGAGGCCCGTGGCCTGACCGGCGAGCAGGGCGCGATCATCCCGCGTTCCAACGTGGCGACCCTGATGCTCGACGAAAAGGTCCTGCAGGCGGTCAAGGCCGGGCAGTTCCACATCTACGCGGTCAGCCAGGCCGATGAGGCGCTGAGCCTGCTGGTCGGTGAGCCGGCCGGGGATCCGGACGAGCACGGCCAGTTCCCTGAAGGCAGCGTGAATGCGCGGGTGGTGCAGCGCCTGCGCGACATCGCCGAAATGCTCAGCGACGAGGAAATTCGCGAAGAACTGGAAAAGGAGCCTGTGCAACTGCCTGCGGAACTCAAGGTCTGATGTGCTGAGGATGCCGGACCGACTTCACGTTCTCCGGCATCCGCTCATCCATTCCTCGCATTTTGTAGGGTTTTTCTTCTATGCTCTTGGGTCAAGCAGTCGCCAGAGAGTGGGGGTGCCGTCGCAGCTTTGCGTCGGTGACCATACCGTCGAAGAGGAGGAGCTCGCCATGCCGCGACGTCTCTGTCTGACCCGCCAGTGCCTGGGCCTGGTGACGCGCATCGAATGCGTGATCCGGCCACTGGGCGATGGTGGCATGTGGACCCTGCTGTTCGCTGCGGGGATGTCGGGTGAACAGCCTTCAGCCATCAAGGCCCAAGGGCCCTTCCAGGGCGCCAGCGCGGCCGAGTCAGTGCTTCAGGCGATTGCCGAGAGCCTGGCGCTGAACGGCTACCGTTGCACGGATGACGTGCCGATCTGGAGCCTGCACCTGCAAAGCGAACTGCGCCGTCTCGGCGGTGGCGTTGCGCACTGCCAGCAGTCTTCTCCGTTCTGAGGCAGGCAGAAAAAGGCGCCCCGCAGGGCGCCAGAGAGGGTCTTGACCAAAGGAGGGGTGAAGACGGCCTCTATCATGGATCGCGTGTCCTTACCGCAGGCTGAGCGGCGCGTGACAGTTTTGTCATTCCTCTCCCAATACTGGGCAGTTAGACCGAGTAGAAGCGGCGTCAGCCGCGAAGCGGCCGCTGTTCAAAACAGATGCAGTGAATTTTCTGGCGCTTTCGCGGCTGAAGCCGCTCCCACCGAGCCACATAACACTAACCGAACAGTATTGATCCTCATCCGGGCCCTGCCAGCACCAGGGTTGATCTCGGCGACATTCTGTCGCGTCTTCAGGGGGGTAACATCTCGCTGATATACTCGCGCGCTCCATCATTACCCCTGTGAGTTTCAATGGAACGCTTCTTAGAAAATGCCATGTATGCGTCGCGCTGGCTGCTGGCGCCCATCTACTTCGGTCTGTCGCTCGGCCTGCTGGCGCTGGGCCTGAAATTCTTCCAGGAAATCTTCCATGTGCTGCCCAACGTGTTCAGTCTGGCCGAGGCCGACCTGATCCTGGTGCTGCTGTCACTGATCGACATGGCGCTGGTGGGTGGCCTGTTGGTGATGGTGATGATCTCCGGCTACGAGAACTTCGTTTCGCAGCTGGACATCGACGAGGACAAGGAAAAGCTCAACTGGCTGGGCACCATGGACTCTTCGTCGCTGAAAATGAAAGTGGCGGCGTCCATCGTGGCGATTTCCTCCATCCACCTGCTGCGGGTGTTCATGGATGCCAGCAACATCCAGCCCGACTACCTGAAGTGGTACGTGATCATCCACATGACCTTCGTCATCTCGGCGTTCGTCATGGGTTACCTGGACAAGCTGACCAAGCACTGAGTGCTGGGCAGGGCAGGTGGGTGCCGTGGCTGCTTTGCGATAGGGGCGTGTAGCGCAAGTGTGCTAGGCTGCCTGACCTTTTACCTCGGGGTGTTCGTTGCGGCCTGTGCGCCGGGCGGGCGCTCCATGCAGCGGAGCAGTGTTAATGTCCGAAGTCAATCTGTCCACCGACGAAACCCGCGTCAGCTACGGCATCGGCCGCCAGTTGGGTGACCAACTGCGCGACAACCCGCCGCCCGGTGTTGACCTGCAGGCGATCGTCGCTGGTCTGACCGACGCGTTCAACGGCCAGCCTAGCCGTGTCGGCCAGGAAGAGCTGTCGGCGGCCTTCAAGGCCATCCGCCAGGTGATGCAGGTCGAAGCTGCCGCCAAGGCCGAGAAGGCTGCTGCCGCTGGTGTGGCTTTCCTGGCCGACAACGCCAAGCGCGAAGGCGTGACCACCCTGGCATCGGGCCTGCAGTTCGAAGTGCTGACCGCCGGTGACGGTGCCAAGCCGACCCGTGAAGACCAGGTGCGCACGCACTACCACGGCAGCCTGATCGACGGCACGGTGTTCGACAGCTCCTATGATCGTGGCGAGCCTGCCGAATTTCCGGTCGGCGGCGTGATCGCTGGCTGGACCGAAGCCCTGCAACTGATGAATACCGGCAGCAAATGGCGCCTGTATGTGCCGAGCGAACTGGCCTATGGCGCCCAGGGCGTGGGCAGCATCCCGCCGCACAGCGTACTGGTGTTCGACGTCGAGCTGCTGGCCGTTCTGTAAACCTGCCGCTGTCCTGCCGGACGAGTCCTGGTGGCTCGCCCGGCGGTGACTGCTTCTTCCCTCATGCCGTTGCCAGTTCTGCTGTCGGGCGCAAGGCCCGCGCGTAGCAGAACAGAAACAGATTGCGCACCAGTTCCTTCAATACCCCGGGCTCGCTCGAGTTGAGGCTGCTGACGTCCAGGTCGCCCTGTTCGCGCAGTTCATCCAGGGCGTCCTGCCCAAGCACCGCACACACTTCGCCGGTTTCGCGATGCAGAATCCGCAGGTAGGGGTGAGGACGGTCCAGCCAGGCATCGATCAGATAAGTCATGTTCCATCTCCTGTGTCAGTGAGATGAGAATAATTCCTATCGAGATAATAGCAAGCCGCTATTGAGATTAATTCGCATTTTCTGCTCGATGGTCGAATCGCGCGCACAAAAAAGCCCGTCCTGGGACGGGCTTGGGCGGCCGCCGTGGATCAGTGGGTGCGGGCGACGGCGAACTCGCTCAGCTCCACCAGGGCGTCACGGTATTCGCTGGCCGGCAGCACTTCCAGGCAGGCGATCGCCTTGGCGGCGAATTCGCGTGCCAGGCGCGCGGTGTAGTCCAGCGCGCCGGAGCTTTCCACGGCCTGGCGGATGCTTTCGAGGTCTTCCAGGCCGCCTTTCTGGATCGCCTGGCGAACCAGTGCAGCCTGTTCTGCGGTGCCCTCACGCATGGTGTAGATCAGCGGCAGGGTGGGCTTGCCCTCGGCCAGGTCATCGCCGACGTTCTTGCCCAGGGTCTCGGCGTCGCCATGGTAGTCGAGCAGGTCGTCCACCAGTTGGAAGGCCACACCCAGATGGTCACCGAAGGTGCGCAGGGCTTCGCTCTGCTCGGCGCTGGCACCGCACAGGGCGGCGGCGCTATGGGTCGAGGCCTCGAAGAGCATGGCGGTCTTGCCGCGGATCACTTCCATGTAGGTCTCTTCGGTGGTGCTGGCGTCACGCACCTTGGACAGCTGCAGGACTTCGCCTTCGGCGATGACCCGCGTGGCCTTGGAAAGGATCTGCATGACCGACATGGAGCCCAGCTCGACCATCATCTCGAACGAGCGTGAATAGAGGAAGTCGCCGACCAGCACGCTGGGCGCATTGCCCCACAGGGCGTTGGCGGTGGAGCGGCCGCGGCGCATGCCCGACATGTCGACCACGTCGTCGTGGAGCAGGGTCGCGGTGTGCAGGAATTCGATGGTGGCCGCCAGCAGGCGCAGATCGTCGCCCTGGTGACCGAGAGCCTTGCCGCTGAGCAGGACGAGCAGGGGGCGCAGACGCTTACCGCCCGCCGAGGTGATATAGTCGCCGATCTTCGAGACCAGCGGTACGCGCGACGTCAGTTGCTTCTTGATGATCAGGTCAACGGCACTAAAGTCGTCCGCCACCGCGCGGTAGAAGGCTTGGGGTTGCATCAGCGACAGGTGCTCCAGATAGGTTGCGCCGCATGCTAGGTCGCGGGTCAGGGTGTGTCAAGGCGTGTCCGCCCGGCACTTGCAAGGCTTCCCGGCCTTGCGTACAATCGCGCACCCTTACTTTCTTGGGCATCACCTGCCTTACGCAATTGCAATCGGGTCTCCTGCCCGATGCAGCCATGCCAGCCGCCACTATTCCTATAAAGAGCTGGGTGAGCAGGAATTTCGGAGATACAACATGTCTTACGCAGTAATCGTTACCGGTGGCAAGCAATACAAAGTCGCCCCAGGTGAATACCTGAAAGTCGAAAAACTGGAAGTCGCCACTGGCGAATCCGTTACCTTTGACCGCGTTCTGCTGGTCGGCAACGGTGACGACGTCACCATCGGTGCTCCAGTCGTTGCTGGCGCTACCGTCGTAGCCGAAGTGGTTTCGCAAGGTCGTCACGACAAGGTTCGCATCATCAAGTTCCGTCGTCGTAAGCACCACATGAAGCGCCAGGGCCACCGTCAGTGGTACACCGAGATCAAAATCACCGGTATTCAGGCGTAATCCAGCCTAATCCTCATTTGGAGAATTGACTCATGGCACACAAAAAAGCCGGCGGTAGTACCCGCAACGGTCGCGACTCAGAAAGTAAACGCCTTGGCGTGAAAATCTACGGCGGCCAGGCCATCGTTCCAGGCAACATCATCGTTCGTCAGCGTGGCACCGAGTTCCACCCTGGCTACGGCGTTGGCATTGGCAAGGACCACACCCTGTTCGCGAAAGTGGAAGGTGTCGTGAAGTTCGAAGTCAAAGGCGCCTTCGGTCGTCGTTACGTGAGCATCGTTCCGAAGGCTGAAGCCTCGGCAGCGTAATCACGCAGTTGCATGAAAAGCCCTGTCCTGCGACGGGGCTTTTTCGTTTCGGTGGTGGTGAGTCTCTTGCAAAGCTGTTTGTGCGAGCGATTGTGATGCGGGCCTGTGCCTTCGGTTGTTGATCGGTATCGCAACGCTCATTTTTGCAAGGGGCTTATGAATTCATGTGGTTCGGCTCGTCCTCGTGACGGGAGCAGGCGTTATGAAATTTGTTGATGAAGTATCGATTCGGGTCAAGGCCGGTGATGGTGGCAACGGATGCATGAGCTTCCGTCGCGAGAAGTTCATCGAGAACGGTGGTCCCAACGGCGGTGATGGTGGTGATGGTGGTTCGGTGTTCATGGTCGCCGACGAAAACCTCAACACCCTGGTCGACTACCGCTATACGCGGCATTTCGAAGCCCAGCGTGGCGCCAATGGCGGCAGCACCGACTGCACCGGGCGCAAGGGTGATGATCTGTTCCTGCGCGTGCCGGTCGGCACCACGGTGATCGATGCCGGCACCCAGGAAGTCATCGGTGACCTGACCAAGGACGGCCAGCGCCTGATGGTTGCTCAGGGCGGCTGGCACGGCCTGGGCAACACCCGTTTCAAGTCCAGTACCAACCGTGCGCCGCGCCAGACCACGCCGGGCAAGCCGGGCGACCAGCGTGACCTGAAGCTGGAGCTGAAAGTGCTGGCTGACATCGGCCTGCTGGGCCTGCCGAATGCCGGCAAGAGTACCTTCATTCGCTCGGTGTCTGCGGCCAAGCCGAAGGTGGCGGATTATCCGTTCACCACGCTGGTGCCGAACCTGGGCGTGGTCAGTGTCGACCGCTGGAAGAGCTTCGTGATCGCCGACATTCCGGGGCTGATCGAGGGTGCTTCCGACGGTGCCGGCCTGGGCATTCGCTTCCTCAAGCACCTGGCGCGTACTCGCCTGCTGCTGCACTTGGTCGACATGGCGCCGATGGATGAGTCCGACCCGGCCGACTCGGCCGAGGTGATCATCAATGAGCTGATCCGCTTCAGTCCGGCGTTGGCTGAGCGTGATCGCTGGCTGGTGCTGAACAAGTGCGACCAGTTGCTGGAAGATGAGCAAGAGGAGCGCAAGCGCGAAATCGTCGAGCGCCTGGGTTGGACCGGTCCGGTGTACGTGATTTCGGCCATTGCCCGTGAAGGCACCGAGCGCCTGTCGCGTGACATCATGCGCTACCTGGAAGATCGTGCCGATCGTCTGGCGCATGACCCTGAGTATGCCCAGGAGCTGGCTGAACTGGATCAGCGTATCGAGGATGAGGCGCGTGCCCAGCTGCAGGCCCTGGATGACAAGCGTGCCCTGCGCCGCAGCGGCGTGAAGAGCGTCGATGACATCAGTGATGATGACGACTGGGGCGATGACCTGGACGACGAAGATGGTCCGGAAATCATTTACGTCCGTGAGTGATGGCTTGCAGTAAACTAACGCCGCTTTCGAGCGGCGTTTTTGCGTTTTGTGTCCTGAATTCGAATTGAAAAAAGCTCTCTGGCTAAGGTTGGAAAGATGATGCGCAGCAAAGTGACGGGTGCCCGGCGCTGGGTCGTGAAAATCGGCAGTGCCTTGCTGACCGCTGATGGCAAGGGCCTGGACCGCTCGGCGATGAGTGTGTGGGTCGAGCAGATGGTGGCGTTGCATGAAGCAGGCGTCGAGTTGGTGCTGGTGTCCTCCGGGGCGGTGGCAGCCGGCATGAGCCGTCTGGGCTGGGTGACCCGACCGAGCGCGATGCACGAGCTGCAGGCGGCGGCTGCCATTGGCCAGATGGGTCTGGTGCAGGCCTGGGAGTCCAGCTTTGCCGAGCACGACCGGCACACGGCGCAGATTCTGCTGACTCATGACGACTTGTCCGACCGCAAGCGTTACCTGAATGCCCGCAGCACCTTGCGTACCTTGGTGGAGTTGGGCGTGGTGCCGGTGATCAACGAGAACGACACCGTGGTCACCGATGAAATTCGTTTTGGTGACAACGACACGCTCGCGGCGCTGGTGGCCAACCTCGTTGAGGCGGACCTGCTGGTTATCCTTACCGACCGCGATGGCATGTTCGATGCCGACCCGCGTAATAACCCTGATGCGCAACTGATCTTCGAGGCGCGCGCCGATGATCCGGCGCTGGACGCCGTGGCGGGTGGTACCGGGGGGGCGCTGGGGCGTGGCGGCATGCAGACCAAGCTGCGTGCTGCGCGCCTGGCGGCGCGTTCCGGTGCGCACACGGTGATCGTCGGTGGTCGTATCGAGCAGGTTCTGTCGCGCCTCAAGGCGGGCGAGCAGCTGGGTACGCTGCTGTCGCCCGAGCGCGAAATGCTCGCCGCGCGTAAGCAGTGGCTGGCGGGGCACCTGCAGACGCGTGGCACGCTGGTGCTGGATGCGGGGGCGGTGAATGCCTTGGTGGCAGATCACAAGAGCCTGCTGCCAGTGGGCGTGAAAATGATCCAGGGCAGCTTTCGTCGCGGCGAGATGGTGGTCTGTGTGGGGCCGGATGGTCGTGAGGTCGCGCGGGGCTTGAGCAACTACAGTGCGATCGAGGCGCAGAAGATCATTGGTCAGTCCTCCGAGGCCATCGTGCGTGTGCTGGGCTACATGGCCGAGCCCGAGCTGGTGCATCGCGACAACCTGATTCTGGTGTGAGGGTGTCGATGCGCATGCTCAAGGCGGGATTGGCGCTGTTGCTGGCCTGGCCGGTGCTGGCGGCGGCTGAAGAAGTCGGGCAGGTCTCTACGGTGTTCAAGTTCCTCGGCCCTAACGATCGGATCGTGGTCGAGGCTTTCGATGATCCCAAGGTGGCGGGAGTGACCTGCTACCTGTCACGGGCCAAGACCGGCGGGGTGAAGGGTGGCTTGGGGCTGGCGGAGGATCGTGCCGAGGCTTCTATCGCCTGTCGCCAGGTGGGGCCGATCCGCTTCGTGGGTGAGCTGAAGGAAGGTGAGGAGGTGTTCAAGGAGCGCACCTCGCTGGTGTTCAAGACCATGCAGGTGGTGCGTTTCCTGGACAAGAAGCGCAATACGCTGGTTTATCTCGTCTACAGCGACCGGCTGATCGAGGGCAGTCCGCAGAATGCGGTGACTGCCATTCCTATCCTGCCCTGGCCGAGTTCGCCTGCCGCGCCTTGAGCGCTGCTTTCGCTGCCTGGGCTTGCGGGGTGGCAAGGTCTGAGCGTTGTGGGTGTGCTGCAGCCTTCGTGGCTGAAGCTTCTCCTGCAGAAAAATACAGGCAATAAAAAACCGGCCCAGGGGCCGGTTTTTCAAGAACAGGTCAATCAGGCAGCTTCTTTCAGTGCCTTGATGTGGCCATTCAGGCGGCTCTTGTGGCGAGCAGCCTTGTTCTTGTGGATGATGCCTTTGTCGGCCATACGGTCGATGACAGGCACAGCCAGGGTGTAAGCGGCTTGCGCTTTTTCTGCGTCTTTTGCGTCGATGGCTTTGACCACATTCTTGATGTAGGTACGAACCATGGAACGCAGGCTGGCGTTGTGGCTGCGACGCTTCTCAGCCTGTTTTGCACGTTTTTTGGCGGAAGGTGAGTTGGCCACCGTCAAGCTCCTCGAAAGACTTCTTTATGAAATAGCTAACAAACAAGGCCGCGAATCATGCCGATGCGCCAGACGAATGTCAAGGGCGGATGCAAGTTTACGCCGAGTGGTCTTGGCGCGTGGCCGGTGATTCATTTCCGGCGCTGGCGCTGTAAACTCGCGGCTTTTGGCTTCGGGCTCGAAAGGGCGCGGAGTATGGCATGAAATGGCGCGCAATGCGCGTCCACCAGTCGAGGCGTACCCTTTCGCATGAACCTGCTCAAGTCTCTGGCTGCCGTCAGCTCCATCACCCTGCTATCCCGGGTGCTGGGTTTCGTGCGCGACACCATCATCGCCCGGGCCTTTGGCGCGGGCATGGCCACCGATGCCTTCTTCATTGCTTTCAAGCTGCCCAACCTGTTGCGACGGATCTTCGCCGAAGGGGCGTTCTCCCAGGCGTTCGTGCCTATCCTGGCCGAGTACAAGAACCAGCAGGGGGAGGAGGCGACCCGCACCTTCGTGGCCTATGTCTGCGGCCTGCTGACTCTGGTGCTGGCCCTGGTGACCCTGCTGGGTGTGCTGTTCGCGCCCTGGATCATCTGGGTCACCGCGCCGGGGTTCGCCGATACGCCGGAGAAATTCGCCCTCACCTCCGATCTGCTGCGGGTGACCTTTCCTTATATATTGCTGATCTCGCTGTCATCGCTGGCCGGTGCCATTCTCAACACTTGGAACCGCTTCAGTGTGCCGGCCTTCGTGCCGACGCTGCTCAACGTCAGCATGATCCTGTTCTCGCTGTTCCTGATTCCGTACTTCGATCCGCCGATCATGGCGCTGGGCTGGGCGGTGCTCGCCGGTGGCCTGGCGCAGCTGCTTTACCAGCTGCCGCACCTGAAGAAGATCGGCATGCTGGTGCTGCCGCGCCTCAACCTGCGCGACACCGGTGTGTGGCGGGTGATGAAGCAGATGCTGCCGGCGATTCTCGGGGTGTCGGTGAGCCAGATCTCGCTGATCATCAACACCATCTTCGCGTCGTTCCTGGTGGCCGGCTCGGTGTCGTGGATGTACTACGCCGACCGCCTGATGGAGCTGCCGTCCGGCGTGCTGGGCGTGGCGCTGGGTACCATCCTGCTGCCGATCCTGTCGAAGACCTACGCCGACCGTGACCGCCATGAGTATTCGCGGATTCTCGACTGGGGGCTGCGCCTGTGTTTCGTACTGGTGCTGCCCTGCACCCTGGCGTTGGGTCTGATCGCCGAGCCGCTGACCGTCGCGCTGTTCCAGTACGGCAAGTTCGATGCCCATGATGCGCTGATGACCCAGCACGCGCTGATTGCCTATTCGGTAGGGCTGTTGGGCATCATCCTCATCAAGGTGCTCGCGCCCGGTTTCTATGCCCAGCAGAACATCCGAACCCCGGTGAAGATCGCCGTGTTCACTCTGGTGGTCACGCAACTGCTCAACCTGGCTTTCATCGTACCGCTGCAGCACGCCGGGCTGGCCCTGGCCATCAGCGTCGGGGCGACGCTCAATGCGCTGCTGCTGTTCTGGCAACTGCGCCGGCAGCGACTGTTTCAGCCGCAGCCTGGCTGGCCGCTGTTCCTGGGCAAGCTGTGCGTGGCGGTGGTGGTGATGGCCGGTGTGCTGCTGGCACTGATGCACCTGATGCCGGCCTGGGAGCAGGGTGGCATGCTTGAGCGTCTGCTGCGTCTGGGGGTTCTGGTGGCTGCCGGCGCCGCGGCCTACTTTGCCATGCTGCTGCTGCTGGGCTTTCGTCTGCGGCATTTCGCCCGCAAGGCGATCAAGTCGTAAGGCTTCTGTCGTAGCGGGCATTGTCTGGGTATAATCGGCCACTTTATGAGCAAGATGCGCGTTATGCAGCTGGTTAGAGGCCTTCACAACCTGCGCCCCCAGCACCGGGGCTGCGTCGCCACCATTGGCAACTTCGACGGCGTCCACCGTGGCCACCAGGCGATCCTGGCGCGCCTGCGCGAGCGCGCGGTCGAGCTGGGCGTGCCCAGCTGCGTGGTGATCTTCGAGCCACAGCCCCGCGAATTCTTCACCCCCGACAGTGCCCCGCCGCGCCTGGCACGCCTGCGCGACAAGATCGAGCTGCTGCGTGGCGAGGGCGTTGACCGGGTGTTGTGCCTGTCTTTCAATCAGCGCCTTGGCGGCCTGAGCGCCACCGAGTTTGTCGACACTATCCTGATCGACGGCCTGGGCGTGAAGCATCTGGAAGTGGGCGACGATTTCCGCTTCGGTCATGACCGTTCCGGCGATTTCGACTTCCTGCGCCAGGCGGGTGCCGCTCAGGGTTTCAGCGTCGAGGCGGCGCAGACCGTCGAGATCGACGGCATGCGGGTCAGCAGTACCAAGGTCCGCGATGCCCTGGGGCAGGCCGATTTCACCCTGGCCGAGCACCTGCTGGGCCGCCCGTTCGGCATCGCCGGGCGTGTGCTGCATGGCCAGAAGCTGGCGCGCCAGCTGGGCACGCCGACCGCCAACGTGCAGCTCAAGCGCCGTCGGGTCCCGCTGAGCGGCGTTTACCTGGTCAGCACGCTGATCGATGGCAAGGCCTGGCCCGGTGTCGCCAACATCGGCGTGCGGCCTACCGTGGCCGGCGACGGCAGCGCCCACCTGGAAGTGCATGTTCTGGATTTTGCTGGTGATCTCTATGGCCGGCGTTTGACGGTGGTGTTCCACCACAAGCTGCGTGATGAGCAGCGTTTCGCCTCGCTGGAGGCCCTCAAGGCGGCGATCAATGCGGACGTCGCCGCCGCCCGTGCCCATTGGCATGGTCAACCCGACGAGCGTCCATGAGCTGCAGTCGAGTGCCGTGCGGGCGAGCGCAGACTTTTCATTTGCACATTCTTACCAAGAGCCTGAAATGACCGATTACAAAGCCACGCTTAATCTTCCGGACACCGCCTTCCCGATGAAGGCCGGCCTGCCCCAGCGCGAGCCGCAGACGCTGCAGCGTTGGGACAGCATTGGCCTGTACCAGAAGCTGCGCGAAATCGGCAAGGACCGTCCCAAGTTCGTCCTGCACGACGGCCCGCCCTATGCCAACGGCAAGATTCACATCGGTCATGCACTGAACAAGATCCTCAAGGACATGATCGTGCGTTCCAAGACCCTGGCCGGCTTCGACGCGCCGTATGTACCGGGTTGGGACTGCCACGGTCTGCCGATCGAGCACAAGGTCGAGGTCACCCACGGCAAGAACCTCAGCGCCGACCAGACCCGCGAACTGTGCCGCGCCTATGCCGCCGAGCAGGTCGAGGGCCAGAAGGCCGAGTTCATCCGTCTGGGCGTTCTGGGCGACTGGAGCAACCCGTACCTGACCATGAACTTCGCCAACGAGGCCGGTGAAATCCGCGCCCTGGCCGAGATGGTCAAGGGCGGCTTCGTGTTCAAGGGCCTCAAGCCGGTGAACTGGTGTTTCGATTGCGGTTCGGCGCTGGCCGAAGCGGAAGTCGAGTACCAGGACAAGAAGTCCGCGACCATCGATGTGGCCTTCCCGGTTGCCGACGAAGCCAAGCTGGCCGCCGCGTTCGGCCTGCCGGCGCTGGACA
Organism: Pseudomonas sp. DTU_2021_1001937_2_SI_NGA_ILE_001; assembly: GCF_032463525.1. Lineage (NCBI taxonomy): Bacteria > Pseudomonadati > Pseudomonadota > Gammaproteobacteria > Pseudomonadales > Pseudomonadaceae > Pseudomonas > Pseudomonas sp. DTU_2021_1001937_2_SI_NGA_ILE_001. Next base: position 2,973,140 of record NZ_CP135971.1, on the reverse strand, counting down.
AGCCTGCCGCGATCGTCATCTGGACCACCACGCCCTGGACCATTCCGGCCAACCAGGCGCTGAACGTCCACCCTGAATTCACCTATGCCCTGGTCGATATCGGCGACCGCCTGCTGGTGCTCGCTGAAGAGCTGGTGCAGGCCTGCCTGGCGCGCTACAAGCGCGAGGGTTCGGTCGTCGCCACCGCGACCGGCAAGGCGCTGGAGCTGATCAACTTCCGTCATCCGTTCTACGACCGCCTGTCGCCGCTGTACCTGGCCGAGTACGTCGAGCTGGGCGCCGGCACCGGCGTGGTCCACAGCGCCCCGGCGTACGGCGTGGACGACTTCAACTCGTGCAAGAACTACGGCATGAGCAACGACGAGATCCTCAGCCCGGTGCAGAGCAACGGCGTGTATGTCGAGTCCCTGGAGTTCTTCGGCGGCCAGTTCATCTTCAAGGCCAACCAGAACATCATCGACAAGCTGGCGGAAGTCGGCTGCCTGATGCACACCGAAACCATCAACCACAGCTACATGCACTGCTGGCGCCACAAGACCCCGCTGATCTACCGCGCCACCGCGCAGTGGTTCGTCGGCATGGACCGCCAGCCGGCCAGCGGTGCCAGCCTGCGCGAGCGTTCGCTGCAGGCCATTGACCAGACCAAGTTCGTTCCAGCCTGGGGGCAGGCGCGCCTGCACTCGATGATCGCCAACCGCCCGGACTGGTGCATCTCGCGCCAGCGCAACTGGGGCGTGCCGATCCCGTTCTTCCTGCACAAGGAAAGCGGCGAGCTGCACCCGCGTACCGTCGAGCTGATGGAAGAAGTGGCCCAGCGTGTCGAGAAACAGGGCATCGAGGCCTGGTTCAAGCTTGACGCCGCCGAGCTGCTGGGCGACGAAGCCGCCAGCTACGACAAGATCAGCGACACCCTGGACGTGTGGTTCGACTCCGGCACCACCCACTGGCACGTACTGCGTGGCTCGCATGACATTGGCCACGAACAGGGCCCGCGTGCCGATCTGTACCTGGAAGGCTCCGACCAGCACCGTGGCTGGTTCCATTCCTCGCTGCTGACCGGTTGCGCCATCGACGGCCATGCGCCGTACCGCGAGCTGCTGACCCACGGCTTCACCGTGGACGAGAACGGCCGCAAGATGTCCAAGTCGCTGGGTAACACCATCGAGCCGCAGAAGGTCAACGACACCCTGGGCGCCGACATCCTGCGTCTGTGGGTTTCGGCCACCGACTACTCGGGTGAAATGGCCGTTTCCGAGCAGATCCTGCAGCGCAGCGCCGATGCCTACCGGCGTATCCGCAACACCGCGCGCTTCCTGCTCTCCAACCTGTCCGGCTTCAATCCGGCCACCGACCTGCTGCCGGCCGACCAGATGCTGGCGCTGGACCGCTGGGCCGTGGACCGTGCGCTGCTGCTGCAACGCGAGCTGGAGGAGCACTACGGCGAATACCGCTTCTGGAACGTCTACTCGAAGATCCACAACTTCTGCGTGCAGGAGCTGGGCGGCTTCTACCTGGACATCATCAAGGACCGCCAGTACACCACCGGTGCCGACAGCACCGCGCGGCGCTCCTGCCAGAGCGCGCTGTTCCACATCGCCGAGGCGCTGGTGCGCTGGATCGCGCCGATCCTGGCATTCACCGCCGACGAGCTGTGGCAGTTCCTGCCGGGCGAGCGCAACGAATCGGTGATGCTCAATACCTGGTACCAGGGCCTGAGCGAACTGCCGGAAGGCTTCGAGTTGGACCGCGCCTACTGGGAGCGTGTCATGGCGGTGAAGGCGGCGGTCAACAAGGAAATGGAAAACCTGCGCGCGGCCAAGGCCATCGGCGGCAACCTGCAGGCCGAAGTGACCCTGTACGCCGAAGACTCCCTGGGCGCCGACCTGGGCAAGCTGGGCAACGAACTGCGCTTCGTGCTGATCACCTCCACCGCCAGCGTCGCGCCGTTCGCGGCAGCGCCGGCCGATGCCGTGGTCACCGAGGTCGCCGGGCTCAAGCTCAAGGTGGTCAAGTCGGCCCACGCCAAGTGCGCACGCTGCTGGCACCACCGCGAAGACGTCGGCAGCCATGCCGAACATCCGGAAATCTGCGGTCGCTGCGTCGACAACATCAGCGGTGCCGGTGAGGTGCGCCACTATGCCTGATCACGCTGCGGGCCGTTTCGGTCGCTTGTCCTGGCTGTGGCTGAGTGTGCTGGTACTGGTCATCGACCAGGCCAGCAAGTACTACTTCGAGCACTCGCTGAACCTGTACCAGCAGATCATCGTGATTCCGGACTACTTCAGCTGGACCCTGGCCTACAACACCGGCGCGGCCTTCAGCTTCCTGGCTGACAGCGCTGGCTGGCAGCGCTGGCTGTTCGCGCTGATCGCCCTGGTGGTCAGCAGCGTGCTGGTGGTCTGGCTCAAGCGCCTGGGACGCAACGACACCTGGCTGGCGGTGGCCCTGGCACTGGTGCTGGGCGGTGCCATCGGCAACCTCTACGACCGCGTGGTGCTGGGCCATGTCATCGACTTCATCCTGGTGCACTGGCAGAACCGCTGGTACTTCCCGGCGTTCAACGTCGCCGACAGCGCGATCACCGTCGGTGCGGTGATGCTGGCGCTGGACATGTTCAAGAGCAACAAACGTACAGAGGCCGCCCATGACTGAGCACTCCCCACAGGCTGAGACTCGGATCGCTCAGAACACCCAGGTGACGCTGCATTTCGCGCTGCGCCTGGAAAATGGCGACACCGTCGACAGCACCTTCGACAAGGCGCCGGCCACCTTCAAGGTCGGTGACGGCAACCTGCTGCCAGGCTTCGAAGCGGCGATCTTCGGCTTCAAGGCGGGCGACCACAAGAGCGTGCGCATCCCGCCAGAGAACGCCTTTGGTCAGCACAACCCACAGAACGTGCAAACCATGGCACGCTCGCAGTTCGAAGGCATGGAGCTGTCCGAAGGCCTGCTGGTGATCTTCAACGACGCGGCCAACACTGAGCTGCCCGGTGTGGTCAAAGCCTTCGACGACCAGCAGGTGACCATCGACTTCAACCATCCGCTGGCCGGCAAGGCGCTGGAGTTCGAAGTCAGCATCCTTGAGGTCACGGCGCTGGCTTCCTGAGCCAGGCCGCATTCCGAGCCGTGGCGGCCCCGGCCGCCAGGCGCCGCTCCAGTAACCTTACGCAAGCGCCAGACGCAGCCGAGGCACAGCATGCAAATCAGACTCGCCAACCCCCGCGGTTTCTGCGCCGGCGTGGATCGCGCGATCGAAATCGTCAACCGCGCCCTCGAGGTATTCGGGCCGCCGATCTACGTGCGCCATGAAGTGGTACACAACAAGTTCGTGGTCGAAGACCTGCGTTCGCGCGGGGCGATCTTCGTCGAGGAACTGGATCAGGTGCCGGACGACGTCATCGTGATCTTCAGCGCTCACGGCGTGTCCCAGGCGGTGCGCAATGAGGCAGCCGCGCGCGGCCTCAAGGTGTTCGATGCTACCTGCCCGCTGGTGACCAAGGTGCACATCGAGGTGGCCAAGTACAGCCGCGATGGTCGTGAATGCATCCTCATCGGTCATGAAGGTCACCCCGAGGTGGAAGGCACCATGGGCCAATACGACGCCAGCAACGGCGGGGCCATCTACCTGGTGGAAGACGAAGACGATGTTGCCAACCTGCAGGTCAAGGACCCCGAGCGTCTGGCCTTCGTGACCCAGACCACGCTGTCGATGGATGACACCAGTCGGGTCATCGACGCCTTGCGCCAGCGCTTCCCGGCCATCGGCGGGCCGCGCAAGGACGACATCTGCTACGCCACCCAGAACCGCCAGGATGCCGTCAAGCAACTGGCCAGCGAATGTGACGTGGTACTGGTGGTGGGCAGCCCGAACAGCTCCAACTCCAACCGCCTGCGCGAGCTGGCCGAGCGCATGGAAACTCCGGCCTACCTGATCGATGGCGCCGAAGACCTGCAGCGCAGCTGGTTCGACGGTGTGAACAACGTCGGCATTACCGCTGGCGCCTCGGCGCCGGAAGTGCTGGTGCGCGGCGTGATCCAGCAACTCCAGGCCTGGGGCGCCGCTGGGGCCGAAGAGCTGGACGGGCGCCCGGAGAACATCACTTTCTCGATGCCCAAGGAATTGCGCGTCAAGAACGTCGGTTAACCGCAGGGCGGATGCTCCACGCGCCGCTCTGCCAGCCGGACCTGCCCGGTGATCGCCACGATCACCTGGTAGTCGCTGCTCGTCTGCCGGGGCTGGCAGACATGCAGGGTGCCGTTGGCCGCTCCCAGCAACCCGCCCAACCCTGAAAAGCTGAGCTTCTCCGCCACCTTGCTGTTGCCCACGATACGCACCCGGCCATCGAGCGCGCGTTCGACCAGCAGCGGTCCATCCGGGCGGCCGGTGTTGTGTTCGGCAATGATCTGCCAGCCGTAGCTCCAGTCCTGGTCGATGGCCTGGATGGTCACCTTCTGGTTGCGGCTGATCGCCGCCACGCGTGCCGCACGAATGCCGCTGGCCAGTTCCCGCGCGGCGGTGAGCCGTTGCTGGTTCTCGTACAGCTCGCCCAGGCCGGGCGCGGCGGTGCCAATCAGCAGGCTGAGGATGGCCAGGGCGATCAACAGCTCTACCAGGGTGAAACCGCTCTGTTTCATGTCTCTTCCCTCCTTGGAAGAGGTGCTTCACACTCGTCAGCGAAAAAGCACCGTATATCCTTATAAGCGTTGTTAAGTGTTGCAGCGGCTTTATAGTCGTCCCGTCAAGGAGACACTCGATGCGTCATCACGCCAAGGCCTTCACCCTCGTCGAATTGTTAGTCACTGTGTCGCTGGTTGGCATCCTGGCGGCCATCGCCATTCCCAGCTTCAGCAGTTCGATCCAGAACAACCGCGCCGAAACCGAAGTCAGCGAACTGCAGCGGGCGCTGAACTACACGCGCCTGGAGGCGATCAACCGCGGCATCACCCTGCGTATCGCGCCGGTCAGCGGCAGCGACTGGACCACGGCGTTGCAGGTGACAGACCCCACCAATAGCAACAACCCGGCCATCCGTAACTTCCTGGACATGAGCAGCGGTGCGGCGATCAATACCGGGAATGTCGCTGCAATCGATTTCAACAACCTGGGTGGGGTTTCTTCGCCGGCCAATGCGGTGACCATGACCTACACCCGTGGCTCGATCACCCGCACCCTCACTGTCTGTCTGACCGGCAGGATCGTTCTGAATGGGAACTGCAATGCGTAAGGCCGGCCGAGTACCCCAGGCGGGCATGACCCTGATCGAGGTGCTGATTTCGGTACTGATCCTGGCCATCGGCTTGCTGGGCGCCGCGGCCATCCAGCTCAATGCGCTGAAATACACCGACAGTTCGGCGATGAGCAGCCAGGCCAGCTTCATCGCCTACGACATGATGGACCGCATCCGCGCCAACGTGATCGGTAACGCCACGGGCAATGGCTCGACCAATGTGCTCGCCACCTACGCGCTGGCCAACCTGGCAGCAACACCAGCGCGGGGCACCGACGCCCGTTCCATCGACCTGAACGACTTTCAACAAAACGTGACCAACCTCGCCGGCACCGATGGCGCCAACAGCAGCATCGCGGTGAACGGGCAGGTGGTGACCATCACCATCCTGTGGAACGACACCCGCGCCGCCAGCGCCAGTGATCAGGCGCTGGCGGCGACGGCATCCGGCAACCAGCGTTCATTTCAGATCCGTTCGCAGATCGGTGTGACAACCACCGGAGCGACACCATGAAGTCTCGGGTGCGCGGTTTCGGGCTGGTGGAAATCATGGTGGCCCTGGTGCTGGGCCTGGTGATCAGTGCCGGTGTGGTGCAGGTGTTCATCGCCGCGCGTGGCACCTTCGCCAGCCAGGGCTCGGCAGCGCGCATGCAGGAAGATGCACGCTTCGTGCTCAGCAAGATGGTGCAGGAACTGCGCATGACCGGCATGTACGGCTGCCTGGGCACTGACAGCTACACCTTGGCGCCGACAGCGCCAGAGATTTCCCGGACCACGACGGTGGCGCTGAACAATCCTATCCTGTGGGATAGCACCACCAGCACCCTGACGCTGGTCACCGCTGATATCGGCACGACAGGCACCTCGCCCACCTGGACCATTCTGTCCAACTGCCAGACTGCGTCCCAGCTGTTTGCCGGCGCCAGGGCGCCGGCTGCCGGACAGACAGCTTTCCCGTTGCGGCAGCTGTTCTACAGCTTCGCCAATAACACCCTTAGCGTAAGGAGCCAGCTGACTGCGACACCTCAGCCTTTGCTGCAGAACGTGATCGACTTTCAGATTACCTTCGGCCTGGCGGGCAGCCCGATGACCTACGTCAACAATCTCACGGCGGCTAGCGCTGCAGAGGTTCGCAGTGTGCGTATTGCATTGACGCTGCGAGACCCGGATGGCCGGGTCAGGGACCAGGCCTACTCGGTCGTCGCTTACCTGCGTAACCGGTTGTGATCGGCTATTTCATGAAACAAGAAAGGAGAGGGTGGCAATGACCCCGTTGCGCAATGCGCCGTCCCGCCAGCGAGGCATGGTGCTGCTGGTCAGCCTGGTGTTCCTGCTGCTGCTGACCATGCTCGGCATCTCGTCCATGCAGAACGCCAGCCTGCAGGAGAAGATGGCCGGCAGCGTGAGCCTGCGCAACCAGACCTTCCAGACCGCCGAAGCGGTATTGCGTGTGGGCGAGTCGCAGATCAATGCCAGCTTTCAGCTGGCCCAGTGCGCCAATGCTACCGCCTGCTTGCCGCCGACCGATTCCACCATCGTGACCCGAGCGGGTTCGGGATCGGGGGGGGCGGTCACCTGGGTAGCAGTCGGCGATGGCGCTTTCTACGCCATCCAGAACCTGGGCACCACGGCAAGTCCGGTGCAGCGGCCACCCAACTGCAGTGGCTCGGCGACGTTGTACCGGGTGACCGCCGTGGCCATTCAAGGACCGTCGCGTACTGTACTGGAGAGTATCTATGCCAATTGCTAAGGCCCTGCTGCACGTGGGCAGGTATCTGGCGGGGGCCTTGTTGGGGTTGTACCTGGCCGCGCCGACCTATGCCTTCAACCCGGCCCAGGTGCCACTGCTCAGTGCGCCGGCGGTCACGCCCAACGTCATGCTGCAAGTGGATAACTCCGGCAGTATGGACACCATCATCACCGCCACGGGCTACAACCCGTCCGTCAACAACGGGCCGATCTATACCCCGGTGTACAGCTGCTTTCTGATCTTCTGTGGCTATTCGCAAGGCAACCAGGTCAGTAACGGAACAGCCGATTACGTGTTCGTCGGCAACCTGAGCAGAAATGGCTGCAGTGGCACCAACGCCTATGCGTTCTACAGAAACTCCAACGCGATCATCTGCATCACCCTGGCCGACCCGGCCGGCTCGGGCAATACCCGTTACCCGATCAACTACCTATCCTGGCTGGTCTCCGAGGTCAACGCGGGGCGAAGCGTTTCAGGCATCCCCACTCAAAGCCGCCTGACCACGGCCATATCCGTGGCGCAGAACCTGGTGCAGAACAACCGCGCGCTGCGCATTGGTCTGGCCGCCTACAACCCACCCATCCCTGGCGGCGACCTCGGGCCGGGAGGGAGCATCAAACAACTGGTGGCCGATCTCTCGCCGGTGGCAGCCAATGCCTACCAAGCCGCTGTTAGCCAGCAGACCGCCGATACCAACTACAACAACCTGCGCAACGCCATCGCCAACCTCAAGGCCGAGGCCAATACCCCGTTGGCGGAAACCTACTACCAGGTCACGCGATACTTTCGCGGTCTTTCGCCATACCCGGCCTATAACGGTTCGCCAGCGACCTACACCAGCCCCATCCAGTACCGCTGCCAGAAGAACTACGGTGTGGTGATCACCGATGGCCTGCCCACCTATGACAGGACCTTTCCCAACAACGATCCGGACGACCCCAACGGCTGGCTGCCCAACTGGGACCGTATCGCCAACGACGGGCCGGGCGGTGATGACGAAGGCGATACGCTGTATCTCGATGACATTGCCAAGTTTGCCTACGACATCGACATGCGTCGGGATTCGCGCACGCCGGGCGGCGACTTGACGGGCAAGAGCTGGGACACGGCGGGTTTTTCGGTGCAGAACATGAGCACCTATACCGTAGGCTTCACCACCAATGACCAGATGCTGATCGATGCGGCGGATAGTACCCATGGCCGAGGCCGGTACTTCCAGGCCAACGACAGCGCCGCACTGAACACAGCACTGAGCCTGACCCTTGGCGATATTTATGCCAAGGCCGGTTCCGGGGGCGGTGGCGCTGCAAGTACCTCTACCTTGCAGACCGGCACGCGCTTTTACGAGACGCGCTATGACCCTGCCGATTGGCACGGTACGATCCGCGCCTACCAAGTGAATGCGACTACCGGTACTCCCGGGGCGATTCTCTGGACCACCGACAGCACCATCACCAGCGGTGCCAGTACCGTCTTTGAGTCTTGGAACACTGCCACACCGGCACGCATCGCCTTGGACTTCAATAATTTCTCCCCGGACCAGCAGTCGGCGATCAACGCCACCCTGCCCAGCGGGGTTTCGGGCACAACGCTTATCAACTGGAGCAAGGGGACGGCCAATGCTGCCCTGCGGACTCGAACGCAGCTGCTGGGTGACATTGTCAATTCTCCGCTGGTTACCGCGATGCCAGGTGACAAGACCGCTGTGAGCCTGGCCGGTGATACCAGTTATTCGGACTATCTGACAAGCAAGGCTGCCGGCATGACCAACAGCCTGCTGGCCAACTCCAACGATGGTTTCTTTAACGTTATCAATGCCGAAAACAATAGCCAGCAAGGTACGCGTCGCTACGCTTTCATGCCGTCATCGGCGCTCACCTCGTTAGCCACTGTGGCTTCCACGTCCTATGGCTCCGGGGCGCATAAGTTTACGGTCGACGGACCCATTTCGGTCTTCGATACCCAGGCCGGTGCAGGTTCGCCTTGGCGCACAGTGGCCTATGGCGCGACCGGCGCGGGAGGCAAGGCGTACTTCGCCGTCAAGCTGTTCGATGCAGGCAGCAACACCCCAACGGCACTCTGGGAGATCAAGGCGCCAGACGCCTCCACTCCAGCCAACAAATTCAACAACCTGGGGTATGCCTACTCCAAACCCGATGTGGCACGCATGGCCAATGGCACCGGCATCATGGTGATTGGCAATGGCTATGGAAGCTTCACGGGGCGAGCCTCGCTGTATGTCATCAACGCCAATACCGGCGAGTTCATTACTGAGATCCAGACGCCGCAGTTGAACAACGAAACTGACAACGGTTTGTCTTCAGTCAGGTTGCGGGTCAACGCGCAGAACGTGGTGCAGGCCGCTTATGCCGGCGATCTCAAGGGGCGGATGTGGAAGTTCGATCTTAGTGATGCCAGCCCTGGTAACTGGAAGCTGGCGTTCAATGGCCAGCCACTGTTCACGGCTCCGGGTGGTGCCGCTCAGCCCATCACCGTACAACCGTTGCTGCTGGACCATCCGCAGAATGGCAAGCTGGTCTATTTCGGCACCGGCAAATTCAGCGAGCTTAGCGACAAGCAGACTACCGCCCAGCAGGCTTTCTATGCCATCTGGGATGCAGAAGGCGGGGCGGGTAATATCGTCCAGGGTAACCTGCAGCCGCAGGCAATCAATGGAACGGTTACCGGCAGCAACGCAACCTACTTCACCTCGACCAGCAACGGTATGGACTGGAGCACCCGCAAGGGTTGGTATCTGCCATTGGCTACGGCTGCACCGTACCTTGGGGAGCGGGTGATTTTTCCGGCGCAATCGCTGCGCAATCGTATTCTCTTTACCTCTGCGGCGGTGAACTCCACAGACCCCTGTGAAAGCGTTGGTAGCGGTCGCCTGTTCGAACTGGATGCCGTCACCGGCAACATGTTCAGCTACCCGGTGCTGGATACCAATGGTGATGGGAAAATCAATGCTTCCGACTCCATAGTGTCAGGCATGGGGTTCGCGGGGACCCCAGTCGTGGCTGCTATCGTTTTGGGAACGGGCGGGGTTCCTGACATCAAATACGTTCTGAGTGCCTCAGGGCCCATGGCAGTCCCCAACCCTCCTGGTACGAATATCTTCCAACGCATCATGTGGCGCCAGATCCAGTAGAAAGGAGCATTCATGCGATCCAGCAACCGTGGCTTTACCTTGATCGAACTCATGATTGTGGTGGTGATTGTCGGTATCCTTGCCGCCATTGCGTACCCCAGCTACACCGAGTACGTCAGGCGCACCCAGCGGGCGGCGATCGCCAGCCTGCTGACCGAGCAGGCGCAGGCCCTGGAACGCTTCTATTCGCGGGTCGGCACCTACAACGGCAATGCCAATACGGCGGCGCCTACCGTGTCGGCCGGCAACGACTTTTACACCATCGCCGCCAACCTGAACGCCCAGGAGTACAGCCTGGCGGCCACCGGTAGAGGGCTGATGGCCAATGACAGGTGCGGTGTGTTCACCATCACCAATACCGGTGCGCGCACCAACCCCGGAGCAACAGGTGGCATGACGGCCAGGGACTGTTGGGGCCGTTGATAACCCTTCTTTTAGCGTAACCAGAGAGCAGAATGTCCAGGCAAGACGTGGTGGTGGTCGGTGGTGGTGTCATAGGCCTGTTGACGGCCTTCAACCTGGCGCAGGCCGGGCAGCGGGTGTGTCTGCTGGAGCGTGCCGAGGTGGGGCGCGAGTCTTCCTGGGCCGGCGGCGGTATCGTTTCGCCGCTCTACCCCTGGCGCTATAGCGCGGCGGTCACCGCGCTGGCGCATTGGTCGCAGGACTTCTATCCACAGCTGGGCGCGCGGCTGTTCGAGCAGACCGGCCTGGACCCCGAGGTGCATGTTACCGGCCTGTATTGGCTGGACCTCGACGACGAAGAGCAGGCGCTGGCCTGGGCGCAACGTGAGGGGCGGCCACTGAGCCGTGTCGACCTGTCGGCGGTCTACGATGCGGTGCCGGTGCTCGGCAGCGGTTACCGCAGCGCCATCTACATGGCCGAGGTCGCCAACGTGCGCAATCCGCGGCTGGTCAAGTCGCTCAAGGCCGCGCTGCGCGGCATGACGAATGTCGAAATACGCGAAGCCAGCGCCGTTACCGGGCTGCAGTATGAAGGCGGGCGCATCACGGGCGTCGCCCTCGGTGATCAAGTACTGCGCAGCGAGCGTGTCGTGCTCAGTGCCGGAGCCTGGAGCGGCGAGCTGCTCAAACCGCTCGGTATCGACCTGCCGGTGGAGCCGGTCAAGGGCCAGATGATTCTGTTCAAGTGTGCGCAAGACTTCCTGCCCAGCATGGTGCTGGCCAAGGGGCGCTACGCCATCCCTCGGCGTGACGGGCACATTCTGGTGGGCAGCACCCTGGAGTACCAAGGTTTCGACAAGACCCCTACGGACGAGGCGCTGGAAAGCCTCAAGGCCTCGGCCATCGAGCTGTTGCCAGCGCTGGCGCAGGCCGAAGTGGTCGGCCATTGGGCGGGCCTGCGCCCCGGCTCGCCGGAAGGTATTCCGTTCATTGGCGCAGTGCCGGGGTTCGAAGGGCTGTGGCTCAACTGCGGGCACTTCCGCAATGGCCTGGTACTGGCGCCGGCCTCCTGCCAGTTGCTCACCGACCTGCTGCTGGACCAGCCGCCAGTCATCGACCCGGCGCCTTACTCGCCGGCTCGCTTGTTCTCCTGAGCGCTCAGTCCAGCCCCAGCTTCTTGAGCCGATAGCGCATCGAGCGGAACGACAGGTTCAGCCGCTGCGCGGCGGCGGTGCGGTTCCAGCGGGTTTCCTCCAGGGCCTGGAGGATCAGCTTGCGTTCGATGCTCTCCAGGTAATCCTCCAGGTTATCGATGCTGGCCAGGCAGGGGCTGTCGCCTTCCGGGGTCGGCGAACAGTCGGCCAGACGCAGGTCGCTGGCGAGGATCTGGTCGTCTTCGCACAAGGTGTAGGCCCGCTCCAGCATGTTCTCCAGCTCCCGCACGTTGCCCGGAAAGCGGTAATTCTTCAGGGTTTCCAGCGCTTGTGGATGCAGGCGCGCCAACGGCTGTGCATAGCTGGCAGCCAGGCGCTGCAGCATGCTGGCGGCCAGGGGCTCGATGTCTTCGCGGCGCTCGCGCAAGGGCGGCACGCGCAGCTCGATGACGTTCAGTCGGTAGTAGAGGTCCTGGCGAAAACGCCCGGCGCTGACTTCCTGGGCCAGGTCCTTGTGGGTGGCGCACAGCAGGCGCACGTCCACCACCTGCTCCTGCTGGCCGCCGATGCTGCGCACGGCCTTCTCCTGGATGACCCGCAGCAGTTTGACCTGCATGCCCAGTGGCAGGTCGGCGACTTCGTCGAGGAACAGCGTGCCACCGTCGGCGAGCTGGAACAGGCCGGGCTTGTCTTCATGGGCACCGGTAAAGCTGCCTTTGCGATGGCCGAAGAATTCGCTTTCCATCAGTTCCGATGGAATGGCGCCGCAGTTGACCGGTACGAAGGGCTTGTCGATGCGCGGGCCCTGTTCGTGGATCAAGCGTGCCACCAGCTCCTTGCCGCTGCCGGATTCGCCGCTGATGTAAATCGGCGCCTGGCTGCGCGCCAGCTTGCTGATCTGCTTGCGCAGGGTGCGCATCGGCGGGGCATCGCCCAGCAGGCGGCTGTCGATGCTGTGCTGCTGGTCGGTGCCGCTGCGCAGGCGTAGCGCGCTGCCAACCAGCTCGCGCAGGCGGGTGAGGTCCACCGGTTTGGTGAGAAAGTCGAAGGCGCCGGCCTTGAGGGCGTTGATCGCCAGGTCGAGGTTGCCATGGGCGGTGATCATCGCCACTGGCAGCTGCGGGTGCTGCTGCTGGATGTGCTGCACCAGTTCCAGGCCGTTGCCGTCCGGCAGGCGCATGTCGGTCAGGCACAGGTCGAAGGGCTCGCGTCTGAGCCAGTCGTGAGCCTCGGCCACGTTGCGGGCGGCGCGGGTGTCGAGTTTCATCCTGCCCAGGGTAATTTCCAGGAGTTCGCGGATGTCCGGCTCATCGTCAACGATGAGGATCTTCTGCCTTGAAGTCATGCTCAACTCAACTTGAACGGGTGGGCGAAGGTAATGCGCAGGCAACTGCCGCCTTCGGGCCGCAGGGCATAGTCCAGATGCGCCTGGTTGCTGGCACACAGCTCACGGGACAGGTACAGACCCAGCCCCGTGCCTTTGGTTTCGGTGGTGAAAAAGGGCTCGAACATTTTGCCCAGGTGCTGCTCGGAGACCCCGGCACCATCATCGAGTACATCTAGAACCGGCAAGTGGCTGCCTGGCTGGTGATAAAGCCGCAACCAGACCTGCGCCTGCTCATGCACCTGGCCGCTGTGGCGCAGACCGTTATGCACCAGGTTGGTCAGCACCTGGGTCAGGTGCTCGGGGTCCATGCGCGTGCTCAGCGCTCCGTCGCCGATCTCGCAGTGCAACTGGTGCCGGGGCGGCGCGCTGGCGCGCCACTGGCTGACGAAGTCTTCCAGCCAGGCAGCGAGGTTCAACTGTTGTGGCGCGGCTTCGCGGCGGCGCGACAGCTGCAGGACGTTTTCGATCACCACGTTGATGCGCCGTGACTGGTCATGGATGATCTGCGCCAGACGCCGGTCGGGCGTACTGAGTTCTTCCGATTCTTCCAGCAGTTGCACCGCGTGGCCGATGGCGCCCAGCGGGTTGCGGATTTCATGGGCGATGCCGGCGGTCAGCCGCCCCAGCGCCGCCAGCTTGAGCTGCTGGGCCTGCAAGGCGACCTGCGAGAGGTCTTCGAGAAACACCAGGGTCTGTTGCTGGTCGTGGCGGTTCAGGGTGGCGAAGCTGGCCTGCAGCACCGGCCCGGCGGGAGAGGTGCGCAAGCTCTCGGTGATCCGCACCGGGTTCATGCGCCAGTGCCTGAGGCGCTCGACCAGGGCCGGGCAGTAGTCATCCAGAACTTCGCCGTTCAGACGCTCGTGGCCTAGCAGCGCATGGGCGGCCTGGTTGATCAGCAGAATGCGTCGGTTGGCATCCAGTACCAGAATGCCGGTGCGCATGCGCTGCAGGATCAGGCCGTTGAGTTCTTCGAGGTTATCCACATCCACGGCGCGTTGCTCGGCCAGGACCTCGCTCAGGCGCAAGCGTGCGGTCAACGCCTGCATCAGCAAGGCGACGGCGAAGCACAGGGCGCCCAGGCTGCCGGCTTGCACGTAGTCATTGGCGACCTTGGGGTTGTCGAAGCTGAGGTAGAAGGTCAGGTAGATGATGCCGATGGCCGACACGGCGGCAATCGACAGACCGACCCGCCCGCGCAACAGGATATTGCTAATTGCCACCGAGGCGATCAGCAGGTTGCCGATGCCGCTGGCAGTGCCGCCGCCGGCATAGAACAGCCCCGACAGCAGGATCGCATCGCTCAGCGCCAGGCTGAACATCAGGGCCTTGTGCCGGGGGCGCTCGAGCAGCACCACCACCAGGATGTTGGTGACCAGGTAGATCCAGCAGCCGGCGCGGAACAGGCCGGGATTGCTCATGTCCAGCAGTTCGACATCCATGTCGCTGGACACCAGCAGCACCAGCATGATGCCGATGATCAGCCGGTAGAGGTGGTAGAGCCGCAGGATGCGCTGGGCCAGGGGGCTGTTGAGGGACAGTGGCTCAACGCTCACGTGAGGCGGGGCCTTGGAGCCGGTGAGCCTCGCTGCAATACCATTGCTGTTCCTGGCTCAATGCACGGTCGCGAGGCAGATGAACGCCGCATTGCGCACAGCGCACCATGGGCGCGGGAGCATCCTGAGCCGAGGCATCGGCAGCGGGTTTGCGGCTGGGCGGATTGAGCAGGCGCTTGACGAACCAGATGGCCGCCAGGATCAGGGCTGCCCAGAGAATGATGCGAATCATGGAGAACCGATCGAAGTGAGTTGATTGCGCAGTTTAGCCAAGGACGGGAATGCCGCACAGGGGCGCAAGGCATTGCGCCATCCCGGCGACCGGGCTAGTCCGCCGAAGCATGGCCGCAGAAACGACAAAGAGGCCCGTGGGCCTCTTTGATCGTTAACCGCTCGGCTTAGTCGAACAGGCCGAAGGTCATGTAGCTGAACCACGAACGGCTCTTCTTGCCTTCGGCGTTCTTGGCCGCTTCTTCCTCGACCTGTGCCTGGTTTTCCGGCAACAGTTCCTTCGGAATGGCCTGCTTGGCTTCTTCGTACTGGCGCACGATGTCCTGGTTTGCGCGGGTCTCGCCCGGTGGCAGCGGCGCGCCGTTGCCGATCAGGCCCAGGGTCGCCTTGGACAGCCAGGAGCGGTTGTCGGCTTCCGGCTCGCGCGGGGTGAACTCGCCACCGGCCAGCTGTGGATGGTTCGGGTAGTTGGCCTTCAGCACTTCCAGGCTGGTGGCCGCCAGGTCGTCCAGGTGCAGGCGCTGGTAGGACTCGACCATCACCGCCAGGCCGTCGCCGACCGAAGGGGTTTCCTGGAAGTTCTCCACTACGTAGCGGCCACGGTTGGCAGCGGCTACATAGGCCTGACGGGTCAGGTAGTAGTCGGCCACGTGGATTTCGTAGGAGGCCAGCAGGTTGCGCAGGTAGATCATGCGCTGCTTGGCGTCTGGCGCGTAGCGGCTGTTGGGGTAGCGGCTGGTGAGCTGGGCGAACTCGTTGAACGAGTCACGCGCTGCGCCCGGGTCACGCTTGGTCTGGTCCAGGGGCAGGAAGCGCGCCAGCAGGCCGACGTCCTGGTCGAAGGAGGTCAGGCCGCGCATGTAGTAGGCGTAGTCGACGTTGGGGTGCTGGGGATGCAGACGAATGAAACGCTCGGCGGCCGACTTGGCGGCTTCCGGCTCGCTGTTCTTGTAGTTCGCGTAGATCAGCTCCAGTTGAGCCTGATCGGCGTAACGGCCGAACGGGTAGCGCGACTCCAGGGCCTTGAGTTTCTCGGTGGCACTGTTGTAGCTCTTGTTGTTCAGGTCGTTCTGCGCCTGCTGGTACAGCTCGACTTCGCTCAGGTTCTCGTCGATGACTTCTTTCGACGAGCAGGCCGCGGTCGTTGCGAGGATGGCGATCAGCAGCAGGTGTTTCACTTGCATGGCGGCTTGCGTCCCTATAACGGCCTGCTGTCTTGGGCGGGGCCGTCCTGTTATGATGAGCGCCCCGCAAAAGTGCCGGGGCAAATGACGCCGTATTTAACCACAAGCGCGCAGCCGAAACCAAAGGCTAGCCGCCTCCCAGTCTGGTCATGTCCGAAAATATAGAACTCAGCGCCGAGGTGCCGTCCGAATCCGGCGGTCAACGCCTCGATCAGGTCGCCGCCCAACTGTTCGCCGAATACTCGCGTTCGCGTCTTGTCACCTGGATCAAGGACGGTCGCCTGACCGTCGACGGCCAGGTGCTGCGCCCGCGCGACACCGTCCATGGCGGCTCCGTACTGCACCTGACCGCCGAGCAGGAGGCCCAGGGTGAGTGGGTCGCCCAGGACATCGAGCTGGACATTGTCTACGAAGACGAGCAGATCCTGGTCATCAACAAGCCGGCCGGCCTGGTGGTGCACCCGGCTGCCGGCCACGCCGATGGCACCCTGCTCAACGCCTTGCTGCACCACGTGCCGGACATCGTCAATGTGCCGCGTGCCGGCATCGTCCACCGCCTGGACAAGGACACCACCGGCCTCATGGTGGTGGCCAAGACCCTGCAGGCGCAGACCCAGCTGGTCAACCAGCTGCAAAGCCGTACCGTCAGCCGCATCTATGAATGCGTGGTACTCGGTGTGGTCACCGCCGGCGGCAAGATCGACGCACCCATCGGCCGTCATGGCCAGCAGCGCCAGCGCATGGCGGTGATGGAAGGCGGCAAGCCGGCGGTGAGTCACTACCGCGTGCTGGAGCGCTTCCGCTCCCACACCCATGTGCGGGTCAAGCTGGAAACCGGCCGTACCCACCAGATCCGCGTCCACATGGCCCATGTCGGCTTCCCGCTGATCGGTGACCCGGTCTATGGCGGGCGCTTCCGCATTCCGCCGGCTGCCAGCCCGACCTTGGTGGAGTCGCTCAAGACCTTCCCGCGCCAGGCCCTGCATGCCCGCTTCCTGGAGCTGGACCACCCGGCCACCGGCCAGCGCATGCGCTGGGAGTCGCCGCTGCCGGAAGATTTCGTCTGGCTGCTGTCGCTGCTCAAGCAGGACCGCGAGGCGTTCGTCGGGTGAAACACGACTGGCTGATCCCGGACTGGCCTGCTCCGGCCAACGTGCGTGCCTGCGTGACCACGCGTGCCGGTGGGGCCAGCCAGGCGCCGTTCGACAGTTTCAACCTGGGCGCACATGTACAGGACGACGCCCAGGCCGTGGCGAGCAATCGTCGGCAGTTGACCGACACCTTGCAGGTGCAGCCGGCCTGGCTGAGCCAGGTGCATGGCGTCAACGTGGTGCAGGCCGACCCGGCGCGGGTCGATGAAGCCGATGCCAGCTGGACCGCCATGTCCGGCGTGGCCTGCACCATCATGACCGCCGACTGCCTGCCCGCGCTGTTCTGCGACCGTGCCGGTACGCGGGTCGCCGCTGCCCATGCCGGCTGGCGCGGTCTGGCCGCGGGTGTGCTGGAGGCCACCGCCGACAGCCTGGCGGTCGCCCCCGGTGAAATTCTGGTGTGGCTGGGCCCGGCCATCGGCCAGCCGTCCTTCGAAGTGGGCGGCGAGGTGCGTGAGGCCTTCGTGTCCAGCCACCCGCAAACCGCTGCGGCCTTCATTCCCAGTATCAACGCCGGGCGCTTCATGGCCGACATCTATGCCTTGGCGCGCCTGCGCCTGGCCGCACACGGCATCGACGCCGTGTATGGCGGCGGTCTGGACACCTACACCGACACGCGTTTCTTCTCCTACCGGCGCAGCGCCCGTACCGGCCGTTTCGCCTCGCTGGTCTGGCTGGCCAACGCCTGACATCTGTCAATCCGCATTCACTTGAATCCTGCAGAATCGTCCGCATCTAAGCGGTAACCCGGCAGGTTTTCTTTACAGGTGTGTTCATTACTCCGGCCTGCTCTGACGCAAGAGGAAGGTGACTAATGCGTATCGACAGATTGACCAGCAAGCTCCAGCTCGCTTTATCCGATGCCCAGTCGTTGGCCGTGGGTTTCGATCATCCGGCCATCGAACCTGTGCATCTGTTCCAGGCCCTGCTCGAACAGCAGGGCGGTTCCATCAAGCCCCTGCTGATGCAGGTCGGCTTCGACATCAATAGCCTGCGCAAGGAACTGGGTAAAGAACTCGACGCCTTGCCGAAGATCCAGAACCCTACCGGCGACGTGAACCTGTCGCAGGACATGGCGCGCCTGCTCAACCAGGCTGATCGCCTGGCCCAGCAGAAGGGCGACCAGTTCATTTCCAGCGAGCTGGTGCTGCTCGCGGCGCTCGATGAAAACACCAAGATCGGCAAGTTGCTGCTCGGCCAGGGTGTGAGCAAGAAGGCCCTGGAGAATGCGGTCAACAACCTGCGCGGCGGCAATGCGGTCAACGACCCCAACGTCGAGGAATCCCGCCAGGCCCTGGACAAGTACACCATCGATCTGACCAAGCGTGCCGAAGAAGGCAAGCTCGACCCGGTGATCGGCCGTGACGACGAGATTCGCCGCACCATCCAGGTGCTGCAACGCCGCACCAAGAACAACCCGGTACTGATCGGCGAGCCCGGTGTGGGCAAAACTGCCATCGCCGAGGGGCTGGCCCAGCGCATCATCAACGGTGAAGTGCCCGACGGCCTGAAGAGCAAGCGCCTGTTGTCGCTGGACATGGGCGCGCTGATCGCCGGTGCCAAGTTCCGTGGCGAGTTCGAAGAGCGCCTCAAGTCGCTGCTCAACGAGCTGGCCAAGCAGGAAGGGCAGATCATCCTGTTCATCGATGAGCTGCACACCATGGTCGGCGCGGGCAAGGGCGAGGGCGCCATGGATGCCGGCAACATGCTCAAGCCGGCCCTGGCGCGGGGCGAGCTGCATTGCGTGGGCGCCACCACCCTCAACGAATACCGGCAGTTCATCGAGAAGGACGCGGCCCTTGAGCGGCGTTTCCAGAAAGTGCTGGTCGACGAGCCGAGCGAAGAAGACACCATCGCCATTCTGCGTGGCCTGAAAGAGCGCTACGAAGTCCACCACAAGGTGGCGATCACCGACGGTGCGATCATCGCCGCCGCGCGCCTGAGCCATCGCTACATCACCGACCGGCAGTTGCCGGACAAGGCCATCGACCTCATAGATGAAGCAGCCAGCCGCATTCGCATGGAGATCGACTCCAAGCCTGAAGTGCTGGACCGCCTGGAGCGCCGCCTGATCCAGCTGAAGGTCGAGGCGCAGGCGCTGAAGAAGGAAACCGACGAGGCGACCCTCAAGCGCCTGGAAAAGCTTCAGGTCGAGATTGACCGGCTGGAGCGTGAGTACTCCGACCTCGAAGAGGTATGGACCTCGGAAAAGGCCGAAGTCACCGGCTCGGCACAGATCCAGCAGCAGATCGAACAGTCGCGTCAGGAACTCGAAGCCGCCCGGCGCCGCGGCGACCTGAACCGCATGGCCGAGCTGCAGTACGGGATCATCCCGGACCTGGAGCGCAGCCTGCAGATGGTCGACCAGCACGGCAAGCCGGAGAACCAGCTGCTGCGCAGCCGGGTGACCGAAGAAGAAATTGCCGAGGTGGTTTCCAAGTGGACCGGTATCCCGGTGTCGAAGATGCTCGAAGGCGAGCGCGACAAGCTGCTGAAGATGGAAAGCCTGCTGCATGAGCGGGTGATTGGCCAGGAAGAGGCCGTGGTGGCGGTGGCCAACGCTGTAAGGCGTTCGCGTGCCGGTCTGGCCGACCCCAACCGGCCGAGTGGCTCGTTCATGTTCCTCGGCCCGACCGGGGTGGGCAAGACCGAGCTGTGCAAGGCGCTGGCGGAGTTCCTCTTCGACACCGAAGAGGCCATGGTGCGCATCGACATGTCCGAGTTCATGGAGAAGCACTCCGTGGCACGGCTGATTGGTGCACCACCGGGCTACGTGGGCTACGAGGAGGGCGGTTATCTGACCGAGGCGGTGCGACGCAAGCCTTACTCGGTGATCCTGCTCGACGAAGTGGAAAAGGCCCACACCGATGTGTTCAACATCCTGCTGCAAGTGCTTGAGGATGGCCGTCTGACCGACAGTCATGGGCGGACCGTGGATTTCCGCAATACGGTGATCGTCATGACCTCCAACCTGGGCTCGGCGCAGATTCAGGAGTTGTCCGGTGACCGCGAAGCGCAGCGCGCGGCGGTGATGGACGCAGTGGGTACGCATTTCCGTCCCGAGTTCATCAACCGTATCGACGAGGTGGTGATTTTCGAACCGCTGGGCCGTGAGCAGATCGCCGGTATCACGCAGATCCAGCTCAGCCGCCTGCTCAGCCGCCTGGCCGAGCGCGAGCTGACCCTGACCCTCAGCCCCGAGGCGTTGGACAAGCTGATCGCGGTGGGCTACGACCCGGTGTATGGCGCCCGGCCGTTGAAGCGGGCGATCCAGCGCTGGATCGAGAACCCGCTGGCGCAACTGATTCTCTCCGGGCGCTTCGTGCCGGGGGCGAACATTACCGCCAGCCTGCAAAACGACGAAATCGTCTTCGCCTGATTCCGGCGTTGTGGCACAGGAAGGGCTCCTTGAGGGAGCCCTTTCTTTTATGCAGCAATGGGGTGTTTTTCGAGGCTGGACAGACACTTCGAAAAAAAATCGCAAATCATTGTAGTAAAAGCAATTTAGGGTGTTGACAGGGTAATTGTTTCTTGTAGAATGGCGCGCCTCAGAGACGTGAACGCAACGCGAAACGCGAAGCAAAAATGTCAAAGAGGTTGAATTGAAGCTAAAAAGCGTTTAAATTCAACGCCGTAGCTGAATCTGAAAACGATCCGCGATAGCTCAGTCGGTAGAGCAAATGACTGTTAATCATTGGGTCCCTGGTTCGAGTCCAGGTCGCGGAGCCAGATTCAACGAGCGGTAAGCTGTATTTGTCGGGGTGTAGCGCAGTCCGGTAGCGCGCCTGCTTTGGGAGCAGGATGTCAGGAGTTCGAATCCCCTCACCCCGACCATGTTTTGGGTCGTTAGCTCAGTTGGTAGAGCAGTTGGCTTTTAACCAATTGGTCGTAGGTTCGAATCCTACACGACCCACCATTTTTGATCTGGCTGTTTCAGGTCGAATCTTAGGGAGATGATGCCAATTGCATCATCCTTCGGAAAACGCCCTAACGGGCGTTTTCTTGTGTCACCTCGGGGTGTAGCGCAGCCCGGTAGCGCGCCTGCTTTGGGAGCAGGATGTCAGGAGTTCGAATCCCCTCACCCCGACCATTTTCACTCGGCATCAGCCGGGGCGAAAATACAGGTTCAGAGCCAGTTGCGCTGAACCGGAAAAAAGGCGTCCTTCGGGACGCCTTTTTTCGTTTGGGTGTCTGGGCTCAGTTCTGCACGGCCTGCACCGAGCCGCCATCGACCCGCAGGTTGCTGCCATTGACGAAGGTCGCGCGGTCGGACACCAGCCAGGCGATGGCTGCTGCCACTTCCTCGGGTTGCCCACGACGCTTCTGTACGATGCCAGGCCGCTCTTGTTCCAGAAAGCTTTCCACCGCCTCATCGAACGACACGCCCATTTCCTCGGCGCGCTGTTCCATCATGCCGTCGGTCATGCCGGTCTCGATGAACGCCGGGGCTACGGTATTGCACAGCACGCCGTGAGCGGCTTCCTTGTAAGAAAGGTTCTTCATGAAAGCCGCCAAAGCAGCCTTGGCGGTGTTGTACACCGCTTCTTCCCAATAGGGCTGTACGGCGTTCTCCGAGGTGATGCACACGAAGCGGCCCCAGTGGCGGCTGCGCATCTTCGGCAGGGTGGCGCGGGCGATACGCACGGCGGAAAAGAAATCGGTTTCCCAGGCGTGCTGGTAGTCTTCGTCGGACAGCTCCAGCGGGTCGCCCTTGGCACCGGTGACCCCGGCGGTATGCACCACGATATCCACCTGGCCGAAACGCGCCTGCGCTTTCTCGACCAACGCTTCTACCTGCTTCTGGTCGGTCATGTCCGCCGCCACCAGCAGGGGCTCGCCTGGCAGGCCGGCGCAGGCTTTCTCCAGCGTCTCCTGCTTCATGTCGGTGAGCACCAGGTGCACGCCTTCTTCGCCCAGCAGCCGCGCCGTCGCCAGGCCGATACCACCGCTTGCGCCGCTGATCAGCGCAACCCGCCCCTTGATTGCTAAATCCATACAACACCTCATTCGATGGGCATGCCGGTTTGCAGGCCGTCTGAAGGTGTGACTGATGGCGGAAGGCTTTGATTCAAGAAATTTCTGTGGGCTAGGCTTGAGCCGCGAAGCACGTAGAGTCTTCTCGGCTCAAGCCGCCCCATGGCAGGCGGGCAGATCAGTGCAGCTTCATGCGCGGTTCGGTGCCTTTGCCGAGGCGGCTGCCGAGCATCAGCATCAGCGTGCGGAATGGCCCGTACAGGGCCATCTGGTGCATGCGGTACAAGGAAATGTAGAACATCCGCGCCAGCCAGCCTTCAAGCATGACGCTGCCGGTCAGGTTGCCCATCAGATTGCCCACCGCCGAGAAGCGCGACAGCGAGATCAGCGAGCCGTAGTCCTTGTAGGTGTACTCCGGCAGCGGCTTGCCTTCGATGCGCAGGCGCAGCGATTTGACCAGCAGCGAGGCCTGCTGGTGCGCGGCCTGGGCACGCGGCGGCACATTGCGGTCGCTGCCTTTCTGCGGGCAGGCGGCGCAGTCGCCGAAGGCGAAGATGTTTTCGTCGCGGGTGGTCTGCAGGGTCGACAGCACCTGCAGCTGGTTGATGCGGTTGGTTTCCAGCCCGTCGATGTCCTGCAGGAACGCCGGGGCGCGGATGCCGGCGGCCCAGACCTTGAGCACGGCCGGAATGACCTGGCCGTTGTTGGTGACCAGGCCGTCTGCATTCACTTCGCTGACGGCCGCGTTGGTCAGTACCGTGACGCCGAGTTTTTCCAGGGTCTTGTGCACCGGTGAACCGATGCGCTCGGGCAGCGCCGGCAGTACGCGCGGGCCGGCCTCGATCACGGTGATGCGCAGGTTCTCCGGCTTGATCTGCCCCAGGCCATAGGCTGCCAGCTCGTGCGCGGCGTTGTGCAGTTCGGCAGCCAGCTCTACGCCTGTGGCACCGGCGCCGACGATGGCCACGCTGATTTCCTCGGTGCGCCCGGCCTGGCCGGCATGGGCGCGCAGGTACAGGTTGAGCAATTGCTGGTGGAAGCGCTCGGCCTGCTTGCGCGAGTCGAGGAACAGGCAGTGCTCGGCCGCGCCCTGGGTGCCGAAGTCGTTGGTGGTGCTGCCCACCGAAAGCACCAGGGTGTCGTATTCCAGGCTGCGTGCCGGAACCAGCTCCTCGCCCTGTTCACCTTGGGTGGCGGCCAGGTGGATGCGCCGGTTGGCACGGTCCAGGCCGGTCATGCGCCCCAGCTGGAACTGGAAGTGGTTCCACTTGGCCTGCGCCACGTAGTTCAGCTCGTCCTCGTAGGAGTTCAGCGAGCCGGCGGCCACTTCGTGCAGCAGCGGTTTCCAGATGTGGGTGAGGTTGGCGTCCACCAGCGTGACACTGGCCGTGCCTTTCTTGCCCAGGGTCTTGCCCAGGCGGGTAGCCAGTTCGAGACCGCCAGCGCCGCCGCCGACGATAACAATGCGATGTGTCATGGAAGTTACTCATAAGGTCAAGGAAATCTCGGGTGGTCTGCGCGAGCGCCAGGCAGCTCAAAGCAGCAGACCGGCCAGCCGGTAAATTCGGGGTGCCAGGACACTGTCCCGCTTTCTTGCGGGAGCTCGACCGGATTCGGGAGGCGGGCGACCTGGCTGGACAATTCAGACTGTTCAAATGGACTGTGGTTCATGGACGCCTCGGCGGGCGACCGGGCTACAGCACCTCAGGCAGGGCTTCGACCTGCAGGCTGTCGTGTAAGCGAATGATTCCGCTTTGTATCACTCGCGCGGTGATTCCGCCATGCCCACGTACCGCCTGGAAGGTGCCACGCCCCAGATTCTGCTCCAGGCGTGCGCACGGCTGGCACCAGCCGGTGGTTTCCAGAATCGCCTGGCCAATGCGAAAGCGCCGGCCCTTGAGGCTGAACAGGTTGATGCCGCTGACCACCAGATTGCGGCGCAGGTCGCCGGGCAGCACCGGGTTTTCCGGCGTACGGCCGAGCAGCGCGTTGATCACTGCCAGATGCTCCCACTGCATGAGTGTCACCTGCCGCGCATTGCGCGGGCCGGGGCGGGCGTGGTCGCCGGTCAGGCCGGCCTCGCGGCGCGCCTCGACGGCGTCCAGCGCCAGCATCGGCGCGCGGGACTGCGGACGCACGCCGATCCAGCGCACCTGGCCCTGCTGCGGGACATCGGCGAGCAGTTGTTGCAAGGGACTCATCACAGGCTGATACCTACATCGAACAGCACGGTGCGGCCCAGGTTGGTGCGCAGGAAGTCCGGCGCACCGGGGTGGGCGAACAGCACTCGTGCGAAGTTGGGGCCGACCAACGACAGCGAGCGCCAGCCCTGGCGCAGGTATTCGGTGGGCGGAGGAAAGTGGCTGTTGAGGTCCAGCGCCTCGCGCTTGAGGCTGGCGAAGGCGATGATGTCCAGGTCGCCCAGGTCCAGGCCGCGCTCGCGGTAGTTGCTGGCCTTCTTGCTCAGGGTCGGCGCCAGGCGCTTGAGCAGGGCAGGGGCGGGCACGCGCTTGGGCTTGGCTTCGCGGCGCACCAGCTGGCTCAGCGAGAACGCGTTGCGCCGCCGTTGCAGCTCTTCGCGCCACTCGTCATTCAGGCGCCGACCCTCGTCGAGCACGAAGAACACCTCGAAGCGCGCATCCTGGAACAGCACGTCGGGCGGCTCCTGGTTGGCGGGCAGGAAGTCCTCATGACGGTACGGAATGTTCAGGCCCTGCAACAGGCGCTGGCACACCCAGCGCTCACGCTCCCATTTACGCGCGTTGGACAGGAACGCATTGGCTTGTTCGGCCTGGATCGTCAGCAGGCGCAGGTAATCGGAATCATCCATAGCCGTCGCATCGCAGTCGCTGAAAGTGAAAATGCCAGTGGTGAAGCACCCCGACATGGCTGTAGCCTGCCATGCGCTACCCAGGCATACAATCGCCGTCATTCATTCCCCCGAGGACAACGCCTTGAAATTCCTGCCCATCCTGCTGTTGGCGCTGCTGCCCCTGGCCGCCCAGGCCGTCGAAAATGGCGCGCGCCTGGAACCCTGGACCCTGCTCGATCAGTACGACCAGCCCTACACCCTCAACGACCAGGCCCAGGTATTGCTGGTGGCGCGCAGCATGGATGCCGCCAAGCTGGTCAAGACGGCGATGGAAGGCAAGCCCAAGGGCTACCTGGAGGCACGCCACACGGTGTTCGTCGCCGATATCCAGAAGATGCCCGCCGTCATCGCCAAGATGTTCGCCATTCCCAAGATGCGCGACTACAGCTACCGGGTGATGCTCGACCGCGACTCGCGCATCGTGCCGCGCTATGCCGGCGATGAAGATAAGGTGCTGTGGCTGCAATTGCGTGACGGCAAGGTGGTCAGCCAGCAGCAGTTCGGCGATGCCCAGGCGCTGCGCGCTGCGCTGGAGAAGTAATCTCGAAAGGCAGGTGATGACTGCTAGGAGCGGCTTCAGCCGCGAAAGCGCCAGGAAAATGACTGCATCTGCGGCGAAAATACGGCCTATTCGCGGCTGAAGCCGCTCCTACAGGGCTTAGTGCTCGCGGTGCGGGCGTTCCAGGTCGCCGGAGAACAGCTCGTCTTCGGCATCCGGGGCCACAGGAATGGCATGCTCCTCGGCGGCCCAGGCGCCAAGGTCGATCAATTTGCAGCGGTCGGAGCAGAATGGACGGGCCGGGCTGGCGGCGCTCCATTCCACGGGGGCGCCGCAGGTCGGGCACTGGACGGTGGTAGGTTGGCTCATCAGTGGCCTCCTGTCAGGGTCAGATAAAAGTGGTGCAGGCGCTCGACCTCGCTTTTCAGCCAGGCCGGGTCGCGGTCGTTGACCAGCACATCGTCGGCGTGGCGCAGGCGTTCTTCACGCTGTGCCTGGGCCTGGAGGATGGCCTCGACCTGAGCCTGGCTGGTGTTGTCGCGCTGCATGGTGCGGGCGATCTGCAGCTCGGACGGTACGTCGATCACCAGCACGCGCTGGGTGGTCCGGTACTGGCCGGACTCGATCAGCAGCGGCGAGACCAGAATGGCATAGGGCGAGGTGGCACGGCTCAGGCTGGCGGCGATCTCTTCGCGCACCAGTGGGTGCAGCAGGGCTTCCAGCCAGCGGCGTTGCTCGGGGTTGCTGAAAATCAGCTGACGCAGCGCCGCACGGTCGAGTTCACCGCTGGCCTGCAGTACGCCGGGGCCGAAGTGCTCGACGATGCTGGCCAGCGCCGGGCGGCCCGGCTCGACCACCCAGCGCGCCGCATGGTCGGCATCCACGGCATGGATGCCCAGGTCGATGAAACACTGCGCCGCCGCGCTCTTGCCGCTGCCGATGCCGCCGGTCAGGCCGAGAATCCAGGGTTTTGGAACGGGGTGGGTCATTTGAAACCGGCAAATTGCAGATAGGAGTCGGTTATTTGACCACCCCACAGCAAGGCGATCCACCCCGCAATGGCCAGATAGGGACCGAAGGGCATGGGTTGGCCGGCTTCATGGCGGCGCAAACGCATGAGGATCACCCCCAGCACGGCGCCGACCAGTGACGACAGCAGGATGGTCAGTGGCAGGATCTGCCAGCCGCCCCAGGCGCCGAGCATGGCCAGCAGCTTGAAGTCGCCATAGCCCATGCCTTCCTTGCCGGTGAGCAGCTTGAACAGCCAGAACACGCTCCACAGCGCCAGGTAGCCGAACACCGCGCCCCACAGCGCGTCGCTGAGCGAAGTGAACAGTGCGAAGCTGTTGACGATCAGGCCCAGCCACAGCAGGGGCAATACCAGGGCATCGGGCAGCAACTGGTGATCGGCATCGATCAGGCTAATGGCCAGCAGGCCCCAGGTCAGCGGCAGCAGGGCGGCGGCCTGCCAACCGAAGCCGAAATGCCAGGCGATCAACCCTGACAGCAGCCCGCAGGCCAGCTCCACCAGAGGGTAGCGTTTGCTGATCGGTGCCCGGCACGCCGAGCAGCGGCCCCGCAGCAGCAGCCAGCTGAGCACCGGCAGGTTCTCCCAGGCGCGAATGCGGTGCTGGCAGTGCGGGCAGTGGGAGTGCGGGAGGATCAGGTCATAGCGCGGCGTGGCGGGTTCGGCCGGCAACTCCAGCACTTCACGGGCCTGAACCTGCCAGTCGCGCTGCATCATCTGTGGCAGGCGATGCACCACCACGTTGAGGAAGCTGCCGACCAGCAGGCCAAGAATCAGGGCAAAGACGACGAAGGCCGCCGGCGAGGCGGCGAAGAAATCGACCAGGAGCATGTCAGACAGCGGCCCCCAGCTTGAAGATCGGCAGGTACATGGCGATCACCAGGCCGCCGACGATGACCCCGAGCACCGCCATGATCATCGGCTCCATCAGTGTGGTGAGGCTGTTGACCATGTTGTCGACCTCGTCTTCGTAGTAGGTGGCGACCTTGTCGAGCATGGTGTCCAGCGCGCCGGACTCTTCGCCGATGGCGGTCATCTGAATGGCCAGGCTGGGGAACACATTGACCGTGCGCATCGAGAAATTCAGCTGCATGCCGGTGGCGACGTCCTGCTTGATCTTGTTCACCGCATTGCGAAACACCACGTTGCCGGTGGCGCCGGCCACCGAGTCCAGCGCCTCCACCAGCGGCACGCCGGCCGCAAAGGTGGTGGCCAGGGTGCGCGCATAGCGCGCCACCGAGGACTTGAAGATCAATGGACCGATCAGCGGCACCTTGAGCAGCCCGCGATCGATACGGTCGCGAAAGGCCTGCGACTGCTTGTAGCCGCGGCGGAACAGTACGATGCCAAGAACCAGCCCGATGAGGATGATCAGCCACCATTCCTGGACGATCTCGGACAGGCCGATGACCATCAGGGTGAACGCCGGCAGCTCGGCGCCGAAGCCCTGGAACACCGACTGGAACTGCGGCACCACTTTGAGCAGCAGAATTGCCGAGACAATGAACGCCACCACCATCACCGCTGCCGGGTAGGTCATGGCCTTCTTGATCTTGGCCTTGAGCGCCTCGGTCTTTTCCTTGTAAGTGGCGACCCGGTCGAGCAGGCTTTCCAGCGCACCGGCCTGTTCGCCGGCGTCCACCAGGTTGCAGTACAGGTCATCGAAGTACTGCGGTTTGCGCCGCAGGGCGGTGGCGAAGCTGTTACCGGCGGCGACGTCCTGCTTCAGGGCTTCGACCAGGCTGCGCATGGCCGGTTTTTCCGCGCCTTCGGCAATGATGTCGAAGGCCTGCAGCAGCGGCACGCCGGCTTTCATCATGGTCGCCATCTGCCGTGAGAAGAAGGCGATGTCCAGCGGTTTGATTTTCTTGCCGCGGCCGCCGAACAACGAGGTGCTCTTCTTGCGCACCTTGGTAGGGTTGATGCCCTGCTTGCGCAGCAGCGCCTTGACCAGCGCCAGGTTGTGGCCTTCCAGCTCGCCGCTGACCTTGTTGCCCTTGCGGTCGCTGCCTTCCCAGGTGAAGGTGACGATTTTGGCTTGCTTGGCCATGTTCAGTCCTTGGTGACCCGGTTGATTTCTTCCAGGCTGGTGACGCCCTGCATGACCTTGTGCAGGCCGGAGGTGCGCAGGTCATTGAAGCCGTCACGGCGCATCTGCGCGGAAATCTCCAGGGCGTTGCCTTCTTCCATGATGATCTTTTCCAGTTGCGGGGTCTTTTTCACCACCTCGTAGATGCCCACGCGGCCACGGTAGCCGCCATTGCAGTGGTCGCAACCCACCGGTGCATAGAGGGTGAAGGTGCCGAGCTGCGCTTCGCTGAAACCTTCCTTGAGTAGCGTGTCGTGGGGCACATCCACGGCCTTCTTGCAGTGCGGGCACAGCTTGCGCGCCAGGCGCTGGGCGATGATCAGGTGGATCGAGGTCGCGATGTTGAACGCCGCCACGCCCATGTGGTGCAGGCGGGTCAGGGTTTCCGCGGCGCTGTTGGTGTGCAGGGTGGAGAGCACCAGGTGGCCGGTCTGCGAGGCCTTGATGGCGATCTCGGCGGTTTCCAGGTCGCGGATCTCGCCGACCATGATCACGTCCGGGTCCTGACGCAAGAAGGCGCGCAGGGCCTGGGCGAAGTCCATGCCGTAGCGGGCGTTGACATTGACCTGGTTGATGCCTTCGAGGTTGATCTCCACCGGGTCTTCGGCGGTGGAAATGTTGATGCCCACGGTGTTGAGGATGTTCAGCCCGGTGTACAGCGACACCGTCTTGCCCGAGCCGGTGGGGCCGGTGACCAGAATCATGCCTTGCGGCTGCTTGAGCGCCTCCAGGTACAGGGCCTTCTGTTCCGGCTCGTAGCCCAGGGCGTCGATGCCCATCTGCGCGCTGGCCGAGTCGAGGATCCGCATCACGATCTTCTCGCCCCACAGGGTCGGCAGGGTGTTCATCCGGAAGTCGATGGCCTTGCTCTTGGAAATGCGCAGCTTGACCCGGCCGTCCTGCGGCTTGCGGCGCTCGGAGATGTCCAGGCTGGCCATGACCTTCAGGCGCGCGGCAATACGCCCGGCCAGCTGGATGGGCGGACGCGCCGCCTCGTGCAGGATGCCGTCGGTGCGAAAGCGCACGCGGTAGGTCTTTTCATAGGGCTCGAAGTGCAGGTCCGATGAGCCGAGGCGGATGGCATCCAGTAGCATCTTGTTGACGAAGCGCACCACCGGCGCGTCTTCGGCGTCGGTTTCGGCGCTGAGGGCGGTTTCCTTTAGGTTATCGCTGGGTTCCAGGTCGAGGTTGAGGTCGACGTCGCCCATGTCGCCCAGGGCGGCGCCGCTGTCGAAGAAGCGCTCGATGGCGTCGCTGAGCTTGTCGTCCTCGACCAGGATGGCCTCGGTGTTCAGGCCAGTGCTGAACTGGATATCGGTGACCGCCTGGTGGTTTGACGGGTCGGAGACGCCGATGAACAGCTTGTTGCCACGCCGCCACAGCGGCAGGGCATGGTGCTGGCGCACCAGCTTCTCGCTGACCAGGCTCTTGGGCTGGCTGTCCTTGTCCAGGCTGTTGAGGTCCATGAACGGCATGCCGAACTGCTCGGCAGCCACTTCGGCCAACACCCGGCTGCCGACCAGCTTGTGCTGCACCAGGTAGCTGACCAGAGAAACCTTGTCGCGGCGTGCCTGCTGGGTGGCCTGTTGCGCGGCTTTTTCGCTAAGAAGCTCGGACGCGACCAATTGCTTGGCCAGACCGCTGAGAACGACATCGGACATAGAACCACCAGACACAGACAGTGGGAGGGTTATAACGCAGTCGAGCGACGCTGCCAAATGACGACGCCATGAGTGACAAAAAATGTCAGTTTGTGCGGAATGTTGATGCGGCAGCGCCAGTCTAGAGCGGGTTTCGACACGCAGATGTGACGGATGTCACCTTGGCATGCCCTGTGCTTTTGTCCTGTCAGGCACCCTTTCCTTGACGCCTGGAGATGCGCAGATGAATGCACAAAAAGGTTTTACCCTGATCGAGCTGATGATCGTTGTGGCGATCGTCGGCATTCTGGCGGCGGTAGCGATTCCGTCTTATCAGAACTACACCCGTAAGGCGGCGTATACCGAAGTGCTGTCTGCGATGGCTTCGGTGAAGACTGCGGTGGGTGTATGTCTTGTACAAACTACTGACCGCGCTGACTGCGATACTGCTGGAGAGGTTGGAACCGTTCTGCCTAGTGGAGTAACAACTGGTGCTGTCAATACTATTGCTATTGGCACCAACGCTGCTATTACTGCAACTCCTAATGCGTTCAAAGGTATTGCCACCACTGACACTTGCACTCTGACTCCATCGGCTGCTGGCGCGGGCGCGGTCTGGACTTACAGTGGGGCATGTGTAACTAACGGTTATGTTAGGGCTAACTAATCATTTGGCGCTAATTTAGGTAGACCTGCTTGTCGTGATGTAGAAGTGGTTATTCGTATTTCACGGGTATCAGGTTAGGTCTTCCGAAGCCCGCCAATATGGCGGGCTTTTTGATGCTTCCATTCCAGCCTTCCTGCGCAATCAGCAAACCCAACGTCGCCCCCAGTCACTTCCCCTCGCCCCACCCCCGGTACTCTGCGCTGACTTTTCAACCACCCCGGGCGCCGTCCATGAGCCAGAAACCCATCACCGTCCTGCGCGACACCACTCCCTTGCCTGTCGTCGATGCCTGCAAATGGGAGCGCATCGAAGGTGAGCCGCATACCGTCAACCTGAATGCCTACACTTCCGAAGACGGCTCGAAGATCATGGGCACCTGGATCTGCACGCCGGGCAAATGGCGGGTCGAGTATGTGAAGTGGGAATACTGCGACTTCCAGGAAGGCTATTGCATCATCACCCCGGACGGCCAGGAGCCGATCCACCTCAAGGCCGGTGACAAGTTCATCGTCGAAGTCGGCATGAAAGGCACCTGGGAAGTGGTCGAGACCGTGCGCAAGTACTTCGTCTTCGCCTGATTCCGCGCATCACCCCTCATTCGCTTCAACCTCCTTTCGATGGCCGCCAGACTCGCGGTGGCCATCGGTTTTTTTCTGTCTGATCGGTGCGGCTTCAGCCGCGATGGCCTACAGCCAGATTCTTTTCCACGCCTTTTATCGCCCCGCCTGGTCATGTCGTGATTGGTTTCGGTCACGGCGTATTCGAGCAACAGCCCCCGTGTATCCGGCGGTTAAGGTGGCGGTGCTTTTTCATTGGCGTGCGTTGTCGTGTTTTCGATGTGCCACAGCGTGTAAGGTGCGCCGTTTCCAGGGTGCTGCCCCGGTTGCATCCGCAGACAATAAGAGAAGAACAAGCACCATGATCAGCCCTGATTCCAACGGCCAGCTGGCGCAAGGCTTCAAGCCGCGCCATGTGACCATGCTCTCGATCGCCGGCATCATCGGCGCCGGCCTGTTCGTCGGCTCCGGCCACGCCATCGCCGCCGCCGGCCCGGCCACCATCCTTTCCTATTTCTGTTCCGGCCTGCTGGTCGTGCTGGTCATGCGCATGCTCGGCGAAATGGCGGTCGCCAACCCGGACACCGGCTCGTTTTCCACCTACGCCGACCAGGCCATCGGCCCTTGGGCGGGCTTCACCATCGGCTGGCTGTACTGGTGGTTCTGGGTGCTGGTGATCCCCATCGAAGCCCTGGCCGCCGGCCACGTGCTGCACCAGTGGTTTCCCCAGGTGGATGCCTGGTTGTTCGCCTTGCTGTCCATCGTGCTGCTGGCGGCCACCAACCTGTTCAGCGTGGCCAAGTACGGCGAGTTCGAGTTCTGGTTCGCGTTGTTCAAGGTCACCGCGATCATCGGCTTCATCAGCCTGGGCTTCGCGGTACTGATGGGCTGGGTGCCGGGGCGTGAGGTCAGCGGTCTGAGCACGCTGATGCAGAACCACGGCGGCTTCGCCCCCAACGGCTGGTCGGCGGTGGTCGGTGCGTTCATCACCGTGATGTTCAGCTTCATCGGCACCGAGGCGGTGACCATCGCCGCCGCCGAGTCGGCCAGCCCGGCACGCAACATCGCCAAGGCGACCCGTTCGGTGATCTGGCGTATCGGTGTGTTCTACATCCTCTCGGTGTTCGTGATCATCTCGGTGGTGCCGTGGAACGACCCGCAGTTGACCGTGGTGGGTTCCTACCAGCGGGCGCTGGAAATCATGGACATTCCCTTCGCCAAGTTCATGGTCGACGTGGTGGTGCTGGTCGCCGTGGGCAGCTGCATGAACTCGTCGATCTACATCTCCTCGCGCATGCTGTTCTCGCTGGGCAAGCGTGGCGAAGCGCCGGCGGCGGTACGCAAGACCTCCGGGGTGGGCGTGCCGCGCATGGCGGTGTACGCCAGCACGGTCATCGGCGCGATCATTACCGTGGTCAGCTATTTCGCCCCCGCCGGGCTGTTCGAGTTCCTGCTCGCCAGCTCCGGGGCCATCGCCCTGCTGGTGTACCTGGTGATCGCCATTTCGCAACTGCGCATGCGCCGCATGCTGACTCGGCAGAACGTCGAGATCGCCCTGCCGATGTGGTTGTTCCCCTGGCTGACCTACGCGGTGATCCTGTTCATTTCCGGCGCCCTGGTGGTGATGATGTTCACCCCCGAGCACCGCGCGGAAATCACTTCGACCATCAGCCTGGCCCTGGTGATTTCGCTGATCGGCATCTTCGTCGCCGGCCGCCACGGCCACGCCCAGCGGCCTGCGACGCTGCCCGAGGCGGACTGACTCGCCGTGAACCCAGCCGCGGCTGGACCGGTAGGAGCGGCTTTAGCCGCGAATGGGCCAAGAAGTTTCCTGCATTTGCTGTGAACATGCGGTCGCTTCGCGGCTGAAGCCGCTCCTACCCGGTCTAACCGCACGGTATTGGCTTTAGCCGCAATACTGTTCGCTTAAGCGGCATGTGGCTCGGTGGGAGCGGCTTTAGCCGCGAAAGCGCCAGGAAATTCACTGCATCTGCTGTGAACAGGCGGTCGCTTCGCGGCTCAAGCCGCTCCTACCCGGCCTAACTGACCAGTATTGGCTTTAGCCGCAATACTGATCTTTTAGACCAAAGCTATCCGATTTGGCGTCGCTTTTGCTTTTCGAGCACCGCTCTCACAGACGCCGCAAAACGCGACTTCGGTGCAGGCCGAGTGGAGGTGTCATGGAAGGAGGTAAGCCGGCAGGGAAGCCGGCTTAGGCGCACTGGGCCAGGGACGGCCCATTGCGCCGGCCTCCTGGAATGGCGCCGGAAGGAGGGAAGTCTGCCCGCAGGGCAGACCCAAGCCAGGAGCAATGGCTTTTGGTTACTTTTGGCGCGCAGGGCACCTGGAAACCAAAAGTAACCCGCCGTAAAGGCGGAAAGGTGACTCAAGGGCACTGATGCAGCGACGGGTGTACTCGGTCCAGATAGCCTGCCATTCGCGAGCAAGCGCCAACGGTCTAACTGATCAGTATTGGCTTTAGCCGGGATGGGGTGCAGGATTTCGCGGCTGCAGCCGCTCCCAGGCCTCAGGCCAGCAGGCCCACCCAGGCCGACACCAGCAACAGCAGCGCCATGCAGCGGTTGAAGCGCTGCATGGCCTGGGGTGAGTCCAGCATCCTCATCACGCCCTGGCCAAGCAGCGCCCAGGCCGCCAGGCAGGGTATGGCCACCAGGCAGAACAGCGTGGCGTACAGGCCGTAATCGGCGGCGCTGGCCTGGGCACCGGCGAATACGCTGACCACCGCCAGGGCCATCATCCAGGTCTTGGGGTTGATGGCCTGCAACCCGGCACCGCCCCAGGCGCCCATCACCTGGCCGCCAGTCTGCGCGCTGACCGCCGCCGGTGCGCTACGCCACAGTTGCCAGGCCAGCCGGCTGATCCACAGCGCGCCGGCCCAGCCCATCAGGCGTTGCAGCCAGGGCAGGTTCTGCAGCGCTTCGCCCAGGCCAAGCCCGACGAGAAAGACGATCAGCGCCGCACCCGCGCAGGCCCCCAGGGTCAGGCGCAAGGCGGTGCCCAGGCCGTGCAGGGCGCTGTGGCTGAGCACTAGGATGTTGGTCGGGCCGGGGGTGATCGAGGCGACGAAAGCGAACAGCAGGAAGGGCAGGTACTGGGTCATCGGCAGGCTCCTTGAGACGTGCCGCTATTCTCGGTGCCTGCTGCCTAGCGGTCTGGAAGGTTTGTGCAATGCCTGCAATAGCCGGCCGGGCTGAGGCCGTAGGCGCGGCGGAACCAGCGGCCCAGGTGGCTCTGGTCGGCAAAGCCCAGCGCCGCAGCGACGTCCGCCGGGGTCGAGCCCTGGCGCAACAGGCGCCGCGCCAGGCTCAGGCGCAGTTGCACCAGGTAGGCGTGGGGTGCCAGGCCGTAGGCGGCCTTGAAGGCCCGTGACAGGCGAAAGCGATCGGTGCCGGTGGCCGCCGCCAGGTCGTTGAGGCCGATGTCCTGCTCGACATGCGCGTGCAGGTATTCTCTGGCGCGCATCGCCACCGCCGGCAGGTGCGGGCTGCGCTGCTCGACACGGCGCCAGTGCAGCGCCGCGCTGAGTGCCTCCAGCAGCCTGTCCAGTGCGGCATGGCGCACGATGCGCAGGTCCTGGCCATGCAGGGCATTGAAGGCTTCGGCGATATGCCTGACCAACTGCGGCTCTTCGGCCAGGGTATGGGCAAAGCCGGGCAGGCAGTCGTCGGGTGCGTCTTCGAACAGCGCCTGCATCTGCCCCCGCAGCCAGTGCGGTTGCAGGTACAGCGTGGAGTAGGTGAAGCCGCCTGGCGCTGGCGCATGGCCGTCGTGGATTTCGCCTGGCTCCAGCAGAAACGCCTGGCCCGGCGTGCTGCTGTGCAACTGGCGGCGGCAGTGGAACTGCTGCACGCCCTGCTCGGTGAAACCCACCAGGTAGCTGTCGTGCCAGTGCGGATCGTAGGCATGGCCGGTGAAATGGGCACGGATGGTCTCGATACCGGTTTCGGTATCCAGCCTGAGACTGATCCAGCGGTCTGTGCCCATGTGCTACTGCCCGTTCATTCACCAGCCAGGATTTTCGCGCAAGGCCTGGCGCCCCAATCTAGAAGATTTGTGCAACCTTCGCGCTGACGGCGTCTGGCCGGCAGGCGCTTCAGCCGTGAAAAGCTACCCGGCTGAAGCCGGTCCTACCGGTCAACGCGCGCTGTGGGCGTTAGCGGCGAAATGGCCGATGCAACGCCACTGCCTCAGCGCGCCAGGGCCAGGGCCACGCCCTGGCCACCGCCGATGCACAGGGTCGCCAGGCCCTTGTGCACGTCGCGGCGGATCATTTCGTGCAGCAGGGTCACCAGCACCCGGCAGCCCGAGGCGCCGATGGGGTGGCCGAGGGCGATGGCGCCGCCGTTGACGTTCAGCCGCTCGGGGTCGAACCCGAGTTCTTTGCCCACCGACAGCGCCTGGGCGGCGAAGGCTTCGTTGGCTTCGATCAGCTCCAGCTCGTCGAGGCTCCAGCCGGCCTTCTGCAGGCAGCGGCGGGTGGCGCTGACCGGGCCGATGCCCATGATCGCCGGGTCGACGCCAGCGCTGGCGTAGGCTGCCACTTTCGCCAGCACCGGCAGGCCCAGTTGCTCGGCCTTGGCGGCGCTCATCAGCAGCACCGCCGCCGCACCGTCGTTGAGCGACGAGGCATTGCCGGCGGTCACCGTGCCATCTTTCTTGAACGCTGCCTTGAGCTTGCCCAGGGTCTCGGCGGTGGTGCCGGCACGCGGCTGCTCGTCGGTGTCGAAGCGCAGCGGCTCGCCCTTGCGCTGGGGAATCATGATGGGGGTGATTTCGGCAGCGAAGCGGCCGGCCTCGATGGCGGCCAGGGCTTTCTGCTGCGAGGCGGCGGCGAAGGCGTCCTGGGCGTCGCGGTCGATCTGGTACTGCTCGGCCAGGTTTTCGGCGGTGATGCCCATGTGGTAGTCGTTGAAGGCGTCCCACAGGCCGTCGCTGATCATGGTGTCGACCAGGTTGGTGTGGCCCATGCGCAGGCCGGTGCGGGCGCCGGGGAGCACATAGTTGGCCAGGCTCATGTTCTCCTGGCCGCCGGCGATGACGATGTCGGCGTCGCCGCAGCGGATCGCCTGGGCGGCCAGGTGCAGTGCCTTGAGCCCCGAGCCGCAGACCTTGTTGAGGGTCATGGCCGGTACGCTGAACGGCAGCCCGGCCTTGACCGCAGCCTGACGGGCGGGGTTCTGCCCGGCGCCGGCGGTGAGCACCTGGCCCATGATCACTTCGTCGACCAGCGCGCCGTCGAGCCCGGTGGTTTCCAGCAGGCGACGGATCACCGCCGCGCCCAGGTCCACGGCCGGTACGCTGGCCAGCGAGCCCTGGAAGGTGCCGATGGCGGTGCGGGTGGCGGCTACGATAACGACGTCTTGCATGCTGCTGCTCCTGATTGTTATTGGCGAAGGGCGATGCGTGGCTCATCTTGGCACAGATGACGGCCAAGCGCGCCAGCAGAACCTGCCGGTCATCCCCTCAGCCGGCCATGCGCCGTCGGGCGCGGTGTACCGAGCCATTGCGCACGGCCCAGCGCAGCAGCGGTGCCACCTGGCGTACGGCAGCGCGGACCAGTGCGCGCTTACGCGGACTCTGCTGGCGCCCGAGCATGGCGCTGGCCCAGTCGGGCAGCAGGTCGATGCCGGCCTGCATCATCAGCTTGCCGAACGGCGCCACCAACGGATTGGGCGCCGGCTCGGCGAGCAGCAGGCGCACCACCTCATGGCTGCGTGCGTCGCACAGCAGTTCGCTGCGCATCCGCGTGAGGTAGGCGTCGATGGCCTGGCGCGATTGCGGCACGTCGCGGGCGCCAAGCAGCTGTGCCACGCGGGCGGTCTCGGCGAAGTAGGTGTCCTGCTCGGCCAGCGACAGCTGCGGGTTGAGGTAGCGCAGGTGGGCGGCCATGAAGCTGCTCACCTCTGCCACGTGCACCCAGGTCAGCAGGTGCGGGTCGCTGGCGGCATAGGGCCGGCCGTCGGGCGCGGTGCCGGTGATCTGCAGGTGGATGCGCCGCACCTTGTCGATCAGCCATTCGGCATCACGGGTCGAGCCGTAGGTGGTGCCGGAGATGAACTGCCCGGTGCGGCGCAGGCGGCCGAGCATGTCCTGGCGGAAGCTGGAATGGTCCCACACCCCGGCCAGCGCCAGGGGGTGCAGGGCCTGCAGCATCAGCGCGCTGATACCGCCGATCAGCATGCTGGTGAAGTCGCCGTTGACCCGCCAGCACACTGCCTCGGGGCCGAACAGCCCGGGGTCGCCCTTGGGGTTTTCCAGGTCCAGCTGACCCAGGGCCAGGCCCGTGAGGTTGAGCACCTGGGCTTCGAGACGACGGCGAATGAATTCCATGATGACCGATAAAAAGCGAAGACCGTCGCAGGATAGCGGCGTCGGCTGATGGGCGCGAGTCTGGTGGTGAAGCCTGGGCCGGTGGTGGGAGCGAGCTGGCTCGCGAAAAATGCCGCACTCGGATGCCCGAGCCAGCGCGCTCCCATAGGTCATTTCTTATCCGTCACTGCTTCACAACCTGGCGTCTGCTCAGCGGTTCAGGCGCTTGTCGATCAGCTCATCGACCACGCTCGGGTCGGCCAGGGTCGAGGTGTCGCCGAGGCTGTCCAGTTCGTTGCAGGCGATCTTGCGCAGGATGCGCCGCATGATCTTGCCCGAACGGGTCTTGGGCAGCGCCGGTGCCCACTGGATCAGCTCCGGCTTGGCGAAGCTGCCGATCTCGGCGCTGACATGCGCCAGCAGTTCCTTCTTCAAGGTCTCGTCAGGCTCTACGCCGTTGATCGGGGTGATGAAGGCGTAGATGCCCATGCCCTTCACATCATGCGGGTAACCCACCACCGCGGCTTCGGCGATGCTGTCGTGCAGCACCAGGGCGCTTTCCACCTCGGCGGTGCCGATACGGTGGCCGGACACATTGAGCACGTCGTCGACCCGCCCGGTGATCCAGTAGTCGCCGTCTTCGTCGCGGCGTGCGCCGTCGCCGGTGAAGTAGTAGCCGGGGTAGGGCTTGAAGTAGGTGTCGAGCATGCGTTGCGGGTTGCCGTACACGCTGCGGATCTGCCCCGGCCAACTGGCCTTGATCGCCAGCAGGCCGCTGCCGGGGCCCTGGATTTCCTGGCCTTTGTCGTCGAGCAGCACCGGCTGCACGCCGAACAGCGGACGCGTGGCGCAGCCGGGCTTGATGCGTGGATCGCCGACCAGCGGGCTGAGCATGATGCCGCCGGTCTCGGTCTGCCACCAGGTGTCTACGATCGGGCAGCGTTCCTGGCCGACCTGGCGGAAATACCACTCCCAGGCTTCCGGGTTGATCGGTTCGCCGACGCTGCCCAGCACCCGCAGGCTGGCCCGCGAGGTGCTCTGCAAGGGGCCGGGGCCTTCGCGCATCAGCGCACGCAGGGCGGTGGGCGCGGTGTAGAAGATGTTCACCTGGTGCTTGTCGATCACCTGCCAGAAGCGCGAGGCGTCCGGGTAGTTGGGCACGCCTTCGAACATCAGTGTGGTGGCGCCGTTGGCCAGCGGGCCGTAGACGATGTAGCTGTGTCCGGTGACCCAGCCGACGTCGGCGGTGCACCAGAAGATCTCGCCGTCCTGGTAGTCGAATACATGCCTGTGGGTGAGGGCGGCCTGCAGCAGGTAGCCACCGCTGGTGTGCAACACGCCCTTGGGTTTGCCGGTGCTGCCCGAGGTGTAGAGGATGAACAGCGGGTCCTCGGCGTCCATCGGTTCGGGCGGGCAGTCGTCGCTGATGCCGTGCAGGGCCTCGTGGTACCAGAGGTCGCGGTCCTTGACCCAGTCGATCTCGCCCTGGGTGCGTTCGACCACCAGCACGGTGCTGACATCCGGGCAGCTTTTCAGCGCCTTGTCGACGTTGCTCTTGAGAGGAATGTACTTGCCGCCGCGCACGCCCTCGTCGGCGGTGATCACCGTGTGGCAGTCGGCATCCAGGATGCGGTCGCGCAGCGCCTCCGGCGAAAAGCCGCCGAACACCACCGAATGCACCGCACCGATGCGCGCGCAGGCCAGCATGGCGTAGGCGGCCTCAGGGATCATCGGCATGTAGATGCACACCCGGTCGCCTTTTTTCACCCCGCGCCGCTTGAGTACGTTGGCCAGCCGCGCCACGTGGTGGTGCAGCTTGCGGTAGGTGATTTCCGCCGATTCGCTAGGGTTGTCGCCTTCCCAGATGATCGCCGGCTGGTCGCCACGGCTGGCCAGGTGGCGGTCGATGCAGTTGTAGCTGACGTTGAGCCGGCCACCGGCGAACCAGCGGGCCTGGCCGCTGTGCAGGTCGGCCTGGCAGACCTCGGTGAAGGGCGCCTGCCAGTCGAGCAGGGCCTTGGCCTGTTCGGCCCAGAACTGCTCCGGCTGGTCCACCGACTGGCGGTACAGGCGCTGGTAAGCCTCGGGGCTCAGGCTGGCGGCACGACGCACTGCATCAGCCTGGGGGAAATCGCTGATCTCGAACATGACGGCTTCCTTGTTCTTGGTGGCTTGCAAGAAGGTGCTTACAAGAATAGGAGCTGTTCGCGATTCAAGGGGTTCAACCGCACCCGCGGTGGCGAAACCGCGGGGCAGGTGGGGAGGGGCGGGTCAAGCGGCGACGAATTGCTCGGCGTGGTGGCAGGCCACTTGGCGGCGGTCCAGCTCACGCAGTGCGGGCACCTCGATGGCACAGCGCTCGGTGGCATACGGGCAGCGCTTGTGGAAGGCGCAGCCCGAAGGCGGATTGAGCGGGTTGGGCAGCTCGCCGGCGATGCGGATCTTCGGCTTCAGCGGGTCGGGGTGAATCGCCGGGGTGGCCGACAGCAGCGCCTGAGTGTAAGGGTGCAGCGGACGCTCGTAGATGGCTTCCTTGGGGCCCATTTCCGCCGGGCGGCCCAGGTACATGACCAGCACCGTGTCGGCCACGTGGCGCACCACCGAGAGGTTGTGGGAAATGAACACGTAGGCGGTCTGGAACTCGGCCTGCAGGTCCATGAACAGGTTCAGCACTTGGGCCTGGATCGACACGTCCAGGGCCGAGGTCGGTTCGTCGGCCACCAGCACCTTGGGCTGCAGCATCATCGCCCGTGCCAGGGCGATACGCTGGCGCTGGCCGCCGGAGAACATGTGCGGGTAGCGCTGGTAGTGCTCAGGGCGCAGGCCCACCTGGCTCATCATCGCCTGGACCCGCTCGCGGCGCTCGGCACGGCTGAGGTCGGTGTTGATCAGCAGCGGTTCGCCCAATTGGTCACCGATCTTCTGCCGCGGGTTGAGCGAGGCGTAGGGGCTCTGGAAGACCATCTGCACGTCACGGCGCAGTTGCTTGCGGTCCGCCTTGCTGGCCCCGGCGACTTCACGGCCGGCGATCTGCAGCGAGCCGGACGACGGCTCTTCGATGAGGGTCAGGGCGCGGGCCAGGGTGGATTTGCCGCAGCCGGACTCGCCGACCACCGCCAGGGTCTTGCCGGCTTCCAGTTCGAACGACACGCCATTCAGGGCACGCACAGTGGCGTTGCCCTTGAACAGCCCCTGGGAGACTTCGTAGTGGCGATGCAGGTCGCGGGCAGTCAGTACGACGCTCATCACGCCACCTCCTGGTTCAAGGGATAGAAGCAGCGCGCCAGGCTGTGGGCCTTGGCATCCAGCGCCGGGCGTTGCGTGCGGCAGTTGTCCTGCACGTAGGGGCAGCGCGGTGACAGCAGGCAGCCCTGTGGCCGGTCATAGCGGCCCGGCACCAGGCCGGGCAGGGTGGCCAGCCGTTCGGCGCCCAGGCTGTGCTCGGGAATCGCCGCCAGCAGCGCTTCGCTGTAGGGGTGCGCAGGCATGTCGAACAGGCCGGGCACCTGGCCGACCTCGACCGCCTGGCCGGCGTACATCACACACACACGCTGGGCGGTCTCGGCCACCACGGCCAGGTCGTGGGTAATCAGCACCAGAGCCATGTCCTGCTCTTTCTGCAGGCTCAGCAGCAGCTCCATGATCTGCGCCTGGATGGTCACGTCCAGGGCGGTGGTCGGCTCGTCGGCGATCAGCAGCTTGGGTTCGCCGGCGATGGCCATGGCGATTGCCACACGCTGGCTCATGCCGCCGGACAACTGGTGCGGGTAGGCGTCCAGGCGCTGGGCAGCGCCCGGAATCTCGACCTTCTCCAGCAGCTCCAGGGCGCGCTGGCGCGCGGCCTTGCCGGACAGCCCGAGGTGCTGACGCAGCACTTCGATGATCTGGTAGCCCACGGTGTAGCTGGGGTTGAGCGCGGTCATCGGGTCCTGGAAGACCATGGCCAGGTCTTTGCCGATGATCCTGCGCCGTTGCCGGGCGCTGAGGCTCAGCAGGTCCTGGTTGTCGAAGCGCAGGGCGTCGGCCTGGATGATGCCGGGGTGATCGATCAGGCCCATCAGCGCCATCATGGTCACCGATTTACCCGAGCCGGATTCGCCGACGATGGCCAGCACTTCGCCGCGCTCTACGCTCAGCGACAGGCCATCGACCACGGGCACGGCATTGGCGTCGCCGAAGCGCACGCTGAGGTTGTTGATTTCAAGCAGGGACATGTCGGCCTCCTCAGAGCGCGTTCTTGAGTTTCGGGTCCAGCGCGTCGCGCAGGCCGTCGCCCATCAGGTTGATTGCCAGCACGCTGAGCAGAATGGTCAGGCCCGGCAGGCTCACCACCCACCAGGCGCGTTCGATGTAGTCGCGCGCCGAGGCCAGCATGGTGCCCCACTCCGGGGTCGGCGGTTGCACGCCCAGGCCCAGGAAGCCCAGGGCGGCGGCGTCGAGAATCGCCGAGGAAAAGCTCAGGGTGGCCTGCACGATCAGCGGCGCCATGCAGTTGGGCAGCACGGTGATGAACATCAGGCGTGGCAGGGTGGCGCCGGCCAGACGTGCGGCGGTCACGTAGTCGCGGTTCAGCTCGCCCATCACCGCAGCGCGGGTCAGGCGCACGTAGGACGGCAGCGAAACGATGGCGATGGCGATCACGGTGTTGATCAGGCCGGGGCCGAGGATGGCGACGATGGCCACCGCCAGCAGCAGCGAGGGCAGGGCCAGCATGATGTCCATCAGGCGCATTACCGACGGGCCGATGAAGCGCGGGAAGAACCCGGCCAGCAGACCCAGCAGGATGCCCGGAATCAGCGACATGACCACCGACGACAGGCCGATCAGCAGCGACAGCCGCGCGCCGTGGATCAGCCGCGAGAGCAGGTCGCGGCCCAGCTCGTCGGTGCCGAGGATGAACTGCCACTGGCCGCCCTCCAGCCAGGCCGGTGGGGTGAGCAGGAAGTCGCGGTACTGCTCGCTCGGGTCGTGCGGGGCGACCCAGGGCGCGAACAGCGCGCTGAACACGATCAGCAGCATGAAGGCCAGGCCGGCCACCGCGCCCTTGTTGCGGGCGAAGGCTTGCCAGAATTCTTTCAGTGGAGAGGGGTAGAGCAGGCTCTGGTCGACCACGCTGGTCGCGGCCTTGCTCATGAC
This sequence comes from Pseudomonas sp. DTU_2021_1001937_2_SI_NGA_ILE_001, assembly GCF_032463525.1. NCBI lineage: Bacteria > Pseudomonadati > Pseudomonadota > Gammaproteobacteria > Pseudomonadales > Pseudomonadaceae > Pseudomonas > Pseudomonas sp. DTU_2021_1001937_2_SI_NGA_ILE_001. The sequence goes on along the minus strand of NZ_CP135971.1, from coordinate 2,930,158 downwards.
TGGATGTTCGCTCATGGCATTGACCTCAGCGTTGATGACGGATGCGTGGGTTGGCCAGGCCGTAGAGGATGTCCACCACGAAGTTGACCAGGATCACCAGGCAGGCGATCAGCAGGATGCCGTTCTGCACCACCGGGTAGTCACGGGCGCCGATGGCTTCGATCAGCCATTTGCCGATACCGGGCCAGGAAAAGATGGTCTCGGTGAGCACCGCACCGGCCAGCAGCGTGCCGACTTGCAGGCCGAACACGGTCAGCACCGGGATCAGTGCGTTGCGCAGGCCGTGGACGAACACCACACGCGCCGGCGACAGGCCCTTGGCGCGAGCGGTGCGCACGTAGTCTTCGCGCAGCACTTCAAGCATCGACGAGCGGGTCATGCGCGCGATCACCGCCAGCGGGATGGTGCCCAGCACGATGGCCGGCAGAATCATATGGTGCAGCGCATCGAGGAACGCGCCCTGTTCGTCGCTGAGCAGGGTGTCGATGAGCATGAAACCGGTGACCGGCGGGATGTCGTAGAGCAGGTCGATACGCCCCGACACCGGGGTCCAGCCCAGCGACACCGAGAAGAACATGATCAGGATCAGGCCCCACCAGAAGATCGGCATGGAATAGCCGGTCAGGGAAATGCCCATCACCCCGTGGTCGAACAGCGAGCCGCGTTTGAGCGCCGCGATCACCCCGGCCAGCAGGCCGACGGTGCCGGCGAACAGCAGCGCCGCCAGGGACAGCTCGACGGTGGCCGGGAACAGCGAGAGGAACTCGCGCCATACGCTCTCGCGGGTGCGCAGCGACTCGCCGAGGTCACCCTGGGCCAGCTTGCCCACGTAGTCGATGTACTGTTCATAGAGGGGCTTGTTCAGGCCCAGGCGCTCCATGGCCTGGGCGTGCATTTCCGGGTCGACCCGGCGTTCGCCCATCATCACTTCCACCGGATCGCCAGGGATCAGGCGTATCAGGGCGAAGGTCAGCAAGGTGATCCCGAAAAAGGTGGGAATCAGCAACCCCACCCGGCGGGCAATGAAACTCAGCATTTCTTGGTGTTCCTCTTCGGCCGGTCAGGCAAATCCGCCGTGGCCTGGCCACGCAGCACCGGAGTAGGGTGGCTGCGCGGCTGGTCGTTCCTGTCGGAGTCGGCGGTGTCGTTATCTACTTCACGCTCGTGGTCGTGAAGTTGTTGTTGGTCAACGGGCTGATGTGGAAGCCGTCGACGTTTTGCCGTCTTGCGACGAACAATTTGGGGTAGGCCAGGCTGATCCACGGCAGCTCGCGGATGAAAACCCGCTGTGCTTCTCCGTAGAGGTCGGCCCGCGCGGAAGGTTCGTTGCTGGCGCGCGCGGCGTTGATCGCCGCTTCGAATTCTGGGTTGCACCAGCGGGCGTAATTCTCGCCATTGCGCGCCGCTTCGCAACTGAGCATCGGGGTCAGGAAGTTGTCCGGGTCGCCGTTGTCACCGGCCCAGCCGGCGAACACCATGTCGTGTTCGCCGCTTTTGGCGCGGCGCAGCATTTCGCCCCATTCCATGACGCGAATGTCGACCTTCAGGCCGATCTTCGCCAGGTCGGCCTGCAGCATCTGCGCGCCCAGGGACGGATTGGGGTTGGTGACCCCGCCGCCATTGCGGGTGAACAGGGTGAACACCTGGCCTTGCGGAACGCCGGCCTCCTTGAGCAGCGCCCTGGCCTTCGCCAGGTCCGGGGCCGGGTTGCGCGCCTGATGGTCGAAGCCCAGCAGGGTCGGCGGGTACGGGCCGACCCCGGCAGTGGCCTTGCCGGCGCCGAACAGCGCGTCGATGAAGGCCTGCTTGTCGAATGCCAGGTTGATGGCCTGGCGTACCCGCAGGTCCTTGAGCCAGGGCTTGCTGGTGTTGAAGGCCACGTAGCTGACCATCATGGCTTCCATTTCGTCGATGGCCAGTTTCGGGTCGGCCTTGATGGTCTCGATGTCATCGGGCTTGGGGTACAGCGCTACCTGGCATTCGTTGGCCTTGAGCTTCTGCAGCCGGGTATTGCTGTCCAGGGTGATGGCGAAGATCAGCGCTTCGCTGGGCACCGGGCCTTTCCAGTAGTGCGGGTTGGCTTTGAAGCGGACCTGGGCGTCCTTGGCGTAGCGAGTCAGGATGAACGGGCCGGTGCCCACCGGGCGGCTGTTGAGCTGCTCCGGCTTGCCGGCCTTGAGCAATTGATCGGCGTACTCGGCCGAGTAGATGGCCGTGAACGGCATGGCCAGGTCGCGCAGGAACGGCGCTTCGGCGCGCGTGAGGGTGAAGCGCACGGTGTGCTCGTCGAGCTTTTCTACCTGCTTGATCAGTTGGCCGAAGCCCATGCTTTCAAAGTACGGGAAGCCGATCGAGGTCAGCTTGTGCCAGGGGTGGGCCGGGTCGAGCTGGCGCTGAAAGCTCCATAGCACGTCGTCGGCGTTCATCTCGCGGCTGGGGGTGAAGTAGTCGGTGGTGTGGAATTTCACTCCACGGCGCAGATGGAAGGTGTATTGCAGGCCATCGTCGCTGATCTCCCAGCGCTCGGCCAGGCCGGGCACCGGGTCGGTGGTGCCGGGGGCGAAGGCCACCAGGCGTTCGAGCAGGGTTTCCGCCGAGGCGTCGGCGGTCACCGCCGTGGTGTACTGGGTGATGTCGAAGCCTTCGGGGCTGGCTTCGGTGCACACCACCAGGGGCTTGGCCAGGGTGACACTGGCGGCGCAGGACAGCGCCAGGGCCAGTGGCCAGTGCAGGAATGTCGGTTTCAAGGTCGGTGCTCCTTTGCTCGCCCGTGGGTCATGCCCGGCGGATCAGTCCGCCAGGCTCACGCCGAAAAAGCTGTTGCGTCCGAAAGGGCTGACTTCGAAGCCCTGGACATTGGCCCGCAGCGGCTGGCTGACGGTGGAGTGGGCGATGGGCGTGATCGGCACCTGCTGCTTCAGGTAGCGTTGCGCCTGCTGGTACAGCGCGGTGCGCTTGTCGCGGTCGGTGGTGGCAATCGCGGCCTTGATCAGCTTGTCGTACTGCTCGTCGCACCACATCGAGTAGTTGTTGCCGCCGATTGCGGCGCAGCTGTAGAGGGTGCCCAGCCAGTTGTCCGGGTCACCGTTGTCGCCGGTCCAGCCGATTAGCGAAATGTCGTGTTCGCCGTTCTTGGTGCGCTTGAGGTATTCGCCCCATTCGTAGCTGACGATGCGTACCTTGATGCCCACCTTGGCCCAGTCGGCCTGGAGCATTTCGGCCATCAGCCGCGCGTTGGGGTTGTAGGGACGCTGCACGGGCATGGCCCACAGGGTCAGCTCGGTGCCTTCCTTGACCCCGGCGTCGCGCAGCATCTGGCGCGCCTTGTCCGGGTCGAAGGGGGCGTCCTTGATGCTGCTGTCATAGGACCATTGGGTCGGCGGCATGCCATTGACCGCCAGTTGCCCGGCGCCCTGGTAGACGGCGTCGAGAATCGCCTGTTTGTTCACCGCCATGTCCAGGGCCTGGCGCACCTGCAGGTTGCCCAGCGGCGCGTGGCGCACGTTGTAGCTGATATAGCCGAGGTTGTAGCCGGGACTTTCCAGGACTTTCAGCTGTGGGTCCTGCTTGAGCGCGGGGACGTCGGCCGGACGCGGGTGCAGGGTGACCTGGCATTCGTTCTTGCGCAGCTTCTGCAAGCGCACCGATGGGTCGGTATTGATGGAGAAGATCAACTGGTCGAGCTTGACCTGCTGCGGGTCCCAGTAGTCCGGGTTGCCCTTGTAGCGGATCTGCGCGTCCTTCTGGTAGCGCTGGAAGGTGAACGGGCCGGTGCCGATCGGCAGCTGGTTGATGTCGCGAGCCTTGCCGGCGGCCATCAGCTGCTCGGCGTACTCGGCGGAGAGAATCGAGGCGAAGTTCATCGCCAGGTTCTGGATGAACGCGGCATCGACGGTATTGAGGGTGAAGACCACGGTCATGGGGTCGGTCTTTTCCACCGAGCGGATCTTCTTGTCCAGGCCCATGCCGGTGAAATAGGGGAATTCAGTGGGGTAGGCGACACGGAACGGATGGTCGGCCTTGAGCATGCGGTTGAACGTGAACAGCACGTCATCGGCATTGAATTCGCGGCTTGGCTTGAACTGCGCGTTGCTGTGGAACTTCACGCCTTCACGCAGGTGAAAGGTATACACCAGGCCGTCGGGGGAAACGTCCCAGGACTTGGCCAATGCCGGTACGGCGACGGTGCCGCCCTTTTCGAATTCGGCCAGGCGGTTGTACAGCGGGTAGGCGGCATCGCCGTCGGTGGCCGAGGTGTACTGGGCGTTGTCGAAGCCCGACGGACTGGCTTCGGAACAGAACACCAGGCTGTTGGCGGCCATGGCGGCGGGAGAACCGGCCAGCAGGGCCAGGCTGATGAGTGATGTCTTCATGATGATCGAGCGCATGATTTTCCCTTTCTCAAGGCACAGGCGAGTCAGGTGCTCGCCTTGGCCGTGGGCTCGTCACGCCATGCCTGGGGCTGGCGACTTGAGCGTTGCACTGTATGTCGGACGATACGTGCGGTATGTCGGTCCAATGGATGCAAGTCTTGTAGGAAACGTCTTTGAGGCGGTTCCGGACACGACGCCTGGCGAGCGGCTTCATGCCCGGAACCCGTGCATCACTTCACGCCCACGCCATAGAAGGAGTTGAGGCCGAACGGGCTGATCTTGAAGTCCAGCACGTTGGCGCGCATCGGCTGGTACACGGTGGAGTGCGCGATGGGGGTCATCGGTACCGCGTCTTTCAGGATGTGCTGCGCCTGCTTGTACAGCACGGTGCGCTGGTCCTGGCCCGGCGTGGACTTGGCCTGCTTGATCAGCTTGTCGAAGGAGGCATCGCACCACTTGGAGTAGTTGTTGCCGTTGACCGCGTCGCAGCCGAACAGGGTGCCCAGCCAGTTGTCCGGGTCACCGTTGTCGCCGCTCCAGCCGATCAGCATGGCGCCGATTTCGCCGGCCTTGGCGCGCTTGAGGTACTCACCCCACTCGTAGCTGACGATCTTGGCGTTGATGCCGATCTTCTTCCAGTCGGCCTGGATCAGCTCGGCCATCAGGCGCGCGTTGGGGTTGTACGGACGCTGGACCGGCATCGCCCACAGGGAAATCTCGGTGCCTTCCTTGATGCCGGCTTCCTTGAGCAGGGTCTTGGCCTTCTCCAGGTCGTACGGGGCATCCTTGATGGTGGTGTCGTAGGACCACTGGGTCGGCGGCATGGCGTTGACCGCCAGTTGCCCCGCGCCCTGGTACACCGCGCTGATGATCGCCGGCTTGTTGACCGACATGTCCAGCGCCTGGCGCACCTTCAGCTGGGCCAGCGGGTTGGGGGCATCGCTGCCCTTGACCTTGTCGGAGACGTTATAGGCGATGTAGCCGAGGTTGAAGCCGGCCTGCTCGGGCATCTGCAGGTTCTTGTCGGCCTTGAGACCTTCGAGGTCGGCCGGGCGCGGATAGGCGGTGACCTGGCATTCGTTGCGCTTGAGCTTCTGCATGCGCACCGACGGGTCGGTGGTGATGGCGAAGATCAGGTTGTCGACGCGAACGTCGGAAGGGTTCCAGTATTCCTTGTTGCCGGTGTAGCGGATGTTGGAGTCCTTCTGGTAGCTCTTGAACACGAACGGGCCAGTGCCGACCGGCTTCTGGTTGATCTCTTCGGGCTTGCCTTCCTTGAGCAGCTTGGCGGCGTACTCGGCGGACTGGATCGAGGCGAAGCTCATGGCCAGGTTCTGGATGAACGCGGCGTCGACGGTGTTGAGGCTGAATTTGACCGTGTAGTCATCGAGCTTTTCGATCTGCTTGATGTTGGTGTCCATGCCCATGTCGGTGAAGTACGGGAACTCGGTCGGGTAAGCCTTACGGAACGGCTGGTCCTTGTCGATCATGCGGTTGAAGGTGAACAGCACGTCGTCGGCGTTGAAATCGCGGCTAGGCTTGAACCACGGGGTGGTGTGGAACTTCACGCCCTTGCGCAGGTGGAAGGTGTAGGTGAGCAGGTCCGGAGCGATGTCCCAGCTGGTCGCCAGGCCCGGTACGACAGCGGTGCCACCACGCTCAAACTGGGTCAGGCGGTTGAAGATCGTTTCGGCACTGGCATCGAAATCGGTCCCGGCCACGTACTGGGCAGGGTCGAAGCCGGCAGGGCTGCCTTCGGAGCAGAACACCAGGTTACCGGCGGCCTGTGCGAGGGGCGCGCCGGCCAGCAGGCCGGCACTGACGAAAAACGGAACAAGCGCGTGTTTGAGCATGTTGGCCTCAATTTATTGTCACTTTGGATTCGGGCAGCAATGCGCTGCACCAGAAAGGGCGTCATGCAGGGTATATACCCAAATTGGAAAACTGACGTCAGATAAGCGCGCCAGGATGGGACGTTCGTACAGGAATGTCGCAAATGTGTACAAAGTCTGCCCGGTTGATCGTTTGCGCGGCGGAGTTTACGCCTAACGTGCATCAAAATGTATCGGACAGATGTGTACGATGCACCCGAATGGGGCCCGGTGTGTTACCGGGCCCGCAGGGATGGGGTCAACGGCTCAGGCTCACGCCGTAGAAGGGCGTCAGGCCGAACGGGCTGATGCGGAAGTCCTGCACCTCCTTGCGCATGGGCTGGAACACCCGGGAGTTGGCGATCGGGGTGATCGGCACCTGGGCCTTGAGGATCTGCTGGGCCTGCTGATACAGCTTGATGCGCTCGTCGCGGTTGCTGGTGGTCTTGGCCTGGGTGACCAGCTTGTCATAGGCCGGGTCGCACCACTTGGCGTAGTTGCTGCCCTTGACCGCCGCGCAGCTGTACAGCACGCCCAGCCAGTTGTCCGGGTCACCGTTGTCGCCGGTCCAGCCGTAGATCATCACGTCGTGCTCGCCGGCCTTGGCGCGCTTGATGTACTCGCCCCACTCGTAGCTGACGATGTTGGCCTTGATGCCGATCTTGTCCCAGTCGGCCTGAATCATCTGCGCCGAGAGCCGGGCGTTGGGGTTGGAGGCGCGCTGCACGGTCATGGCCCACAGGTTGATCTGCGTGCCGGGGGCGACGCCGGCTTCCTTGAGCAGTTGCCGGGCCTTTTGCGGGTCGTGCGGGGCGTCCTTGATCTTCGGATCGAAGCCCCACTGGCCAGGCGGCAGAGCGTTTTCGGCGAGTTGCCCGGCACTGCGGTACACGGCCTTGATGATCGCTGGCTTGTCGATGGCCATGTCCAGTGCCTGTCGCACTTTCAGCTGGTCGAGCGGCGCATGGGTCACGTTGTAGGCCAGGAAGCCCAGATTGAAGCCCGGCTGGCTGAGCACCTTGAGATTCGGGTCCTTCTCGGCCACCTCGATGTCTTCGGGGCGCGGGTAGCCGCTGACCTGGCATTCGCCGGCCTTGAGCTTCTGCAGGCGCACGGCGGCGTCGGTGTTGATCGAGAAGATCAGGTTGTCGATCTTCACGTCCTCGGGTTTCCAGTATTGCTTGTTGGCGGTGTAGCGGATCTGCGCGTCCTTCTGGTAGCGCTTGAACACGAACGGCCCGGTGCCGATCGGCTTCTGGTTCAGCTCGCCGGCCTTGCCTTCCTTGAGCAGCTTGGCAGCGTACTCGGCAGACTGGATCGAGGCGAAGCTCATCGCCAGGTTCTGTACGAAGGCAGCATCCACATTGTTGAGGTTGAAGCGCACGCTGTAGTCGTCGAGCTTCTCCACGCTCTTGATCGTGGTGTTCAGACCCATGTCGGTGAAGTAGGGCGATTCCGAAGGGTAGGCCTTGCGAAACGGCTGTTCGGGGTCGAGCAGGCGATTGAAGGTGAACAGCACGTCGTCGGCATTGAAGTCGCGGCTGGGGGTGAAGTAGTCGGTGGTATGGAATTTCACGCCCTTGCGCAGGTGGAAGGTGTAGCTCAGCCCGTCACTGGCCACCTGCCAATCGGTGGCCAGCCCCGGTTCGACCTCGGTGCCGCCACGCTTGAACTGGGTCAGGCGGTTGAACACGGTTTCTGCCGAGGCGTCGAAGTCGGTGCCGCTGGTGTACTGGCTGGGGTCGAAGCCGGCGGGGCTGGCCTCGGAGCAGTACACCAGGGTACTGGCGGCCTGGGCCAGGGGCGCGCAGGCCAGCAGTGCGGTGGTCAGCAGCAAGGGTTTGAAGACGGTCTTGTCCATGAATTCCCCATCGTCGGGCGTGGATTGGCGTGTCGATGGAGCATGCCGCACTGATGGCTTTGCCTACAAGATCAGATGGTTCGCTCGTCAGCACTCACGGTTCTAACCCCTGCGGTGGCGGTTCGGCGCCGTCCAGTCGATCGCCCAGCCATTTCCACAGCTCCGATTCCTTGAAGTCTGGCCATTGCGCCAGCCAGCTCTCGAAGGTGCGCTGCAGGTAGTGCCAGGTGGCCTGGGTCTCTTCGGCCAGGTGCTGCAGGGCGCCCAGGCTGTGCTGGAGGGCCTGATCCTGGAGTTTCTTCAGGTCGCTGAGCGAGCTGGCCTGCTCGACCCGTGCCGGATTCGCCAGGGCCCATTCGGCCAGCAGTTCGTCCTGCCAGTCGGTGTCTTGCGGGTGGGCGAAGTAACTGGCCGCCAGGGCCAGCGGGTCTTCTTCCGGCTGGCCGTTCCAGTGCGCGAGCATGGCCTGGGCGACGCGCATGACGGCTCGCTCGGCCAGCAGCGCGGCGGCTTCGTGCAACGGATGGTCGCCGTGATCCTTGGCCAGTTGCGAATGCGTAGGGTCGGTGGAGCCGTTACGGTTCGGGTCGCCCTCCAGGAAAATCTGCGCTTCGTCGACCTGGTTGCCGAGCAGTGTCAGCAGGCCACGCTGCACTTCGTTCCAGGCGTTGTTGAGCAGGCGCAGCGGCGCGGCTTCGGCCCAGGCCTTGAACTTGACGAGGGGATAGAGCTTGCTGGCCCTGACTTCATCGCAGAATTCCAGCCAGCGGCTGTAGTCCTTGAGGTAGCGCGGGTCCGGGTGTTCGCGCAGCAGCACCAGCAACATCAATTCGTTGTCGGAGCGCTGCCCCGGCTGGGCGAGGGTGAATGCCCAGTTCTGCGCCGGGGCGACCAGGCGCGCCACGGGCGGTGCCAGGCTGGCGATGACGTCAGCGCCGGCGAAGCGCCCGGTCACCAGCGGCAGCCCGTGACGGCACTGTGCCGGAGAGGTCCAGGGCAGCACGGCGTGGCCCAGCTTGTTCAGCGCCAGTTCGACGAAGTTGGAGTGGGCGAACAGGTCTTCGAGGACATGCAGCGCGGCGCCGAAAGCGTGCAGGCCGTCGCTGTTGCGCCCGGCCTGCATGGCGACGCGCAACTGTTCCTGCAGGTAGTCCACCGAGCGCTGGATATAGCGCTTCAGGGACGTCTGCGGGTCGACCTGCAGCACTTCGTCCTCGGGCAACACCCAGGGCTCGAAGTCGCAGTCGCGTTCGGCCGGGTCGAAGGGGACCGGCGGCTCCACACGGGGGTTGTCGATGTGCTCGGTGGGGCGGTAGACACCCAGGCGGGCGTCGGTCACCCGAAACGCTTCGCGGTCCTGCAGGCGCTGTTCGGCGAACTGGCGGGAAGCGAGGATGTCGACGATGTCGGTCAGCGCTTCTCGGGACAGCAGCGTGGGAAAGGCCTTGGCCATGCGCGGACCCCGCACCAGCTTGGGGTCGAGCAACTGCGAATAATCGCGCAGCCAGTTGCCGAAGTAGACCTGCTCTCGCTCCATCTCGGAAAAGCCCAGGGTCAACAGCCCCTGTTCAAGACGCTGGTGGCTGAAATGGCCGTCGTGGTGATCGGTGGCTTCGAAACGCTCGCGATGCCGATGCAGCGTGCCCGAGGGCAGCATGCCGAGTGAGCGGTGGTCGCGCAGAATGCGCCGCAGCGCTGCTGGCGCCTCGACATACAGCTCGACCGTCTCGCCCTGCAGGTCGGTGTAGCGGGCCAGCAGGGTGGGCTGCTGCGTGTTCCAGCCGGCGCTGGCCAGGCGTTCTGCGTAGCGCACACCCTCCTCGCCGGAGGCGTCGCGGCGAACGAAGGGTTCGGCCAGGTCCTCGCGCAGCACGGTGTCGAGATAATGACCGAATTCGTGGAGAAGGATCTCCAGCAGTTCCCAGGTTCGCTGCGGGTTGGCCCGGATGTGTTCCAGCGCCGCGAGGTGAATGAGCAGGGTGCGGGTCTGTGGGTCGTACTCGGCCGGATAGAAGCCATTCTGGACGATCTGGCATGCCGGCGACGCCAGGCGCTCCTGCAGCAAGGCCGCCCTGAGCCGGGCGTAGACCTGGGGTGAAAGGTCCAGGCCGAACACCGGGGCCAGCAGCATGACGAATTCGGGCTCCAGGCAGTCGCGCGCCAGGGCGGTGAGCTGCTCCAGGGCAAAGGGGCTGTGCAGATAGGCCGCTGGCCGGGGCTGGACGCGTAACGCCAGGTCGCTTGTGGTGGGCCTGCCCATCGGCAGGCGGTGATGATGGCGTCGGCCGAGGGGCCGAGTCTGTGCCATGACAGGAGTCATCCGTGATTCCTCTTCGGGTGGTGAATGAAGGTGTACGGGACTGGAGCTTACTGTTCAGGGCAAGCAGGCCTATCGGCGCGGGGCGCCGCAAACTGTGGGATCGTCAAGCGTCGCCGGCAGGAGTGTCCGCACCGGCGAGAGAGAAAGGGTCCCGCCAGCCGGCGGGACCTGTCGCCCGGCAAGCCGGGCGGTGTGGATCAGGGGATCTGCACTTCGATGGTGCCGTTGGCGGTCACGCTGACCTTGGCGGTACCAGCTTCCACATCCGGGGTGACGGCGGCTTCGGCGCGGTCGAGCTTCATGCTCATCGGTGCCGGGGCCGGCAGGAACGGCTGTGGCGAACCCGTCGTGTTGAGGTTCAGGTTGACGACCTTGTAGCCCTGGCCGCCCATGGCCTGGGTGACCAGTTCGGCGCGCGACTTGAAGGCTGCCACGGCGTCCTTGATCAGGGCGTCTTCGCTGGTCTTGCGGGTGGCCGAGGAGATGGCGAAGTTCATGCTGTCCATCTTGAGGTCGGTGAGCATTTCACCGGTCAGCTGCGACAGCGCGGCGAAGTCGGCGCTTTCCAGGCGTACCTCGGCACGCTCGCGCCAGCCGGTGATCTTCTGGCCCTTGTCGTCGTAGATCGGAAAGCTGTTGCGGCTGCCCTGGCGAACATCGATGTTCTTGACCTGGCGGGCCTGGCCCAGGGCCTTGTTCAGCGCTTCGGTGACCTGTTTGGCGAGCTTGGCCGGGTCGCTGTCCTGGGCTTCGGTGTACAGCGTGACTTCCATCAGGTCGCGGGGTACTTCCTTGTCCACTTCGGCGCGCAGCGACACCTGGTTATAGCGGGGTTCGTCGGCCAGGGCCGGGGCACTGGCCAGGATGGCGGCACCGAGGCCCAGGAGGGCGGCGGCAGGGCGAAGTCTAAGCATGGGAACTCCTTGTTGGCGAATGGCCCTGGCTGGCAGTCTGGCCGGGCCGTGGCATAAGACTACCGGGAAAAGGTTGCGGTTCCGGTCTGCGTGCAGGCCTTTATCCACGTGCCTCATCGCTGTGGCGCATTGCCGCAGCGTTGCCGGTAGCCGGCCTGCCTTGGTTATACTCGCTCCGATCCACCCGCGCGCGTTGCGCCCAGCAGGAGAGCTCATGCTCGTCCCCGTCCTAATGCTTTCCGCCACTCGGCAAAATCTGTGGCGCCTGACCTTCATCCGTATTCTGGTGCTGGCCGCGCAGGCGGGCTCGGTGGGGGTCGCCTGGCTGTTCAACGTACTGCCCCTGCCGTGGCTGCAACTGTCGATCACCCTCGGCTGCTCGGCGATCCTCTGTGCCCTGACCGCGTTGCGCCTGCGCATGCCCTGGCTGGTCTCCGAGCAGGAATACGCCGTGCAACTGGCACTCGACCTGATCATCCACAGTGCGCTGCTGTATTACTCCGGCGGTTCGACCAACCCGTTCGTGTCCTACTACCTGGTGCCGCTGGCCATCGCTGCGGTGACCCTGCCATGGCGCTATTCGCTGATCCTGTCCGGCATCGCCCTGGCCCTCTACACCTGGCTGCTGGCCCAGGTCTACCCGCTGGAAAACTACCCGATCTCCCGGGAGAACATGCAGGTCTACGGCATGTGGCTGAGTTTTGTGCTGGCTGCCGGGGTGATCACCTTCTTCGCTGCGCGCATGGCCGAAGAGCTGCGCCGCCAGGAACAACTGCGCGCCGAGCGCCGCGAAGAGGGCTTGCGTGACGAGCAGTTGCTGGCCGTGGCCACTCAGGCCGCTGGCGCCGCCCATGAATTGGGCACCCCGCTGGCGACCATGAGCGTGCTGCTCAAGGAAATGCGCCAGGACCACAGCGACCCCGGCCTGCAGGAAGATCTGGCGGTGCTGCAGGAGCAGGTGGGCCAGTGCAAGCACACCCTGCAGCACCTGGTGCGTGCCGCCGAGGCCAACCGGCGCATGGCGGTGGAATACCAGACCGCCTCGCGCTGGCTGGACGAGTCGCTGAACCGCTGGCACCTGATGCGCCCTGAGGTCAGCTACCGCTTCCAGCAACTGGGGCAGGGCAGTGTGCCGATGCTGGCGCCGCCCCCGGATCTCACCCAGGCGTTGCTCAACCTGCTTAACAACGCCGCCGATGCCTGTGCCGAGAACCTGCAGGTGGCCCTGGACTGGGACCACTCGGAGATCGTCATCAGCATCCGCGATCATGGCTCGGGTGTGCCGTCAGCGGTCGCCGAGCAGATCGGCAAACCCTTTTTCACCACCAAGGGCAAGGGCTTCGGCCTGGGCCTGTTCCTGAGCAAGGCCAGTGTCACCCGTGCGGGCGGCTCGGTCCGGCTCTATCGTCATGAACAGGGCGGCACGCTCACCGAGCTGCGCCTGCCGCGTGACAAGCGAGGAGAACAAGCATGAGCGATGAAAACCAGGTCGATCAGGCCGACGGCGAAGAGCTGCCGCACCTGCTGCTGGTCGATGACGACGCGACCTTCACCCGGGTCATGGCGCGTGCCATGAGCCGCCGCGGCTTTCGCGTGAGCACCGCCGGCTCTGCCGAAGAGGGCCTGATCCTGGCCCAGCAGGACCTGCCCGAGTACGCCGCGCTGGACCTGAAGATGGATGGCGATTCCGGCCTGGTGCTGCTGCCCAAGCTGCTGGAACTGGACCCGGAGATGCGCGTGGTGATCCTCACCGGCTACTCCAGCATCGCCACCGCCGTCGAAGCCATCAAGCGCGGTGCCTGCAACTACCTGTGCAAGCCGGCCGATGCCGATGACGTACTGGCGGCGCTGCTCTCCGAGCATGCCAATCTGGAAACCCTGGTGCCCGAGAACCCGATGTCGGTCGATCGCCTGCAGTGGGAGCACATCCAGCGCGTGCTGACCGAGCACGAGGGCAATATCTCGGCTACCGCGCGGGCCCTGGGCATGCATCGGCGGACCTTGCAGCGCAAATTGCAGAAGCGCCCGGTACGCCGCTGAGCGGCCCGGCCAGCGACGCCAGGCCTCGGGCTTGAGCGCTCGCGCCGCCGTGCACGATTCAGAAACTGCTCACGGGCCCTGCGGGCAGCGGCTGGCGTGGTCTGGCGGGAGTTATTCACAGGTGTGATCAGATAACCGCTGCGTTATGATTGACCTTCGCCGCTTATCTAGAAGACTCAAGTTGGATATGGACACTCAAAGCAACCCGCCCCGCGCCCGCCGGAAACACCGCAGTCTCGCTCAGGAATTGGTCACCGAACTCTCTGAGCGTATCCGTTCCGGCCAGCTCAAGCGCGGCGACAAGTTGCCCACCGAGTCGGCCATCATGGAAGAGCAGGGCGTGAGCCGCACCGTGGTGCGCGAGGCCATTTCCCGTCTGCAGGCCTCAGGCCTGGTGGAAACCCGCCACGGCATCGGCACCTTCGTGCTGGACCTGCCAAGCCCCAGCGGTTTTCGCATCGACCCCGCGACCATCGTCACCTTGCGCGATGTGCTGGCGATCCTGGAACTGCGCATCAGCCTGGAGGTCGAGACGGCAGGGCTGGCCGCGCAACGCCGTACCCCCGAGCAACTGCAGGCGATGCGCGAGGCCCTCGATGCCTTGAATGAAAGCGCTGCGCATGCCAGCGACGCGGTGGCCATGGACTTCCAGTTTCACCTGCAGATCGCCCTGTCCACCGGCAACCGCTACTTCACCGACATCATGACCCATCTGGGGGCGAGCATCATTCCGCGCACCCGGCTGAACTCCGCGCGTCTGGCGCATGATGACCAGCAGCATTACATGGTGCGCCTGAGCCGCGAACACGAGCAGATCTACGAAGCCATCGAGCGCCAGGACACCGAAGCCGCCCGTGCGGCCATGCGCCTGCACCTGACCAACAGCCGCGAGCGGCTGCGCCAGGCCCACGAAGAAGCCGCTGCTCAAACCCGCTGAGCGATCGTTGCTCAGCCGCCAGCCCGCCTCTGCAAGGACTTCGGTCGGGACGCTTTCCGGCTGAAGCCCATACTGTTCGATCAAGCGCTTTGGGCCTAACTGAACCTTATTGCGACTAGAGCCAATACTGGTCAGTTAGACCATTGGAGCTTGCTCGCGAATGGCAGGCTATCTGGATCGGGTACACCCGCCGCAGCATCAGTGCCCTTTAGTCACCTTTCCGCCTTTACGGCGGGTTACTTTTGGTTTCCAGGTGCCCTGCGCGCCAAAAGTAACCAAAAGCCATTGCTCCTGGCTTGGGTCTGCCCTGCGGGCAGACTTCCCTCCTTCCGGCGCCATTCCAGGGGGCCGGCGCAATGGGCCGTCCCTGGCCCAGTGCGCCTAAGCCGGCTTCCCTGCCGGCTTACCCCCTTCCATGACACCTCCACTCGGCCTGCACCGAAGTCGCGTTTTGCGGCGTCTGTGAGAGCGGTGCTCGAAAAGCAAAAGCGACGCCAAATCAGATTGCTCTGGTCTAAAAGATCAGTATTGGTTCTAGGCCCAATACTGGTCAGTTAAGAGCTCTTCGGCTTTTGTTGGAGCTTGCTCGCGCACAGGTCAGCAAACTCCATGCATCTGCTGTGAACGTGACGCAGCTATCGCGAGCAAGCTCGCTCCCACGGTCTGAACCTGTATTGCGGCTGAAGCCGGTCCTACCCGTGCCAGACGTCCTTATTTTTTCTGCCGGCCCTGTCACCCGCCAGAAGCGGCTTCAGTCGCGAAAACGCCTTACGGCTGAAGCCGGTCGTCTCTGCTTCAATACCATTTGCTGAGCAATCGAAAGGCGGAGGTCATATGACTAAAGTCGCACGCTGGTCCCCGCACAGCCCGCGGAAATAAAGCCCTGTAGCGGCTCAAACGGCCGTTTGCGGAAAAAACCGCAAATCCCTGTTGTGGCATTCATCTTTCAGTTGTACGATGACTTACGACATCGGCAATCAGCCAGATGACTTTTCCTCTTCATGTCCCCAGGGTGTTCGAATAATGACTCCACAAGAACTCAAGTCCATCCTCTCCCACGGTTTGCTGTCTTTCCCCGTTACCGACTTCAATGCCCAGGGCGATTTCCACCGCGAAGGCTATATCAAGCGCCTGGAGTGGCTGGCCCCGTACGGCGCCAGCGCGCTGTTTGCCGCTGGCGGCACCGGTGAATTCTTCTCGCTGTCGTCCAGCGAGTACTCGCAGATCATCAAGACTGCCGTCGATACCTGCGAAAAAAGCGTACCGATCCTCGCCGGTGTAGGTGGCGCGACCCGTCAGGCTATCGAGATGGCTCAGGAAGCCGAGCGCCTGGGCGCCAAGGGCCTGCTGCTGCTGCCGCACTACCTGACCGAAGCCAGCCAGGACGGCGTCGCCGCCCACGTCGAAGCTGTGTGCAAGTCGGTGAAAATCGGTGTGGTGGTTTACAACCGCAACGTTTGCCGCCTGAACGCGTCGCTGCTGGAAAAACTGGCCGAGCGCTGCCCGAACCTGATCGGCTACAAGGACGGCCTGGGTGACATCGAACTGATGGTGTCGATCCGCCGCCGCCTGGGCGACCGCTTCTCGTACCTGGGTGGTCTGCCGACCGCCGAAGTCTACGCCGCTGCCTACAAGGCGCTGGGCGTACCGGTCTACTCCTCGGCGGTGTTCAACTTCGTACCGAAGCTGGCCATGGACTTCTACCACGCCATCGCCCGCGACGATCACGCCACCGTCGGCAAGTACATCGACGACTTCTTCCTGCCATACCTGGACATCCGTAACCGCAAGGCCGGCTATGCCGTGAGTATCGTCAAGGCCGGCGCCAAGATCGCCGGCTACGATGCAGGCCCGGTGCGCGCACCACTGACCGACCTGACCGGCGAAGAGTTCGAAATGCTCGCCGCGCTGATGGACAAGCAAGGCAAGCAGTAAGACCGCCAGGGACCCAGGCCGCTGAACCTTCAGCGGCCTTGGTCGTTGCGGGCCCGGCCGGTGGACGTGTCGTTGTCGACGATGTGACCAAGGGGCCGGTCGGGCAACCTAAAAAACAGCATTAACCCGCGTAAAAAAATAATGAGTGGGAGTTCTACCAATGCAAACGTCCAAGCCGACCCACGTCCGCTATTTGATCCTGTTGATGCTGTTCCTGGTCACCACCATCAACTATGCCGACCGGGCCACCATCGCCATTGCCGGCTCCAGCCTGCAGAAAGACCTCGGCATCGATGCCGTAACCCTCGGTTTCATCTTCTCCGCCTTCGGCTGGGCCTACGTGGCCGGGCAGATTCCCGGCGGCTGGCTGCTTGACCGCTTCGGCTCGAAGAAAATCTACGCCCTGAGCATTTTCACCTGGTCGCTGTTCACCCTGCTGCAAGGCTATGTGGGTGAGTTCGGCCTCTCCACCGCGGTTGTCGCGCTGTTCATGCTGCGGTTCCTGGTCGGCCTGGCCGAAGCGCCATCCTTCCCCGGTAACGCGCGCATCGTCGCGGCCTGGTTCCCCACCTCCGAGCGCGGCACCGCCTCGGCGATCTTCAACTCCGCGCAATACTTCGCCACCGTGCTGTTCGCTCCGCTGATGGGCTGGATCGTCTATCGCTTCGGCTGGCAGCACGTGTTCGTGGTCATGGGCGCAGCCGGTATCGTGTTCTCGGGTATCTGGCTGAAAGTCATCTACAGCCCGCGTCAGCACCCGATGATCAACCAGGCCGAACTCGAGCACATCGCCAACAATGGCGGCATGGTCGACATGGATGAGAAGGCTAAGGACAACGGCGCCGCCAAGGCCGGTCCGAAATGGGACTACATCCGCCAGCTGCTGACCAACCGCATGATGCTGGGTATCTATCTCAGCCAATACTGCATCAACGCCATCACCTACTTCTTCCTCACCTGGTTCCCGGTGTACCTGGTGCAGGAACGCGGCATGACCATCCTCAAGGCCGGTTTCATCGCCTCCTTGCCGGCCATCTGCGGCTTCATCGGTGGCGTGCTGGGCGGGGTGATTTCCGACTACCTGCTGCGTCGTGGCCACACGCTGACCTTCGCGCGCAAGGCACCGATCATCGGCGGCCTGATGCTCTCCACCACCATCGTCACCTGCAACTACGTCGATATCGAGTGGATGGTCGTGGGCTTCATGGCTCTGGCGTTCTTCGGCAAGGGCGTGGGCGCGCTGGGCTGGGCCGTGATGTCCGACGTTTCGCCAAAGCAGATCGCCGGTCTGAGTGGCGGCCTGTTCAACACCTTCGGTAACCTGGCATCGATCACCACCCCGATCGTCATCGGCTACATCATCAGCACCACCGGCTCGTTCAAGTGGGCCCTGGTCTACGTGGGCGCCAACGCCCTGCTGGCGGTGTTCAGCTACCTGTTCATCGTCGGTGAGATCAAGCGTGTGGAATTGAAAGAGCCCCCAAGCAAGGGGTCATCGCTGAATCAGCCAAGCAGCGACCTTTCCAAAGCCTAAACCTGAGGTAACCGTGATGAGCCTGATCCAACACGCCGATTCACCGCGCTACATCCGCCTGCACCCGCGGGACAATGTGGTCGTGGTGGTCAACGACCAGGGTATCGCTGCCGGTACCCGCTTCGAGGATGGTCTGGAAACCGTCGAGAACGTGCCGCAAAGCCACAAGATCAACACGGTGGACCTTGCCGAAGGCGATGCCGTGATCCGTTACGGGCAGACCATCGGCTATGCCTTGCAGCCGATCCCGCGTGGCAGTTGGGTGCGTGAAGACCTGCTGCGCATGCCAGCGGCCCCGGCGCTGGACAGCCTGCCGATGTCCGACGCCGTGCCGGAGAAGGAGCAGCCGCTGGAGGGCTACACCTTCGAAGGCTATCGCAACGCCGACGGCACCGTAGGCACGCGCAATATCCTGGGCATCACCACTACCGTGCAGTGCGTGGCTGGCGTACTCGAACATGCGGTCAAGCGTATTCGCGACGAGCTGCTGCCCAAATACCCCAACGTCGACGACGTGGTGGCGCTGACCCACACCTACGGCTGTGGCGTGGCGATCACCGCCACCGATGCGTACATCCCGATCCGTACCGTGCGCAACCTGGCACGCAACCCCAACCTGGGCGGCGAAGCGCTGGTCATCAGTCTGGGCTGCGAGAAATTGCAGGCCGGGCAGGTGATGCACGAGAACGACCCCTCGGTGGACCTCAGCGATGAGTGGCTGTACCGCCTGCAGGACGCAGGCAATGGCTTCAACGAAATGATCGAGCAGATCATGGAATTGGCCGAGGTGCGCCTCAAGAAGCTCGACCAGCGCCGTCGCGAGACCGTGCCGGCCTCCGAGCTGATCCTGGGCATGCAGTGCGGCGGCAGCGATGCCTTCTCGGGCATCACCGCCAACCCGGCGCTGGGCTATGCCTCGGACCTGCTGCTGCGGGCTGGCGCCACGGTGATGTTCTCGGAAGTCACCGAAGTGCGTGACGCCATCTACCTGCTCACCTCGCGTGCGCAGGACGAGCAGGTGGCCAGCGAACTGGTGCGCGAGATGGACTGGTACGACCGCTACCTGGCCAAGGGCGAGGCCGACCGCAGTGCCAACACCACGCCTGGCAACAAGAAGGGCGGGCTGTCGAACATCGTCGAGAAATCCCTGGGCTCCATCGTCAAGTCGGGCAACAGCGCCATCAACGGCGTGCTCGGTCCTGGCGAGCGGGTCAAGGGCAAGGGCCTGATCTTCTGCGCCACCCCGGCCAGCGATTTCATCTGTGGCACCCTGCAACTGGCCGCCGGCATGAACCTGCACGTGTTCACCACCGGTCGCGGCACGCCTTACGGGCTGGCCATGGCGCCGGTGGTCAAGGTCTCGACCCGCACCGAACTGGCACGGCGCTGGCCGGACCTGATCGACGTCGACGCCGGGCGCATCGCGACTGGCCGGGCAAGCATCGAAGAACTGGGCTGGGAGCTGTTCCACTACTACCTGGACGTGGCCAGCGGTAAGAAAAAGACCTGGACCGAACACTACCGCCTGCACAACGACCTGGCACTGTTCAACCCGGCGCCGGTGACCTGACTGCTGTCAGGAACGGTTTCAGCGGCAATACCGTTCGATTAAGCGGCATGTGGGCCGGTGGGAGCGGCTTTAGCCGCGAAAGCGCCAGGAAATTCACTGCATCTGCTGTGAACAGGCGTTCGCTTCGCGGCTGAAGCCGCTCCTACCCGGCATTGGTTTCAGCCGTGACGCTGTTCGCGGCTGAAACCGCTTCTGTCGGGTCATCCAACTGCCGTCACGGCACCACCTCTCCCAGCGTTTCCAGCACGTACTCCGGCCCCAGCGCCTGCCACAGGTTCATCGCCAGCCACAGCGTCAGCAGTGTCACCGCAATGGCCAGCACCCAGACCAGCAGCGCATAGGGCAATGCCTTGCCCGCCGGCGTGCGCATGAAGCCCGGTGCACCCACCAGCAACAGCCAGCTCGACCACAGCGCCGCGACGATCAGCGCCAGCCCGGTCAGCCAGCGGTTGGGATAAAGCATCACGATGCCAGCGATGAAGAAGGGGGCGGCGGCATAGGTCACGAAACCGATGCAATGGTTGTAGCCAGGACGCGGGCCGAAGCGTCCGGATAGCCACTGGATCAGCAGGCTTACCACCCACACCGAGACCAGCATCGCCAGATACAGCAGCATGCACAGCTGCAGCGCGCTGCCGGTGGCCAGCCATACGCGTTCCTGGTCGCTGAGGGGCCAGCCGGTCTGGCTGGTGCCGATGAACAGGCACACCGCCGGCAGCAGCGCCAGCAGCACCAGGTGGCCGAGAAACTGTCGTGGGGCGGCGGCTTCCTGGCCGTGCATTTCCTGCCAGGCCTCGTGCGGATGGATCAACAGTTTGAACAGGGGCACGTTCATGCTCGGTTCTCCTTGGGGGCAGCGCTGCGCAGACCCCAAGCTTGGACGATGAGCCGTGCTGAAACGGACCGGCAGTCGCGCCGGAGTGGAAAAAACGCCGAGTTTTCCTACTACTCTGAACTTTACGCGGCGTGCTGGCCTCTTCTATGGAAGGCGCGCCGCATCGGGTGCCGTAGACAAGCATGTCGGGGAGGTTTCAGATGCCACTATCAGAACTGGGTTTGTGGACCAGCACCTTGCTGGTCGCCCTCATCATCCTGTCGGACCTGTGGGCGGTCATGCGGGTTCGTAAAAGCCGTACCAGCGCCTCGAACAAGGCGATGTGGATCATCGGCATCGTTGCGGTGCCCATCATTGGCGTACTGGCGTGGATCGTCGCCGGACCGCGCCACGCGCCCGACACTGCGCGTTACTAACCTTCGACCTGGCACCCGCAGGGCTGTCCTGCGGGTGCTGTCTGCTCAGGAGGCGTTGCTCAACGCCTCGATCAACTGCTGCTTGTTCATGCTCGAACGCCCGGCGATCTTCTGCGTACGCGCCCGGTGCAGCAGCTCTGCCTTGGTCTGCCCTTGCAACGGGCGGTCACTGTGCACCACGCCGCGCCGGGTCTGGGCGGCACGCTGCGCGGAATCCTCACGGTCCCGGCGTTTGGCAGCCTCTGACTTGCGGGTGCCGGAGCCGCCCTGACGTTCGCCACCTCCGGACTGTTTGTTGACCGTCGCCCAAGCCCTGGCTTCGGCCTCTTGCCTGGGCACACCCTGGTCTTCATAGCTTTGCTCGATGGCCGCGGCCTTGCGCTTCTGCTTGGCGGTGTAGCGTTTCTTGTCTCCGACCGGCATGTCCCATCCTCCGTTTGCTGGCGCCACGCCATTTGTGCGCCGTTCAGGTATGGAAGCGCTACGCTTGATAGGAGTTCCTGGCAATGGATCAGCGGCCGCCTGCAATGCCCTTGCAACAGTGCGGTGGTTAGATGCCGGGCATGCAAACGCACAGGGGAGTATCGATCATGGCGACAATTGGCAAATGGGCATTGCAACTGCTGGTGCTGTTTCTGTTCGCCTGGCTGGCCAGCATTGTCGGCCACTGGAGTGGGCAGGTCGTGAGCGGTACCAGCAGCGAGCGGCTGGCGCAGTTGCAGGTGCTGAACACACCCATGACCGCCGCGGTTTCGCGAGAGGCTGACGCTGCGCAGAGCCGCTGAATCGCGGGCAAAAAAAATGGCTCGCGGGGCGGCGAGCCAAGGGGATTCATCAAAGGAGTGATGTAACTTTAGGACTCCTCAGGTGAAGAGGATGTGAAATGGATGTAGACGAAACGGAAACTTCGCCGCTCAGTGTGCGGTAGCGGTGAGCGCTTCCTGAGGGGCCGTGGCGCTGATATCGGGCAGGGGGTGCGGTGCGTCCAGGCGTTCCTGCATGCGCTGGGCGAAGGCGTGGGCTTCCTCCCGGCTGCGGCAGGTCACCGGGTAGTCATCGAGTTTCACGATCCACTGGTTGGCACTGAACCCTTCTTCTATCTGGATGAGCATGACGCAATCTCCATCAGGCAAGGTGAACGGAGCCGGATGACCGGCACGGGTAATCGCGCCGAAAATCCTGCGCTTCTATGCCGATGGGCGCCAGTGCTATTTGCATGAATCGATGAATGCCCTGCCGCCGGTCAACGTACGGCGGGGCAGGGCTGTGTTCTGGCGGCTGGTGTCGAAGGCTTCAGAACGCCAGTTTGAAGCCGATCACGCCGAGCATCACGGCCAGGAAGGGGCGCAGCAGGCCGTCGGGCACCCGACCGGCCATGTGGCTACCCAGATATATGCCCGGCAGCGAACCCATCAGCAGGAAGCCCAGCAGTTCCCAGTTCATGTTGCCCATGCTGGCATGGCCGATGCCGGCTACCAGGGTCAGCGGCACGGCGTGGGCGATCTCGGTGCCGACCAGGCGCCGCGTGGGCAGCAGCGGATAGAGGATGAACAGCGCCACGGTGCCCAGTGCGCCGGCACCGATCGAGGTCAGCGCGACCATGGTGCCGAGGATCAGCCCGGTGACCACCGTGAGCACATTGAGGCTGGAACCCTTGAACAGCGAGTGACCTTCCACGCGGCTATGGGAAAAGGCCAGCAAGCGATTCTTGAACAGGATCGCCAGGGCGGTGAGCAGCAGCACGAAGCCCAGTGCCTGCTTGATGATGGCGTTCAGGGCCTCCGGTTTATGGCCCAGATTACCGAGGAACCACAACGTCAGCAGCACCGCCGGTACGCTGCCCAGGGTCAGCCAGCCGGTGATCTTCCAGTCGATGTTGTCGTTCTTCTTGTGAACGTACACGCCGCCGGCCTTGGTCACTGCGGCGTAGAGCAGGTCGGTGCCCACCGCCGTGGCCGGGTTGATGCCGAACCACAGCAGGATCGGCGTCATCAGCGAACCGCCACCCACGCCGGTCATGCCGACTATGAAACCGACCACCAGGCCGGCGACCGTAAAACCGAAACCGCCCACATCCATTATCGAACCCTGAATTACTGTTATCTGTTGTCAGGTAAAAAGTGGCGGGCAGCATAGCGATTTATGTTCTTAGAGGGTTAGAGGGATATGTTCTAACGTTATAACCATTTTCGAAGGGCTATGAATCACCAACCCTCGGGACCCGCACGAACGCCATTGGTCGCCTGCGGGGATCATCGCCGATGCTGGCCACACTCCTAGACAGTGCAGCCGTGCTCACGCGGTGTGCATTTGAGGAGGATATGCAAATGGCCAATACCGGTAACAACAATCCGGGCAATTTCGCCAACGATCCTGAACGGGCCTCCGAGGCCGGTAAGAAGGGCGGCCAGGCTTCGGGGGGCAATTTCGCCAATGACCCCGAACGTGCTTCCGAAGCAGGCAAGAAAGGTGGCCAGGCGTCGGGAGGCAATTTCGCCAACGATCCCGAGCGGGCCTCCGAGGCTGGCAAGAAAGGCGGGCAGGTATCGGGCGGTAACTTCGCCAATGACCCTGAACGTGCCGCCGAAGCAGGCCGCAAAGGTGGCCAGGCATCCCACCAGCAGGGTGAAGACAGTGGCGGGCGGGAGCAGGTCAGCGAACGCAGTGGTGAAGACGAGCAGCCTGAGCGTTAAGCCTGCCGGGTAAGACAAGGGGAGCCATGCTCCCCTTGCTTCGAAAGGTGGGTGAGCCGGCCACTGAAAATCGCCTGAACTGGTCGTACAACTCCCCCCGTGAAAGGCGTGATCTCCGCGCTGAAATCGTTTCGCCATCTATCGGTAAAGCCTCCGTTATATAAGCCTTTGGTCGAAAGTCACGACGCTGAAAAGGTGTTGTACGACGACCTATGACATGTCAGAATCATTTTGAAACAAGTTGCCTCGACCCGCTTGAAGACAACGGGGCACTCACCAGCAATCTAAAAATAATCAGGTGAAAAAATGAGAATCAAAGGCATCCGGTGGTGGATGGTCAGCCTTGTGACGGCTGGCCTTGTAGTCAACTATCTCGCCCGCAATACCCTGTCCGTGGCCGCGCCTACGCTGATGACCGACCTGTCGATCACCACCGAGCAGTACGCCAAGATCGTTGCGGCCTGGCAGCTGTGTTACGCCTTCATGCAGCCTGTGGCTGGCTGGATCATCGACTTCATCGGCACCAAGCTGGGCTTCGCGGTCTTCGCCCTGGCCTGGTCGGTGGCCTGTGCGGGTGCGGCCTTGGCCAGCGGCTGGCAGAGCATGGCCTTCATGCGCGGCCTGTTGGGCATCACCGAAGCGGCCGGCCTGCCCGCTGGCGTCAAGGCCACCACCGAATGGTTCCCGGCCAAGGAGCGCTCGGTGGCCATCGGCTGGTTCAACATCGGTTCCTCTCTGGGCGCATTGCTGGCACCACCGCTGGTGGTCTGGGCGATCCTGCACAGCGGCTGGCAACTGGCCTTCCTCATCGTCGGTGGCTCTGGCGTGGTATGGACCCTGGCGTGGATGCTGCTGTACAAGCACCCGCGCGACCAGAAACTGCTCAGCGACAGCGAGCGCGACTACATCCTGGCCGGCCAGGAAGCCCACTTCAAAGTCGAGAAGCGCGAGAAGGGCGCCTGGAAGCGCATCTTCAAGGAACGCAACTTCTACGCCATCGCTTCGGCGCGCATCCTCTCCGAACCGGCCTGGCAGACCTTCAACGCCTGGATTCCGCTGTACCTGATGACCGAGCGGCACATGAACATCAAGGAAGTGGCGATGTTCGCCTGGCTGCCGTTCCTTGCCGCCGATATCGGCTGCGTACTGGGCGGTTACCTGAGCCCGTTCTTCCACCGTCACTTCAAGGTCTCGCTGTTCACCTCGCGCAAGATGGTGCTGGTATTCGGTGCCAGCTGCATGATCGGCCCGGCCTGCATCGGCCTGGTGGAAAGCCCCTACACCGCGATCATGCTGCTGTGCATTGGCGGCTTCGCGCACCAGACCCTGTCCGGCGCGCTGTATGCCATCACCTCTGACTCGTTCAACAAGGACCAGGTGGCTACCGCCACCGGCATGGGCGGCATGTTCGGTTACCTGGGGGCGGCGGTCTTTACCCTGGTGTTCGGCATCCTGGTCACGCAGATCGGCTACAGCCCGCTGTTCGTGGTGCTGGCAGCGTTCGACATCGTCGCCGCGGTGCTGGTGTGGAAGGTCGCACGGGAGATCCGCAGCGTTCCGGTCCATGAGCCAGCAGTGACCAATGCCGGAGCACTCACCCCCGGGCATTGATCCCCGCCGGATTCGGATGCCATTGGCTGAAGCCTCGCTGTTGCGGGGCTTCAGCCTTTCTTGCGATAGGTCAGCAACACGATGGCGCCGATCACCAGGGCGCCACCGAGCAACTGCATGGCGCTGAGCTGCTGGCCGAGCAGGGCCCAGCCCAGTACCAGCGTGGCAATCGGCTCGATGTTCATCACCGGTGCGTTCTGGGCCATGTTCAAACGCGGCACGCAGACGAACAGCAAGGTGAAGGCCACGCCATAGAGCAGCACCAGACTGGCCAGCGCCAGCCAGCCGCTGCTGCTGCCCGGCACTGACAGCCCGGCCGGCATCACCCCGCTCAGCCCCGCCACCAGCATGCTGCTGAACACGATCGCCAGGGTCAGCAGGCTGCGCACCGGCCCGCGTACCTCGGCCAGCTTGTGATCGGTTATCCACAGCGCACAGGCGAATACGCAGGCCGCGCCGAACGCCAGGGCGATGCCCAGGGCCCAGGCCGGCTCGTCGGCGCCACCGCCGCGCAGGCGTGCCGGAACGTCCAGGGCCAGCGCCAGGCCACAGAGAATCAGCCCCATCAGCAGTGCGGTGCGGCGGGTCGGCCGTGGTCCGCCCAAGGCCCAGCCGAGCAGCGCCAGCAAGATCGGAAAGGTATTGCCCACCAGCAGCGCCAGGGCCACGGGAATGCGCGCCACCGCCGAATACAGGCACAGGCTCTGGGTGGCGATCAGCAGCCCGAGCAGCACCTGCCAGCCGCGCGTACCGGCCGGCAGGCTCAGCGGTTGGCGTTGCCAGGCCAGCAGGGCGGCGAGGGCGAGCAAGGTCAGGCCGGAGCGGCACAGAATCGCCAGCAACACGCCGGTGTCGTTGTCGAAAGCGATGCGCGCGGCAATGTGGTTGCCGGCGAAGCAGCAGGCCAGTAGCGCGAGCAGCGCCACGGCCAGTTTGCGGGGGAACAGCGGTGCAGCGGGGGAGGCAGCCATGTGCAGGGTCCATTCGCAGAAAGGGACGGACCGGTGAGGTCCGGCCCGTCTGGGAGGGTTACAGCACCACGCTAGGCAGCCACAGGGAAATGGCCGGAATGTAGGTGACGGCCATCAGCACCAGGAACAGCGCCAGGTAGAACGGCAGCAGCGCCTTGACCGTGGCCTCGATGCTGACCTTGCCGATTGCCGAGCCGACGAACAGCACCGCCCCCACTGGCGGGGTTATCAGCCCGATGCCCAGGTTGACCAGCATGATCATGCCGAAATGCACCGGGTCGACGCCGATACCCTCGATGACCGGCAGCAGGATTGGCGTGAGGATCAGGATCAGCGGCGCCATGTCCATTACCGTGCCCAGCAGCAACAGCATGAAGTTGATGCACATGAGGATCACGTAGCGGTTGTCCGACAGGGTCAGGAACGCGGTGGTGATCTTCGACGGGATCTGCATCAGGGTCATCACGTAGCCGAAGCTGGCAGCGAAGCCGATGAGGATCATCACGATGGAGATGGTCCGCACCGTGCGGTGCATCAGCTTGGGCAGGTCGCGCCATTTGTAGTCGCGGTAGATGAACATGGTCACGAAGAACGACCACACCACCGCTACGGCCGCCGACTCGGTGGCGGTGAACACGCCCGACAGGATACCGCCGAGGATGATGACCATGGCCATCAGGCCCCAGAGTGCCTCGCCGGCGATCTTCAATGCCTGGCGCAGCGGAATCACTTCGCCCTTGGGGTAGTTGCGCTTCTTGGCGAAGATCAGGCACAGGCCCATCATCACCGCGCTGAGCAGCAGCCCCGGCATCACCCCGGCCATGAACAGCGAGGCGATCGACACCGTGCCGCCAGCGGCCAGCGAGTAAAGCACCGAGTTGTGGCTGGGCGGGGTGAGCAGCGCCTGCACCGAGCCGCTGACCGTGACCGCCGTGGAGAACTCACGCGGGTAACCCTTGCGTTCCATCTCCGGAATCAGCACCGAACCCACCGACGCGGTGTCAGCCACCGACGAGCCGGAAATGGCGCCGAAGAAGGTCGAGGCCATGATGTTGACCAGCGACAGGCCGCCACGCACGAAGCCCACCAGCACCCCGGCGAAGGCCACCAGGCGGCGTGACATGCCACCTTCGGCCATGATCGCCCCGGCCAGCACGAAGAATGGAATGGCCAGCAGGGAGAACTTGTTCACCCCGGCGGCGACCTGAATCATCATCGCCTGCAGCGGGATGTCGATCCACCAGGCGCCGATCAGCGCCGACAGGCCCAGGGCATAGGCCACCGGCATGCCCAGCAGAATGAGCAGAATGAAACTGCCCAGCAGAATGAAGGCATCCATTTATGCCGCTCCTTCGTTTTCTTCGACCAGGTCGAAGCGCACCACTTTGCGCTGGCTCTGATCGCCGAGGATGAGTTTTTCCAGTACGAAGATCAGCGTCAGCACGCCGCCGATCGGAATCGGTGCGTAGGTCATGCCCACGCGCACGCCTGGCAGCGAGGCCAGAAACTGGTTCCAGGTGGTCATGCACAGCCGTGTGCCGTAGTAGGTCATGTACAGGCACACGCCCAGCATCAGCAGCTGCACCAGCAACGCCGTGGCGTGACGCAAGCCGGGCTCCAGGCGGTCGGTGACCATGGCCACCGCCATGTGTGCACCAGCGCGATAGCTGGCGGCCGCGCCGACGAAGGTGAACACCACCATCAGCAGAATCGCCACCGGCTCCGGCCAGCTGGAGCCAGTGCCCAATACGTAGCGAGCGAAAATCCCCCAGGGGATGATCAGCGACATGGCCAGGATCGACAGGCCCGCGATCCAGATGCAGGCGCTGTACAGCGCGTCGTTCACACGCAGTACGAGTGTTTTCATAAGGCACATCCAGGCCCGCAGGCGGCGAGGGCCGCACTGCGGGCAGCAGCAGTGAAGGGGATGGTTACTGGACTGCGGCGATGCGTTTCATCAGGTCGGCGAACGGCGCACCGTATTTCTCGCGCACCGGCGCGGTGGCATCGAAGAACGGCTTCTTGTCGACGGTGATGAATTCCACGCCGGCGGCCTTGAGCTTCTCTTCGCTGGCGGCCGACTTGGCGTCCCACAGGGTGCGCTCTTCCATCTGCGCCTCGCGGGCGACCTTCTTGACCAGTTCCTGTTGCTCGGGAGTGAGCTTGTTCCAGGTGGTCTTGGAGATCACCACCGGCTCGGGGAGGATCAGGTGGCCGGTGAGGGTGTAGTACTTGGCGTTCTGGTAGTGGTTGTGTTCAAGCAGGGTCGGCGGGTTGTTCTCGGCGCCGTCGATGACGCCGGTCTGCAAGGCGCTGAAGATCTCGCCGGTGTCCATGGCGATGCCGTTGCCACCCATGGCGTTCATCATGTCGATGAAGATCGGGTTGCCCTGTACACGGATCTTCATGCCCTTGAGGTCGGCGATGCTGCGCACCGGCTTCTTGGTGTAGATGTTGCGGGTGCCGCCATCCATCCAGGCCAGGGCGACCATGTTGAATTCCGACTGGGTGATCTTGTCGAGGATCTCCTGGCCGATCTCGCCATCGATGATCTTGCGCATGTGCTCGTGGTCACGGAACACGAACGGCATGTTGAACACGTTCACGTCGGGCACCACCGGGCCGACGATACCCAGACTGACGCGGGTCATCTGCACGGCGCCGATCTGCACCTGCTCGATGACTTCCTTTTCCGAACCCAGGACGCCGCCGGCGAACATCTTGAAGGTGATCTTGCCGTTACTGGCCTGTTCGATCTTCTTGCCCATGTTCTGTTCGGCCACCACGGTCGGGTAGCCGGCCGGGTGGATCTCGGCGAACTTGATGTCCAGTGCCGAAGCGGTGCCGGACAGGCCGATGGCGAACGGAAGGACGGCAAGGAGCAACTTGCGTTTGAAGGTCATGATGAAACTCCGATGTTGTTATTGTCTGGTTTCGTTGGCGCAATGGTAGGTGGCGGCGTCAAGGCCGCCAGGCGGGCTCTTCCAGGCCCTTGGTTCCGGGATTGAGGGCGAAGACGCCGCCGGCCAGAGGCTGGTCGGCGAGGTCGACACCCGCAGGGCGGATCGAGGTGACGAACAGGGTGTCCAGGTTGGCCCCGCCGAAGGCGCACATCGCCGGTTTCTTCACCGGGACGTGGAGCGTGCGGTCCAGGCGCCCGTCGGGGGTAAAGCGATGGATCTGCCCGGCATCGTTGCCGCAGATCCAGTAACAGCCGTCCTGGTCGATGGCGGCACCGTCCGGGCGGCCGGGGTGCTGGTGCATGTCGACGAACACCCGCTGGTTGTAGGGCGTGCCGCTGTCGACGTCGTAATCGAAGACCCAGATGGTCTGGATGTCAGGGTGCGAGTCGGAGAGGTACATGCGCGTGCCATCGGGGCTGAAGGCCAGGCCGTTGGGCACGATCATGCCGTGCTGCTGCAGGTGCAGGGGCTGGCCGTCAGCGTCCTGGCGGTACAGTGCCCCCACTGCAGCGGCAGCCTGGATGTCCATCAGCATGGTGCCGGCCCAGAAGCGCCCTTGGCGGTCGCAGCGGCCGTCGTTGAAGCGCATGCCGGGCCGGGCATGTTCCACCGTGCTGATCAGACGTTTGTCCAGGCCGCCCTGGGCATTGGCGCGAATATGAAAGAGGCCGCTCTGCATGCCAGCGATCCAGCCCTGCTCGGGGCTGGCGCAGCGGGCGATGCAGGCAAGCATTTCATCGCCTTCCCAGAGGCGGTGCGCACCGTCGGCGAGTTGCCAGCGGTGCAGCTGGCGGGCGGGAATGTCCACCCAATAAAGCGCCTGTTCTTCAGGGTGCCAGACCGGGCTTTCGCCGGTGGCGTTACGTGCATCGATGAGCAATTCGCTTTGCATGGCTGGCCTCCTTGCGCCGTGGGTTCAGTCGAAGGGGCCGGCGGCTGCGAAGGCTCCGCCCTGGTAGACCATCGAAGGATCATCGGCTGGCGGTGCCGGCTGGGCTTCGACCTTGGCGCGGAACGGCTCGGAACTGTCCTTGGGCGTATAGCCCAGGTGCGCGGCATGGCGGTTGTCCCACCACTGCGGGGTGTTGTCCGAAGCACCGTAGACGATGGTGTGGCCGACATCCGGGGTGAACAGGCCGCGCTCGATGAGCTGCACCAAGTCGTCGTAGCTCAGCCAGGTGCAGAGCATGCGCCGGTTGTTCGGCTCGGGAAACGAGGAGCCGATGCGGATGCTCACGGTTTCGATGCCGTAGCGGTCG
Organism: Pseudomonas sp. DTU_2021_1001937_2_SI_NGA_ILE_001; assembly: GCF_032463525.1. Classification (NCBI taxonomy): domain Bacteria; kingdom Pseudomonadati; phylum Pseudomonadota; class Gammaproteobacteria; order Pseudomonadales; family Pseudomonadaceae; genus Pseudomonas; species Pseudomonas sp. DTU_2021_1001937_2_SI_NGA_ILE_001. Next base: position 2,900,055 of record NZ_CP135971.1, on the reverse strand, counting down.
AAATAGAAGCTGGCCATGTCTTCGCCGTAGCACTTCGACAGGCCGTAGTAGCTGTCCGGACGGCGCGGCGAGTGGGCATCGATGCGCTCGTCCTGGCGGTAGAAACCGATGGTGTGGTTGGAACTGGCGAAGATCACCCGCTTGACGCCGTGCTTGCGCGCCGCCTCGTAGATGTGGAACACGCCGCAGATGTTCGGGCCGAGGATGGCCTCGAAGGAATGCTCGGTGGACACCCCGCCGAAATGCACGATGGCATCTACGCCGGCCACCAGTTCATGCACGGCAGCCTTGTCGGCCAGGTCGCAGGTCACCACTTCTTCATGCGGGCCAGCGGCGGGAGCCATGGGGCTGATGTCGGAAAGACGCAGGATCTCGGCGCAGCCCTTGAGGCGTTCACGCAGGATAGTGCCCAGTCCGCCGGCGGCTCCGGTGAGCAGCAGGCGATTGAAGCGGGGAGTCGTCATGGCCAGGGTTACCTGAAACTGTTATGAGTGTTGTGTGTTGTCGTATGACTTGGCGCGATTATCGACACCGATCCTCGCGCCTGTCAATTCGCCCTCGGTCAGAGGATCGACAGCGGGTAGTTGATGATCAGGCGGTTCTCGTCGAACTCGTTGTTGCTGAAATCGCGGCGGATGCTCGAGTTGCGCCAGCGCAGGCTGAGGCTCTTGAAGGTGCCGCTCTGGATCACGTAGGCCAGTTCGGATTCGCGAATCCATTCCTTGCCGTCGGTGATCGCCCCGGTGTGAACATTGTCTCCGCTGATATAGCGGTTCATCAGGCTCAGGCCGGGAATGCCCAGTACGCTGAAGTCCAGGTCGTGGCGCAGCTGCCAGGAGCGCTCGTTGGCGTTGTCGAAGCTGGAATTGTAGCTGTCGTTGGCCAGGGTGCCGCCGCTGGTGCCGTTGACCCGCATCCAGGTATCGCCATCGACTTTCTGCAGGCCGACGAAGAAGGTGTTGCCGGCGATCTTCGCCGAGAACATGCCCGAGTAGGTCTTGTTGTCCAGCTTGCCGGCCAGCCTTGCGCCGTCGTCGTCACCCTGGAAGTAGCCGAGGTTGGCGCCGAAGGTCCAGTCACCGACTGGCTGGGTGTGGCTCAACTGCAGGTACTGCTGCTGATAGACGTCTTTCAGCTCGGCATTCCACAGGCCGACCAGGGTGCGGTTCTGGTTGAACTTGTACTCGCCGCCGACGAAGTTGAAGCGGTCGGATGCGCCACGACCGTAGGTCATGTCTTCCATGCTCGCGTCGTTGCGCGGGCTGTTGGCGCGGAACTGCCCGCCGTAGAGCGTCAGGCCGTCGAACTCGTTGGAGGTGATCTGCGCCCCGCGCAGGGTCTGTGGCAGCGAGCGGCCGTCGTCGGCGCGCAGGATCGGCAGTACCGGCATCCACTCACCGACCTTCAGTTCGGTCTTGGAAATGCGCGCCTTGGCCGCCACGCCCAGGCGGCCGAAGTCGTCGGCAGGGCGACCGTCGCTGTGGCGCGGTAGCAGGCCAGTGCCATAGGTGCCGCCGCCGCCGTCGAGCTTGACCGACCACAGACCGAGCACATCGACACCGAAGCCGATCGGGCCTTCGGTGAAGCCGGAGCGGGCATCGAGGATGAAGCTCTGCGTCCATTCCTCGGCTTTGCTCTGCGGGTTGCTCGGGTCGACCATGTTGCGGTTGATGTAGAAGTTGCGCAGGTTGAGGCTGGCCTTGGCGTCGTCGGTAAAGCCGGCGGCCGAGGCGCCGGTGGGCAGACCTCCGAGCAGGCCGGCGCCGAGCAGAGCGAAGGGCAGGGTCTGATGGATCTTCATGGATGTGTTACTCCCGAGCAGGAACGGCCTACCGCCTGTCAGCGATGCAGGGCGGTGGCAAGCGAATGACCTGGCCTGGTGGCCAGCGATGCAGAGCGAGGCGAGGGCTAGCCGGCAGTACCGGAAGCGTCGCGGGTCTTCGCAAAGGAATGATCGGGAGGGAGGGCGCGGATCAATGGGGCTGGAGTCGTCATGGAGTCGGTTCACCGTTTGTTGTTTTTGTTGTGCGTTATCGTACGACTCGGAAATTATTAGCGGCGCGAAAAGCCGCTGTCAACGCTCGCGCCGACACTCGCCTCTGCGACTTTGGTCGCAAACGCCCGTAACGCCCCGTGCCAGAGCGGCGCTGTCATTGACTGCAATTTGCATGGCTGGGAGCGGCTTCAGCGAGACATTGTTCCTGGTCAAGCCAATACGGGTCAGTTGGGCGTGTGACGAGGCGGGAGCGGCTTCAGCCGCGACAGGGCGAGCAGGTCCAGTACATCTGCGGTGAACATGAGGACGCCTCGCGGCTGAAGCCGCGCCTACCGGTGCGGTTTCAGGCTCAGCTATTCACCGGCGGGTTGCGCATGCCTTCGAACATGAATCGCGTGGTCGCCCGCACGTTGTCGCGGTGCGTCTGGAGGTCCGGGGTGTCGCTGCTGGTCAGGCGCAGCAATTGCAACTGGGCGTAGTCGTTGAGCATGAACGCGGCCAGTTTCAGGTCCAGGTCGGGTCGCAGCTTGCCGGCCTGTTGCAGCTTGCCCAGCACGCTGGCGATCTCGGCCTGCAGGGTGGCGTTCAGTTGCCGGTAGGTCTCGGGCAAGTCGGTGTTGCCGGTCAGCACCAGCGGCAGCAGTTCTTTCCACAGCGCAGCCGGGAGCATCTCCAGGCTGCGCCCCACCAGCAGACTCTCCAAGTGGCAAAGGGTGTCGACCGGGTCGTCGTACTCCGGCAACTGGGTGTGCACATCTTCTACGGCGCGGCGATCAGCCTCGCGGATCATCTCCAGGAGCATCTCCTGCTTGCTGCCGAAGTACTTGAACACCGTAGGCGCCGAGACGCCGGCCTGGGCGGCGATCTGCTCGACGGTGGTGTCCTGGAATCCCTGGCGCTGGAACAACTCGATGGCCGCCTTGGCAATGGCCTGCTTGCGCAGCTCCTTTTGACGCTCCCGTAATCCGCTCACTGTGGCTCCTGGGCCTGTAGTCAGGGGGCGATCATAGGCCGCAAAGATTTTTTCGGGCAAATATTTTATTGACTAAAACTTTTTACAGGTTTAATTGTTTTGTCACATCTGCTCGCACGCAGAGCCACTTCTCAGGATTAACCCCATGAATGAGATGTTCGAACACCCCCTCGCCGCGCAGTACCGGCAGCTCGGTGAGGCCAGCGCCCCTGGCCCGACGCTGATGCAAGGCTTTCCCGCCGCCCCCGCAGCCCGCGTCACCTGGCATAACTGGATGAACCCGCCGTTCAACCGCTGGGGGTTTCGCCACCTGGCGCGCCTGCGGCCGAGCATCGACGTGGCGAGCGGATCCAAGCCGGCCAGCGTATTGCCGCAAGCGCCCCAGGCGCTGGAGCACCTGCGCTTCGACAGCCTGAGCGGGGCTTCGGTGAGTGTCAGCCAGTGCCTGGCCACCAGCTACACCGATGCCTTTCTGGTCATGCGTCAGGGCAAGGTGGTGTACGAGCGCTACTTCAACGGCCAGAACCCCAGCGACCGGCACATCATGTTCTCCACCACCAAGTCGCTGATCGGCTTGCTCGGCGAGCAACTGGTGCACGAAGGCAAGTTGAACGAGCAGGCCCTGGCCCAGGACTACGTGCCAGAGCTGCGCGGCAGCGCCTTCGGCGACGCCACGGTGCGCCAGCTGTTCGACATGGCGGTGGGCGTTCACTACAGCGAGGTCTACGAAGACCCCGACTCGGAAAGCTCGCAGTACGGCTATGCCTGCGGTTTCAAGCCGGCCCCGGCCGAGTACGCCCGCTACCAGTCGCTGTACCAGTACCTGCCCAGCCTGCAGAAGCGCGGCGAGCACGGCGGCTTGTTCCATTACGTAACCGCCACCACCGAGGCTCTGGCCTGGGTGATGGAACGTGCTTCGGGCGTGTCCTGCCATGAGCTGCTGCAAGGCGTCTGGTCGCAACTGGGCTGTGAGCGTGACGGCTACTTCATGGCCGACCCTTGGGGGCGCAGCGTGGCCGGTGCCGGTTTCAACGCGACCCTGCGCGACATGGCGCGTTTCGGCCTGATGCTGGCCAACGACGGCGTGGTCGACGGGCGCCAGGTCATCGCCAAGGAAGCGATCGAAGCGGTTGCCCAGGGCAATGACCCAGCGGTCTACGCCCGCAACAACGAAGAGTTCGCAGCGTGGACGCCCGGGGCCTCGTACCGCAGCCAGTGGTACGTGTTCAACGACCACAGCCAGGTGCTGATGGCCAGCGGCATCCATGGCCAATACCTGTTCGTCGACCGGCCCTCGGGCACCGTGATCGTCAAGCAATCGTCCACGCCAGTGGCGGTGACGGACATCGACGTCGATGTCGTGCGCATGCTGCGCACCATCACTGCCCACCTGGACCAGGCCTGAGGTGCACTGACGCATAACAAGATTGCGGACGCAGCCTGGCTGCGTCTCTGCCTGCCTTGGCGGGCTTGGTGGCCGACTGGTCGCCTCTCAACTGCCCTGTAGTACAAAAATAACCGCACAGGAGCTTTACATGATGTCTGCAAGAACGCGTGTTTCCTGCGTGCTGTTCGCGCTCGGCCTGCCCGTGGCCAGCGCAACGGTCGAAGCTGGCGAGACCTTCGAAGACGGCAACCTCAAGGGGGAGCTGAACTTCACCGGCGGCGCGGCCACCGTCACCACCCGCGGGGTGAACTTCGGCGCTGGCCGGGTCGACCTGCGTAATGGTCGGCGCGACGGCAGCAAGATCGGCTGGCAAGAGTTCTACCTCAAACCGGGCATCACCCTGGACTATTCACTGAGCGACGACTTCAGCCTGCTGGCGGGTGGTTCGCTGGTGGCCTCCAAGACCCTGGGCGATGGCGATGCCGGGGGCTTCACCCGCAGCTCCGACGGCAACACCACCACCGAAGAGCTGTACGCCGGCTTTCGTGCCGGTGAGTGGAAGTTCACCGCCGGGCGGCAGAACTACAAGATCGGCACCGGCTTCATCGTCATGGACGGCAACCTCGACGCCTTCGGCGACGGCGCCTACTGGCTGGGCCCGCGCACTGCATTCAGGGACTCGGCGATCCTCGCCTGGAACCACGGCCCGCTGCAGGCCCAGGCCTTCAGCCTGCGGGTCGACGACCACATGGGCGACTTCCGCCTCAACGGTGTCAACCTCGACTACGACCTGCAGCAGCAGGTGACCCTCGGTGCCACCGCGCTGAAAGTCGATGCACTGGGCCGCCGTGGTACCACGGCGCGGCGCGATGGCATGCAGGTCTATAACCTGCGTGCGCTCAACGGCAAGCTGCCTGGCGTGCCGGACCTGACCCTCAACGCCGAATATGCCGTGGAGCGCGGCAGCGGCGAAGGCGTGGACTACGACGCCAGCGCCTGGTACGCCCAGGCCGACTACAGCTTTCAGCAACTGCCGTTCACCCCGAGCCTTGGCTACCGCTACGCGGTGTTCTCCGGCGACGACAACCTTGCCGACAATCGCCAGAAAGCCTGGGATCCGCTGGCCAAGGGCTTCGTCGACTGGAGCACCTGGCTGGTCGGCGACGTGGTGGGCAACTACCTGCTGTTCAACAGCAACGAGCGGGTGCAGCAGTTCTCCATCAAGAACCGTCTCAACGAAGCCTTCACCCTGGGGGTTATCCACTACCAGTTCTGGCTCGACGAAAAGAACTTCCAGGGCGCGGCGGTCAGTGACCGGCGTTTCGCCGACGAAACCGCCGTCTACCTGGACTGGACACCGACCCCGCGCTGGTATGCCTCGCTGTCCTACAACAGGGTCAGGCCCCAGGCCGCCGCCAGGCAGGTGTTCGGTAACGACCAGCGCTTCGATGCCCTGGAACTGTACTTCACCTACCGCTACTGAGCGGCGGCACTTACGGGAGAGCGAACATGACGAATCTTGATGACGTCTGTGCAACACCCCGGCTGCTGCCGGTCATGCGCCTGGACGTCGAGATCGCGCCGGGCGATGCGCTGGGGCGCTGTGGCGATGGGCTGCGCAGTAATTACCGAATCCTCGGCGGGCGTTTCGAAGGACCGCAGCTACACGGCGAGGTACTGCCGGGTGGCGCGGATTTCTTCCTGCTGCGCCACGACGGCGTCGGCGACCTGGACGCCCGCTACAGCCTGCGCAGCGACCAGGGTGAGCTGATCAACATTCATAACCGTGGCCTGCTGCTGCTCACCGAACGCGGCAAGCAGCTGGAGGCCGACGGCATCTGGCCCATTCCGGTCTCCGAGTACCGCTGTACCTGCACCCCGGTATTCCAGGCGGCCGGCCGGCTCGCCTGGCTGACCCAGGACACCTTCATTGGACGGGTGACCTACCCCGGGGAAACCCGCGTGGTCATCGATTGCTATCGCCAGGCCTGAATCGGCGTACGGCACACATTCAATCGCTTCGTTGACGCTGGCATCATCGCCCTCAGGGCGGCCAGACAGGATGGGTACTGAAATGAACCAGTCATTTGCCGTGCGCGCCGCGTGCATCTTCATTGCCGCTGCCTCGATTCTCGCCATCGGCGTACAGCCGATCTTCATCGGCCTGCTCACCGAACGCCTGGGCCTGACCCTGGTGCAGCAGAGCTGGACCATGTCGGCAGAAATGTGCGCCTCGATCGTCGGCACCTTGCTGTGCCTGCCCATGATCCGCTACCTGGGGGCGCGCTCCATCGGCCTGAGCAGCGGGCTGCTGCTGTTGCTGTGCAATGGCCTGACCGCCTGGGTCGGGCAGTTCGACCACCTGTTGGTGCTGCGCTTCGGCTCTGGCCTCGCCTCGGGCCTGCTGTATTCCTACGCCATCTACTGCCTGGGCCGCATGAGCGGGCCGGATCGCTCGTTCGGCATCCTGCTGTTCCTGCAGACCGCGCTGTTCGCCTTCAGCGCGGCGGTGCTGCCGATAATCGCCGAGCGCCTGGGCTTCGGTGCGGCGATGGGCTTTCTCGCGGCCTGGTTCGCCCTGGTCTGCCTGGCCTGCCTGTGCCTGCCCGCCGCGCAACTGGAAGAAACACCGGTGGTGCGTGCACCGCGTGGCGAAGGGCTGACCCTGCTGGGCGTCTGTGCCTTGCTGGGCATGCTGTTGCTGCAGGTGGCGATCTATTCGCTGTGGGGCTTCGTCGAGGGCATCGGCGCCGACGTCGGCATCGCCCCGGTGGACATCGGCTGGGCGATCAGCATCGGCCTGCTCGGCGGCCTGCCGGGTGCGGCGCTGCCCAGCCTGCTGGGGCATCGCCTGGGGCGCCTGCCGATGATCCTCATCGGTTCGCTGGTGGTGCTGCTGTCGATCTACCTGCTGGCCGCGCGCATCCATGACATCACCGACCTGGCGCTGGCGGTGTTCCTGATGAACCTGGGCTGGAACCTGGCGCTGTCGTACTACATGTCCTCGGTGGTCACCCACGACCCCAGTGGGCGCCTGACCCGTCTGGTCGGGGTGGTGCAGGTATCGGCCGCCGCCTCCGCGCCGACGCTGCTGGCGCTGTTGCTGCAGGGCGACGGGCGGCAGACCATCTTCGTGGTGTCATCCGTGGCCATCCTGCTGGGCTGTGCGTTGGTGCTGGTGATGGGCGCCGGCTCGCGGCACACACCGGGGCCTACGCCGGTGAACCTGTCGCTGTAGAGGAATCAGCCGCACCGGATCGGTAGGACCGGCTTCAGTCGCAATACTGATCTTCTAGACCAGAGCAATCTGATCTGGCGTCGCTTTTGCTTTTCAAGCACCGTTCTCACAGACGCCGCAAAACGCGACTTCGGTGCAGGCCGAGTGGAGGTGTCATGGAAGGGGGTAAGCCGGCAGGGAAGCCGGCTTAGGCGCACTGGGCCAGGGACGGCCCATTGCGCCGGCCCCCTGGAATGGCGCCGGAAGAAGGGAAGTCTGCCCGCAGGGCAGACCCAAGCCAGGAGCAATGCCTTTTGGTTACTTTTGGCGCGCAGGGCACCTGGAAACCAAAAGTAACCCGCCGTAAAGGCGGAAAGGTGACTCAAGGGCACTGATGCTGCGGCGGGTGTACCCGATCCAGATAGCCTGCTATTCGCGAGCAAGCTCGCTCCCACAACCTAACTGAACTGTATGGCGGCTGAAGCCCTCCAGGCTGAAGATTCAGCCGCGCCGGACCGCTAGGGGCGCATCCTGTTCATTGCAGCGCTTCGCGCAGCAGCGGAGTCAGCTCGTCGAACAGCGTCTGCACCGAGCGCAGGGCGCGGCAGTCGGGGCGGGTCAGCAGCCACACGCCGGTGTTGCAGCCTTCCAGCGGCGCACTCAAGGCTTCCACACCTTGCAGGTCGCGGGCGGTGAAGTCGGTGAGGGCGGCCACGCCCAGGCCGGCACTGACCAGTTCCGAGACCGCCGACATGCTGCTGCAGCGATAGCGCGGCACGATGCTGGGCCAGGTGCGCTCGCGCCAGATCACCGAAACGTGATCGGGCATGGAGTCGTCCGGGGCGACCCAGGGCACCGAAGTCGGCTCCTTCTCCAGCGCCTGGCGAAAATCCGGACGCCCACAGATGACATAGGCAGTGTCGCCCAGATGGCGGCCCACCAGGTGCTCGGGCGGGGTGTCGGTCAGGCGTAGGGCGATGTCGGCATCGCGGCGGCTGAGGTTGGCGAAGTTGTTGGAGGTCGCCAGCTCCAGGTTCAGCGCCGGGTAGTTCGGCATGAAGCGCGCCAGCGCCGGCAGCATCAGGCTGTGCAGCACCGCCTCGGTACAGGTCAGGCGCACCGTGCCGCTGACCACCTGTTCGCCCTGGCGCAGCGCCATGCGCGCCGCGCCCAAGGCCTGTTCGGCGCGTTCGGCCTGCTCGGCGATGGCCTGCGCGGCATCGGTGGGCACATAGCCGCGCCGGCTCTTTTCGAACAGCGCATTGCCCAGAGCACTCTCCAGGCGGCGGATCGAGCGGAACACCGTGGAAATGTCCACCTGCAGCAATTCGGCGGCCCGCGCCAGGGAGCGCCCGCGCACCAGGGCAAGGACCAGGCTGAGGTCGTTGTGGTTGATTTCATATTGCATGGATGCAAACTCGTATTGCCAAAACGCCAATGTTTATTGCAGGGATTGTAATTTACAGTGAGCCTGCACTGCCAAGCACAAATCGGCGGTCACGGCGAGAAAGCCGTAAAAACGTAACTTTTCGGGGCGAATGGCAGAAAAAAATCAAGAATGCCGCCGACTCTTCAACGCGCCGCCTGCTTGTTCTTCCTGCCACCTCTGACGTCCCACAAAAACCAGAAGGTGTTCAATCATGTCGTCGGTATCCCCGCGCGCCATTGTCTCCAATGAAGTCAGTGAGTTCCTGCAGGCTCACCCCGAGACCCAGTTCGTCGACTTGCTGATTTCCGATATGAACGGTGTGGTGCGCGGCAAGCGCATCGAGCGCCCCAGCCTGCACAAGGTCTACGAGCGTGGCATCAACCTGCCGGCCTCGCTGTTCGCCCTGGACATCAATGGCTCCACCGTGGAAAGCACCGGCCTGGGCCTGGACATCGGCGACTCGGACCGGGTCTGCTACCCGATCCCCGGCACCCTGGCCTACGAGCCCTGGCAGAAGCGCCCCACCGCGCAATTGCTGATGACCATGCACGAACTGGACGGCCAGCCGTTCTTCGCCGACCCGCGTGAAGTGCTGCGCCAGGTGGTGGCGCGCTTCGACGAAATGGGCCTGCGCATCTGCGCGGCGTTCGAGCTGGAGTTCTACCTGATCGACCAGGAGAACGTGAACGGCCGGCCACAGCCACCGCGCTCGCCGATTTCCGGCAAGCGCCCGCACTCCACCCAGGTCTACCTGATCGACGATCTGGACGAATACGCCGACTGCCTGCAGGACATCCTCGAAGCGGCCAAGGAGCAGGGCATTCCCGCCGACGCCATCGTCAAGGAAAGTGCCCCGGCGCAGTTCGAGGTCAACCTGCACCACGTCGAAGACGCCATGCTGGCCTGCGACTATGCGGTGCTGCTCAAGCGCCTGATCAAGAACATCGCCTACGACCATGAAATGGACACCACCTTCATGGCCAAGCCTTATCCGGGCCAGGCGGGCAATGGCCTGCACGTGCATATCTCGCTGATCGACAAGGCCACCGGCGAGAACATCTTCGCCACCGACGCGCCGCAGGAGCATGCCGAGCTGCGCCATGCGATTGCCGGGGTGCTGGAAACCATGCCGGCGTCGATGGCCTTCCTGTGCCCGAACGTCAACTCGTATCGCCGCTTCGGCGCGCAGTTCTACGTGCCCAACGCGCCGAGCTGGGGCCTGGACAACCGCACCGTAGCGGTGCGCGTACCCACCGGTGCCGACAACGCGATCCGTATCGAACACCGAGTGGCCGGCGCCGATGCCAACCCTTACCTGATGATGGCGGCGATCCTCGCCGGTATTCATCACGGCTTGACCCACAAGCTGGAGCCCGGCGAGCCGATCGAGGGCAACTCCTACGAGCAACTGGAGCAGAGCCTGCCGAACAACCTGCGCGATGCCCTGCGCGAGCTGGACGACAGCGAGATCATGAACCAGTACATCAGCCCTGATTACATCGACATTTTCGTGGCCTGCAAGGAGAGCGAACTGGCCGAGTTCGAAGCCTCGATCTCCGACCTCGAATACAACTGGTACCTGCATACCGTCTGAACCCAGGCAATGCATTGCCGGGCCTGTGGGAGCGAGCTTGCTCGCGAATGCCCTTTCGCGAGCAAGCTCGCTCCCACAGGCCTGGTGAACAGCCGAGAAGAGAAGACCATGAACATCCCGCAACGTGATTACTGGGAACAGCTGTTCCAGAACCTCAAGATCGAAGGTCGCGCGTTCATCGACGGGCAGTACCTGCCAGCGGTCTGCGATGCCACCTTCGACTGCCTCAGCCCGGTCGACGGCCGCCTGTTGGCGCAGGTCGCCAGTTGCGACCTGGAAGACGTCAACCATGCGGTCAGCGTGGCCCGCGAACGTTTCGACAGTGGCGTGTGGTCGCGCAAGGCCCCGGCCGAGCGCAAGCGCACCCTGATCCGCTTTGCCGAACTGCTGCTGGCCAACGCCGACGAGCTGGCGCTGCTGGAAACCCTGGACATGGGCAAGCCCATCAGTGATTCGCGGCAAATCGACATTCCCGGTGCGGCCAATGCCATTCGCTGGAGCGCCGAGGCCATCGACAAACTGTACGACGAAGTCGCCGCCACCCCGCACGACCAGCTTGGCCTGGTGACCCGCGAGGCTGTGGGCGTGGTCGCCGCCATCGTGCCGTGGAACTTCCCGCTGCTGATGGCCAGCTGGAAACTGGGCCCGGCCCTGGCCAGCGGCAACTCGGTGATCCTCAAACCTTCGGAAAAATCGCCGCTCACCGCCATTCGTGTGGCTGCCCTGGCCCTGGAGGCCGGTATTCCGGCTGGCGTGTTCAACGTGCTGCCGGGCTTCGGCCACACCGCCGGCAAGGCCCTGGCGCTGCACATGGACGTCGACACCCTGGTGTTCACCGGCTCGACCCGCATCGCCAAGCAGCTGATGGTCTACGCCGGCGAGTCGAACATGAAGCGCGTCTGGCTGGAGGCCGGTGGCAAGAGCCCGAACATCGTCTTTGCCGACGCCCCGGACCTCGAAGCGGCGGCCCAGGCGGCGGCCAGCGCCATCGCCTTCAACCAGGGCGAAGTCTGCACCGCCGGCTCGCGCCTGCTGGTGGAGCGTTCCATCAAGGATCGCTTCGTGCCCATGGTGGTCGAAGCACTCAAGGCCTGGAAACCCGGGCATGCGCTGGACCCCGAGACCCGTGTCGGTGCCCTGGTGGACGACACCCAGATGAACACCGTGCTGGGTTACATCGAGGCCGGGCACGGCGACGGCGCGCAGCTGCTGTGTGGCGGCCAGCGCACCCTGCAGGAAAGTGGCGGCTTCTACGTGGAGCCGACGCTGTTCGACGGGGTCGACAATGCCATGCGCATCGCCCGTGAGGAAATCTTCGGCCCGGTGCTGTCGGTGATCGCCTTCGACAGCGCCGAAGAGGCGATCCGCATCGCCAACGACACCGTGTATGGCCTGGCCGCCGGTGTCTGGACCGCCGACCTGTCCAAGGCCCACCGCACCGCCAAGGCGCTGCGCGCCGGCAGCGTGTGGGTCAACCAGTACGACGGCGGTGACATGACCGCGCCATTCGGCGGCTTCAAGCAGTCGGGCAATGGCCGGGACAAGTCCCTGCATGCCTTCGACAAGTACACCGAACTCAAGGCGACCTGGATCAAGCTGTAACGTCAGGCGGAGGAAAACACCATGCAGCAACACGTTCAAAGCTATTACGCCGCCTCGCGCAACCGGCATGACGAATACCCGGTGCTCAGCGACGCGGTCGAGACCGATGTGTGCATCATCGGCGCCGGCTACACCGGACTGTCCACCGCGCTGTTCCTGCTCGAACACGGCTTTTCCGTGACCGTGCTGGAAGCCGCCAAGGTCGGCTTCGGTGCCTCCGGGCGCAACGGCGGGCAGATCGTCAACAGCTACAGCCGCGACATCGATGTCATCGAGAAGACCGTCGACCCGCACAATGCGCGGCTGATGGGCGAGATGGCCTTCGAAGGCGGGCGCATCATCCGTGAGCGGGTGGCCAAATACGGCATCCAGTGCGACCTGAAGGACGGCGGCGTGTTCGCCGCGCTCAACGCCAAGCAGATGGGCCACCTGGAGGCGCAGCAGAAACTCTGGCAGCGCTTCGGCCATGACCAGTTGCAACTGCTCGATGAGCAGGGCATCCGCGAGGTGGTCGACAGCGACCGCTACATCGGCGGCATGCTGGACATGAGCGGCGGGCACATCCACCCGCTGAACCTGGCGCTGGGCGAGGCCGCTGCGGTGGCCAGCCTGGGCGGGCGCATTCATGAGCAGAGCCCGGCCACGCGCATCGACCGCGGTCCCAACCCGGTGGTGCATACACCGCTGGGTCAGGTACGAGCCAAGTTCGTCGTGGTGGCGGGCAACGCCTACCTGGGCAACCTGGTGCCGGAGCTGGCCGCCAAGTCCATGCCCTGCGGCACTCAGGTGATCACCACCGAACCCCTGGGTGATGAACTGGCGCGCAGCCTGCTGCCCCAGGACTACTGCGTCGAGGACTGCAACTACCTGCTCGACTACTACCGCCTGACCGCCGACAAGCGCCTGATCTTCGGAGGCGGCGTGGTGTACGGCGCCCGCGACCCGGCGGACATCGAAGCGATCATCCGGCCCAAGCTGCTCAAGGTGTTCCCGCAGCTGCAAAACGTGAAGATCGACTACACCTGGACCGGCAACTTCCTGCTGACCCTGTCGCGCCTGCCGCAGGTCGGACGCCTGGGCGACAACATCTATTACTCCCAGGGCTGCAGTGGCCATGGCGTGACCTACACGCACCTGGCCGGCAAGGTGCTGGCCGAGGCCCTGCGTGGCCAGGCCGAGCGCTTCGACGCCTTCGCTGGCCTGCCGCACTACCCGTTCCCGGGCGGGCGGTTGTTCCGCGTGCCGTTCACGGCGCTGGGCGCCTCGTACTACCAGCTGCGTGATCGCCTGGGCGTGTGAGGCATCCCCCTCCCGGTAGGCGCGGCTTCAGCCGCGCAGGGAGGGGCAACCGCTTTCCCGGCTCAAGCCGGTCCCACAGGTATTCATTCGAATTTCGATGAGAGGTTCCACCATGTCTCGTCTTCCCCTGATCGGCGTCACCGCATGCCGGCAGATGCTGGGCAAATACTCGTCCCACACGGTGGGCGACAAATATGTCGAGGCCGCCGCACATGCCGGCGTGCCGGTGGTGTTGCCGGCGCTGTCGACGCCCAGCGACCCGCGCCAGCTGTTGCAATCGCTCGACGGCATCCTGTTCACCGGCTCGCCGTCCAACGTCGAGCCCTACCATTACCAGGGTGCCGCCAGTGTCGAGGGCACCCAGCACGACCCCGACCGTGATCGCCTGACTCTGCCGCTGCTGCGCGCGGCCATCGATCAGGGCGTACCGGTGTTGTGCATCTGCCGCGGCTTCCAGGAACTCAACGTGAGCCTCGGCGGCACCCTGCACCAGCGCGTGCAGGACCTGCCCGGTTACCTCGACCACCGCGAGCCGAAGACCGAGTCGCTGGCCGAGCAGTACGCGCCGGTGCATGGCGTGAAGGTGCAGGACGGCGGTGTCCTGCACAGTCTGGGCCTGGACACCGAGTTCCAGGTCAACTCGCTGCACAGCCAGGGCATAGACCGCCTGGCGCCTGGCCTGCGTGCCGAAGCACTGGCGCCGGACGGCCTGATCGAGGCGGTATCGCTGCCGGGCGCGCGCGGTTTCGTGCTGGGCGTGCAATGGCACCCCGAATGGCGCTTCGCCGAAAACCCGGTGTCGCTGCGCCTGTTCGACGCCTTCCGCGACGCCTGCCAGGCGTACGCCAAGGCACGCCAGAGCGCGTAGATCGGTAGGCCTGGTTTCAGCCGCGAAGGGCAAGCCCGGCTGAAGCCAATGCAGTTCAGTCAGTCGTGATGGGGCTCGGTGGGAGCGGCTTTAGCCGCGAAAGCGCGAGGAAATCACTGCATCTGTTGTGAACATGCGGTCGCTTCGCGGCTGAAGCCGCTGCTACCCGGCCTAACTGACCCGTATTGCGGCTGAAGCCGGTCCCATCCGGCGCGCCGGCCACCGCGCCAGGCCTCAGCCTCGTCCATCAGCCATAACTCCAAGAAAACGGCGGACCCTGAATGAGTCAACACAGCGAAACGCGTGCGCGCACCAGTTCCAAGGGGCTGGCCAGCGGCAGCCTGGGCCTGCTGGCCTGCGTGGTACTGGGCATCTCCACCATCGCCCCGGTGTACACCCTCACCGGCGCCCTCGGCCCCACGGTCCGTGAGGTCGGCGCGCACCTGCCGGCGATCTTCCTGGTCGGTTTCATTCCCATGTTGCTGGTCGCCCTGGGCTACCGTGAACTCAACGCCGCCGACCCGGACAGCGGCACCTCCTTCACCTGGTCGGCACGGGCCTTCGGGCCGATGATGGGCTGGATCGGTGGCTGGGGGCTGGTGGCCGCGACCACCATCGTGTTGTCCAACCTGGCCGGGGTGGCGGTGGACTTCTTCTATTTGTTCCTCGGCCAGCTCAGCGGCCGGGAAGACATCATCGCCCTCAGCGACAAGGTCTGGGTCAACATCCTCACCTGCTGCGTGTTCATCGGCATTGCCGTGTGGATCTGCTGCCGTGGCATCGGCACCACCATGGGCGTGCAGTACGTGCTGGTGGCCCTGCAACTGTTCGTGCTGCTGGGCTTCTGCATCGCCGCCTTCGGCGATGCACCGCAGGGGCCGGCGCTGGCGTTCGACAGCAACTGGTTCAACCCCTGGAGCATCGGCTCGTTTTCGTCGTTCGCCGCCGGGCTGTCGCTGTCGATCTTCATTTTCTGGGGCTGGGACGTGTGCCTCACGGTCAGCGAAGAGTCGGTCAGCAGCCACGCCGTGCCCGGTCGCGCAGCAGCGCTCACCGTCCTGCTGATCCTCGGCCTGTACCTGGTAACCGCCATCGCCACGCTGCGCTTCGCCGGCGTGGCCGAAGACGGTCTGGGGCTGGGCAACCCGACCATTCAGGAGAACGTCTTCGCCCACCTGGCCGGGCCGGTGATGGGGCCACTGGCGATCCTGATGTCCATCGCCGTGCTGGCCAGCACCGCCGCCTCGCTGCAGTCGACCTTCATTTCCCCGGCGCGCACGCTGTTCGCCATGGGTTACTACCAGGCCCTGCCCAAGCGCTTCGCGAGTATCTGCCCACGCTCGCTGGCACCGCGTTTCGCCACCCTGTGCGCTGGCGGCGGTGCGGCGCTGTTCTACGTGAGCATGCGCCTGCTCAGCGAGAACGTGCTGGCCGACACCATCACCGCGCTGGGCATGATGATCTGCTTCTACTATTCGCTGACCGCCTTCGCCTGTGTGTGGTTCTTCCGCCACAGCCTGTTCGACAGCCTGCGTCACCTGTTGCTGCGCGGCCTGTGCCCGCTGCTCGGCGGTGCGGCGCTGGCAGTGATCTTCGTGCAGACCGCCATCGACAGTGCCTCGCCGGCGTTCGGCAGCGGCTCGCACATTGGCGGCCTGGGCCTGGTGTTCATCATCGCCATGGTCATCCTGCTGCTGGGCGTGGCGCTGATGGTGCTGTTCCGCTGGCTGACCCCGGCGTACTTCGCCGGCCACACCTTGCAGCGTCAGGCCCCGCAAGCGCTGTCGGCCGGAGTGTGAGCGATGCGTGACGAACGCGCCGTGTTGCGCCTGTCGATCCTGGTCACCGTCGTGGTGGCCGGCTTCGGGATCGTCTTTGGGCTGTTGTCGGGCTCGTTCTCCATCGTCTTCGACGGCGTGTATTCGCTGGCCGATGCGAGCATGAGCGTGCTGGCACTGATCGTCGCCACGCTGATTCGCCGCCATACCGCCGAAGGCGAGGCCAGCCGGCGTCTGGCCGAGCGTTTCAACATGGGCTTCTGGCACCTGGAGCCAATGGTGCTGGGCATCAACGGCACGCTGCTGTGCGGGGTGTCGCTGTATGCGCTGATCAACGCCATCGGCAGCCTGCTCAGCGGCGGTCGGCACCTGGAGTTCGGCTTCGCCATCGTCTATGCCGTGCTCACCAGCCTGGCCTGCTTTGGTCTGGCGGCCCTGGAGTTTCGCGCCAACCGGCAGATCCGCTCGGACTTCGTGGCGCTGGACGCCAAGGCCTGGGTCATGTCCGGCAGCATCTCCCTGGCGTTGCTGATCGCCTTCATGCTTGGCGCGCTGCTGGAGCGCACCGAGCAGGCCTGGCTGGGCCCCTACATCGACCCGGCGGTGCTGGCGGTCATCTGCCTGATCATCATCCCCATGCCGATACGCACCATCCGCCAGGCGCTGTCGGACGTGCTGATGGTCACGCCACCGGCGCTCAAGCAGCAGGTCGACTCGGTCGCCGCCCAGGTGGTCGAGCGGCACGGCTTCATCACCTGGCAGGCCTACGTGGCCAAGGTCGGCCGGGCGCGGCAGATCGAGCTGTACTTCATCGTGCCCGCCGACTGGCCGGCCTGGACCCTGGCGCAGTGGGATGCGGTGCGTGACGAAGTGGGCGAGGCCATCGGCGGGGAAGGGCCGAACCGCTGGCTGACCATCGCCTTCACCACCGACCCGCAATGGACCCGTTGAGCGCGGGTGACGAGGGTCAGGCCTGCTCGGCCAGCACCTTGCGGCAATGCACCATGGCATCGCGGATCATGAAGTTGACCAGGGTCGGCGAGACACCCAGTTCCTTGGCGATGTCTTTCTGCGCGACGCCGTGCAGGCGATAGCTCTCGAAGGCGTAGCGCGTGCGCGGGGGCAGCTGGTTGAGCGCAGCATCGATGATCATCAGGGTTTCATGATCGAGGTTCTGGCTTTCGGGGGTGGCACCCTGAATGGCGACGTTCAACCCTTCCTCCTCGCTGCCGGAGTACTTCTGCTCCATGGCCTGCTTGCGGTAGTGGTCGATGGCC
Source organism: Pseudomonas sp. DTU_2021_1001937_2_SI_NGA_ILE_001 (assembly GCF_032463525.1). NCBI lineage: Bacteria > Pseudomonadati > Pseudomonadota > Gammaproteobacteria > Pseudomonadales > Pseudomonadaceae > Pseudomonas > Pseudomonas sp. DTU_2021_1001937_2_SI_NGA_ILE_001. Next base: position 2,882,635 of record NZ_CP135971.1, on the reverse strand, counting down.
AGGTTGCGCACGATACGGAACACGTAACTGATGTGCGCCTTGAGGGGCAGGGTCATGCGCGGCGTCTTGGACAGTCTCAGGAAGGCGTCCTGTACCACGTCTTCGGCCCGGCTGTGACAGCCGGTGATACGTGCTGCGGTCTTGACCAGGGTATTACGGTTATCCAGTAGAGCTTCCAGGAGTGTCGGCGTCGAACGCTGGTCATTGTGCTGTACGGATCCATATTCCTGCATGATTCTGCCTATGCGACGAAGGTTGTGAAAAGTCGATTTCCCTGGGGCGCAGCACAAGTTAGAGGCCGTTACTGAATGTGTCAAATGATAATCATTATTTTTTATACCTGCGATAGATTGTCATTAAGGTAGCGGCATGACGCCATCATCGAGGGCGTCAAGCTAATTTTTTTTCATCGCCACCCGTCTCCCGATCTATGTGAACGCGGCGCTCTACGACGCAGCGTCAGGCCCCATGCATGGATTGAGGACAGGTACAGCGATGGCAAATTTCTTCGAGCGCCCGGCATCTCTCGCGCACGCACTGATGCGTCAGGCGGCGTCGCATGGCGACCAGCCGGCCCTGCGCTTTCTCGACGCTCGGCACGAGGCGGGGCAGGTTCTGAGTTGGCGCGAACTCGATGCCCGGGCGCAGATCATCGCCACGGCCCTGATGCAGCGTTGCCGGCCCGGCGACCGTGCCCTGCTGTTGCTGACCAGCGGCCCCGAGTATGTCGCCGCGTTCTTCGCCTGCCTGTACAGCGGGGTGATTGCCGTGCCGGCCTATCCGCCGGAGTCGACCCGTTCGCAACACCTTCAGCGTCTGCTGGCGATCATCGACGATGCCCAGCCCAGCCTGATTCTCACCACCGCGCAGGTGCTGCCGGGCTTGCAGGACAGCGACGCTCGGCACACGCCGATGCTGGCGGTCGACGCCCTGGTCGGTGACTGCCAAGGGCCTTGGACGGCCCATGCACCGGCAGCCGACGATATCGCTTTTCTGCAGTACACCTCCGGCTCGACTTCGACCCCCAAGGGCGTGCAGGTCAGCAACGCCAACCTGGAGGCCAACGCCTGGCTGATCCGCCAGGGCTATGGCATCGGTGCCGACGACGTGATCGTCAGCTGGCTGCCGCTGTACCACGACATGGGGCTGATCGGCGGCCTGCTGCAAGGCATCTACAGCGGTGTCCAGGTGGTGCTGATGTCACCGCAGCATTTCCTCGAACGCCCGGTGCGCTGGCTGGAGGCGATCAGCCGCTTCGGCGGCACCATCAGCGGTGGCCCGGACTTCGCCTACCGGCTGTGCTGCGAGCGCATCCACGACAATAAGCTGGCCGACCTCGACCTGCAGCACTGGCGGGTGGCGTTTTCCGGCTCCGAGCCGATTCGCCAGGACAGCCTGCAGGCCTTCGCCGAGCGCTTCGCCGGCTGTGGTTTCCAGGCCGGCAGCTACCTGGCCAGCTACGGCCTGGCCGAAGCGACGCTGTTCGTCACCGGCAGCCGGCCGGGGCAGGGCATCGACATCCTGCACCTGGACGCCGACGCGCTGGGTCGCCACCAGGCACAGCCAGGGCAGGGCGCGATCCTGGCCAGTTGCGGCTGGCCGCAAGCGCAGCACCCGTTGCTGATCCTCGACCCGGACAGCGCTCAGGCGTTGGACGAGGGGCAGGTTGGCGAGATCTGCTGCGGCGGGCCGAGCATTGCCCAAGGCTACTGGCGCAACCCCGCGGCCACCGCCAAGGCTTTCTTCGAGCGCGACGGCGAACGCTGGCTGCGCACCGGCGACCTGGGCTTCATGCAGGACGGCCAGTTGTATGTCAGCGGGCGCATCAAGGACATGCTGATCATCCGTGGCCAGAATCTTTATCCACAGGACATCGAACGCACCGTCGAGACCCGCGTGGAGGCGGTGCGCAAAGGCCGGGTCTCGGTGTTCCCGGTGCTGCATCAGGGCGTGGAGTCGTTCGGTGTGGCCGCCGAGGTGGGACGGCGGGCGCAGCACCAGCAGCCGCTGGAGCAACTGATCGCGCAGATCCGCGACGCGGTGGCCGACGTGCATCGCGAGGCACCCGCGTGGGTGGCACTGCTCGACCCCGGCAGCCTGCCCAAGACCTCCAGCGGCAAACTGCAGCGTTCCGCCTGTGCCGCGCAGCTGGCCGACGGCAGCCTGGCAGCGGTGTGCCTGTGGCGCCAGGGCGAGCACCTGGCCCCTGCGCCGGCTGCGCTGGCCGCGAGCCTGGCGCAACGCATCGAACGGCTGTGGTGCGCCTGCCTGAAGACCGAAACCCTGGCCGCCGAGGCCCATTTCTTCGGCCTGGGTGGCAACTCGATCCAGGCCATCCAGATGATCGCCGAGCTGCGCGATGAGCTGGGCCTGGATGTGCAACTGCGCACCCTCTACGAAGCGCCGACCCTGGCGCAGTTCATCGCGGCGGTCGAAGGCCGCGCCGCTGCGTCCGGCGCCATTGCGCGCCTGCCACGCAGCGGCCTGCTGGCGCAGTCGGTCGCGCAGAGCCGCCTGTGGTTCCTCTGGCAATTGCAGCCCGACAGCGTCGCCTACAACATTCCCGGTGGCCTGCGCCTGCGTGGCGAACTGGACGAAGCGGCCCTGCAGCGTGCCTTCGACACGCTTGTGCAGCGCCATGAAGCCTTGCGCACACGCTTCCTGGAACAGGACGGCGTGGCACTGCAACGCATCCTCGACCACGCGCCGGTCCAGGTGCAGCGTGATGACCTCGGTGAATACCCCGAAGCCGAGCGCGAATCGCGTGCCCGGCAGCTCCAGGAAGACGAGGCGCGCAGCGTTTTCGACTTGCAACGGGGCCCGCTGCTGCGCATCCGCCTGGTACGTCTCGACGAAGACGACCACCTGTTGCTGGTGACCCTGCAGCACATCGTGGCCGACGGCTGGTCGCTGGGCATCCTGCTCGACGAATTCGCCCGCCTGTATGCCGCCTACAGCCAGGGCCAGGATCTGACCCTGGCGCCGCTGGGAGTGGGGTATGCCGATTACGCCGCCTGGCAACGCGAACAGCTCGATGCCACCGAACAGCAGCGCCAGCTCGACTATTGGCGCAACACCCTGGAGGGTGAGCGCGAAGCGCTGGCACTGCCGCTCGACCGTCCACGCAGCGCAGCGGCTTCGGCCGCGCAGCGCTTGAGCCTGCGCCTGGACAAAACCCTGTGCGAGCGCCTGCAGGCGCTGGCGCGCAGTGCCCAGACCAGCAGTTTCAGCCTGTTGCTGGCGGCCTTCCAGAGCCTGCTGCAACGCTACACCGGGCAGGCGGACATCCGCGTCGGCGTGCCCAATGCCAACCGCCCCTTGCTGGAAACCCAGGGGCTGATCGGTTTCTTCATCAACACCCAGGTGTTGCGCACTCGCATCGACTCACGGGAAAGCTTCCTCAGCCTGCTGGCGCGGGTCAGTGCCAGCGTGCAGGCGGCGCAGCTGCACCAGGCCATCGATTACCAACAGGTCAGTGCCGCGCTGGGTGATGCCGCCGCCTTCGAGGTGATGTTCAACCACCAGCAGCGCAATACCGAGGCCCTCAAGCGCCTGCCCGGCCTGCTTGCCGAAGAGCTGCCGTGGCACAGCCGCGAGGCCAAGTGCGACCTGCAACTGCACAGCGAAGAAGACGCCCAGGGGCGTATCCGCCTGTCGTTCGATTACGCCGTGGCGCTGTTCGATGCGGCCACCGTGCAGCGCCTGGCCGGGCACTTCGTCAGCCTTTTGCAGCAGGTGTGTGCGCAGCCGCAGCAGGCGCTGGGTGATCTGCCGTTGCTGAGCGCTACCGAGCTTGATGCTGTGCAGAGCTGGGGGCGCAACCCGCAGGCACAACCGCAGTGGATGCTTGCCCAGCGCCTGGCCGAACAGGCCGCGAGCGCCGCGCCGCGCACCGCGTTGGTGGCCGGCGAGCGTTCGCTGAGCTATGCCGAGCTGGATCGCCAGGCCAATCACCTGGCGCTGCGTTTGCACGCCCAAGGCGTGGCGCCGGAGGTGCGCGTCGGCGTATTGGCCGAGCGCTCCCTGGAACTGATGGTTGCCGCGCTGGCCATCGTCAAGGCCGGCGGCGTGTACCTGCCGCTGGACCCGGATTACCCACGCGAGCGCCTCCAGCACATGCTCGCCGACAGCCAGGCCAGCCTGCTGTTGGGGCAGGCGGCACTGCTCGACGCCTTCGAACTGCCCGCAGGCCTCGCCACCCTGGCCCTCGACGGGGTCGCCCACGGGCCGGGTGCCGAGGCGCCGCCGACGGTCAGCGTGCATCCGCACAACCTCGCCTACATCATCTACACCTCCGGCTCCACCGGCCGGCCCAAGGCGGTGGGCAACAGCTATGGCGCGCTGGTCGAACGCCTGGCCTGGATGCAGGCCGAGTACCAGGTGGGGCCCGATGACGTATTCCTGCAAAAGGCCCCGCTGAGCTTCGACGTGTCGCTGTGGGAGTGCTTCCTGCCCCTGGTCAGCGGTGCCCGCCTGGTGCTGGCCGGCGACGGCGAACACCGTGACCCGCGCTGCCTGGTGCAGCGCGTGCGCGAGCACGGCGTGACCCTGCTGCATTTCGTGCCGCCGCTGCTACAACTGTTTGCCGATGAAGACGGCTTCAGCCAGTGCACCAGCCTGCGCCATCTGTTCTCCGGCGGGGAAGCGCTGCCGGTCGAGCTGTGTCGGCGCATCCAGGCGCGCCTGCCGTCGGTGACCCTGCACAACCGCTACGGGCCGACCGAAACCGCGATCAACGTCACTCATTGGCGCTGTGGCGAAGAAGCCGGCGTGCGTGTGCCGATCGGTCGCCCCCTGAGCAATGTGCTCACCGAGATCCGCGACAGCGACTGGGCGCTGGCTCCTGCAGGTGCGCGTGGCGAACTGCTGTTGGGCGGCAATGGCCTGGCGCGTGGCTATCTGGGCCAGCCGGCGCTGACCGCCAGCCGCTTCCTGCCCGGTGAAGGCGGCACGCGGCTGTACCGCAGCGGCGACCTGGCGCGCTGGCGCCAGGACGGTGCGCTGGAATACTTGGGGCGGCTGGATGAACAGGTGAAATTGCGCGGCGTGCGCATCGAGCTGGACGAGATTCGCCAGGCCATTCTGCAGCAGCCCGGCGTGCGCCAGGCCCTGGTGCTGCTCGGTGAAGGCCGCGAGGGTGGGCAACTGCTCGCCTATCTGGTGGCTGATGGCGCCGAGGCGCCGCAGGCGCTGGCCGAACGTATTCGCGAGGCGCTGCGCCTGTGCCTGCCGGAGCCGATGATTCCGGCGCATGTGCTGCGTCTCGAGGCCTTCCCGCTGACCCCGGCCGGCAAGCTCGACCGCCGTGCCCTGCCGCCACCGCAGGCGGCGCAGCGCGACTACCGCGCCCCACGCAATGCCGTGGAGCAGACCCTGGCGGCGATCTGGGGCGAGGTCCTCGGCGTGCCGCAGGTCGGCCTGGACGATGATTTCTTCGAACTTGGCGGCCACTCGCTGCTGGCCACGCGCATCGTCTCGCGAGCGCGCCAGGCCCTGGGCGTCGAGCTGCCGCTGCGCAGCCTGTTCGAGTCGCGCAGCCTGGAGGCGTTCGCCACCTGGGTCGCCCGCGCCCAGGCCGAAGGTCGGGTCGACAGCCAGGGCGCGATTGCTCGGGTCGACCGCAGCCAGCGTGTGCCGCTGTCGTATTCGCAGCAGCGCATGTGGTTCCTCTGGCAGATGGACCCGAGCAGCCCGGCCTACAACGTCGGCGGCATGGCCCGCCTGCGCGGCGCGCTGAATGTAGAGGCGTTCGAACAGGCCCTGCAGGCGCTGATTCAACGCCATGAGAGCCTGCGCACCACCTTCCCCAGCGAGGGCGGCAAGCCCTGGCAGCGCGTTGCGGCCACCTCGCAGGTGCCGATGCAGCACCTGGACATTGCCGCGCAGCCGCCCGGCGAGCGCCAGGCGCAGATCGAGCGCCTGGCCGACCAGCAGGCCCATGCACCGTTCGACCTGGAAAGCGGCCCGCTGCTGCGCGTGTGCCTGGTGCGCAGTGGCGAGCAGGAGCATCACCTGCTGATCACCCTGCACCACATCGTCACCGAGGGCTGGGCCATGGACATCTTCGCCCGCGAGCTGTCGGCGCTGTACGCCGACTTCGTCGCCGAACGCGAAGCCTCCCTGGCGCCGCTGCCGGTGCAGTACCTCGACTACAGCGCCTGGCATCGCCAGTGGCTGGAGGGCGGCGAGATGCAGCGCCAGCTCGACTACTGGAAGGCCCAGCTGGGTGGCGAACAGCCGTTGCTGACCCTGCCCAGCGACCGGCCACGCCCGGCGCTGCAGAGCCATCGCGGCGAACTGCACCGCTTCGACCTCGACGCGCCCCTGGCCGAGCAGGTGAGCCGCTTCAACCGCGAGCGCGGCCTGACCCTGTTCATGACCATGACCGCCGCGCTGGCCACCTTGCTGTACCGCTACGGTGGCCAGCACGACCTGCGCATCGGCGTGCCGCTGGCCAACCGTATTCGCCCGGAAAGCGAAGGGCTGATCGGTGCCTTCCTCAATACCCAGGTGCTGCGTATCCAGCCGCATGGGCAGATGCGGGTCAGCGAACTGCTCGAACAGGTTCGCCAGGTGGCCATCGACGGCCAGTCGCACCAGGACATTCCCTTCGACCAACTGGTCGAGGCCTTGCAGCCGCAGCGCAGTGCCGCGTTCAACCCGCTGTTCCAGGTGATGTGCAACGTGCAGCGCTGGGAGTTCCAGCAGCAGCGCGAGCTGGCCGGTGGCGTGCAGGTGGATTACCTGGTCAACGATGCCCGGGCGACCAAGTTCGACCTCAACCTGGAGGTCACCGACTTCGACGCCCAGCTGCGCTGCTGCCTGACCTACAGCACCGACCTGTTCGATGCCCGGCGCATCGAAGCCATGGCCGGGCACTGGCAGCAACTGCTGCGCGGCATGCTCGCCGACCCGGATTGCCGCCTGAGCGAACTGCCGCTGCTCGGCCAGGCCGAATGCCAGCGCCTGCTGGACAGCGGTCGTGGAGCGCTGGCCGACACCGCGCCGCGCAGCGTGCAGGCGCTGTTCCAGGCCCAGGCCCAGGCGACGCCGCAGGGCCGGGCGGTGACCTGTGCCGGCCAGTCGCTGACCTATGCCGAACTCAACGCCCGCGCCAACCGCCTGGCCCACCGCCTGATCGAGCTGGGCGTCGGCCCTGAAGTACGCGTCGGCCTGGCCCTGCGTCGTTCGCTGGACCTGGTGGTCGGCCTGCTGGCGGTGCTCAAGGCCGGCGGTGCCTACGTTCCGCTGGACCCGGAATACCCGCAGCAGCGCCTGCGCTACATGGTCGAAGACAGCGGCATTCAGGTGCTGCTCGGCCACGACGCGCTGTTTGCGCAACTGGCCCCTCTACCGGCGGCTGTGCAGGCCTGGAGCCTGGAGCAGGACGGCCCGGCACTGGGCGCATATCCGAGCGTCGACCCTGCCGAGCGCAGCCAGCCCGAGCACCTGGCCTATGTCATCTACACCTCGGGTTCCACCGGCCTGCCCAAGGGCGTGGCGGTAAGCCAGGGGCCGCTGGCCATGCACCTGCAGGCGGTCGGTGAGCTGTTCGGCAGCACCCCGGCAGACTGTGAGCTGCACTTCTATTCGATCAACTTCGACGCGGCCAGCGAGCGCCTGTTGGTGCCGCTGCTGTTCGGTGCCGAAGTGGTGCTGCGCGAGCAGGGGCAGTGGGATGCCGAGTCGGTGTGCGGGCTGATCCGCGCCCACGGCATCAACGTGCTGGGTTTCACCCCCAGCTACGGCGGGCAACTGGCGCAGTGGCTGCGCAGCCAGGGCGAACAGCTGCCGGTGCGGCTGATCATCACCGGTGGCGAGGCGCTGACGGCTGAACATCTGCACACGCTGCGCGAAAGCTTCACCCCGCAGACGGTGTTCAACGCCTACGGGCCGACCGAAACCGTGGTGATGCCCACGGCCTGCGCTGCCCCGCAGGTGCTGCCGGTGGGGCTGGGCAGTGTGCCGATCGGCCGGGTGGTCGGCAGCCGTCGCCTGTACGTGCTGGATGCCGACCTGGCGCTGTTGCCGGCCGGTACGCCGGGTGAGTTGTACATCGGCGGCCAGGGCCTGGCGCGTGGCTACCTGGAGCGCGCCGGGCTGAGCGCCGAGCGTTTCGTCGCCGATCCGTTCGCCGCCGACGGCGGGCGCATGTACCGCACCGGCGACCTGGTGCGCCAGGGCCACGACGGCCAACTGGAATACCTGGGGCGTATCGACCAGCAGGTCAAGGTGCGCGGCTTCCGCATCGAACTGGGCGAAATCGAGGCCTGCCTGCTGGCCCATGAACAGGTGCGCGAAGCGGCGGTGCTGGCCGTCGACGGGCCGTCGGGCAAGCAACTGGTCGGCTATCTGTTGGCCGAGGCGGGCACAGAGGGCGGTCTGCTGGTAGAACAGCTCAAGGCGCAATTGCAGTCGGCATTGCCCGAGCACATGGTGCCCGCGCACCTGATGCTGCTCGACGCCTTGCCGCTGACCGCCAATGGCAAGCTCGACCGCCGTGCGCTGCCGCAGCCGGACCTGAGTGCTGCGCAAAGCGCCTACCAGGCACCGCGCAATGGGCTGGAACAGCGTCTGGTCGAAGTCTGGCAGACAGTGCTGGGCGTGCCCCAGGTGGGCATCGACGACAACTTCTTTGCCCTGGGCGGCGACTCGATCCTGTCCATCCAGGTGGTCAGCCGTGCTCGCCAGGCCGGGGTGCATTTCAGTGCCAAGGACCTGTTCCTGCACCAGAGCGTACGCACCCTGGCCGCGGCCGCACGGCAGAGCGAGCGGCTGAGCATCGACCAGGGGCCGGTCGTGGGCGAGACGCCGCTGACGCCGATCCAGCACTGGTTCTTCGCCCAGCGCCACGCCCAGCCGCAGCACTGGAACCAGTCGCTGCTGCTGCAAACCAGCCACCCCGTGCAGGCGGCGTTGCTGGAGCAGGCGCTGCACGCGTTGGTGGCCCACCACGACGCGCTGCGCCTGCGCTTCGCTGCCGACGGCCGTGCGCAGTTCGTGCCGCACCCAGCGGGCCAGGAGCTGCTCTGGGTCGGTCAGGCCGACACGCCCGAGCAGCGTCAGGCGTGGTTCGAACAGGCGCAGCAGAGCCTCGACCTGCAACAGGGTCCGCTGTTGCGTGCGCTGCTGCTGCCCGGTACGCCCGAGCGACTGCTGATCGTCGTGCACCATCTGGCCGTCGACGGCGTGTCCTGGCGAGTGCTGCTGGAAGATCTGCAGACGCTCTACACCCATCTGGAAAACCGCCAGGCCGTGCGCTTGCCGGCCAAGACCAGTTCGCTGCGCGACTGGGCCACACGCCTGCAGGCCTATGCCGGCAGCGAGTCGCTGCGCGAGGAACTGCGCTGGTGGCAAGGCCGCCTGCAAGGGCCGTCGGGTGATCTGCCGCTCGATGGCTGCGACCAGACCAACCTGGAGCGTGATGCCCGGCGCGTCAGCCTGACCCTGGATGCGGCGACCACCCGCCAGCTGTTGCAGCAGGCGCCGCAAGCCTATCGGGCGCGCATCGACGACCTGCTGCTCACCGCCCTGGCGCGTACCCTGTGCGCCTGGACCGGGCAGGATTCGCTCCTGGTGCAACTGGAAGGCCATGGCCGTGAAGAGCTGTTCGACGACATCGACCTGAGCCGCACCGTGGGCTGGTTCACCAGCGCTTACCCGCTGCGCCTGCAACCGGCCAGCGAGCCGGGCGCCAGCCTCAAGGCCATCAAGGAGCAACTGCGCGAGGTGCCGCACAAGGGTCTGGGCCATGGCGTGCTGCGCTACCTGGCCGATGCCCCGACACGCCAGGCCATGGCGGCGCTGCCCGAGGCGCGCATCACCTTCAACTACCTGGGGCAGTTCGACCAGGGCTTCGCCGCAGACAGCCCATGGCGACCGCTGGACGAAGCCGGTGGTGCCCAGCACGCCCGCGATGCGGCGCTGCCGAACTGGCTCAGCGTCGATGGTCAGGTGTATGGCGGGCAGTTGACCCTGCACTGGACCTTCAGCGAGCGGCTGTTCCACCCCGAGACCATCGAACGCCTGGCGGCGGCTTACCAGGCCGAGCTGCAGGCGCTGATCGCCCATTGCCTGGCCCCCGAGGCCGGTGGCGTGACGCCCTCGGACTTCCCCCTGGCGCGTCTCGACCAGGCGCAACTGGATGCCTTGCCGCTGCCGTTCGCGGCCATCGACGACGTGTTCCCGCTGACCCCGATGCAGGAAGGCATGCTGCTGCACACCCTGCTCGAATCCGGCACCGGCATCTACTTCATGCAGGACCGCTACAGCATTGACAGCGAACTGGACGTGGCGCGCTTCGACCGTGCCTGGCGCCAGGTGGTGGCCCGCCACGAGGCGCTGCGTGCCTCGTTCGTGTGGAACACCGGCGAGCAGATGCTGCAGATCATCCACCGTGGCGACGGTGACGGCGTCGAATTCCTCGACTGGAGCGCGCTGCCGCAAGACGCGCATGAGGCGCGCCTGCAACAGCTGCTGGAAGACGAACGCCTGGCCGGCTTCGCGCTGCTGGAGCGACCACCGCTGCGCCTGCGCCTGATTTGCCTGGCCAGTGACCGGCACTGGTTCATCATGAGCAACCATCACATCCTCATCGATGCCTGGTGCCGCTCGATCATGATGGGCGATTTCCTGGCCCTCTATCAGGCCCTCGGCGAGGGCCGCGAAGCGGCTTTGCCAACGCCGCCGCGCTACCGCGAATTCATCGCCTGGCTGCACCACCAGGGCCTGGAACAGGCGCGTGCCTACTGGCGCCAGGCCCTGGCCGGCTTCGAGCGGCCGACGCTGATCCCCAGCGACCGGCCGATCCTCCACGACAACGGCGGCATGCAGGTCGGCGATTTATACAGCCGCCTGCTGCCCGAGCAGGGCGCGCGCCTGCGCGAGCTGGCGCAGCAGCACCAGCTGACCGTCAACACCTTCGCCCAGGCCGCCTGGGCCCTGGTCTTGCGCCGCTACAGCGGCGAGCGCGACGTGCTGTTTGGCGTCACGGTGGCGGGTCGCCCGGCCAGCCTGCCGCAGATGCAGCACTGCGTGGGCCTGTTCATCAACAGCGTGGCCCTGCGCGTGCCGATGCCAGCGGCCGGTGAGCGCCTGAGTGTGCGCCAGTGGCTGCAGCAGCTGTTCGAGCGCAACCTGGAGCTGCGCGAGCACGAGCACCTGCCGCTGGTGGCCATCCAGGAATGCAGCGAACTGCCCAAGGGCCAGCCGCTGTTCGACAGCTTGTTCGTGTTCGAGAACGCGCCAGTGGACGCCAGCGTGTTGCAGGGCGCCGCAGGGCTGAAGGCGCGCTCCGGTTCGGGGCGCACGCACACCAACTACCCGCTGACCGTGGTCTGCTACCCCGGCGATGACCTGGGGCTGCACCTGTCCTACGACCGGCGTTTCTTCGACGAGCCGACCGTGCAGCGCCTGCTGGGCGATTTCCAGCGGCTGCTGCTGGCCATCGCCGAGGCCTTCGAACAGGACTTCGCCAGCCTGGAACTGGTGGCCGCGCAGGAACGCGAGTGGCTGCTCGAACGCTGCAACCGCAGCGCCCGGGACTACCCGCTGCAGCAGGGCTACGTAGCGCTGTTCGAAGCCACGGTGGCCGCGCACCCGCAGCGCATCGCCGCGACCTGCCTGGGCGAGCACTGGCGCTATGCCGAGCTGGACGTGCGTGCCAACCGCCTGGCGCATGCCTTGCTCGCCGCCGGCGTGCAGCCGGACCAGCCGGTGGCCTTGCTCGCCGAGCGCAGCCTGGCGCTGCTGGGCATGATCCACGGCACCCTCAAGGCCGGTGCCGGCTACCTGCCGCTGGACCCGGCGCATCCGCCGCAGCGCCTGGCGCAGATCCTGGATAGCAGTGCCGCGCCGCTGCTGGTGTGCAACGCCGCCTGCCGCGAGCAGGCCCTGCAACTGCTCGAAGAGCTGGGCTGCGCCACTGCCCGGCCACGCCTGCTGGTCTGGGATGAGGTTCAGCAAGGCCAAGCACCTGAACGCGCACCGCGCATCGCGGTGAGCGGCCAGCACCTGGCCTACGTGATCTACACCTCCGGTTCCACTGGCGTGCCCAAGGGCGTGGCGGTGCACCAGGCCGGCATGCTCAACAACCAGTTGAGCAAGGTGCCTTACTTCGGTCTCAACGAGCATTCGGTGATCGCCCAGACCGCCTCGCAGAGCTTCGACATCTCGGTGTGGCAGTTCCTCGCTGCCGGGCTGTGCGGCGCACGGGTCGAGATCGTCCCCGACCTGATCGCCCACGACCCGGCCGCCTTGCTACGGCATGTTCGCGACACCGGCATCAGCGTGCTGGAAAGCGTACCGTCGCTGATCCAGGGCCTGCTGGCCGAGCCGCCGGCCGAACTCGAGGGTCTGCGCTGGCTGCTGCCCACCGGTGAAGCCATGCCGCCGGCCCTGGCCGCGCAGTGGTTGCAGCGTTATCCACAGATCACTCTGGTCAACGCCTACGGGCCGGCCGAGTGCTCCGACGACGTGGCGCTGTTCGCGGTGGATGCCGCTGCCGTGGTCGGCAGCTACCTGCCGATCGGTACGCCGACCGACAACAACCGCCTTTATGTGCTGGACGACGAACTGCAGCCGGTGGCGGCCCTGGCCCAGGGCGAGCTGTTCATCGCCGGCACCGGGGTCGGGCGCGGCTACCTCAACGACCCGCAGCGCACCGCCGCCAGCTACCTGCCCAACCCCTACGGGGCGCCGGGTGAGCGGCTGTACCGCAGCGGCGACCTGGCGAGGCGCCGCGACGACGGGGTGCTGGAGTACGTCGGCCGGGTCGATCACCAGGTGAAGATCCGTGGCTACCGCATCGAACTGGGCGAGATCGAAGCCCGCCTGCGCCAGTGGCCACAGGTGCGTGACGCGGCCGTGGCCGTGCAGAGCACCACCAGCGGCCAGTACCTGGTCGGCTACGTGGTGGCGCAGGCGGCGCAGCTGGACGTCGAGGCCATCAAGGCGCACCTCGCCCAGGGCCTTCCGGAGTACATGGTGCCGCGCCATTGGCAGGTGCTGGACAAGCTGCCGCTCAACCCCAATGGCAAGCTCGACCGCAAGGCCCTGCCGGCGCTGGACTTCAACGCCGGCCGCGACTACCAGGCGCCGGCCAGTGAACTGGAAGGCACCCTGGCGCGGATCTGGGGCGAGGTGCTGGGCGTGGATCAGGTCGGGGTCACCGACAACTTCTTCGACCTCGGCGGCCACTCGCTGCTGGCCACGCAGATCGCCTCGCGGGTACAGCAGACCCTGCAACGCAGCGTGCCGCTGCGGGCGATGTTCGAGTGCAGCACGGTGCGCGAGCTGGCGCAGTACATCGGAACACTCGACGGCGCGGCGCTCACCGAACAGAAAGTCAGCGCCCTCGACGACCTGATGGCGCAGCTGGAGGCGTTGTAGCAAAGGCGACGCGGTAGACGCTTTCGCGGCTGAAGCCACTACTGGGTAGGAGCGGCTTCAGCCGCGAAGCGACCGCCTGTTCACAGCAGATGCACTGAATTTCCTGGCGCTTTCGCGGCTAAAGCCGCTCCCACCGGGGCAGTATTGTGGCTAAAGGCCGGGTAGGAGCGGCTTCAGCCGCGAAGCAATCGCCTGTTCACAGCAGATGCACTGAATTTTCTGGCGCTTTCGTGGCTAAAGCCGCTCCCATCCTCTTCGTCTATTGCCCAGGACTCACGGCTTTTCATCTCATTCAGGAGCGCAACCATGAGCACAGCGTTTGCCGAAAGCCCGATCAAGGCCCAGGACGAAGACCAGCACTACCGCTTTGAAGACCATCCCATCCTGGCCCGGCAGAAGCAGCAGGAGTCCAATGCCCGCAGCTACCCGCGGCGCATTCCGCTGGCGCTCAAGCGGGCCCGTGGCATCCATGTCGAAGACGTCGAAGGCCGGGTGTTCATCGACTGCCTGGCCGGTGCCGGGACCCTGGCCCTGGGGCACAACCACCCGGTGGTCACCGACGCGATTCGCCAGGTGCTCGACGACGAACTGCCGCTGCACACCCTCGACCTCAGCACGCCGGTCAAGGACCGCTTCGTCCAGGACCTGTTCGCCGTGCTGCCGCCGGCCCTGTCGGCCAAGGCGCGCATCCAGTTCACCGGCCCCACCGGCACCGACGCGGTGGAAGCGGCGCTCAAGCTGGTGCGCATCGCCACCGGGCGCAGCACGGTGCTGGCCTTCCACGGCGGCTACCACGGCATGAGCCAGGGCGCTCTGAGCCTGATGGGCAACCTCAAGGCCAAGACGCCGCTGGGCGCGCTGCTCAGCCAGGCCGTGCAGTTCATGCCGTTCCCCTATGACTACCGCTGCCCGTTCGGCCTGGGCGGCGAGGCCGGTGTGCGGGCCAACCTGCATTACCTGGACAACCTGCTCAGCGACCCGGAAAGCGGTGTCCAGCCGCCAGCCGGGATCATCGTCGAAGTGGTGCAGGGCGAGGGCGGGGTGATTCCGGCGGCCAGCACCTGGCTGCAGGGCCTGCGCGAAATCACCGCGCGGCATCGCATTCCGCTGATCGTCGACGAGATCCAGACCGGCTTTGCCCGCACCGGCAAGCTGTTCGCCTTCGAGCATGCCGGCATCGTGCCGGACGTGGTGGTGATGTCCAAGGCCATCGGCGGCAGCCTGCCACTGGCGGTCATGGTCTATCAGGACTGGCTCGACACCTGGCAGCCCGGTGCGCATGCCGGCACCTTCCGTGGCAACCAGATGGCCATGGCCGCCGGCTCGGCGGTGATCCGCTACATCGAAGCGCACCATCTGGTCCAGCACGCTGCCGAGATGGGCCAGCGCCTGCGTTCGCATTTGCTGGCGCTGCAACAGCGCACCCCGCAACTGGGTGACGTGCGTGGCCTGGGCCTGATGCTCGGTGTGGAAGTGGTCGACCCGGCCGGCCAGCCGGACGTGCAGGGCCATGCCCCGCATGACGGTGCCCTGGCCAGCCGCATCCAGCGCGAATGCCTCAAGCGCGGGCTGATCCTCGAACTGGGTGGACGGCACAGCAGTGTGGTGCGCTTCCTGCCGCCGCTGATCATCACGGCCGAGCAGGTCGATCAGGTGGCGCGGATCTTCGCCAGGGCCGTAGAGTCGGCCATCGTCCAGCGCTAGGCATGCTTTCAGTCGCGCCGCAGTGGTTAATTTTTCCACCGGCCAATCGTTCATTCCTGCAGCGGCCTGGCCGCTGCCCACGACTTCAGCCTTATCAGGGAGCAAAGCATGACCTCAATATTCGATCGCGACGACATCCTCTTCCAGGTGGTGGTCAACCACGAGGAGCAGTACTCCATCTGGCCGGACTACAAGGAAGTGCCCAACGGCTGGCGCACCGTTGGCAAGAGCGGCTTCAAGAAGGAATGCCTGGCCTACATCGAAGAGGTGTGGACCGACATGCGCCCGTTGAGCCTGCGCAAGCACATGGAAGAACAGGCGCGTCTGCAGCAGGCGCCAGCCAACCACTGAGGTCTACGCTATGGCAACCGTGCAACTGTTTTGCCTGCCTTACTCGGGCGCCAGCGCCATGGTGTTCAGCCGCTGGCGGCGCCACCTGCCGCAGTGGTTGCAGGTGCAGCCGGTGGAAATCCCCGGGCGCGGTGCGCGCCTGGGCGAGGCGCTGCAGACCGACATGCCAGCGCTGGCGCGGCAGCTGGCACTGGAAATCCTGCCAGCGCTGAAGACGCCTTATGCGCTGTTCGGCCATAGCCTCGGCGCGCTGCTGGCTTTCGAGATCGCCCACGTGCTGCGTGAGCTGGGCGCGCCGCCGCCCGTTTCACTGTTCGCCTCCGGCACCGCAGCGCCGTCGATGCGTGATGACTACGCACGCGGCTTTGCCGACCCCAAGACCGACGCCCAGCTCAAGGCCGAGCTGCGAGACCTCAACGGCACGCCGCAGGAGGTGCTAGACAACGAAGAGCTGATGGCCCTGACCCTGCCGGTGCTGCGCGCCGACTTCCGGCTGTGCGGCCTCTATCAGCGTCGTCAGCGGCCGTTGCTGAGTTGTCCGATCCATGTGCTGGGTGGCAAGGATGACAAGGCCACCCAAGAGCAGTTGATCGCCTGGCAGCAGGAGAGCGACGCCAATTTTTCCCTGGAGATGCTGCCCGGCCGGCACTTCTTCATTCACGACCACGAAGGCATGGTGTTGCGTATTCTGCGTTCGAACCTGGAAGTCGACCTGCACCGCCAGCGCGGCCAGCGCCGGGCCGCGCTGGCCGGCTGAAGCCTCGGGCAGCGCTTTTCCCGGCGGCCGACGCCCTTTATCCAGATACAGTTCAGTCCGTGGGAGCGAGCTTGCTCGCGAAGGCGGCGTCACGTTCACAACAGATGCAGTGACTTTGCCAGCTTTTCGCGAGCAAGCTCTCCCACAGGGCCGCAAAGCGCCTAATCGAACAGTATTGCCCTTTATCCCCCCTACCTGTCAGTCAGCCTGCCCCCTGCCCCCTGCCCCCTGCCCCTGCCCCTGGCCGTGCCGGCGGCTAAATCAACCCTCTGCTGCTTCGTCCTTGTGGGATCGACCGGGCCACTCGGCCCCGCTTCCTATCGACAAGGACGCATTGCATGCACGCTCAAGACGCACTGAAACTCGCCCGCCGGTTCATCGAACTGCCCCCGGAGAAGCGCCGCCTGTTCCTGGCCGGCCTGCAACAGCAGGCCGTCGACTTCGCCTTGTTGCCGATTCCTGCCGAGGTGCCGGTGGCCGAGCGTGATGGCCTGTCGTACGCCCAGCAGCGCATGTGGTTCCTCTGGCAGCTCGATCCGCAGGGCGCCGCCTACAACCTGCCGATGGCCGTACGCCTGAGCGGCACGCTTGACGAACAGGCGCTGCAAAACGCCTTCGATGCCCTGGTGGCGCGCCACGAGACCCTGCGCAGCCGCTTCCGCGAGGTGGATGGCGAGGTGCGCCAGCAGGTCGTCGCGCCGTTCGCCGTGGCCATCGCCCGCCACGACCTGAGCGCCCTGGCGGCTGACGAGCGCGAAGCGCAAGTGCGCTGCCTGGCCGACGCCGAGGCGCTGGCGCCGTTCGACCTGGCCCATGGGCCGTTGCTGCGTGTGCAGGTGCTGGCCTTGGCCGAGCAGGAACATGTGCTGTTGCTGACCTTGCACCACATCGCGGCCGATGGCTGGTCGTATAACGTGCTGATCGAGGAATTCATCCGCCTGTACGACGCGGCGTGTGTCGGCGGCGCGGCCGAGCTGCCGGCGTTGCCGATCCAGTACCGCGACTATGCACTGTGGCAGCGCAGCTGGCTGGAGGCCGGCGAGCAGGAGCGCCAGTTGGACTACTGGCGTGCCAAGCTGGGTGACGACCACACGCCGCTGGAGCTGCCCACCGATCAGCCGCGTCCGCTGTCGCGCAGTTATCGCGGCAACCGCTACGCCTTCGAGGTCGAGCCGGCATTGGCCGAGCGCCTGCGCGAACTGGCCCGTGAGCAGGGCGTGACGCTGTTCATGGTGCTGCTGGCGGCCTTCAAGGTGCTGCTGCAGCGCTACAGCGGTCGCCAGGCGATTCGCGTCGGCGTGCCGGTGGCCAACCGCAACCGGGCGGAGGTCGAAGGGCTGATCGGCTGCTTCATCAACACCCAGGTGCTGCACACTGAGGTCGACCCACTGCTGGACGTGCGCCAGCTGCTGCAGCGGGTCAAGGACACCGCGCTGGGCGCCCAGGCGCATCAGGAGCTGCCCTTCGAACGCCTGGTCGAGGCCATGGGGTTGCAGGGCAGTGCGCGGCACAACCCCTTGTTCCAGGTGCTCTACAACCACCAGCCGAAGGTTGCCGATGCCGGGCAGATCCGTACGGCTTCCGGGCTGGGGGTAGAGAAGCTGGCGCTGGGCAGCCACAGTGCGCGCTTCGAGCTGGCCCTGGATACCTATGAAAGCGCCGGGCGTCTGCACGCGGTGCTCACCGGCGCAGTGGAGCTGTTCGAGCCGGCGAACCTGGGCGAGCTGGGTCGGCACTGGTTGCGTCTGCTCGCTGGCCTGGCCGCCGCGCCGGATTCGCGCGTCGGCGAGTTGCCCCTGGATCTACCGGCCCCGGCGCCAGCCCAGCCCATCACCCCGCCACAGGTCTGTGTCCATCGCCTCATCGAACGAGCGGCGCAGGCGCATCCGCAGCGCCTGGCGGCGGTGTGTGCCGATGGCCGCCTGAGCTACCAGGGGTTGGAGCAGCGTGCCAATGCCTTGGCGAATGTTCTGTTGCAGCGCGGCGTACAGCCGGACGAGCGCGTGGCGGTCATGGCTGAGCGCAGCGTCGACATGCTGGTGGCGATCGTCGCGGTGCTCAAGAGCGGCGCGGCCTACCTGCCCATCGAGCCGGGCCAGGCACCGGCACGCCAGGCCTTCATGCTCGCCGACAGCCAGGTGCGCTGGGTGCTGGGCCAGGCCGATGAGCTGCCCGATGGCATCGAGACGATCGATATCGCTGCGGCCTACCCCGAGGCGGATGCGCCGGCGCTGAACCTGAGTGCCGATCAGCTGGCCTACGTGATCTACACCTCCGGCACCACCGGCATGCCCAAGGGCGTCGGCGTCACCCATGGGGCGCTGGCCCACTACCTGCATGGCGTGGTCGAGCGCCTGGACCTCGAGGGTCTGGCCAGCCTGGCGATGGTCACCACGCCGGCCGCCGACCTGGGCCACACCCTGCTGTTCGGCGCGTTGTGCCACGGCAAGACCCTGCACCTGCTGGACAAGGACCGCGTGCTGGACGCCGAGGGGTTCGCTGCCTACCTGCAGCAGCACGCCATCGATGCGGTGAAGATGGTGCCTTCGCACCTGCAGGCGATGCTCGCCGCCGGTGCGGCGGCCTTGCCAGGGCGCTGCCTGGTACTCGGCGGTGAAGCCTGTCCGGCGGCGCTGCTGAAGCGGATCGCCGAACTGGCACCGGCCCTGCGCGTGATCAATCACTACGGCCCGACGGAAACCACGGTCGGCGTGCTCACCCATGAATTGCACGGCCAGCCGCTGCTCGGCAGCCCGCTGCCCGGCGTCAGCGTGCACGTGCTCGACGCCTGCCTGCAATCGGTGCCCGGCCCTGCTCGGGGCGAGCTGTACATCGGTGGCACGACCCTGGCGCGCGGTTATCTGGGCCGTGCGGCGTTGACCGCCGAGCGCTTCGTGCCCGATCCGTACGGGGCGGCGGGCGCGCGCCTGTACCGCTCGGGCGACTGGGTGCGGCGTAATTCCGACGGTCTGCTGGCGTTCGGTGGGCGCATGGATGGCCAGGTGAAGATTCGCGGCCACCGCATCGAATTGGCCGAGATCGAACAGCACATCCTGCAGGTGCCGGGTATCGCGCAGGCTGTGGTTCGCGTATTGGGCGAGGAGGGTGACCGATACCTGGCGGCCTGGCTGGTGCCGAGCGGTGCGCTGGCGGACGACACGGCGCGCCAGGGCCTGGTGCTGTGCGTGCGCGAGGCGCTGCGGCACGCGCTGGCCGAGCATCAGCTGCCGTTGCACTGGCAGGTGCTGGAGCGTCTGCCGGTGACCGCCAACGGCAAGCTGGATGTCCGGGCCTTGCCGGCACCGATGCATATGCAGGCCAGCCACCGCGCCGCGCAGACCCCGCTGCAAATCAGCGTGGCGGCCATCTGGGCCGCGGTCCTGCGGGTCGAGCGGGTCGGCCTGGACGACAATTTCTTTGCCCTGGGCGGCCACTCCCTGCTGGCCACCCAGGTGGTGTCGCGGCTGCGCCGGCAGCTGCATCTGGAGGTGCCGTTGCGGGCGCTTTTCGACAGCGCCGACCTGGAAGGCTTCTGTCAGGCGCTGGCGGCGGTCGAGGCGGTGCAGGACGACAGCATCAGGCCGGTGGATCGCAGCCAGCCGCTGCCGGTGTCGCACGCCCAGCATCGGCAGTGGTTGTTCTGGAAGCTCAACCCGGCAAGCACGGCGTACAACACGCCCCTGGCGGTGCGCCTGCACGGCGAGCTGGATCGCCAGGCCCTGCAGGCGACCTTCGATGCCCTGCTGGCGCGGCATGAAACCCTGCGCAGTGTGTTCGTCGAGCGTGACGGCCAGCCCTGGCAGCGCATCCTGCCGGCCAGCGGTATCGAAATTGATTTCGTCGACCTGCTGGGGGCTGACGACAGTGCCCTCGACGCGCGGATCCAGGAGCAGGTCGGCCAGCCCTTCGATCTGGAACACGGCCCGCTGCTGCGCATCACCCTGTTCAAGACGGCTGCGCAGGCGCATGTGCTGTGCCTGGTGCTGCATCACATCGTGTCCGACGGCTGGTCGATGAGCGTGATGGTCCGTGAGCTGGCTGCCGTCTACAACGCCCATGCCGCCCAGCGCACCGAGGCCACGCCGGCCTTGGCGGTGCAATACGCCGACTACGCCGCCTGGCAACGCCAGCGCCTGGCCGACGGCCTGGCCGAGCAGCAACTGGCCTACTGGCGCCGCGCGCTGGAAGATGACTTCAGCGTGCTGGCCCTGCCCAGCGACCATCCGCGCCCGCCGGTGCAGAGCTACCGTGGCGCGCGCATCGACCTGCACCTGCCCGCGGCCCTTACGGCGCGCCTGCGACAACGCGCCGTGCAAGCCAATGCCACGCTGTTTCATGTATTCCTCGCCGGCTTCGCCCTGGTGCTGGCCCGTCACAGCGGACAGGACAAGGTCAATGTCGGCATACCGGTCACCAACCGCAACCGCGAGGAACTGGAAGGCCTGATCGGCTTTTTCGTCAACACCCTGGTGGCGCGTATCACCATCGACCCGGCACAGCGTGGCGACGCGCTGCTGGCGGCGGTCAGGGAAACCACCTTGCAGGCCCAGGCCAACAAGGACGTGCCGTTCGATGCGGTGGTCGACGCGCTCAAGCCCGAGCGGGCGCTGGGTCACAACCCGCTGTTCCAGGTGATGTACAACCATCTGCGCGACGTGGGCGAGCAGATCGGCACTGATGCCGTGCAGGGCGTGCGCGCCGAAGAGATCGAACTCGGCGAGCGCACCGCCCAGTTCGACCTGGCGCTCGACACCCTGGAGCGCAGCAACGGGGTAACGGCCTCGTTCACCTACGCCACCGATCTGTTCTTGGCGCCGCGCATCCAGGCCTTGGCCGAACACTGGTTGCAGGCCTTGCATGGCCTGGCCGAAGACGTCGAGCAGGCCGTGGGCGAGCTGCCGATTCTGCCGGCCAGCGACGCGCAGCGCATGTCGCAGGACTGGAATCCGGCCTGGCAGCGGGCCGATGCGCCACTGGCGGTGCACCTGCAGTTCGCCCGTCAGGCGCGTGAGCGCCCCGATACCATCGCCCTGGTGCTCGGCGAGCAGCGCCTGAGCTATGGCGAACTCGAGCGCCGCGCCAACCGCCTGGCGCATGCCCTGCGCGAGCGCGGCGTGGGGCCGGAAGTGCGGGTCGGCATCGCCCTGGAACGGGACCTGCAATTGATCGTGGCGCTGCTGGCGGTGCTCAAGGCCGGCGGTGCTTACGTGCCGCTGGACCCGGACTACCCGCGCGAGCGCCTGGCCTACATGCTCGATGACAGCGGTATTCGAGTACTGCTGACCCAGGCTGGCCTGCGCGAACGCCTGCCGTTGGCGCCGGACTGCGCGGTGCTGGAAGTCGGCGACCCGCAGTGGTCCGGCTACCCCGACAGCGACCTCGCCACGCCGCTGCTGCCGACCAGCCTGGCCTACGTGATCTACACCTCTGGCAGCACCGGCCGGCCCAAGGGCGTGGCTATCGCCCACGCCGAGCTGGCCGCGTTCAGCCAGGTGGCCGCCGATTACTCGCGGCTGTCGCCGCAAGACCGAGTGCTGCAGTTCGCCACGGTGAGCTTCGACGGTTTCGTCGAACAGTTGTACCCGGCGCTTTGCCACGGCGCCCAGGTGGTGATGCGCGGTCAGGAAGTCTGGGACATCGCCACCCTCCGGGAGCGCATCGAAGCCCACGGCGTGACCGTGGCGGACCTGCCGACCGCCTACTGGCGCCTGTTGGCCGCCGAACGCTGGCCAGCCGGCGCCTGCCCGAGCCTGCGCCAGGTGCATGTCGGCGGCGAAGCGCTGCCGCCGGAAGGCTTGAGCGACTGGCTGGCGTCGGGGCTGGGCCATGTACGCCTGCTCAATACCTACGGGCCCACCGAGGCGACCGTGGTGACCACGGTGTTCGACTGCGCCGAGGTCGACGCGGGCAGCCTGGCGCAGGGCAACATGCCGATCGGCAAGCCGCTGGGCGGGCGCCGTGTGCAGGTCTGTGACCAGGGCCTGCAACAGGCTCCGGTGGGCGTCGAGAGCGAGCTGCTGATCGGTGGCCCGGCCTGCCTGGCGCGGGGTTACTTCAACCGTCCGGCACTCACCGCCGAGCGGTTCATTCCCGACCCCTTCGACAGCAGTACCACAGGGGGTGGCCGACTCTACCGCAGCGGCGACCTGGCGCGCTTCGATGCACAGGGCGTGCTGGAATACCGTGGCCGTATCGACCATCAGGTGAAGATTCGCGGCTTCCGTATCGAACTGGGTGAGGTCGAGTCGCTGCTGCAGCAACAGCCCGGTGTACGCCACGCCGTGGTGCTGGCGCTGGAGACCGGCGGCAGCAAGCAGCTGGTGGGCTATGTGGTGCCCGAGGCCACCGGGTTGCTGGCCGACCCGCAGGCCCAGGCCGCCTGGCGCGACAGCCTGCGCGCCGGGCTCAAGGCCGGCCTGCCGGACTACATGGTGCCGGCGCACATCCTGCTGCTCGACAGCCTGCCGCTGACCCTCAATGGCAAGCTCGATCGCCAGCGGCTGCCAGCCCCTGACGCCAGCGTCGCGCAGGTTACCTACCAGTCGCCAGGCAATGACCGGGAGCGTTGCCTGGCGCAGATCTGGGCCGATGTGCTCAAGCTCGAACGGGTCGGCGTGGCAGACAACTTCTTCGAACTGGGCGGTGATTCGATTACCTCCATCCAGGTGGTCAGCCGCGCGCGGCAGGCCGGCCTGCGCTTCACCGCCAAGCATCTGTTCCAGCACCAGACCATCGCCAGCCTGGCCAGCGTGGCGGTGCAGGATGACGCGGCCAGTCCGGCCGCGCAGGCGCCCGTCGGCCAGGCGTTGCTGCTGCCGGTGCAGCAGGCGTTCTTCGAACAGGACATGCCGCAGCGCCAGCGCTGGAACCAGTCGCTGCTGCTGCGGCCTGCCACGGCGCTGGATGCCCGCTGCCTGGAGGCGGCACTGCAGGCGCTGGTCGCCCGGCATGACAGCCTGCGCATGGCCTTCGAATGCCACGACGGGCAGTGGCAGGCCCACTATCGCGACAGCGCTGCGCAGCCGCTGACCTGGCGCATGCAAGTGGCGGATGACGAGATCCTCGAAGTGCTGTGCGATGAAGCCCAGGGCAGCCTCGACCTGCGCGACGGCCCACTGTTGCGTGCGCTGCTGGCCGACCTCGCCGATGGCAGCCAGCGTCTGCTGCTGGTGGTCCATCACCTGGTGGTGGATGGCGTGTCCTGGCGCATCCTGCTGGAGGACTTGCAACAGGCCTACCGGCAGATCGAAGCCGGGCAGGCCGCGACGTTGCCCGCCCGCACCAGCTCCGTGCAGGCCTGGGGCCAGCGCCTGCACGAGCACAGCGCCTGGCTGGCCGAGCTGCCCTATTGGCAGGCCGTACTGCGTGACCAGGACACCGCGCTGCCGTGCGCCAACCCACACGGCGCACTGCGCGAAGACCTGGCAGTGACGCTGGAAAGCCGACTCGATGCACTGAACACGCGTCGCCTGCTGCAAGAGGCGCCGGCGGCCTATCGCACCCAGGTCAACGACCTGCTGCTGACCGCTCTGGCGCGGGTCGTGACGCGTTGGACCGGCAGCGCCTCGCTGCTGGTCGAGCTGGAGGGACATGGCCGTGAAGAGCTGTTCGAAGACATCGACCTGAGCCGCACCGTGGGCTGGTTCACCAGCCTGTATCCGGTGCAGCTGACGCCGTCGGCCGGGCTGGACGACTCGATCAAGGCGGTCAAGGAACAGCTGCGTGCAGTACCCGGCAAAGGGTTGGGCTTTGGCGTGCTGCGCTACATGGGCACGGCCGAGACGCGGCAAGCGCTGGCTGCCCTGCCGGTGCCGCGTATCACCTTCAACTACCTGGGCCGTTTCGACAGCAGTTTCGATGCCGCAGACGCCCTGTTCGCGCCGGCCAGCGAAGCCCGGGGCCGCGAGCACGACGGCCATGCGCCGCTGGGCAACTGGCTTACCGTCAACGGCCATGTGTACGGCGGTGCCCTGAGCCTGAGCTGGACCTTCAGCCGCGAGATGTTCGACAGCGCCACGATCCAGCACTTGGCGGACGCTTATGCCGAAGAGCTGGAGGCGCTGGTGCGCCACTGCTGCGATGCTCAGGCGCGTGGCGTGACGCCGTCCGACTTCCCCTTGGTGAACCTCGACCAGCGCCAGCTGGATGCCCTGCCGGTGCCTGCTGCGCACCTGCAGGACATCTATCCGCTGTCGCCCATGCAACAGGGCATGCTGTTCCACACCCTGCTGGAGCAGGGCGGTGGCGACTACGTCAACCAGATGCGCGTCGATGTGCAGGGTTTGGACAGCCAGCGCTTCAAGGCCGCCTGGGAGGCGACCCTGGCCGCTCATGACGTGCTGCGCAGCGCTTTCATCCTGGCCGGGCCGATGGGCGAGCCGTTGCAGCTCATTCATCAGCATGTCGCCCTGCCGTACAGCGAGCAGGACTGGCGGGGCAAGCCTGAACGGCAGGCCGCCCTGGCGGCCCTGGCCGATGCCGAGCGGGTGCGCGGCTTCGATCTGGCGCAGGCGCCGCTGTTGCGTCTGCTGGTGGTGCGTACCGGCGAGCAGAGCCATCACCTGATCTACACCAGCCATCACATTCTCATGGACGGCTGGAGCAATGCGCGCCTGCTGGCCGAGGTGCTGCAGCGCTACGCCGGGCAGACGCCGCAGGCGGCGGGCGGGCGCTACCGCGACTACATTGCCTGGCTGCAGGCGCAGGACGCGGCGGCCAGCCAGCGCTTCTGGCGTGCCAGGCTCGCCGACCTGGCCGAGCCGACCCGGCTGGCGCAGCCCAGCCTGGCGCAGGGCGACGAGTCCGTCGCCGTGCGTCCCAACGGACGTGGCAGCCATGAGTGCGTGCTGGACGCCGCGCGCACCCGACGCTTGGGCGAGTTCGCCCGGCAGCACAAGGTCACCGTCAATACCCTGGTGCAGGCGGCCTGGCTGCTGCTGTTGCAACGCTTCACCGGGCAAGCCAGCGTCGCTTTCGGCGCCACGGTGGCCGGGCGCCCGGCCGACCTGCCGGGTATCGAGGAGCAGATCGGGCTGTTCATCAACACCCTGCCGGTGATCGCCACGCCGCGTCCCGAGCAGTCCGTCGAGCAGTGGTTGCAAGACGTACAGGGCCTGAACCTGGCCCTGCGCGAGCACGAGCACACGCCGCTCTACGAGATCCAGCGCTGGGCCGGGCAGGGCGGTGAAGCCCTGTTCGATAGCATTCTGGTGTTCGAGAACTACCCGGTTTCCGAGGCATTGCAGCGGGCGCCCGGCGACTTGAGCTTCTCCGGCGTCAGCAGCCACGAACAGACCAACTACCCGATGACCCTGGCAGTGAGCCTCGGCGACGAGCTGAGCCTGCATTTCATCTACCAGTGCCAGGCATTCTCCGCCCAGGGCGTGCGGCTCCTGGCCTGCGCGCTGAGCAACCTGCTGGACGCCATGCTCGCCGGTCCACGGCAATCCATTGGCAGCCTGGCGCTGCTGGACGCTGAACAGCAGCAGGCGGTACTGGCGATCAGTGAGCAGACCGAGGCGCGTTGGCCGAGCCAGCGCTTCGTCCACCAGCTGTTTGCCGACCAGGCACAGCGCACCCCACAGGCGGTGGCGGTGATCAGCGGCGAGCGGCAACTGACCTACGCCGAGCTGGAGCAGCAGGCCAACCAGCTGGCCAACGCCCTGGTGGCGCGTGGCATTGGCCCCGAGGTGCGGGTGGCAATCGCCCTGCCACGCGGCGTGGAGAGCCTGGTGGCTTTCCTGGCGGTGCTCAAGGCGGGTGGTGCCTACGTGCCGTTGGACATCGCCTACCCGCGCGAGCGCCTGACCTTCATGCTGCAGGACAGCCAGGCCGCGCTGCTGCTGAGCCACAGCCGCGTGCTGCAAGCCCTGGACCTGGACGCGGGCGCGGTGCTGGCCCTGGACCGCTTGGACCTGGACGGGTTGCCGGGCCAGGCGCCGGCGGTCGAGCTGCACGCGCAGAACCTCGCGTACATCATCTACACCTCCGGCTCCACTGGCCTGCCCAAGGGCGTGGCGGTGGCCCACGGGCCGCTGGCCATGCACACCCTGGCTACCGGCGAGCGCTACGAAACCAGCGCGGCGGACTGCGAGCTGCACTTCATGTCGTTCGCCTTCGACGGTGCCCACGAAGGCTGGATGCACCCGCTGGTCAACGGGGCACGGGTGCTGATCCGCGACGACGAGCTGTGGTCGCCGGAATACACCTACGCACAGATGCACCGTCACGGGGTGACCATCGGCGTGTTCCCGCCGGTGTACCTGCACCAGCTGGCGCAGCATGCCGAGCGCGACGGTCATCCGCCGGCGGTGCGGGTGTACTGCTTCGGCGGCGACGCGGTGCCGCAGGCCAGCTACGAGCTGGCCTGGCGGGCGCTGCGCCCGCGCTACATCTTCAACGGCTACGGGCCGACCGAAACGGTGGTTACCCCGCTGCTGTGGAAGGCGGCTGCCGGCGAGCCGTGCGGGGCGGCCTATGCGCCGATCGGCACGCTGCTGGGGCAGCGGCGCGGGGTGGTGCTGGACGGTGAGCTGAACCTGCTGCCGGTGGGCATCAGCGGCGAGCTGTACCTGGGCGGCGTGGGCGTGGCGCGGGGCTACCTGGGGCGTGCGGCGCTGACCGCCGAACGCTTCGTGCCGGACCCGTTCGACCGCAGCGAAACGGGCGGCGGGCGGCTGTACCGCAGCGGCGACCTGACCACCCAGCGGGGTGACGGGGTGGTGGACTTCAGCGGGCGGGTCGACCACCAGGTGAAGATCCGTGGCTTCCGCATCGAGCTGGGCGAGATCGAAGCACGCCTGCTGGAGCACCCGGAGGTGGCCGAAGCGGTGGTGCTGGCGCGACCTGGAGCGGGCCACGGTGGCTTGCAACTGGTGGCTTACGTGCAGCCGGCCGAGCGTTCGGCGACGCTGTCGGATCCTGCCGCACAGGCTGCGCAGCGCACCCGGCTGAAGACCTTCCTGCGCCAGCAGCTGCCCGAATACATGGTGCCCAACCACCTGCTGTTCCTGGCCCGGATGCCGGTGACGCCGGCCGGCAAGCTGGATCGCAAGGCCCTGCCGGCACCCGATGCCAGCCTGGCCCAGCAGGCCTACGCGGCGCCACGCGGCCCCCTGGAGCAGCAGGTCGCCGAACTGTGGGCACAGGTGCTGGAACTGCCGCGCGTGGGCCTGGACGACGACTTCTTCGAACTGGGCGGCCACTCGCTGCTGGCCCTGCAACTCAACGTCAAGGTGGGCGCGGCCCTGGGCTTCGATCCGGGCCTGGCCTTGCTGTTCGAGTCGCGCACCCTGCGGGCCTACTGCGAGGCGCTGGCGGGTATCCATGTCGGGTCTGCGCAGGACCTCGACGAACTTCAAGATTTCCTGAGCGACCTAGAGGCCGTTTGATGATGAATTCCCAACAGAAGCTGGACCTGGTGACGCGCTTCGTCCAGTTGCCTCTGGCACAACGCAAGCAGTTCTTCCAGCGCCTGCAGGACAAGGGCATGAGTTTCGACCAGTTGCCCATCCCGGCGACGTGCACGACGGATGAAGCCGTGCCGTTGTCCTACGCCCAGGCGCGTCAGTGGTTCCTCTGGCAGATGGACCCGCACAGCAGCGCCTATCACATTCCCACCGCACTGCGCTTGCGCGGGCCACTGCACATCGAGGCCCTGCAGGCCAGCTTCGACGCGCTGTGCGCGCGCCATGCGAGCCTGCGCACTCGTCTGCGCATGCAGGGCGACCAGCCCGTGCAACAGGTGCTGCCCGAGGCGCGCCTGGTGGTCCAGCGCGAGGCGTTGCAGGCCGCCGATGATGCGCGCATCCGCCAATGGGTCGAGGCATCCATCGCACAGCCGTTCGAACTGCTCGATCAGCCGCTGCTGCGTGTCGCGCTGGTCGACCTCGGGCCTGATGATCACCTGCTGGTGATGGTCCAGCATCACGTCATGTCCGACGCCTGGTCGATGCAGGTGATGGTTCGCGAACTGATCGAGCTGTACCAGGGGCAGTGCGAGGGCCGCACGCCGGCGCTGCCGCCGCTGCCGATCCAGTACGCCGACTACGCGCTCTGGCAACGCCGCGTGATGGAAGCGGGCGAAAGGGAACGCCAATTGGCGTACTGGACCCAGGCCCTGGCCGGCGAGCAGCCGGTGCTGGAGCTGCCGTTCGACCGCCCGCGCCCTGCCGAGCAGAGCTTTCGCGGCGCGCAGCTGGCGATCGAGCTGGACAGTGACCTGGCTGCCGGGCTCAAGCACCTGGCCCAGCGCAGCGGCGTGACCCTGTTCACCTTGCTGCTGGCCTCGTTCCAAGTGCTGTTGCATCGCCAGACCCAGCAGCCGGACATCCGTGTCGGCGTGCCGGTGGCCAACCGCAACCGCGCTGAAACACAGGGGCTGATTGGTTTCTTCGTCAATACCCAGGTGCTGCGCGCCGAGGTGGACGGCCAACAGCCTTTCAGTGAACTGCTGGAGCAGGTGGCCCGCCGTACCCGTGACGCCCAGGCGCACCCGGACCTGCCGTTCGAGCACCTGGTGGACGCCCTGCAACCCGAGCGCAGCCTCAGCCATAACCCGCTGTTTCAGGTCATGTTCAATCACCAGGCCGGCAGCGGTGCGGCGGCCGGGCAGCGCGTTGGCGGGCTGCGCATCGAAGGGCTGGCCTGGGACACCCACAGCGCGCAGTTCGACCTGACCCTGGATACGCGGGAGTCGGCGCACGGCCTGGAGGCGTCGCTGACCTACGCCACCGACCTGTTCGACGCGGCCACCGCCGAGCGCCTGGGACGCCACTGGCGCTACCTGTTGCAGGCCGTGGTGGCCGACCCGCAGACCCGTATCGCCGAACTGCGCATGCTCGACCAAGCCGAGCAGCGGCAGATCCTCGCGCAGTGCAACCCGCAGCCGGCGCAATTCGCCACCCACACCACCCTGCATGCCGTCATCGAGGCGCAGGTGGCCCGCCGTCCGGATGCGGTGGCGCTGACCTGCGGCGACCGGCAGCTGACCTATCAGGACCTCAACCTGCGCGCCAACCGCCTGGCGCATCGGCTCATCGAACTCGGCGTGCGCCCCGAGACCCGGGTGGGTATCGCCCTGCAGCGCTCGCCGGAACTGCTCGTCGGGTTGCTGGCGATTCTCAAGGCCGGCGGTGCCTATGTGCCGCTGGATCCGCATTCGCCCGCCGAGCGCCTGAACTTCCTGGTGCAGGACAGCGGGGTGAATCTGCTGCTGCTCGAAGCCGAGCTGCGCGAGCGCCTGGTGCTGCCCGAGCAGGTCCGTGCGCTGCTGCTGGACGACGATGACTCCCTGGCCACGGCAGGGGACCACAACCCCGATGTACCGATGACGGCGCACAACCTGGCCTACGTCATCTACACCTCCGGCTCGACCGGGCAACCCAAGGGCACTCTGCTGCCGCACGGCAACGTCTTGCGCCTGTTCGCCGCGACCCAGGCCTGGTTCGGCTTCGATGAGCACGACGTATGGACCCTGTTTCACTCCTGTGCCTTCGATTTTTCCGTCTGGGAGCTGTTCGGCGCTTTGCTGCAGGGTGGTCGGCTGGTGATCGTGCCGTACGAAACCAGCCGCTCGCCGGAGGATTTCCACCGGCTGCTGCTGCGCGAGCAGGTCACGGTACTCAACCAGACACCCTCGGCGTTCAAGCAACTGATGGCGGTGGCCTGCCAGGCCGAAAGCCGGGCCACCTCGCTGCGCTACGTCATTTTCGGCGGCGAGGCGCTGGAGGTCAGGAGCCTGGCCCCCTGGTTCGAGCGTTTCGGCGACCGCGCACCGCAACTGGTCAACATGTACGGCATCACCGAGACCACCGTGCATGTCACCTACCGGCCCCTGTCATGCCATGACCTGGCACCTGCAGCGCAGCGCCAGGCGAGCAGCCCCATCGGCCAGCCGATTCCGGACATGAGCTGGCACCTGCTCGATGGCGGTCTGCATCCGGTCCCGCAAGGGTGCACCGGTGAGCTGTACGTCGGCCGCGCCGGACTGGCGCGCGGTTATCTCGGTCGGCCCGGCCTGACGGCGCTGCGCTTCGTGCCTGATCCGTTCGGTGAGCCGGGCGCGCGTTTGTATCGCAGTGGGGACCTGGCGCGTTTTCTCGGCGGTGGGGTGTTCGACTATGTCGGGCGTATCGATCATCAGGTGAAGATTCGCGGTTTCCGCATCGAGCTGGGCGAAATCGAAAGTCGCCTGCTGGAGCAGCCAGGCGTTCGCCAAGCCGTGGTGCTGGCCACGAAAGCCGGCAGCGGGGCGCAACTGTTCGGCTACGTGGTCACCGACGCACCGCTGGGGGAGGCGGCCCAGGGCGCCTGGCGCGACACCCTGCGCGGGGCGTTGCAAGCCAGCCTGCCGGACTACATGGTGCCGACCTACCTGATTGCCCTCGACGCCTTGCCGCTGACCACCAACGGCAAGCTCGACCGCCGTGCCTTGCCCGCGCCGGATGCCAGCCTCGCCCAACAGCACTACGTGGAGCCGGTCAGCGACATGCAACGGCGTATCGCGGCGATCTGGGCCGAGGTGCTCAAGCTGGAGCGGGTTGGCCTGAACGACAATTTCTTCGAGCTGGGCGGTGACTCGATCATCTCCATCCAGGTGGTCAGCCGGGCCCGTCAGGCCGGTATCCACTTCACCCCCAAGGCGCTGTTCCAGCACCAGACCGTGCAGGGCCTGGCCAGTGTCGCCGAAGCCCAGGCACAGACGGCGCCGCTGCAGCACGTTGCGGCGCAGGGCGAGACCGCGTTGCTGCCGATCCAGCACTGGTTCTTCGAGCAGGCGGTGCCGCACCGCGAGCGCTGGAATCAGTCGGTGTGGCTACGCCCCGGCGCGGTCCTCGATGCCGATGCCCTGGACCGCGCCCTGCAGGCGCTGGTGCGCCATCACGACGGCTTGCGCCTGCGCTTTGAACAGGGCGCAGAAGGCTGGCGGGCGAGCTATGCCGAGGCCGAGCAGGCTGCGGTGGTTTCGGTCTGGCGCACCCGCGCCGCCACCGGCGAACACCTGCAGGCCATCGCTGACGAGGCACAGGGCAGCCTGGATCTGCGCCAGGGCCCACTGCTGCGCGCCGTGCTGGTGGATCTCGACGAAGGTGGGCAACGGCTGCTGGTGGTGATCCACCACCTGGTGGTCGATGGGGTTTCCTGGCGCATTCTGCTGGAAGACCTGCACAGCGCCTATCCGCAGGCCGCTGCCGGACAGACCGTGGTGCTGCCGCCGCGCAGCAGCTCGATCAAGGACTGGGCCGCCTGCCTGAGCGAACTGGCCGCCAGCGACACGCTGCAAGGCCAGGCCGGTTACTGGCAGGCGCAGTTGCAGGGCGCCTGCACCGACCTGCCCGAAGCCCGGCCGGGGGCCTCCCTGGCCATCCGCCACGCCGCCCATGCCCAGACTCGGCTGAACCCGGCGCAAACCCGCCATTTGCTGCAGCAGGCACCGGGGGCCTACCGAACCCAGGTCAATGACCTGCTGCTGACCGCCCTGGCGCGGGTCATCGCGCGCTGGACCGGCCAGCCACAGGTGCTGGTGCAGCTCGAAGGCCATGGCCGCGAAGAACTGGACGACAGCGTGGACCTGACCCGCACCGTGGGCTGGTTCACCAGCCTGTTCCCGGTCAGGCTGACGCCGGGCGAAACGCTGGCCGCCTCGATCAAGGGCATCAAGGAGCAGCTGCGCGCCATCCCCGACAAGGGCATCGGCTACGGCGTATTGCGCTACCTGGGCGACGCCGATACCCGCGCACGGCTGGCCGAGTTGCCCGAGCCGCGCATCACCTTCAACTACCTGGGCCAGTTCGACACCGGCACGGGCGATGCGCCGGCCTTGTTCAGCCCCAGCGACGAGCCGCGGGGCGCCGAACTGCATGGCGATGCGCCGCTGGGCAATTGGTTGAGCCTCAACGGCCAGGTGTTCGCTGGTGAGTTGAGCCTGGCCTGGACCTTCAGCCGGCAGATGTTCGACGAGGCGCTGATTCAGCGGCTGGCCGACGACTACCGGGATGAACTGGTCGCGCTCATCGCGCATTGCTGCCAGCCCGACTGCGCCGCGCTCACCCCGTCGGACGTTCCGCTGGCCGCCTTGCAGCAGGCGCAGCTCGATGCGCTGCCGGTGGCCGCGCAGCGCATCGAAGACATCTACCCGCTGTCGCCGATGCAGCAGGGCATGCTGTTCCATACCCTGTACGACGAGCAGGGCGGCGACTACATCAACCAGATGCGCATGGACGTGCGCGGGCTGGATGCCGAGCGTTTCCGCGCGGCCTGGCAAGACACCCTGAACGCCCATGAGGTGCTGCGCAGCGGCTTCCTCTGGCAAGGCGGGCTGGAGCGTCCGCTGCAGATCGTGCAGCGCCAAGTGAGTCTGCCGCTGATCCAGCTCGACTGGCGCGACGACGCCGATTGCCAGGCGAAGATCGCCGCGCGGGTCGCCGCCGACCGTGCCCAGGGCTTCGGCGCAGCCCTGGAAACCGGCGCCGCGCCCTTGTTGCGGCTGACCCTGATCCGCACCGGCGAGCAGAGCCATCACCTGATCTACACCAGCCATCACATCCTCATGGACGGCTGGAGCAACTCGCAATTGCTCGGCGAAGTGCTGCAGCGCTACGCCGGGCAGTCACCACGGCCGCCGCAAGGGCGCTACCGCGACTACATCGCCTGGCTGCAGGCGCATGACCCGGCGGCCGACCAGCGTTTCTGGACCTCGCAGCTGCAAGGCCTGGAGCAGCCGACACGGTTGGCCCAGGTATTGTCTGGCGAGGCGGCTGACGCGCAGGGGCATGGCAACCACTACCTGACCCTGAGCATTCAGCGCACCGCCGAACTCAAGGCGTTCGCCCAGCGCCAGAAGGTCACGGTGAACACCCTGGTGCAGGCCGCCTGGCTGCTGCTTCTGCAGCGCCACACCCAGCAGCGTACCGTGGCCTTCGGCGCCACGGTGGCGGGCCGGCCCACCGAACTGCGGGGCATCGAGCAGCAGATCGGGCTGTTCATCAACACCTTGCCGATCATCGCCAGCCCTGACCCGCAGCAGCCGCTCGGCGAGTGGCTGCAAGCGTTGCAGGCGCAGAACCTGGCCCTGCGTGAATACGAGCACACACCGCTGGCTGACGTGCAACGCTGGGCAGGCCTGGGCAGCGAAGGGCTGTTCGACAGCCTGCTGGTGTTCGAGAACTACCCGGCTTCCGAAGCATTGGCCCAGGGGGCGCCGGCAGGCCTGGAGTTTTCTGGCGTGGGCGGCCACGAGCAGACCAACTACCCGATGACCCTGGCGGTGAGCCTGGGTGATGAACTGAATCTGCATTTCATCTACCAGCGTTGCCACTTCAGTGAACACTGGGCCCAGGCACTGGCGTCGAGCATGCAGAGCCTGCTGGCCGACATGCTGGCGGCCCCCGAGGGTCGCCTGGGCACCCTGGGGTTGCTCGACGGCGCCCGGCAGCAGGCGGTACTGGCGATCAGCGAGCAGACCGAGGCGCGTTGGCCGAGCCAGCGCTTCGTCCACCAGCTGTTTGCCGACCAGGCACAGCGCACCCCGCAGGCGGTGGCGGTGATCAGCGGCGAGCGGCAACTGACCTACGCCGAGCTGGAGCAGCAGGCCAACCAGCTGGCCAACGCCCTGGTGGCGCGTGGTATCGGCCCCGAGGTGCGGGTGGCGATCGCCCTGCCACGCGGCGTGGAGAGCCTGGTGGCTTTCCTCGCGGTGCTCAAGGCCGGTGGTGCCTACGTGCCGCTGGACATCGCCTATCCGCGCGAGCGCCTGACCTTCATGCTGCAGGACAGCCAGGCCGCGCTGCTGCTGAGCCACAGCCGCGTGCTGCAAGCCCTGGACCTGGACCTGGACGCGGGGGCGGTGCTGGCCCTGGACCGTTTGGACCTGGCCGGGTTGCCGGGCCAGGCGCCGGCGGTCGAGCTGCACGCGCAGAACCTCGCGTACATCATCTACACCTCCGGCTCCACCGGCCTGCCCAAGGGCGTGGCAGTGGCCCACGGCCCGCTGGCCATGCACACCCTGGCCACCGGCGAGCGCTACGAAACCAGCGCGGCGGACTGCGAGTTGCACTTCATGTCGTTCGCCTTCGACGGTGCCCACGAAGGCTGGATGCACCCGTTGGTCAACGGGGCGCGGGTGCTGATCCGCGACGACGAGCTGTGGTCGCCGGAATACACCTACGCACAGATGCACCGCCATGGGGTGACCATCGGCGTGTTCCCGCCGGTGTACCTGCACCAGCTGGCGCAGCATGCCGAGCGCGACGGTCATCCGCCGGCGGTGCGGGTGTACTGCTTCGGCGGCGACGCGGTGCCGCAGGCCAGCTACGAGCTGGCCTGGCGGGCGCTGCGCCCGCGCTACATCTTCAACGGCTACGGGCCGACCGAAACGGTGGTCACCCCGCTGCTGTGGAAGGCGGCTGCCGGCGAGCCGTGCGGGGCGGCCTATGCGCCGATCGGCACGCTGCTGGGGCAGCGGCGCGGGGTGGTGCTGGACGGCGAGCTGAACCTGCTGCCGGTGGGCATCAGCGGCGAGCTGTACCTGGGCGGCGTGGGCGTGGCGCGGGGCTACCTGGGGCGTGCGGCGCTGACCGCCGAGCGCTTCGTGCCGGACCCGTTCGACCGCAGCGAAACGGGCGGCGGGCGGCTGTACCGCAGCGGCGACCTGACCACCCAGCGGGGTGACGGGGTGGTGGACTTCAGCGGTCGGGTGGACCACCAGGTGAAGATCCGTGGCTTCCGCATCGAGCTGGGCGAGATCGAGGCGCGCCTGCTGGAGCACCCGGCGGTGGCCGAAGCGGTGGTGCTGGCGCTGGACAGTGCGCTGGGCAAGCAACTGGTGGGCTATGTGGTGGCCGCCGAGGACGCGCTGCCGGGCATCAAGGCTGCGCTGAGCGCCACGCTGCCCGCCTACATGGTGCCGACGCAGTTGATCGCGCTGCCGACGTTGCCGGTGACGCCCAACGGCAAGCTGGACCGCAAACAGCTGCCGCGCCCTGACCTCAATGCCCGGCGCAGCGCCTACGTGGCCCCGCGCAACGACCTGGAGGCCAAGGTGGCCAATTGCTGGGCCGAGGTGCTGCAGCAGTCGCAGGTGGGCATCCATGACAACTTCTTCGAGCTGGGCGGCGACTCCATCGTCGCCATGCAACTGGTCTCGCGGCTCAAGGAACTGCGCGACGCAGGCGTGGACATTCGCTTGCGCGACCTGATGCAGCGGCCCAGCATCGCCGCGCTGTTGGACGACGGCGGCGCCGAGCCGGGCACTGTCGAGCAGTGCCTGGTACCGCTCAACGCCCAAGATGTCGCGGGGCCGGTGCTGTTCTGCGTGCATGGCGGCTTCGGGACGGTATTCGACTACCGTCCGCTGGCGCAGCATCTGGAGGGGCGGCGAGCGCTGATCGGCATCCAGTCGCGGATGATCTTCGATCCGAACCGCCAGGAAGCGTCGCTGCAGGCCATGGCGCGTGACTACGTGGCGATGATTCGCCAGCGCCAAGCCGAGGGGCCTTATCAGCTGCTGGGCTGGTCACTGGGCGGCGCGCTGGTGGTGCTGATGGCCGCCGAGCTGGAAGCGCAAGGGCAGAAGGTGGAATTCCTCGGCATGGTCGACGGGTTCGTACCGGGTCGTTCGGTCGACAGTGGCGTGGATGACTGGCGCGAGGATCTCGCCAGCTTGCTGCTGCCCGTCGGTCAGCGGCCAGTGTCCATCGCCCGGCCTGAGCAGGGCTTGCCCGAGACCCGTGAGCACATTCGCCGCGAGATCGAGGCGTTGCAGGCGTTGGCCCCCGTCGGGCACCAGCCGACGTTCTGGAGCCAGGGTCTGAGTACCGATGAACTGGCGGGCATTTTCACCGTGATCCGTCGCCTGGAGCGCCTGGCCCACGCCTGCAAGGCATTGCCGCCGGTGTCGGCCACGCTCAGCAGCTGGTGGGTGGCAGGGCGTGACGAGGACTGCCAGGCGCTGTCACGGCAGATCGCTCAGCCGGTCGCCGGGCAGCTGGTCGCCGGTGACCACTACAGCATCCTCGCCGACGGTGATTTCATTGCCGGACTGGAGCGGGCCCTGCAACGAGTCGAAAAGGTGACGGCACCGGCCTGACAGGCCGACCTGCGCGGCTGACGACCCAGCCCCCCGATCTTGCCATTGCCGTGCCTGCCATGGGACGCATCGAGCAGTATCGGGGGCCGGGGCGATACTGTTCGCTAGGTCGGGTAGGAGCGGCCTCAGCCGCGAAGCAGCCGCAATTTCCTCGCGCTTTCGCGGCTAAAGCCGCTCCTACCGAGGCAGTGTTTTGGGGCCAGGGGTATACAGGTCAGTCAGGCACCCTGGGACCTGTTGGAGCGAGTGTGCCTGGCTGGCTTGGCTGCGGGGGCTTTTACGGCGGCTGTAGACAGCAGAAAGCCAGGGCAAGCCCTGGCTCTCGGGTACTGCGATGGATCAGAACTCGTAGCTGGCGGTGACCTGGAAGTTGCGTGGGTCGCCGTAGAACGCCGTTGGCCAGCTGGAGGTGTTCTGCGAGATGGTCTGGTAGTACTTCTTGTCGAACACGTTGTTCAGCGCGAAGCGCAGATCCAGCTGCTTGGTGGCCTGGAAGCCGGCCATCAGGTCGACCACGTAGTAGGACGGCTGGTCGATCTGGTACTGCACGCCCGCAGTGGTGCCCTTGTTGTAGATCGAACTCTGCGAGTAGAAGCTGCCGCCTACACGCCAGCGCTCCAGCTCGCCGGGCAGCTTGTACATGGTCGCCAGTTTGAACTGATGGCTCGGCAGGTCGGTGTCGAAGTTGTCCCCGCGCTGGAAATTGCCCTGGGCCGTACGGTAGCGGGCCTGGGAGAAGGTGTAGCCCGCCGACAGTTGCCAGTTGGGCGTCAGCGCGCCGCTGATCTCCATGTCGATACCCTGGGTACGCACCTTGCCGGCCGCCTCGTAGCAGGTGGTGGTCGGGTAGCTGGCGCAGGTGGTCTGGTCGTCGACCTGGGTGCCCCGGTTGCGCTGCATGACCTCGAACACCGAGAAACTGGTGTTCAGCGCACCGCCGAAGTACTCGCCCTTGATGCCGATCTCGTAGTTCTCGCCTTCCACCGGCTCCAGCAGGCTGTTGGAGGTGTCGCGGTAGGTCTGCGGCTGGAAGATATCGGTGTAGCTGGCGAAGATCGTGTGGTGCTCGTCCAGGTCGTACAGCGCGCCGGCATAGCGGGTCGGATGGCGGGTGGCCTTGGACGTGGTGGTCGACTGATCGCCGCGGAAGTTGTAGTCGTAGGTGTAGTCGTACCAGTCCAGGCGCGCGCCGAGGATGAACTTCAGGCGGTCGGTGACGCTGAAACGCGCCGCGGTGTAGACGCCTTCCTGGGTGGTGTCGCGTTTGTCACCCACGTCGTGCAGGTTCAGGGTCGGCTTGACCGTGGAATGCGCGTCGAAGGTGTAGGGGTTGATGTTGGTCGCCAGGTTGCTGACCCCGGAGCTGTTCATGAAGTAGTCGTCGACCCGCTTGTTGGCGCCGATGACCAGTTCATGGGTGCGGCCGAGGAACTGGAACGGCCCGCTGGCGAAGAAGTCGTAGCTGCTCTGCATATCCTTGGCGCCGCCGCCGCTGGCACGGATGCTCAGGCTGCCGACGTTGGAGCTGAGCCGGCCCGGGTAGCTGCCCAGGTAGTTCTGGTCCGACCAGCTCTTGCTGCCGGCCAGGCGCAGTTTCCAGTCGTTGTCCAGACGATGCTCGATGTCGACGAAGAGCATCTGGGTGCGTTTGTCCCAGTATTCCCAGTCGCCGGCGAAGTTGCGCGAACGCGACAGGTGGTAGTCGGCGCCGTTGGCGGCCACCGGCAGGCCGTTCCAGCCCACGTTGTTGTTTTCGTTCTGGTACGAGGCACCCACGGTGACCGTGGTGTTCTCGCCGATGTCCGCTTCACCCACCGAATAGAACAGGCTGTGCTCTTTCTCGGTGGTGTCCATGAAGCTGTTGCGGTCCTGGTAGGTGACCACGGTACGCCCGCGCAGGGTCTTGCTGTCGTTCAGCGGCCCGGACACGTCGAACTCGCCACGGTAGTTGTCCCAACTGCCGGCGCTGAGGCTGACCCTGGCCCGCGGATCGGCGGTGGGGCGCTTGCGCACCAGGTTGATGGCCGCCGAGGGGGTGCCGGCACCCTGCACCAGGCCGGTGGCGCCGCGAGTGATCTCGATGTGGTCGTACATGGCCAGGTTGGCCGGGGTGACGGCGTCGTCGGCGCTGAGCATCAGGGTCGGCAGGCCGTCGTACATCATGTTGCTGATCTGCGAACCACGGGCGTAGAAGGTGTAGCGCTCCGGGCCGATCTTCTGCATGGTCAGGCCCGGCGCCCGGCTCACCGCTTCCTGGACGGTGGTCAGGTTCTGGTCGTCCATCTGCTGGCGGGTGATGACCGACACCGCTTGCGGTGTTTCTCGGATGCTCAGCGGCAGCTTGGTGGCGGTGCGCATGGTGCCGGTGGTGTAGGAACCGGTGTCTTCGGTGCTGGCGCCCAGCGTGCGGCTGTCGATGTTGGTCGCGCCCAGCTCGATGCCCTGGTCCGCGCCGGAGCGGGTCGTGCCGAGGGTGATGGAGTCACCCTGCAGGGTGAACGACAGCCCCGTGCCGCGCAGCAATTCGGCGATGCCGGCGCCCGCCGAACGGGAACCGTTGAGCGCCGTGCTGCGTTTGCCCTGTACGTCTTCGGGGCGGTAGAGGATCTGCACCTGGGCCTGCTGGCCGAAGGCGGCGAGGGCCGAAGACAGCGGCTGCGCCGGAATACTGAACGCATAGTCCTGGGCCTGGGCCATCGAGGCGCAGGCCAGCGTCAGTAGGCCGCCCAGCAGCGGTTTGGAAAGGCCATGGCCCAAGGCCCCGCCCAGCACCAGCGCCCTGGCCAGTGGGGTCAATGTGTGTCGTGTTGGCATGTGTTCTTGCTCTTATGGACAGATATGCAGCATGGATGTGAATGGGAATCGAGATATGTAACGTTCTCAACCGCATAAACCGGAACGATTCGCTGTTGCGAAGCCTTCACGCCACCGCTTCGCAGGACAGCACCTGGCCGGCGCGCATGCGAATCAACTGGTCGGCGATATCGAAGTAACGGTCGTCGTGACTGATCACGATGATGGTCTTGCCCAGGCGCTTGAGGTCCGGCAGCAGCTCGGTGTAGAAGACCCGGCGAAAGCTCGGGTCCTGGTCGGCGGCCCATTCGTCGAACACCAGCACCGGGCGTTCTTCCAGCCAGGCACTGAGCAGCGCCAGGCGTTTGCGCTGGCCGGTGGAGAGGTCGGTGGTGCTGAACGCGCCGTCGCGGATGCTCACCTTGTGGGCGATCTCCAGGCGCTTGAGGTAGTGGTTGGCCGATTCCGGCACCGGCCGGTCGTGCTGCGGCAGTTGGTCGAACAGGTAGTAGTCGGCAAAGATGGTGGTGAACAGTTGCCGGTACTCGTCGCGGTCGTGCGCGTGCACGGCCTGGCCGTCGACACGGATTTCGCCCTGTTGCGGGCTGTACAGCCCCAGCAGCAGCTTGATCAGCGTGGTCTTGCCACAACCGTTCTCGCCGACGATGAAGACGATTTCACCCTGGCGGATGGTCAGGTTCACCGGACCCAGGCTGAAGCGCTCGCTGCCCTGCACCTGGGGGAAGTCGTAGCGCACGTTCCTCAGTTCCAGGGTGTGCAACTCGTGCCGCCGTGGGGTCGGGCCGTCCAGCAGCAGGTAGGGTTCCGGCGAGGAGAACTGCTCGGAGAGTTCGGCGATGCGCCGGAAGGCGATCTGGGCGCGGCTGACCACGGGCAGGGTGCTGACCAGATGCTCCAGGGGGCCTTTCATGTACAGCAGCACCAGTACGAAGCCGCTCATGGCCGCCGGCTGCGCGCTGGGCCAGTAGGCTTGCAGGGCCAGGGCCAGGCCGATGACCACGAAGAACAGCATCGAGCCGAAGGACTTGGCGAGGATGAAGGTGTTCACTGCGCGAATCTGTGTGTCGCAGATCAGGTCGGCGGTGCGCTGGATGCCTTGCTCGTTGAGGTAGCGACGGCGCTCGCGATTGATGCGCAGCTCCTTGGCGCCTGCGGCAATGGCCGTGTAGTGCTTCTGCAGCTCGTCTTCCTGGTCGCGGGCGGCATACAGGCCCTTGATGCCACGGCTGCGGGCGACGTACTGGATGCTGGTGCCGATGGCGATGGCGACCACGGTGAGCAGGAACATCGGCAGCGACAGATAGGCCATGTAGCCCAGGCAGCCCAGCGTCACGGTCAGGGAAATCGCCAGCGGCGTGAAGGCGAAGGAGAAGTCGCTGATGGTGTCGATGTCGTGGGTGAGCACCGGAATCAGGCGATGCTTGGGATGCCGTTCGAGTTGCTCGATGGGCGCCGAAAGGACCTTTTCACCCAGCTCCTTGCGCAGCCGGGCAATGATCCTCTGGCCGACCTTGTTGGTGCCGATGTCAGAGACGATGGAGCTGGAGAGGGCCAACAGGCACAGGCCGGCGAAGCTCAGCACGACGGTCTGGGTCAGCCCGGTGTCGGTGTGCAGCGCGGTGTTGATGGTGGCCAGCAGCAGGGTGATGGCCAGGCCGCCGGCCATGCCCAGCGCTACGGAGCCGATCACGATGGTTCTGAAGGGACGCAGCAGCGCGAGCAGGCTGCCGATGGCGCCTCGAGTTGGGGTGGACATGTCGTTTTCCCATGGTTGAAATCCGGCCAGGCCGTAAGGAACAACGCCCGCCGTGCAGGACGCGGCGGGCGTGCGCGCAACGCCTCAGGCGCTGGCCAGGGCCACGCGGTCAGGGGCTTCGCTCGGCGCAGCGCTGCGGCCCAGGGCGCGCTGCAGCGCCTGACCGATTTCCGCGCTGCGGATCGGCAGCACCGACAGCAAGGTGTCGCTGAGCCCGTGGCTGTCTTCGCAGAAGCCTTGCAGGAAGATCGGCGCCTTCAGGGCGGGGGCGGCCAGCGCGCGGTATTCGCGGTCCACCTGGCAGTCCTGGAGCAGGCCGTGCAGCGGCGCCAGCAGGTCACGATGGGTGTTGCGCTCGTAGCCGGTGGCGAGCACCACGGCGTCGTAGCGCTCGCTGCGCTGCTCGCCGCTGTTGAGGTCGCGCAGGGTCAGGCTGATGCCCTCGGCGTCGCCCTGGGCGTGTTCCACCTGCTGGCGGCAGAGCACCGCATGGCGCTGCTGGCGCGCCACCTTCTGGCGGTACAGCACGCCGTAGATGCGGCTGATCAGCTCGGCGTCGACCACCGAATAGTTGGTGTTCTGGTACTCCTCCAGCAACTGTCGGCGCGCCTGCTCGGAATGGCCGAACATCAGGTCGGTGGCCGCCGGGGCGAAGATCTCGTTGACGAAGGGCGTGCTGTCCGCCGGCTTGAGCGCCGAGGCACGGAAGATCATCTCGGCCCTGACCTGCGGGTAGCTGTCGTGCAGGTCGATGAAGGCCTCGGCGGCGCTCTGGCCGGAACCGATGATGGCGATGCGCATCGGCTGGCCCTGCGCGCACGGCAGGTTGCGGATGCCGCTGAGGTAGCGCGAATGGTGGAACACCCGTGGGTCGTCCTTGAACGCCGCGAACTGCTCGGGAATCTTCGCCGTGCCCCCGGTGCCGACCACCACCGAGCGTGTCAGGCGCGTGTGCTCGCGGCCATTGGCGGCGCGGCAGATGACCTTCAGTGTGTCGATGGCGCCGCTGCCGGTCGCCGGCTCGATGCGCAGCACCTGCTCGCCGTAGGCGGCCTGTTCGCTGAACTGTTCGGCGACCCAGCGCAGGTAGTCGTTGAACTCCATGCGGCAGGGATAGAAGGTGCCCAGGTTGATGAAGTCCACCAGGCGGCCCTGCTGGTTCAGGTAGTTGACGAAACTGTACGGGCTGGTGGGGTTGCGCATCGACACCAGGTCCTTGAGGAAGGAAATCTGCAGCTCGCTCTGGCTGGCCAGGGTGTCGCCATGCCAGCGGTAGTGCTGTTGGCGTTCGATGAACAGCGCGTCCAGGGGCTTGCCGGTGCGCTGCGCCTGCTCCTGGAGAAAGATCGCCAGGGCCAGGTTCGAGGGCCCGAAGCCGACCCCGATCACGTCATGGACAGGCTGTAAGGTGGAAAGGGTCATAGCAGCAATCCTTTGTTGAAGTCTGGGCGAAGGGTGCGTGAGGTCATGGAGCTGTTGCCGTATTTGCACGCTGGCATTCGCTGACTAGACGAAGGATGTCGCGGCGGATTTAACCGCTTGCGAAGGTGGCGACGGCGGCTAAATCGCCGGGTGAGGTGTTCGTCTGTGACCTGTAGCCACCCACTGCGTTGGAGCAGACATGGAAAAACTCAGACTTGCCTACATCTGGTCGTTCAGGAACGCCGCCGCCGACCTGGCCGGCCAGGACATTCCCTACCGGGGCGGCCAGCGCTATATGGTCTCGCCACTGGAGTACCTGGTGACGGCGCTGAACGACACGCCCCTGGGCCAGCGTTACCAACTGGTCGCGGTGATCAACGATGACGACCCGGATTCGCCACGTGATCGCGCCAGCCTCCAAGGCTATGGCTTCGATCCTCGTCAGGCCGACCAGTGGTATTACCCGCGTGACCTGCAGCTGGCAGGGCGACCGGTGAACGAGCTGCTGTGCTCGGTGCCTTCGAGCTATCGACGCCTGCCGCTCGACGCCCCGCAACGGGTGGCTGGCAAGCAGGCATTCGAGCGTCAATTGGCGAGCCTGCTCCAGGAACTGCGCGTGGATGTGGTGATCCTCGACGGCCTGCTGGTGATCCTCGATGAGCTGATTCGTCCCGGTAGCCCCTTCGAACGGCGCATCTTCAATATCCACCCCGGCATCACGCGCAGCGACTCGCCGTATCAGCGTCGCGGTGCCTATGCGACCTGGGACGCCCTGTACGGCGCGCGCGGACAGAAGGTGGTGGACTGGGCGCAGCGCCAGACCGTGCCAGTCGCGGTTGTGGATCGTACCGGCGCGTCGTTCCATTACGTCGACGGCGGCATCGATTCGGGCGAGGTGGTGGTGGACGCCTTGAACACCGTCATCGACCCCGAGGATACGATTCTGGAGCTGCGCTGGAACAACTTCACCCACAGTCTGCTGCCGCTGCTGGTCACGGGTCTGGAAGCAGTGGCCGGGCGCTTGCAAGTCGATCAGCCGGCGGCCTGACGCCGCTTCGCGCCCTGCCCGTCGCCGGACGGGCAGGGCGGTCCATCAAAGCTGCCGGGCCACACGAAAGCCCAGAAAATCCCCACGGGTGGTTCTCAGCCGATCATTGCGATTGCCCGAGCGGGAGAAGATCGGTGGCTCGCCCCAGTCGTTGCCGCGCATGTGCGCGCGGTCGCAGTCGGCGCCTTCCAGCCATGCACTGCCATCGCTTGGTGCGCCCACGTAATCCTTGTGCCAGCAGTCTGCGACCCATTCGTACACGTTGCCGTGCATGTCGTACACGCCGAACGCGTTGGGCGGGTAGCTGCCCACCGGCGCGCTGTAGGTGTAGCCGTCCTTGGGGCCGTAGGTGTTGGCATGCTGGGTGATCTGGTACTCGCCTTCGGCATCGAAGGGAAACGGGAAGGGGCCGGTGGAGCCGGCGCGCGCCGCGTATTCGCGTTCCGCTTCGCTGAGCATCCGGTAGTGCTGGCCGGTCTGCCGGCTCAGCCAGTCGGCATAGGCCTGGACTTCGTAGTAATCGATACACACGGCGGGCTGCCGAGGCCCTTGCGGGTAACTCGGCTTGCCCGCCTCGCACCAGCGGCCGGGACGCTCGTCGCCGCTCTTGAGCACTGCGCCGCTGGCCTTGACGTAGGCATTCAGCTCAGCGGCAGTGACCTGGAAGCGGCTGATCGCAAACGGCCGGGCGAAGGTCACGGTGTGCAGCGGGCCTTCGTCGGGCTGGCGGCCCAGTTCGCCGTCCGGGGTGCCCATCACGTAGCTGCCGGCGGGCAGCACGACCATTTCCGGGCAGTCCTTGCAGTCCTTGAACACGCTGCCTGGTTGCCGCTCGGTGTCGGCCTGGGCAACGGCGCACGGCAATGCGCACGACAGGGCCAGCAGCGGCCCCAGAAGGGAGTGGTGTAGAGGGGGCATCGGGGTTCCTCTGAAGGTGGGAGATGAAGGGCAAGACGCTTGAGACGGTGTTGGCCTGCAGGGGCGGCTTGAGCCGCGAACGGCATCCCGGCTGAAGCCGGTCCTACAGGTCTGGATGACCATGCCTGGCCCTCAGGTTCTGGCGGCCAACAGGCGTATGGCACGGTCCACCTCGGCCTCGGTATTCAGCAGGCCGGGCGCCATGCGCACCACCGGCCCGGCGTCGCGGCTGACCGAGTCGACCATCACGCGGTTCTGAATCAGGTAGGCGGCCAGTGCTTCGTCGTCCTGGCCGGCGATACGGAAAAAGGTGAAGCCCGCCGAGAGCGCACTGCTGGACGGGGTGACCAGCTCGACGCCCTTGAGGGTCTGCAACTGTTGCTTGAGGTAGTGGTTCAGTCCGTGGATGCGCTGCTGCACCGCGTCCTTGCCCAGTTGCAGGTGCAGCTCGAAGGCCTTGCTGGCCGCCCAGCGATGTTCGAAGGCCTGGTAGCCACC
Source organism: Pseudomonas sp. DTU_2021_1001937_2_SI_NGA_ILE_001 (assembly GCF_032463525.1). Taxonomy (NCBI): domain Bacteria; kingdom Pseudomonadati; phylum Pseudomonadota; class Gammaproteobacteria; order Pseudomonadales; family Pseudomonadaceae; genus Pseudomonas; species Pseudomonas sp. DTU_2021_1001937_2_SI_NGA_ILE_001. Next base: position 2,837,892 of record NZ_CP135971.1, on the reverse strand, counting down.
CGGTGTGAAGGTGGTGCCGAAGTTCTGGTTCTGCGAGAAGGTGGCGCCGAGCGGCACCAGGTCCCGGGTGTGCTCCGAGGCCGCGCAGATGATGCCGGTGCCCCGTGGGCCGAACATCCATTTGTGAGTGCCGGAAATGAAGAAGTCGCAGTTCATCGCCGCGAAGTCGAGATTCTCCACGCCGAAGCCGTGTACGCCGTCGATGCCATAGATAATCCGCTCGTCCGGACCGCGCTCCCGGTTGGTTTCCTTGACCAGTTCACCGATCTTGCCGATCGGCAGCTTCACGCCGCTGCCGGAGTGCACCCAGGTCATGCCCAGCACGCGGGTCTCGGGGCGGATGCCCTGGGCGATGCGGGTGAGGATTTCATCCTCGCTGGCCTGCCGGGGATCTTCGAACAGGCGCAGCTTGCGCACGCCGGCGCCGTCGCGCTCGGTGCGGTATTGCAAGGCGTAGCGCACCGAGTAGTGCTCGTGCACCGTGGTGAGAATTTCCTGGCCCGGTTTGAGCCTGACCCCGCCATAGAAGATGTTCAGCCCTTCGGTGGTGCTGCCGGTCAGGGCGATCTGCCCCGGTGCCACGCCCAGGTAGCGTGCGGCCTGGGTGCGGACTTCATGTTCGTGCTGCCAGACTTCCTGGCGGTCGTAGTCCATGACCTGCGCAGGGTTGCCGTCCAGACGCGCCCGATGCGCTTCGATGGCGGCGCGGATCGGCTCGCAGTGTGCGCTGACCAGAAAGTTGGCGAAGTGGGCGTAGCGGTAATCCAGGGGGAACAACTGCCGCAAGCGCTGCCAGTCGCCACGGCGCAGGGTGTCTGACTGAGGCGTCGCCGTTGCCGGGACGCTGGCCGCCAGCGTCAACCCTGCGCCGACCAGCCCGCCGGCCTTGATGAAGTCACGCCGGGTGTTCTGGATCATGGCTTTTGCACCGCCGCCGGGGCAGGGGCGGGCGCCGCGTGGCGTTGCACCTGTTCCCAGACCCTGAGGAAGTTGCCACCCCACAGCTTGGCGATGTCTTCTTCGGAGTAGCCGCGCTGCAGCAGCTCGGCCGTGACGTTGCGGGTGTCGCCGACGTTCTCCCAGCCGACGATGCCGCCGCCGTCGTTGAAGTCCGAGCTGATGCCGACGTGGTCGATGCCGATCTTCTTCACCGCGTAGTCGATGGCATCACCGAAGTCCTTGAGGGTGGCGCGAGGGTCTTCGTCGAGGATGGCGTACAGCGCGCTGGCGTAGTCGCCGAAGCGTTGCTCTGGCCAGATGGAGAACACAGGGTCGGCGGGCATGCTGGCCTGCGACAGGTTTTGCACCTTGGGCAGGCCGAAGTCGGCGCGCATCTTATTGATCTTCTCCAGGGTCTGTTCGGAGAAGGCCTTGAGGTACGAGGAGAAGCCGGGGATCTGCACCACACCGCCGGTGTCGCGGATCATCCGCAGCTCCTTGTCGCTGAGGTTGCGCTGCAGGTCGACCAGACCCTTGACGCTGGAATGCGAGGCGATCACCGGCGCACGGGTCAGCTGCACCACCTGTTCCAGCGCCAGGCTGGACATCTGCGACACGTCGATGACCACGCCCAGGTCGTTGAGCCGGCGCACTGCCTGGCGGCCCAGCTCGGACAGGCCGCCATGTTCGTCGGGGGAGTCCCCGAAGAATGGCATGGGTCGCGAAGAGTCGGCCCAGGCATTGTTGGCCACATAACTGAAACCGAAGATGCGCATGCCGCGTGCGGCCCAGTCGTCTAGGCGCGAGACGTCGTCACCGAGCGGATAGGCGTTGAGCATGCTGATCACGATGGCGAACTTGCCCTCGTGGGCCAGGCGTCGGAAGTCTGCCGGGGTGTAGGCGATACCGGCCTGGTTGGGGAAGTCGCGGGCGATGCCGGTGATGATTCGGTAACGGGTTTCCTGCTCGTGGCGCGCTGCCTCCACGAAGCCTGCGGTCGGGCGGTGCGGGCCGTGGGCGCCGTTCCAGAATTCCGGCCAGGCCCAGACCGTGAGCGCCGCGCCGCTGAGGCGGCCGCGGGCCGCCTTGACCAGGTCGAACTGGGTGCGGCCGTCCTTGTTCGCCTCGTTGCCCGGTGTGCCGAAGCGCGGCTGGATGTCGATGTGGCTGTCGAAGGACAGGATGCGTTCCTGGATCTCATTGGCGCGACGCATCACGTCGTGGGGGTAAAGCTGCAGGCGACCGATGAACAACCACCAGGCCAATGCCGCGAAGGCTGCCAGTGTCACCACCGTCACGCTGCTCCAGACCAGCCATTTCCTGGCGGTACGACTCATGCTCATCGAACTCTCCGAACCTCGACATGGACCGGCTGGCTGCCGGCGATTCGCAGGAAGAACGAGCCACGCAGTGGGGAATTTACCCAGGCCGGCGCATGGATAATTTCTGCGCCGGGCCGCTCGTCCATAGGGCATGTCGTGCACCGCCTCGCAGGGGTGGGCACTCGGTCCGGTTTCCAGGAGAGAGGCGTGATGGATGTGCTTGCGGTGTTGACCCGGCTGTTTTCCGGTGCCCAGGCGGTGGGCGTGCAGGGGGTGTTCCAGTTCGAGTTCGGTGAGGGCCAGGCGGTGTGGGCGGCAGTCGCCGAGCAGCTTGAGGTGCGAGGCGGCCGGCATGCAGCGGCTGACGTGACCATCGAGATGCCCGCAGCGCTGTTCGCCGGGGTGCTGGAGGGCACGCAGGACGTGGAAGAGCTGTTCGCCCGGGGCGAGCTGAAGATCGCCGGCCAGCTGGGCCTGGCCACCTTGCTGCCGCAGATCATCCAGGCGGCGCGCCGGGGTGTGGCGGTGGAGAAGCCGGCGGCGACCATGAATCAGCGTTATCCGGCCCAGGAGCGCCCCAGTGATCGCCTGTCGGCCGCCCAGCCGGCCTTGCAGAGCATCGAGCGTCGCCCCTTGGCCAGCCTCTCGGTGGATGCCTTTCGCCGTGACTACCTGGCACATGGCACGCCGGTGGTGCTCAGCGATGCCTTGCGCGACTGGCCGCTGTTCAACATGAGTCGCGAAGAGTCGATCAGGCATTTCGCTGAACTCAAGGGTATTACCCGGCACGGCGATTACGCGCAGAAGACCTTTTCCACCGAGCGGGATTTCCGCTCGACCTCCATTGCCGAGTTCATCGCCTCCCTGGACCGCCCGCTGGCACCGGGGGAGAGCCCGCCCTACATGGGCAACAACCTGGTGCCGCCGCAGCTGTTGGCGCTGATCCGCTTTCCCGAGTACTTCGAGCGTTCGCTGTACATCAAGCCGCGTATCTGGATCGGCCCCAAAGGCACCCTGACGCCCCTGCATCGTGATGACTCGGACAACCTGTTCGCCCAGGTGTGGGGGCAGAAGTCCTTCATCCTGGCCGCACCGCACCATCGTGAAGCGCTGGGCACCTGGTCGACCTCGGAAGGTGGGGGGCTGGAGGGTTGCGAGGTGAACCCCGACCAGCCGGACTACGTTCGCTATCCGGCCGCACGCGAGGTGACCTTCCACCGTATCGTGCTGCAGGCCGGTGACCTGCTGTTCCTGCCCGAAGGCTGGTTCCATCAGGTCGAATCGGTGTCGACGTCCCTGTCGGTGAATTTCTGGGTCAATTCGGGGCGCGGCTGGTAACCCGCCGCCGGGCCGCCCACGGCGGGGCGGCCCTGTTCGGGTGGCTCAGGCGCCGAATTTCAGGCGGCCTTTCATGAGTACCGAGTGGACCGGGAACGAGCAGAAGAACTGATAGTCGCCGTCGCCCTTGAGCTTCGCCGTGTCGAACACCACGCTGTCTTCCTCGCCGCCGCTGAGCAGCCGGGTGTGGGCGATGATGCGTGAGTCGTCTGCCTTCAGGTAGCCGCTGCCGACCCCGGCCGCCGCGCCGTCGCTGAGGATGCCCTGCATGTCGGCGGTCTGGCTCAGCACCCAGTTATGCCCCATCACCTCCTTGGGCAGGTTGCCCGGATGCTTGAGGGTGACCTTGAACTGCTTGCAGCTGGCCGGTACGACGATTTCGCTCTTGTCGAAGGTCATCTGATCGGTGCCGTGGATTTCCGTGGAGCAGTCGTCCGCCGCCCAGGCGAAGCCGGGCAGGGCGAGGCTGAGGGCCAGAAGTAAAGCGCGATGCATGGAACTCTCCCGTGGGACTGGATTGGACGTTTACAGGCGTATTAACGAGTGCCGCGCCCGGCACTTTAGGTTTCTTACGAAACCTAGTGCCGGCACCGGATAAATTCCCCCTCCAGCCGTTCGTTCTTGGGGCAGGCGCTCAGACCTGCGAGCGGAAAAGCGGATGGGACAGATGAAGTTTTCTCGGCGAGGATTGCTGGCCGGCGCGGCCGCTGTGGCGGCGACGGCAGGCGGGGTAGGGTTACCGATCTTGGGCTATCGGCGTTATCAGGCGGCCGAGGAAGCCGCGCTGGCCGAAGAGCCCACCATCGTGCCGCCGAGCCTTGCCCAGAACCTGCTGGCCGGGCGCCTGGTGGGCATCTGGGATTTTCGTTTGCTCGACGCCCAGCCGGCCTTCGCCGAACTGGCCGGCGAGGGCCTGGAGCTGCTGCTGGACGTCGGGCCGTCGGGCAAGGCGTTGCGCGGCCATCTGGGCCGCCGGCCTTTCGAGCATGGCGGCCTGGAGCTGTTCGGCGAGCTGAAAGCCGAGCGCGAACCGAACCTGCGCTGGAAGCTGGCTGGCGCCGACGGCCAGGCCTACGAATGCGCAGCCATTTTCGACGAGGTCTGGGGTGTGTGGAGCACCGGCGGCGGGGCCGCGACCCTGAGCGGTACGCTGCAGCGGCGCGGTGCGCAGGCGGGCCATTCCGCCGTGCAGGCGCGCTTCGTCGCCACGCGCCGGCCGTTCATCCAGGCCCGCGAACGCTTGCCGTATGACCCGGACCTGCATGCCTGGCTGATCTCGCCGGGGCATCGCCTGTACCACCAGTTGTGGCATGCCACCCGTGACCGCTGGCACCGCCTGAACGACGATCGGCAGCAATCGTTGCGTGCCCTGGGCTGGCAGCCCGGCCCGCTGGGGCAGGAGCGCGATGCGCGGGGCAAGCGGCGGCATACCAACGGTTCCGGTGAGGATTTTCTCTACATGCACCGGCGCATGCTGCGCCATGCGCGCAGTTTCCAGGACCTGCGTTCCTGGAAGTGCTTTCCGCCGCCGCGGCCGTTCATCGGTCATGGCATCCAGGCCTTCGTGAATTACCTGGAGAACCACGACGGCTATTCGGTACCACCAGCCTGGGAGGCGCCCGGCGACGATGCCTTCAACCAGTGGCTGCGCGACGTGAAGAGCAGCGAGGGCTACTACGCCAACTTCCAGGTCTGGGAAGCGCAGTACCAGGACCCTGAATACCTGGCGACCCTGTGCCTGGGCGAACTGGGCAGTCGCATCGAACTGGGCCTGCATGACTGGCTGCACATGTGCTGGGCCGCCGTGGGCCGCGCCCCGAACAGCCTGTACCCGATGCTGTACGACCGACCGGCCGACGATTTTTCCGAGCGCTGGTTTCGCGCTGAGAACGACTACCTGGCCGACGCCTTCTCGTCGCACGTCAACCCGGTTTTCTGGGCCTTTCACGGCTGGATCGATGACCGTATCGATGACTGGTTCGCCGCCCATGAACGCTTCCATCCCGGTGAGGTACGGCGGATCGAGGTCGATGGCGTGCCGTGGTTCGCCAAGGGCTGCTGGGTGGAGGTCGAAAGCCCCTGGCTGGGGCCCGCCGAATCGGGCTGCGGTGCATGGGGGCGCGAGAATGGTGGCGGCGGCGGGGAGCTGGATGTCGAGACCATGAAGCTGGCCCTGCATGTGATTCGCGCCGACGAGGCCGAGATGGAACGGCTGTCCGGGCGCATCCCGCAGAGGCCCTGGTACGGTCGCTACCTGCCGCCTGGGCCGGGCGCTTAGCCTGGTCTGCCGGGGCCTGTGTGAGCGGATTTGTCAGGCCCGGTAGGAGCGGCTTCAGCCGCGAAGCGACCGCCTGTTCACATCAGATGCACTGAGTTTCCTGGCGCTTTCGCGGCTAAAGCCGCTGCCACCTCGTCACATGGCGCCTGACTGCCTCAACCGGACTTGCGGGCGATGACGGTCTGGCCTTCGTTGTTGCGGGTCAGCACCACCGGCAGCACCCTGGGCAACGCCTGCACCAGACCGTCGATGTCGCGGGTGCTGTAGACACCGCCGATACGCAGTTGGGCAGTCGCCTTGTCGGCCAGATGCACCGGGGTTTCGAGGTAGCGGTTGATCTGCGGCAGGGCTTCGGCCAGGGTCAGGTTGTCGAGCACCAGGCGGCCATTGCGCCAGGCCAGGGCATTGTCCAGTGAGGCAGCGGCCACCTGCGGGTCGCCATGCTGCGCGTCGTAGCGAGCCTGCATGCCCGGCGAGAGATAGGCCACGTGTTCCGGTGTGCGGGTGTCGCTCAGCACTCTGACCGAGCCCTCGCTGAGGGTCACCACCACTGAATCGCCGTAGGTCCAGACATTGAACTGGGTGCCGGTGACCTGGATCTGCCCCTGCCCGGCGTTGACCACGAAAGGATGCTGGGCGTCGTGGGTGACCTTGAAGAAGGCCTCGCCCTTGCTCAAGGTCACGCTACGCCGGTCCTGGTAGTTGGCGAACGAAAGGCGGGTGCCGCAGTTCATCTGCACCTCGGAACCATCGGCGAGGGTGACCGACTCCAGGCCGGACTGGCTGGCATAGCGGTGATAGCTGTCGGGAATCCAGCCCTGGTTCCAACCGACCAGGCCAGCCAGCGGCAGGCTGACGGCCAGGGTAGCTGCAATGGCCAGCAGCCGGCGGCTTGCGCGCCGTGGTGCCGGGACAGGGGCTGCGGCGCGTGGCGGCGCTGGCGTGGTGGGAGGCAGGAATTCGCTGAGCGCCCAGATTTCCTGCATGGCCTCGAATTCCTGGCGATGCAACGGGTCGCTTGCCAGCCAGCGTTCCAGCTGCGCACGTTCCTCGGCAGAGAAATCAGCTTCATGCAGACGCATGCACCAGTGTGCGGCTTGGTCACTGATGTGCTGGTCTGGCACAGGTTGGGGGAGCTGACTCGACATGGCGGCTACCGGTTGGTTTTGGAATTAACTTACGGCGGTTACCGAAAATTAGAACTTTTTATGCAGTTGAGAATTATATACAGTTAGCCCCTCTTTAACAGAGCGGACCGGCGTCAGTAAATTGATGCCAGAAATCCTGGCGGAGCCAACATGGAACAGTACTATCAAGGCCTGGTGGGTTATCTGACCACGCGCCTGCGCGACCGTAATCTGGCCGCCGATATTGCGCATGAAGCGTACTTGAAAGTATTGGAAAGCCGCCGCCTGGATCAGCTCGAATACCCTAAGGCATTTCTTTATCGCACGGCAATCAACCTGAGCGTCGACCTGTTCCGGCGTGGTCTGATCCGCCAAAGCGAATCACTGGACGATGCCCTCGCCCAAGAGTTGCCCAGTGTGCACAGCCCGCAGGCGTCGTTGTATCAGTTGCAGCGCGCGCAACTGGTGATGAAAGCCCTGGAAGAGTTGCCTGAGAAGTGCCGACAGGCTTTTCTGTTGCGCAAGATCGACGGTCTTTGTCATGAAGACATCGCTTCGACCATGGGGCTGTCCAAGGCCAGTGTGGAAAAACACATCGTCAACGCCATGAAGCATTGCCGCATCCGGGTATTCGAAATGGAACGCCTGGGCGACGGACAGTAAATTCGCCGAGGCCTGACACGTCCTTGCTGCATTCACAGGCATGCCAAGGGGATTCAGGTGGGGCGATCTTTTTCAATCAGTGCGCTGGCCGTTGCGCTGGTCTTCCAGGCAGGTTGTACGCGTGATGCGCTGCCGCGCGGCGAAACCGAGATTCGCTGGACGTCCTACGGTATTCCGCATATCCGCGCCCATGACGAGCGCGGCCTCGGCTACGGCGTGGGCTACGCCTATGCACGCGACAATCTGTGTTTGCTCAGCGAGGAGGTGCTGACCGCGCGCGGTGAGCGTTCACGCTACATGGGGCGTGAAGGGCAGTCTTCGGCGCGCCTGGATAACCTCAGTTCGGACCTGTTTTTCACCTGGCTCAACGACGAGCAGGCAGTGGATGCGTTCTGGCGCGCCCAGCCGGAACCGGCCCGGCAGTTGCTGGCGGGCTACGTGGCCGGCTTCAACCGCTACCTGCGCGATAACGGCGCGCCTGAAGCCTGCCGCGGCGCAGCGTGGGTCAGGCCGTTGCAGGAAAGCGACATGGTGCGGCTCATCCATCGGCTGATGGTCGAAGGCGGCATCGGGCGTTTTGCCGAGCCGTTGCTGGCCGCCACCCCTCCCGCGGCCGAAGCGTCCCAGGCGCGTATCGATACCCGGCGCATCCAGGGCTCGGTCTACGAACGCGGCAGCAACGCCATCGCGGTGGGTGCCGAGCGTAGCGAGAACGGCCGTGGCCTGCTGTTGGGTAATCCGCACTTCCCATGGTCCGGTGCGCTGCGCTTCTACCAGATGCACCTGACCATTCCCGGCCAGCTCGACGTGATGGGCGCGGCACTGCCGGGGCTGCCGGTGATCAACATCGGCTTCAACCGCACCCTGGCCTGGACCCACACCGTGGACACCTCGGGGCACTTCACCCTGCGCCGCCTGACCCTCGACCCCAAGGACCCGCAGCGCTACCTGGTGGATGGCCGCAGCTATCCACTGCGCAGCCACGAAGTGCAGGTGCAGGTGCGCGAGGCTGACGGCCAACTGGTCACTCACCGCCAGGTGATCCACGAGTCGCGCTACGGGCCGCTGATCAAATGGTCCGGCGTGGCCGACTGGGACCGCCAGCATGCCTATGCCTTCCAGGATGCCAACCTGGCTAACACCCGGGCGCTGGAGCAGTGGTACGCGATGAACCACGCCGGCAGCGTGGCCGAACTGCGCGACGTGGTGCAGCGCATCCAGGGCATTCCCTGGGTCAACACCCTGGCCGCCGACCAGCAGGGCCAGACGGCCTACATGAACGTCTCGGTGGTGCCGAACCTCAGCCTCAAGCAGCTGCACGGCTGTGTCGACCCGGCGCTGCAGGCGCGGGGCCTGCCGGGCCTGGACGGCAGCCGCAGCGAATGCGACTGGCAGAACGCCGAAGGCGCTGTGCAGCCGGGTATCGTGCCCGGTGGGCAACTGCCTGTGCTGCTGCGCAGGGACTTCGTGCAGAACGCCAATGACAGCGCCTGGATGAGCAACCCGGCACAACCGCTGACCGGCTTCTCGCCGTTGGTCAGTCGTGAAGGCTCGGCCCTCGGCCTGCGCGCACGCTTCGCACTCGCGCAGCTCGCTGCCCAGGACCCGCAGCCGATTACCGCGCCGTTCCTCAAGGGGTTGGTGAGTGGCGAAAGGGTGCATGCCGCCGACCTGCTGCTCGACGACCTGCTGCAATGGTGCGCGGCGCTCAAGCCCGGCAGCGAATTCGAGCGCGCCTGCGTGGCGATGCAGCAGTGGGATCGCACCGCCAGCACCCAGGCCGGCCTTGGCTGGCTGTACTTCCAGGGCTTCGCCAAATCGTTCATCCAGGCCGGGCAAGGCTGGCGCCAGCCCTTCGATCCGCGTGACCCCTTGCACACGCCCAGTGGCATCGACTGGCATTCGCCAGCGGTGGCCAATGCCGTGGCCGAAAGGCTGCGCAAGGCGATGGCGCAGGTCGACGCGCTGAAGCTGCCCGCCGACGTCACCTGGGGGCAGTTGCAGGCGGTCGAGCGCCCAGGCTCTGAACAGCCTGGCCAGCGCATCCCGATTCCGGGCGGTGACGGGCATCTGGGCGTGTACAACGCGATCCAGAGCGTGCCGCAGGCAGATGGCCGCCTCAAGGTGGTCAGTGGCAGCAGCTATATCCAGCTGGTCGGTTTCGACGACCAGGGGCCGGTGGCGCAGGGGCTGTTGGCGTTCTCGCAATCCAGCGACCCGGCTTCCCGACATGCCGCCGACCAGACTGAACTGTTCTCGCGGCAGGCCTGGCAGCCGCTGCCGTTTACCGAGCAGCAGATTGACGCCGACCCGCATCTGGAAGTGCTGCGCTTGAAGGAGTGACTCTGCAGCCTGAATAAAAAAAGCCCGGAAGTTTGCGCAGAACTTCCGGGCTTTTTCTGTTCTGCCAATCGAGCGGCAGAAGATATTTAATTTATTTAAATCAACACGTTGAGGTACTGATTAACCCGCCGGGCAGGTGTTTATATATTCAAAGTGAATATTAAGGCGGAATTTAACGAAGTAAATCGAATAGGACGAAGGGGGTCAAAGTGGTAATCTATATGAAAGAAAAATATTTCGCAATCCGAAAAAACAAAAAGGTGCGAAGAAATGCCGAAGACTGCAAATCCTGCTTCCTCTCAAGAACTCGACGACAAGAAAGCGCGCAGTACCGTCCAGTCCCTGGCCAAGGGCTTTCGTGTACTGGAGGCCTTTTCCGCCGATAACGAAGAACTGACCCTCAGCCAGATCGCCGCCACCTCCGAGCTGGATCCCGGCACCACCTTCCGCATGCTCAATACCCTGGTGGAACTGGGCTACGTGTCGCGCATTCCGGAGAGCCGCCGCTTCGCCCTGACCCTCAAGGTGCTCGACCTCGGCTTTCATGCCATCGCCCGTACCGACCTGCGCAGCATCGTGCGGCCCATCCTGCGCGGGCTGGTCAGCGAAACCAACGAGGCGGCCAGCTTCGCGGTGCTGCAAGGCGCCGACGTGCTGTACCTGGAGCGCGTGCGCGCCGGTATCACGCGTCTGGGCGTGGACATCCGCGTCGGCACCACGGTGCCGGCCACCCAGACCGCCATCGGCCAGTCGATGCTGGCGTTCCTTCCCGCTGCCGATCTCGACAAGGTGCAGCAGCTCACCCCGCTGATGCCCTTCATCCTCAAACCCCACGCCGGTGAATTACCTCTGGCGCAGATCCTCCAGGGCATTCGCGAGCAGGGGCACATCCTCACCGAGTCGCTGTTCACCGATGGCCTGAGGATCCTCGCCGTACCGGTGCTGGACCTCGATGGCTACCCGGTGGGGGCGATCAGCATCGCTGCGCCAGCCGTGCGCTGCACCGCCGAAGAACTGCGCAGCCGCGCCCTGCAGTCCACGCAGGAAGCGGCGCGGGCGATCGGCAAGGCACTGCAGGCCAACGGCAGCATCGGTCCCGGTACATGAGCCCTGACGCCGGCCGCTAGTCCTGCCGGCGTCTTCCCGAGTTGAACGCCAGGCACTGCGCACGTCGCAGGGCATGGCCCCGCACGCCCCGACAAACCGAATAACAAGAGGAAGTGCCATGTTGACACAGCGTGTAGACGCCGACGCCGCGATACCTCGCGACGCCGCCGAACCCCTGAGTGAAGCCGCGACCGACCAGGCGCGCATCAGCGCCCGGCTGGAACGCCTGCCGATCACCCGCCAGGTGTTCTGGGCGCGCAACATCATTGGTGCGGCGACCTTCTTCGATGGCTACACGGTCATCGCCATTGCCTACGCCATGCCGGTGCTGGTCAAGGAGTGGAGCCTGACCCCGGCGCAGATTGGCCTGATCCTGTCCGCCGGTTACCTGGGCCAGCTGTTCGGCGCGGTGCTGTTCGGCTCGCTGGCCGAGCGCATCGGCCGCATGAAGGTGCTGACCTTCACCATTCTGCTGTTCGTGGCCATGGACGTGGCCTGCCTGTTCGCCACCAGCGCAGCAGCGATGATGGCTTTCAGATTTCTGCAGGGCATCGGTACGGGCGGCGAGGTGCCGGTGGCCAGTGCCTACGTCAACGAGCTGATCGGCTCGAAGAAACGCGGGCGGTTCTTCCTGCTCTACGAGGTCATGTTCCTGCTGGGTCTGGTGGGGGCCGGCGTCATCGGCTACCTGCTGGTGCCGCTGTACGGCTGGAAAGTGATGTTCGCCGTGGGGCTGGTGCCGGCGATGCTGCTGATTCCGCTGCGCTTCTTCCTGTTCGAGTCGCCGCGCTGGCTGGCTTCCAAGGGCCGCATCGCCGAAGCCGATCGCATCGTCAGCCGCCTGGAAGCCAGTGCCAGCAAGGCCGGGCATACCCTGGCCGAGCCCGAGGAACTGCCGCCGCTGCAAAAAAACAGCAATCGCCAGGGCTGGAAAGAGCTGTTCCGTGGCATGTACTTCAAGCGCTCGCTGGTGATCTGGGCCATGTGGTTCGGCGCCTACATGGTCGCCAACGGGCTGATTACCTGGCTGCCGACCCTGTACCGCCAGCATTTCCACCTGCCGCTGGAAACCAGCCTGGCCTACGGCTTCATGACCTCGGCGGCCGGTGTGGTGGCGGCGGTGATCTGCGCGCTGTTGATCGACAAGGTCGGGCGTCGGCGCTGGTACATCGGTGCCCTGTTCGCCGCCGCGCTGCCACTGACCGCCCTGGCCCTGACCGGCGCGACCACGCCGCTGCAGATCCTGCTGATGGCCGGGCTTGGCTATGCCCTGGTGCAGACCGTGACCTTCTCGCTGTACCTGTACTCGGCCGAGCTGTACCCGACCCGCCTGCGGGCCCTGGGCACCGGTATCGGCAGTGCCTGGCTGCGCCTGGGCTCGGCGGCGGGGCCGCTGGTGGTCGGCATGGCGATATCCGGTGCGGGTGTGCACTACGTGTTCGGCACCTTCGCCATCGTGTTGCTGGTCACCGGCGTCATCACCGCCTTGTTCGCCATCGAAACCAAGGGCCGGGTACTTGAAGAACTTTCACCATGAACGGGCATGAGCCTTAGGTTTTGTACGAAAAATGCCTGCGCTCGGCCACGCTGCGTTAAAAACAGGCTCGGAATGCTCATTTACACCAGTAAACTCCGCTTCCTCGCCTGTTTTTGCCTTGCCTGACCTTCGCTCGCCGACTTTTCGTACACAACCTAGTTCATGAAACGCAACTAACCGCTTCACCGAAGTTGACCCTGAAACTTCAGAACGTACGCAGTTTTACGTTCTGCGCCCCTGCACGCGTGAGTTGTGGACACTTGCCAATAAAAAAGAGGAAATACCATGAGCACTAAAAACACCATCGATCTCAAAGGCCTGGTTCCGGCGCCTGTCACCCCGTTTACCCGTGACGGCAAAGTGGACTTCGACGCCATCCACAAACTCGGTTCCTGGCTGGGCAGCTTCAATGGCGTGAAAGGCCTGGTGGTGCTGGGGCATGCAGGGGAGGGCACCTTCCTGACCCAGGCCGAGCAGGCGCAGGTGATCCAGGCGTTCAAGGAGTCGGTGGGCGGGCGCCTGCCGATCATCGCCGGCATCACCGGCGAAGGCACCCAGGTGGCTGCCGAGGAAGCGGTACGCGCGGTCGAGGCCGGTGCCTCGGCGGGCCTGGTGTATCCCTCCCACGGCTGGCTGCGCTTCGGCTACCAGAAGGGCGCCGCGCAGGACCGCTACAAGGCCATCTACGAGCACAGCGGCCTGCCGCTGATCCTGTTCCAGTACCCCGATGCCACCAAGGCCACCTACGACCTGGAAACCCAACTGGACATCGCCCGCCAGCCTGGCGTGTTCGCCATGAAGAACGGGGTGCGCAACATGCGCCGCTGGGACACCGAGATTCCGGTGGTACGCCGTGAGGTGCCTGACCTGCAGATCCTCACCTGCCACGACGAATACCTGCTGCACACCATGTTCGACGTGGACGGTGCGCTGGTCGGCTACGGCGGCCTGACTCCCGAGCCGCTGATCGAGCTGATCGAAGCCGGCAAGCGCAAGGATTACCCGGCCGCCCGTGCCCTGCACGACCGCCTGCTGCCCGTGACCCGCAACGTCTACCACCGTGGCTCGCACATGGAAGGCACCGTGGCCCTCAAGCATGGCCTGGTCGCCCGCGGCATCCTTGACCACGCCACCGTGCGCTCGCCGCTGCTGCCACTGGCCGAGGGCGCCGACCGCGAGATCGCCGACGCCCTGCGTTCGGCTGGCCTGGTCTGACCCTACCGGGCGGCGTGGTCCCACGCCGCCTGCCTCTTCACCCCGACGTGCACAGCAGGGCCTCGCCTACGTGTGGCCCTGTCGGGATCGGCTGGCCGCCGATCAGCGTCCGTTCTCCCGGCGGGGCGCTGCGCCTGGCTGGAGAAACGACCGCAAGCCCCCAACAAGAACAACAAGGGAGTCATGGTCTTGAACACAACACCCCGCACCACCGCTGCCGTACTGGCGTCGGCCCTGCTGCTGCAGGGCACTGCGCAGGCCGAAGGCTTCATCGACGACAGCAGCGCCAGCCTCAACCTGCGCAATTTCTTTTTCGAGCGCCACTTCACCGCGCCGGGCGTGGCCCAGCGTGAAGCACGGGAGTGGACGCAGAGTTTCATCTTCGACGCGCGTTCCGGCTTCACCTCCGGCACGGTGGCTTTTGGCGTCGATGTACTGGGCAAGTACGCGGTCAAGCTCGATGGCGGCGCTGGCCGCTACGGTGCCTTGCTGCTGCCCCGCGACAGTGATGGCGACCCGGCGTCCAGCTTCGGCCGCCTGGGCGTGGCCTTCAAGGCGCGGATTTCGGAAACCGAACTGAAGGTGGGAGAGTGGATGCCCAACCTGCCGATCCTCACCGCCGACGACTTTCGTGCGCTGCCGCAGACCTTCCGTGGCGCGCAACTGAGCTCCCGCGACATTCGGAACTGGACGCTGTATGCCGGCGAATTCGACAAGACCAGCCTGCGCAACGACTCGTCCATGGAGGACCTGGCGTTCAACGGCGCCCGCAGCGATGGCTTCCGCTACCTGGGCGGTGACTACCGCAGCCCGTCGAAGAACACCACCGTGCGGCTGTGGGCCGGTGAGCTCAAGGACATCTACCAGCAGCAGTACGCGGCGATCATCCAACGCTGGGCACTGACCGACGGCGTGAGCCTGACCGCCAACCTCGGGCACTTCCGTGGCCGCGACGATGGCAGTGCCAAGGCCGGGCGTCTGGACAACCACACCACCTCCCTGCTGCTGGGCCTCGGCGTCGGCGCGCACACCTTCAGCCTGGGCCTGCAGCGCGTCGGCGGCGACACCGGCTGGATGCGCGTGACCGGCACCGGCGGTATCTACCTGGCCAACAACACCTTCAACCACGCCTTCGACAATCCCAGGGAGAAGTCCTGGCAGTTGCGCTATGACCTGGACTTCGCCGGCTACGGCGTGCCGGGCCTGACCCTGATGACTCGCTACGTGAAAGGCAGCGACGTGCAACTGCGCGGCGTGGACGACGGCGGCGAATGGGTACGCGAGTCCGAACTGGGCTATGTGGTGCAGGGCGGCAGCCTGAAGAACCTGTCGCTGCGCTGGCGCAATGCGAGCGTGCGGCGTGACTTCAACGCCAGCGACTATGACGAGAATCGCCTGATCGTCAGCTACCCGATCAAATTCTTCTGAGCCGACAGGGTTCACACGGGCTGCTTTGGATTTGAACCGCCTCCAAGGGTTGGATACGTCTCCAACTTCTTGGGAGCGGTTCACTTTGATGCAGACCCTGGCCGCGAGGGCGTCATTCCCGTTATCGCTGCGCCGCGCAGTCATTCCCAGCAGAAAACTGTCACAAGATTGTCATCTTTGGTGGCCATGCTCGCGCCAGTATCCGTCGGGCAATGGACAAAATTTGCTCAATGGACTTTCGATATACGTCGGTTATCGGCACAATTCGCGTCCGCTTTTTTCAGGAGGCTCGCGGACTCCTGTTGCCGACCTTTTATTACGGATAGCGAAATGATCAACACGCCGTACTACCTCATCGACAAACAGAAGCTGCTGGTCAACCTGGAGAAGATCGCTTACGTGCGCAAGCAGTCCGGCGCCAAGGCCCTGCTGGCGCTCAAGTGCTTCGCCACCTGGTCGGTGTTCGACCTGATGCAGCAGTACATGGACGGCACCACCTCCAGCTCGCTGTTCGAGCTCAAGCTCGGCCGCCAGAAGTTCGCCGGCGAAACCCACGCCTACAGCGTGGCCTGGGCCGATGACGAAATCGGCGAGATGGTCGAGAACTGCGACAAGATCATCTTCAACACCATCAGCCAGCTGGAGCGCTTCGCTGGCGCGACCGAAGGCAAGATTCGCGGCCTGCGCGTCAACCCGCAGGTGAGCAGCTCCGACTACCTGCTGGCCGACCCGGCGCGCCCGTTCAGCCGCCTGGGCGAGTGGGACCCGGAGAAGATTGCTGCAGTGATGGATAAAATCTCCGGCTTCATGTTCCACAACAACTGCGAGAACGGTGACTTCAACCTGTTCGACCAGATGCTGACAAAAATCGAAGAACGCTTCGGCGAGCTGCTGCACAAGGTCGAGTGGGTCAGCCTGGGTGGCGGCATTCACTTCACCGGTGAAGGCTATGCGCTGGACGAATTCTGCGCGCGCCTGAAGCGCTTCTCGGAACAATACGGCGTGCAGGTTTACCTGGAGCCGGGCGAGGCTGCCATCACCCAGAGCGCCTCGCTGGAAGTGACCGTACTCGACACGCTGTACAACGGCAAGCACCTGGCCGTGGTCGACAGCTCCATCGAAGCGCACATGCTCGACCTGCTGATCTACCGCCTCAACGCCAAGATGGCCCCCAACGACGGTGAACACACCTACATGGTGTGCGGCAAGTCGTGCCTGGCCGGCGACATCTTCGGCGAGTACCAATTCGATCGTCCGCTGGCCATCGGCGATCGGCTGTCGTTCATCGACGCCGCAGGTTACACCATGGTCAAGAAGAACTGGTTCAACGGTCTGAAAATGCCGGCGATCGTCGTGAAGCAACTCGACGGCAGCGTCGATGTGGTTCGCGAGTTCGGTTTTGAAGATTATCTGTCCAGCCTGTCCTGAGCAGGCGCTGTCAAAGGAGACACGAAGAAATTGAAGAAGAACGTTCTTATCATTGGTGCAGGAGGTGTCGCCAAGGTGGTGGCCCACAAGTGCGCGCAGCACAACGACGAACTCGGTCGTATTGCCATCGCGTCGCGCAACATCTCCAAATGCCAGGCCATCATCGACAGTGTCAAGGCCAAGGGCAGCCTCAAGCAGCCCGCTGATATCCAGGCCTTCGCCCTGAACGCACTGGATATCGAGGCGACCAAGGCGCTGATCCGCGAAACCGAATCGCAGATCGTCATCAACGTCGGTTCCGCCTTCCTCAACATGTCGGTGCTGCGTGCCTGCATCGATACCGGCGTGGCCTACCTGGACACCGCCATTCACGAAGAACCCGGCAAGATCTGCGAGACGCCGCCGTGGTATGGCAACTACGAGTGGAAGCACCTCGAGGAATGCCAGCAGAAGAACGTCACCGCCATTCTGGGCGTGGGTTTCGACCCGGGCGTGGTCAACGCCTATGCGGCCCTGGCGCAGCAACAGCATTTCGACCGCATTGATTCGATCGACATCCTCGACGTCAATGCCGGTTCCCATGGCAAATATTTCGCCACCAATTTCGACCCGGAAATCAACTTCCGCGAATTCACCGGGCAGGTGTGGAGCTGGCAGAACAACCAGTGGACCAGCAACACCATGTTCGAAGTCAAGCGCACCGACGACCTGCCGGTCGTGGGTTCGCAGAACCTGTACCTCACCGGCCACGACGAAGTGCACTCGCTGTCCAAGAACCTGGACGTGCCGAACGTACGCTTCTGGATGAGCTTCGGCGAGCACTACATCAACGTCTTCACCGTGCTGAAGAACCTCGGCCTGCTCTCCGAGCAACCGGTCAAGACCGCCGAAGGCCTGGAAGTGGTGCCGCTGAAAGTGGTCAAGGCCGTGCTGCCTGACCCGGCCTCGCTGGCGCCGGGCTACACCGGCAAGACCTGCATCGGTGACCTGGTCAAGGGCACCAAGGATGGCAAGGCGCGCGAAGTGTTCATCTACAACGTCGCCGACCACACCGAAGCCTACGCCGAGACCGACAGCCAGGGCATCTCTTACACCGCCGGTGTACCGCCCGTGGCCGCTGCGCTGCTGGTGGCTCGCGGCGAGTGGGACGTCAAGCACATGGCCAACGTCGAGGAGCTGCCAGCCGAGCCGTTCCTCAAGCTGCTGGACGTGATGGGCCTGCCGACCCGCATCAAGGACGAACACGGCGACCGCCCATGGGATCAGGCTATCTGATCCGGGCTTGCCCCAGGAAAAGGACCGCTTCGGCGGTCCTTTTTCGTTTGCGCGATCCACTGCCCACCGGGCCATAAATCAACGACAATCGGCGCCTTCCTTGCCCGGCAAAATGGAGTCGCATCGTGCAGGTTTCGATCATTCACCGGCTGTGCCTGTTCGGCCTGGCCCTGTTCATGCCGCTGCTGGCCAGCGCCACCCCTACACCCCAGAACTATGGCGAGCTGGACCTCGACGCGTTCCAGAAAACGCCCCGGACCACCTGGAACATCGAAGACTTCTCCGACCGCTACCGCGCCACCCTGGAATTGAACGATGAGCAGGAAGTGTTCCGCCCCGGCATCCTGCGCGTGTACGACAGGCAGAGCGGTGCCGAGCTGATCCAGGTGAGTTCCGACGAACTGGTGCTGGCCATCGACGACAAGAGCGGTGACGTCAAAAGCAACGTCCACGAGCTGCCCTACGGCGAGCAGAGCGTGCTGATCTACGACGACTTCAACTTCGACGGCATCAAGGACCTGGCGCTGATGGACGGCCAGTTCAGCTGCTACCACGGGCCGTCGTTCCAGGTGTTTCTCGGCACCCCGGACGGCTTTCGCCACAGCGACTCGTTCACCGAGCTGGCGCAGAACTACTGCGGGTTCTTCGACTACGACGCCGAGAGCCGCACCATCAACGTTTCGGCCAAGGACGGCTGCTGCAGGCACTGGTTCAGCACCTACGAGGTGGTGAACGGCGAGCCGGTGCTCAAGGCCGAGCGGGAGGTCGACTACACCGGCGTGCCGGGCATCTCGACCCACACGGTGACCTGGGTGGTCGACGGCACCAAGGTCGTCAGCACCACGCAGATGTGGGAGGAAGACGACCAGCGCCAGGTGCTGCTGTCCTTCAGGTTGGTGCCTTCGGGCAAGCGCATCATGCTGTTCCGTCCCGACAAGACCTCACCGGTGTACTACGCCGCGGTGAATGACAAGGACGAGGTGGACCTGCTGTATCCCGAAGGCGACGCGCAAGCGCTGGAGTACTCCAGCGACCGCCATGTGCTGAGCTTCGTACGGGGTGACACCACCTACCGCATTCTCGGTGACGCCAAAGGCAAGCCGCTGAGCATGGAAGTGGTGATCAAAGGCAAGACCACACCGCTGAAACTGCAGCCGGGTTCGGTGCAAGGTTCGCTGTTGAAGGTCTGGGAGGCGATGCAGGAAACCGGGCCATGAAAGCAAGGCCTGGCGCCTGAGCGGATCTTGCCAGGCCTGTTCAGACCTTCTTTACATTGAGGACCAGCAGCACCTTGGCATGGATCGTCACGTCGTCGATCCTGGCCTGCTGGTCCTTGTGGCGGGTGTTGTCGGAGATCAGCCAGAAGTGCTCGGCATCGAGCATCTGCAGGCGCTTGATATACAGCAGGCCGTGCCAGCTGATGACGTAGATGCCTTCGCCGATGAACTCGTTGATGCCACGGTCGACGATGACCGGGTCCTTGTCGTTGATCGTACCCTCCATGCTCTGGCCCCAGCCGGTGATCACCGCCAGCGCCGCCGTGGAGGTGTAGCTCACGCCCTTGCCCTGCAGCACATCTTCGCGCACCACCAGGTTACGGATGGCTTCGTTGTAGTCGGCCGGCACCTGGCCGTGGCCCATGGCGGCGCGGATGTCGTATTGCGGAATCAGGATTTCGTCGGTACGCGGGCGCAGGGCCGAGGTGTCGACAGGCATGGCATCACCTTGCGAAACCGCTTCGTCGACCACTGCGAGGATCTTGTTGCGTGCCTGCTCTGAAAGGCCGTTGCCGATCTTGGCCAGCATCGAGCGAACCTGGTCCACAGAGGTGGAGGCCGGCGGCTCGGCAGGCGCCAGGGCGGGCAATGACGGTTGGCCGGATGGGGCGGTGCCTTCGGCCAGCCAGATGGGATCGACGCCGCAAATCTGCGCGATCTTCACCAGATAACCGCTTGTCCGGGACAGGCCCCGTTCGATTTCCGACACCGAGGCCTGCTTGATACCGGCACGCTCGGCAAGCTCCGATTGGGAGAGGCCGGCATTCTTGCGGGCCAGTTTCAGGCGGTCTTTAAGTTCCATAGCGGCTCAATCTAATGGCTAGCCTTTATTGTTGCAAAAAGGTATACCTGTGTCATAGAGTAAAGGCATACCTTTCGACGGAAGGATCGTCGGCAGGGCATTCCACAGCAAGGTTTGGCCACCAGCCAGGGGCCTTACAGACACGTGATACTGGAGGGGAGGGAATCGACATGAAAAAACGCACCTACGCAGGCAAGCCGATGGGTGACACCGAATGGCTGCTGGAGCAATGGGGATGGTGGCGCATGGACGGCGCCGGCATGCCGCGCTACATCTCGCCGCTGTATGCGCTGATACGCGATAACACACCCGGCCAGGGTGGCAGCAAGTCCTACACCCTGACCGACGACCTGGCGCTGGTCATCGACCACGCGGTGGCAAGGCTGACGGCCAGGGACCAACAAATGGGCGATTTCGTCTGGTTGTACTTCGGCGCCAAATACCCGGCCCTGCGCATCGGTCGTGAGGCCGGCCTGGGCGAAGCCAAGGCGCGGGAACTGATCAAGGCCGGTGTGGCCTGGATCGACGCGGCACTGGAAAACCTGCGCGAAGCGGCATGAAACCCTCCCTCCCACGGGTGATGCCGATGCCTTTTTGGCAAACTTGTTAGTTGAGCAAGCCTGAAGTTTTATCAGGCAACGATAAAAACGCTTTCCACGCGGATAAACCGGTGGTTTCATGTAAGCCTGTTCTGCAATGCACAGTGAAACAGCCACTCACCCAGCCCGACTTTGCGTCGGGCTTATTTGTTTGGTGTTGGCTGAACGGGCTGAAGTTTCAGCGCTTGATAAGTTTGCAAAAAAAATCCTGGCTGACGATAAAAAATGCTTTCCACGCGGATAAGCGGATGTTTTTATATAGCCTGTCCAGTAAACATTGATGCGGCGCCTGAACAAGCCCGGCCTGATGCCGGGTTTTGCATTTCAGTCAAGTCGATCATCATGGGATGGTGTAGGAGCTTGCTCGCGAAAAGCTGGCAAAGTCGCTGAGTTTGCTGTGAACGTGACGCCGCCTTCGCGAGCAAGCTCGCTCCCACGGTCTAACTGAGACAGTTGAAAAAAACATTCACGGGCCCAGGATAAAAAAGCTTTCCACGCGGATAACGCTGTTGTTTTATGTAAGCCTGTCCAGTCAAAACGCTGTGGCTAACGCGGCTTCAGCATCCTGTTCTACTTGTTGAGTCTTTTAATTTTTTCCGAGTTCGCCAGCAACTCCGGTGGCGTGTGCCTGTTTTCGGGCCAGTCGATAGTGGGGTTATATCTATGCTTAACGATTGTCGATGCGGTAAGTGCAACAAACTTCTCGCCCGCGTGGGTGAGTTGACCGAGCTCCAGATCAAGTGCTCCCGGTGTGGGACCTTGAATCATGTGAAGGCCGCGAGCCTCGAGCCGTCGCCTTTGAGCGACATGAATGCGGAATTCTCCGAGACAATCATTCGACTTAAAAGGTAAATAACATGGCACTGAATCTACGCAGCCTATCTAAAAACGGTCAATCCATTCTTCCCCCTATGACACTTTTGGGGGGGAGCCAATATCTGCAGTCTCCTAACGGGCGCTTCAAGCTACTGGCCCAAGAAGACCTCAACTTGGCACTGTATGATGGAGACTCAGCTGTATGGGTAGCCGATGCAAGCGTTCCTTATTCATCTCAAGTAGGGATGACTGTTCGGGATGATCCAAGCCCTATGGTTTATATGTACTACAACCTTAAGCTGCGTGATGGTGATCGTCGTCGGATCTGGAGCACTACGGGCTCTGATGTTATTGGCGGAAATCTGACTGACGCGGCGAGCCGAACCCATCTACAGCTTCAAGATGACGGAAATCTGGTTATTGTTGATCTCCTGCCATTGTGGGCGAGCAATATGTCGTTACCTGTTGCTCCAGACATTCCGGCAGTGTTTATACAGCCTGGGACCACGCTGCACCCGGGTGATTCTTTCGCTATCGGCAGTACGCAGCTACTTTTCCAGGCTGATGGAAACCTCGTTGTTTATGGCGCAGGCGGGGTTGTGCACTGGGCTTCTTACACGCAAAACCTAGGTGCTGTGTCAGCAGTAATGCAGCCTGATGGTAACTTTGTGATTTATGGGGCGGGGGGTGTCGCACTATGGAACAGCGGCACCCCTGGTCAGCCGAGTGCATACGGCCGCCTGCAGGCTGATGGTTCCTTTTCAATTGTGAGTGATCGCGTCTGCTGGGCTCGCTTCGGCTACACGCCAACGATCACTCCTACCCGGACGATGCCCAGATATTCGGGTAATCCTTATACTGATCCATGGAAAACGAAAGATTTCCCGGTCTGGACTTTCTGAAGACCTGATCAGTGGGATTGGACCCGGCGAAGGAACTGAGTTTTCTATTGCTCCTAATTCCATGCCACAAGGCCCGCCGTACGGCGGGCCTTTTTCATTTTCACCTCCCGAGAGGGAGAGCACTGGACGTCCGTTATGCCTGAAAAACCAGACTCCTGGGCTCGAATCTATCTGGCCCTCTCGGACCCTCTATGGCAGGGCGTGATCATGGCGGTAGTCATCGCGTTCTTGCGTGTGCTGTACGACGCAAGGGAAACCCGGCCCTGGCGAATCATCCTCGAGTCGTTGATCTGCGGTTGCCTGAGCCTGGTGGCGTCCACCGTCATCGAGTGGATGGCGTGGCCCGCCAGCCTGTCCGTGGCGGCCGGCGGCACCATCGGTTTTCTGGGGGTGACGGCCATGCGCGAGATGCTGCTGCGGGTCATCAACCGCAAGGCGGATTCGACATGAACATCGAGCCATTAACCATTGCCACCCGGGCCGGCAGCATGATGCGCATCGCCGCCGTAGCCCTGGTGATCATCATCGTCATGGGCCTGCTGATGGCCCTGCAGAGAATCGAAGTGGTCCGCCTGCAGGGCGACTTGGCCCTGGAGGCCAAGGGCAAGGCCGAGGCCGTGGCCGCCAATGCCGAAAGCCAGGCCACCATCACCACCTTGCGCGCTGAAGCCAAACGCAACGCCGACTACCAGGCCGACCTGGCGCGCCGGCTCAAGGCCAGCGAAAGCAAGGCCCGCCAAGCGAGGAAGGACTTTGAAGAACTCAAGCGCAACAGCAAGCCTGTGCGTGACTGGGCTGCTCAGCCTCTGCCTGATGGGCTGCGCGGCAAAGCCGGAAGTGCTCAAGAGCAGCGTGCTGCTGATCGAACCTCCCGAGCTGGTGCCGTGCGAGCGAATCAGTGAGGAGGAGGCCGGTGCACTGCAGAACAACGGTGACGTCTGGGCGTTGAAGGACCGGGCGATCAACCTACTGGACACCTGCGCCGACCAGGTCGATGCGCAGATCAAACGCAGCCAGAGCCGCTAGCTCCCGGGCTGACGGGGTACTGCTACGGCGTAATGCATCCTCGCTAAAACCAATACAGTTCAGTTCGTGGGAGCGAGCTTGCTCGCGAAGACGGCGTCACACTCACAGCAAACTCAGCGACCTTGCCAGCTTTTCGCGAGCAAGCTCGCTCCCGCAAGCCGGTCCTACCTGTCTGTGCTGCGTGACCTAGCGCGGCATGAAAGTACGCTGCCAGCGATGCGGGATGAACAGCGCGGCGAGGGCGAGTATCGAGGCCAGCCCGGCTGCCACGGCCATGGCCGCCAGGCCCAGGCGCTGTTCGATGAAGGCGCCTAGCGCGGCGCCGATCAGCATGCCGGTCCAGGGCACCAGCTGCACGCGCCAGCCCTGGGGGCGTTCGCCCAGCAGCCAGCGGCCCAGGCCTCGGCCAAAGCGTGACAGGGCGCCGGTGACGTAGGTCAGGCCGATGGGTAGGCCGTTGACTTGTTCGACCACGGCATTGAGCATGCCCATCGCCAGGATCGCCGCGACGAAGCCGACCTCGGGCTGGGGGTAGAAGCCGGCGAACAGCAGCAGCGCTGTGACCACGCCGAGCAGCGGGGCGGCGCGGTGCTGGAACCAGCGGGCGAGAATCACCCCGGCGGCGTTGCCCAGCACGAAGCACAGTACCGCCAGGCTCAGGCGCAGCACGCCGGGCAGGTCGCCGTCGCCGAGCGCCACGGCCAGGCGCGTGGTGTTGCCGCTCATGAAGGATACGAAATCGCCGGTGGCGAGCAGGCCGATGGCATCGGTCATGCCCGCGAGCACCGACAGCCCGGCCACCAGCCACAACCCCACGCGACCGCGCAGGCTGTGCAGGTGGCGGCGTCGGGCGCTGCTGTGCAGGGGGGTATTCGGAAGCATGCTGGAGACCGTCGCGCCGATGAAGAGGGCTGTTGAGCCTTGCAAGCAAGGCGCTGTATCAGCCGTTGAGTGGATCATGCGCATTGGCGCCCGCCAAAGTCGAGCGCGGCATTCGGCGTCAGACGTGCCACGTCGCCGACTGTGCACACCTAGCAGCTGCTGCGCACGTGCGCTTCCACGACTCTGGGCTCGTTCGGCGCAAGCGGCAGGGGCATGCCGAGGTCTTGCCCGATGCCACAGAATCCATCTGGCTCGTCGGTATCGATCAGGTTCACCAGTTGCACGCAATTACGCCCGCAGTTCTTGGCCTGATACAGCGCCTGGTCGGCGCGGATCAGCAGATGCTTGAGATGTTCGGCCCCGCGCGCGACCACCACGCCAATGCTCACCGTCGCGCAGATGGTGGTGGCTTGCCCGCCGTCCACAGGCGCCTGGGCGAAGCGCTGGCGGATCTCTTCGGCGATGCGCAGGGCTTCGGTTGCTGAGTTCACTGGCATCAGTACCGAGAATTCCTCACCGCCGATGCGCCCGATGATGCCCTTCTGGTCGAGGCAGCCGCTGGCCACCTGAGCGAAAGTGACCAGCACCTGATCGCCTGCGGAGTGGCCCCAGGTGTCGTTGATGCGCTTGAAGTGGTCGATGTCCAGCATCAGCACGGCCACCAGGCGCTTTTGCCGCATCAGCGAAGCCAGCCGCTTGGCGGCCTCGTCGTCGAAGGCACGGCGATTGAGCAGGCCGCTGAGCTGATCGTGGGAAGCCAGGTGCTGGACCTGGCGCAGCAGCTGCTTGCGAGTGGCGGTAATGATCGCCACGGTCAGCGGGGTGAGGGTGAGGAACAGCACGCCGATACGGATTGATTGCAGGTCTGCAATGGCCAGCGGCCAGGGTACCGAGAGGTCGAGGTAGTGCAGGGAAATCGCAATGATGGTCCAGCAACTGAACATCAGCGTGACCAGCGTGGAGCCGAACAGGTTGTAGGTCATCGCGCACCACAGCAGGGCCGGCACCGAGAACATCACCGCACCCGGGCCGCCGATGAGGATACCGGCACCACTGGAGAGGATCAGGGCCAGGAAGGGCGTGGCATGGCGAGCGCGGCGTCTGAGGCTGGTTCTGTCGCGGTAATCGCGCCATTCTTGCGGCCAGCGCCGGGGCGGCGTTGCGGTCAGCATCACCGGCAGGATGATCGCGTAATGCAACAGCTCGCCCATGAACCAGAAGTAGAAGCCATCCAGGAACGGCTTGCCGAAAATGTGCTGCATGGCCAGGGCCCCGATGGCGCCGGCACACAGCGAAGCGGCCACGCTGACCAGAATGAGGTGCAGCACCGACCGGCCGCTCAGCAACTGCCCATGCTGGGCCGACAGGCTAGAAAGCAGGACATAGGCAACCCAGGCACCCACGACATTGCCGAGGGTTAGCACAATGGCCTGGAACCAGGTGCTCCCGGTAACCAGGTCGGCGAGTATGAAACCGATGAATGCACTCAGCCAGGCCGTGGCACCGGCCATGTCGCGGTTACGGAACGCCAGGCCCGCCAGGATGGCGTTGGCTGGCCAGAACGACGACAGCAGGCCGCTTGGCCGCGCGAAGATCCCGCACAGCGCGGCGATGAAGACGATCAGCAGGAGCATGCAGGCTGCCTTCAGGCGCATTTCGACACCTCTTTCCAAAACGACCCTTGCTCCATGCGACGATCAGAGAACAATAGTGGCTATTTGATGTATATAGTTCCCTGCAAGCCCGGACATTTTTAGTGGATATGTTCGAAAACTCTTGGTGTGGAACGAACTTATCTGCGCGGCTGTCAGCTAGGCAGACACCCGCCAGTTTTCGTACGGCGGCGTAATCCTGGTTTCAACAACGTTTTTCAAGGCAATCAACGCAGCGGCCTGCGCAGTACGTGTGCGGCCCACGAGTCGTTGTGCGCACGCCGCAGTCCAAACCAGGCACAGCCACCCTGCGCAGGCCCCGACTGGCGGCCTTCATGCTTCAGGTACGTTATCCATGTCCGAGTGCGTTTCCGTGTTTGAAGAGGCCGCCGAACGGCCTTCCAGCGATGTGAACCTTCTGGTGCACGGGTATTCCCCCACGGCGCTGATCGAGCGCGAGCGCGAAGTGCTCGGGCAGATCGCCGCTGGCGTACCCCTGGCCGAAGTGCTCAACAACCTGGTGCTGGCGGTAGAGGCGCAGAGCGAGAACATGCTCGCCTCGGTGCTGTTTGTCAGCGACGACGGCCAGTACCTGTTGCACGGCGCGGCGCCGAGCCTGCCCGATGCCTACAACGAAGCGATCCATGGCATTTCCATCGGCGACGGCATCGGCTCATGCGGAAGCGCCGTGGCGCGTGGCGCGCCCGTGTTCGTCGATGACATCGTCACCGATGCGCTGTGGGCAGACTACGCGGCCCTGGCGGTTTCCCATGGCCTGCGTTCGTGCTGGTCGATGCCGATCAGGGCGGCCGACGGCGCGATCCTCGGCACCTTCGCGGTGTACTACGGGGAACCTCGTTCACCGACCCAAGGCGACATCGAGGCCATTGCAGTCATTGCCCAGACCGCTGCCCTGGCCATAGAGCGCCATCGCTCCGAGCAACGCCTGCGCCGCAGCAAGGATGAGCTGAGTGCGCTCAACCGCGAGCTGGAGCGCAAGGTCAACGAGCGCGCCACGCAGCGCAGCCGCACCTGGATGCTCAGCCCCGACCTGCTGTCGGTCATCGATGCCGAGGGCCTGATCGAGGCGGCCAACCCGGCCTGGCGAGCCACCCTGGGCTGGTCGCCGGAAGACGCGCCTGCCACGTTCTTTTCGTTCGTCCACCCCGATGACCTGGCGGCCAGCCAGGCGATTTTTGCCCAGGCGGTGCAGGGCCAGCCGGTTCTGCGCTTTGAAAACCGGGCGCGCCATCAGGATGGCAGCTACCGCTGGTTGTCCTGGGTGGCCGTACTGGAAGACGGCAAGGTGTACTGCAGTGCGCGGGACATCTCACCGGAGAAAGCGCAGGAAGCCGTGCTGGCCGAGCGCACCCTTGAGCGTGACCGGGCCTGGGGCCTGTCGCAGGAGCTGCTGGTGATCGCTTCGCCCGCCGGCGCCCTGGAGGCGGTCAATGCGCGCTGGACGGAACTCCTCGGTTGGGCCGAGCACGAACTGCTCGGCCAGCGCCTGTGCGAGCACATTCACCCCGATGATCGCGAGGCGAGTGCCGTGGCCTTCGACTCGGTTGTCGAGGCGCCGCTGACCGCGCCTCACGAAATGCGCATCCAGCACCGCAACGGCACCTACGAATGGTTCAGTTGGACCGCTACCTTCCAAGACGGGCGTATCTACGCCGCCGGTCGCCACGTGACCGCCGAGCGCGAGCAGGCCGAAGCCCTGCGTCAGTCGCAGAAGATGGAAGCCGTTGGCCAGTTGACCGGCGGGGTGGCGCATGACTTCAACAACCTGCTGACGGTGATTCGTTCGTCCACCGACCTGCTGCTGCGCGATGACCTCGACGAGCCGCGGCGTGCGCGTTACATCCAGGCCATTTCCGAAACCGTCGACCGCGCCGCCAAGCTCACCGGGCAACTGCTGGCCTTCGCCCGGCGCCAGGCGCTCAAGCCGGAGGTCTTCGCTGCCGGCGACAGCGTCAGGGCGATGTGCGCGATGATCAAGACGTTGACCGGCTCGCGAATCGAGGTGGTCGCCGATTTGCCAAGCCGCAGCTGCTTCGTGAATGCCGACCCCAGCCAGTTCGATACTGCGTTGGTGAACATGGTGGCCAATGCCCGTGACGCCATGAACGGCGAGGGTCAGTTGAGCATCGCCGTGCGTGCGGTGGAGTCCATGCCGACCATGCATGGCCAGCCGCCGATCAGCGGGCCCTTCGTTGCCTTGTCGATCACCGATACCGGCATTGGCATTCCGGCCAACCTGCTGGAGCGCATCTTCGAACCGTTCTACACCACCAAGGAGATCGGCCAGGGCACCGGCCTGGGACTCAGCCAGGTGTTCGGCTTCGCCAAGCAGTCTGGTGGCGAGGTCACGGTGGTCAGCGAAGTCGGCCAGGGCACCACCTTCACCCTCTACCTGCCGCGCGTCGAAGCCCCGGCTTGCACGCCCGAACCGCCTGTGGCCGACCAGCCGCTGGTGGTCGGCCACGGCACCCGGGTGCTGGTGGTCGAGGACAACCCCGATGTCGGTGCCTTCGCCACCCAGGCTCTGGCCGAACTGGGCTACGTGACAGTCCTGGCCACCGACGCCGACAGCGCCCTGGCCGAGCTGGGCGAGGATGCCGCCGGCTTCGACGTGGTGTTCTCGGATGTGGTGATGCCGGGCATGAGCGGCCTGCAGCTGGTCAACGAACTGCGCCAGCTCTACCCGCAGTTGCCGGTGGTGCTGACCTCCGGCTACAGCCACGTGCTGGCCAAGCACGGCACCGACGGCTTCGAGCTGCTGCACAAGCCGTATTCGGTCGAACAGCTGTCGCGGATTCTGCGCAAGGTCACCCAGAGCCGCGCCTGAGCGGCTCTGGAATGACATCGGGCATCAGCCCAACTGTACGGCCAGGGTGTCGAGGTGCTGAAGCAGGAAGCGCCTGTGGGCTGCGCCGGGCTGTTGCAGGTGCAGCAGCTCCAGCAACGGGTCTTGCACGGCGGTGCGTACCCCGGCCAGTTCCTCGATGACCGCCAGGCCGCAGAACGGCACGTAGGCCTCGGCGTAGCCACCTTCATGGACCATCACCAGGCGCCCGCCACAGTGACGTTCGGCGGCCTCGCGTAGCAGCGCGGTCATGGCCCGGTACGAGTCGCTGTGCAACAGCATGCGCGCCAGGGGGTCCACGGCGTTGGCGTCGAAGCCACAGGCCACCACGATCAGCTCTGGGGCGAAGCGCTCCAGGGCCGGCAGTACGATGCGTTGCATGGCGTGCAGGTAGGCCTCGTGGCCACTGCCGGCAGGCAGCGGAATATTCAGGTTGAAACCGGCCCCGGCGCCCTCGCCGCGATCCTCTGCGCCGCTGTAGCCCGGTGGATAGCAGTTCTCCTGGTGCAGGGAAATGGTCAGCACGTCGGCGCGTGTGGCGTAGATCGACTGGGTACCGTTGCCGTGGTGCACGTCCCAGTCGATCACCGCGACTCGGCCCAGGCCGTGCCGGGCCTTGGCGGCTTCGATGGCTACCGGGATGTTGGCCAGGAAGCAGAAACCCATGGCCTGGTCGGCCAGGCAGTGATGCCCCGGCGGGCGCGACAGCGCGTAGGCATTGTCGGCTTCGCCCTTGAGCACCGCATCCACCGCCGCGATGGCCATGCCCGCCGAGAGCCTGGCGATCTCGTAGGTGCCTGGGCCGATGGGCGCCTGCGGTCCCAGCTCGCCGCCGCCGGCCTCGCTCAAGGCCTTGAAGCGTTCCAGATAGTGGGCCGGATGGACGCGCAGCAGGTCCGCTTCATCGGCGGGGCGGGCCACCGGGCTCGACAACTGCCGGCCCAGCCCGGAGACATCCAGCAGGCTTTTCAGGCGCCGCTTGCTGTCGGGGGACTCAGCGAAGCTGGCGGCATTGGGCGGCTGCACCCAACCGCCCACAGGGAGGATCAGGGCATGCATGCCGGCGCTGTGCCAGAAACACAGTTCATCAGAGAAAAACGCGGTACGACGGGTCATGGTCGGGCTCCAGAGGGGGCAGTGACAGAGGAAGGCGAAGGCGCGCCGGCGCGAACCGCCAGCAGCACGCTCAAGGACAGGGCCAGGCAGGCAATGCTGCCGAGCAGCACGGCATTCATGCCCAGGCTGGACTCCAGCAACGGGCCGGCGAGCACCGGGCCCAGGGCCAGGCCGCCGCCGATCACCAGGTTGACGCTGTTCATCAACCGCCCCTGCGGATCCATGTCGGCTACGCAGGCGAGGATGAAGGGCAGGGCGAAGGTCCAGGTGTATTTGAACAGCAGCGCCGCGACGGCGAAGCGCGCCAGGTCCGGCAGGCCCAGCAGCAGCGCCACGGCCAGGGCCATCAGCCCATAGCCGGCCACCAGCAGCAATGGCCGCGGCCAGCGGGCGCCGATGAACGTGGCGCACAGTGAACCGGCGATGCCCAGCAGGGTGGCGACCGAGAGAATGCGCCCGCTGCTGGTCGGGTCGATGGCTGCCGCGCTGGCGATACTGCCGATGAAGGTCCACACCGCACTGAGCCCGACATAGAACAGCAGCACCGCGAGCAGGGCGCAGACGCCGACCAGCCGACTGCGGGCCACGGGCTGCTGGCCAGGACGCGGCGCCGGCGGCTGGGCGCGCGGCGGCAAGGCGGTGGCCAGCGGCAGGCAGGCCAGCATCAGCGCTGCCAGGCCCAGGTACAGCGCTCTGAGGCCGTAGCTGGCAAACAGCGGCGGCAATAGCCACAGCCCTACGGCGCCGAGAATCAGCTGGCCGCTGACCCACAAGCCATAGACCCGCTCGGGCTGGCGACTGCTGGCGGCGCTGGCGATGCACACCACCATCAGCGTGCCGCCGCCCAGGGCGCTGAGGATGCGCAGGCTCATCAACAGGCCATAGTCTGCCGTCCAGGCCGAGGCCAGGTTGGTGACGATGAACAGTACGGCGGCGGCCTGGGCCACGCGCCGCCAGTCGCAGCGGCGCTGCCAGTAGTAGGCCGGCAGGGTCGCCAGGCTCATCACCGCCAGTTCGGCGCTGAGCAGCTGGCCGATGCGCGCCGGGTTGAGGCCCAGTTGCAGCGCGTATTGGGTGGCCACCGCCGGGGCGGTCATCAGCACGGCCGGGACGATGGCGGCGAACAGCACGATGGCCGCCAGACGCAGCGGGGCAAGCCCCGTGGATTGGGCAACAGACATGGCAGGCTCCTTAGAACACGTGGACGAAACGCAGTAACAGGTTGTTCTGCGCGAAGGTGTTTTCGCTGGCCACGTTGCGGGTCAGGCCCAGCAGCACCTGGTTGCGGCTATCCAACCAATGACCGACCTCGAAGCCGACCTGGGTGTAGCGCTGGTGCGTGTCGTCCAGGCGGCGGCCCTGCAGTTGCAGCTCGCCGCCATCGGCGTGGATCAGGCGCAGCGCGCCGTAGGTGGTGGCGGTGAAGTCGTAGGAGGCGAAGGCCTGCAGGCGGTACAGCGGCTTCTGCTCCAGGTCCGAGCCGTAGTAGTCATCGTTCTTGCCGTAGAGGAAGGCTTCGATGTTGCCCTCGACCACCCACTTCTCGCCCAGGCCCTGGGTGTAGTTGTAATTGAGGTTGAGCATCCAGCGATTGGTGCCCGGCGAAACGTCCGGGTTGCGCCCGTGGTATTCGCCGAGCGGCACGCTGAGCATGGTCAGCAGGCCGCTGTAGGTACGGGTTTGCGGGTCGTTGATGAAGAACAGCGTGCCGCCCACCTGTGGGTCGCCCAGGCCGCGTTCGCTGCGGCTGCCGGTGGTGCCGGGCAGGGTCGCGTCGATGTCGGCGTAGGGAATGATGAACTGCGGCGTGCACAGGGTGCCGCAAATGTCGCTGAACCACAGTTGCCGGTAGGCAAAGGCGTTCACTGACAGCTCGGCCTTGCCGGTGGTGTCGGCCGGGCCGTGGTAGTTGTTGGCCCGGGTCAGCGGCAGGTAGGCGACCCCCAGGCTGGTGCCCACCGGGGCGGAGAAGAAGTCCCGGGCGTTGAGGTCGGCGGCCTGCAAGGGGGTGTAGGCCAGGCTGGCCGCCAGTGGCCAAAAGGGAGCGAAGCGTTTGAGCATGGGGGCGTTTCCTTGTCGTGGGTGGGCAGAAGCGGGCAAAGCTCCCCCAACCCCGCCAAGTGGTTGGCAGGGAGGGTGTGGCACGCGGGTCAGAGGGGTGGGGAGTGCAGGTGGCGGGCGATGCCGGCCTTGCTGTTCACGCCGAGCTTGGCGTAGATGCCGCGTATGTGATGGCGCACCGTGTTCGGCGCCAGGCCCAGCTCACGCGCGATTTCCTTGTAGGTGCTGCCGCCGCCGAAACGCTCGGCCACGTCGGCTTCGCGGGCGCTGAGCTGGTCGAGCACCGGTAGCGGGCTGGCGCAGAGCAGCAACAGGTCGCCCACTTGTGTGGAGGTAAGCTGCACCCGGCGGCCCCGGTAGCCTTCCGGGTGCACCTCGGTGGGTAATTGCGGGCCGCTCCACTGCGGCCACTCCAGCAGCAGCCGTTGCACGAAACCGTGCTCGGCGTAATGCAGCGTGCCAAAGCGGTCACACACCGCCAGGGCCAGGGTGAGCGGGGTGTCGAGGGTTTCGCGCAGCGCCACCAGGGCGCGGATCTGGTTGGCGCCTTCGGCGGCCACCAGGTGCGGCATGAGGTGGTCGAGCAGAAAGCGCTCGTGGTCGGTGAAGGCGGGCGCGCCAATGGCGCGGTACAGGGTCAGGTGTACGCGCAGCTGGGTCTGCGGGTCGATGTGGATGATGCACAGGAACTGCCCGAAACCATGCCGGCGCGCCAGCCACTTGAGCCCAGGCGTTGAATCGGCAGCCTGGCTGTCGACCAGCACCGAGCGTGACGGCTGGGCGTGGGTGAGGGCCACGGTGGGGTCCTGCTCGCGGATCGACTGCCAATCCGCCACGTACTGCGCCGGCAGGCCGAACACGTAGCTGCTGTGCTCATCGGGCAGACCTTCCACCACCGCCGCACGACCCCACCAGGCTTTGTCGAAGGCGATCAGGGCCTGGAGCTGCTGCAGGGCATGCTGATGGAAACCGGCCAGCGGCTGGTCCTGGGCGAGGCGCTGAAGTTCGAGGATCAGCCTGTTGAAAGTGCTGAAACTGAGCGAGACAAGGCGTGCGTCGTTGGGGCTCATGGGGCGAATACCTGGCTGCGACTTTGTTTTTATTGTTCGAGCTGTTTTCAGCTCTCAGTCATCAGTGGGCGGCCGGAGTGGGCAGGGCCTGGTGCCGAGTATGTGGCATCCATAAGGGGGCGGCCATCCTGCAGATGCAGGATGGGCGGCGCGGCTCGGCGGTTTCACGGCTGTTGCGCAGCGCGCGGAACCGCGGGCAGCGGTGTGTGTCAGAGCGATAGCTTGGTGCCACTATTTGCGCGACAGGACACTGATTCGCGGTGGCTGGCACCTCGTTCGCGCCATGGACAGGGCCGCCCCCATACCTCCCAGAGTACCCCCCCAAGATGCTTCCACTATTTCGCCCACGCGGCGAACGCCAGGCCCTCGACCAACTCATCGACAGCATCACCGCCAGCGGCGGCAACCAGGTCCGGGAAGGCGCCGGCTGGGCGCTGGTCCGCGAGGCCTGGACCGGCCAGGCACAGCAAGCCGCGCTGGACAAAGCGCGCATTCTGGAGCTGGAGCGCGAGTTGGAAACCGCTCGCAATCTGCTGGCCGAGGCCGATGCGTCGGCCAGCGCCGCTGCTACGCGCTTCGACCTGGTCAATCGCGCCTCCAGCGAAGGGCTGTGGGACATGGAAGTGGTGGCTGGCGACCCGGTGAACCCGCGCAACCGCTTCTGGTGGTCGCCGCAGATGCGCGCGATGCTGGGTTTTCGCGACGAGCAGGATTTCCCCAACGTCCTGGCCAGTTGGGCTGACCGTCTGCACCCGGACGACAAGCAGGCCACCCTCGACGCCTTCGCCCGTCACCTCAATGACAAGACCGGCAACACCCCCTATAAGGTCAAGAACCGCCTGGCGCTGAAAAACGGCACCTACCGCTGGTTCTACGCCCAAGGTGAAACCCTGCGCGACAGCCGTGGCATGCCGCTGCGGGTGGCCGGTTCGCTGCGTGACATCCATGACGAACTGCAGCGCGCCGAAGAGCACGACGTGATCATCACCCGCTTCGAACTGGCCCGTGAGATGCTCTCCGACGGCCTGTGGGACATGGCGGTCATCGCCGGAGACCCGGTCAACCCGAGGAACCCCTTCTGGTGGTCGCCACAGTTCCGCCGTCTGCTGGGCTTCGAGACCGTCGAAGAATTCCCCGACGTGCTGGACAGTTGGGCGTCGCGCCTGCACCCGGAAGACAAGGAGCGCAGCATCGCCGCCTTCCAGGCCCACCTCACCGACCGCAGCGGCAAGACCCCGTTCGATATCGAATACCGCCTGAAGATGAAGAGTGGCGAATATCGCTGGTTCCGCGCCCGCGGCCAGACCAGGCGCGATGCCCAGGGCGCGCCGCTGCGTGTGGTGGGGGCGCTGGTGGACGTTGAGCTGCAGCACCAGCAACAGGCCATGCGCGAAGCCGAGTCGCAGCACCAGCGCAGCCTGGAAGCCAACATCGCGCAACTGACGCAGATCGTCACTACCATCCAGAGCATCGCCAGCCAGACCAACCTGCTGGCCCTCAACGCGGCCATCGAAGCCGCCCGCGCTGGCGCGGCCGGGCGGGGCTTCGCGGTAGTGGCCGACGAAGTGCGCAAGCTGGCGACCCGCACCACCGAAGCTACGCAGCAGGCGGCGGACATGATGCGTTCCTGAGGCCAGTGCAAGGCCTCAGGGGCGCGAGCAGTGGCGGCAGCGGGCTAGGCTGGCCGAGTGGGCGCTGGCTGCTCAGCCCGCGCCTGCAAGGCCTGAAGGAATTCCGCTGCCAGGTGATGCGCCCAAGGATAGGCGCTGAAGCCGGCCAGGTAGGCGCAATGGCTGCCGCGTGAAGTGACTGCCAGCAGGGTGCGCGGCATGTTGGCCATGGCCTCTTGGTGATCCTGCACGTTGTCCAGCACGCAGACCGGGTCGTCTTCGGCATTGAGCACCAGCAGCGGGATGCTGACGTGGGTCATCACCGATATCGGGTTGCAGTGCTCGAGAAAGGCCTGGTGGCTGGGGTAACCGGCGCATTCGTACAGGTGCTGGTGAAATTCCTCCAGGCTCTGCGCATTCTCCAGGGCGGCAAAGCTCGACAGGTGCGCCAGGGTCTCGCGGTTTGGGGTGACGAACTGGCGCACCAGCTTTCGCGCCATCAGCCGGGTGAAGGGCGCCCGCGAGCGGGCGAAGGCAACGCTGATGTCATAGCCCGGGCAATAGGCGAAGGCGCCACGCAGCGGGGTGTCGGCGCCCTGTTCGCCGAGGTAGCGGATCAGCAGGCCGGTGCCGGCCGAGATACCGGCAGCGTAGAGCGTGGAGTGCGGGTAGCGCTCGCTGACCACGCGCAATTGCTCGCGCAGGTCGTCGGTGTCGCCCATAGTGTTGAACCTGGCGCTGGTCAGCGGCAGGGTGCCATGGCCGCGCCGCTCACAGAACACCACGCGCCAGCCGGTCAGCCGCTGCAGGTCGCCGACGAAGCCGCGCATGCTGTGCGGCGAGCCGGTGATGGTGTGCAGCACCACCAGGGTTGGCACCTGCGGCGGCAAATCGGCACCCAGCCAGTGCAGCGCCGTGGTGCCGCCATCGGTCATGCGCAGGGTGTCGGTGCGGTCGTATTGCAGGCGCGGCGCGAAAGCTTTTTTTAGCCCAAGGCCGAGCAGTTGCAAGTGGCCGTTGAACAGCCAGGGCGTGACCCAGAAGCGCTGGCGCAGGCGCGGCAACTGGGCGAGCAGCTGCTGGTTTTCCGGGTTGGACTGATAGACCAGCTGTGGCTTGCGCGCCGCCGTGCGCAGGTAGTGGATCACCAGCCCGACAGCCAGCAGGGTAACGACGAGGGTCCAGAACGACATGAAAGGTCCTTGAAACAGAGAGCGGCCAGCGGTGCAGCATACCTGCACCGCTTGAGGCAGGACTACGGTATCGCTGCCGGGCAAGGCCACGCGGGACCCGCCTGACCCGGCCCTGCCTTCAGGTGTCTGAACGACGCGGCGTGCTACAGAATCGCCGTTGGCCTCGCCCCCAGGCCTGTCGACGCCACGCCGAGATGTCCGCTCGTCGATCACCCCCGCACTTCTGCCTGGCACGCTGCCTCTGACCTTCAAGCACGCAGATTTCCTGCGGTGTAGAAAAGGAGCGTAGCCATGGTGAACGAAAACAACGGCCCGGACGCCGCCTACCCTGGCCCGGCAGAGCAAGCCCCGGACACCCCTGAAAGCCCCACCCCCGGCGTCGACCGCGCGCCTTCCGAGCCCCAGCAGGGCCAGGAGCACGAGCCCGACAGCGAACGACCGGTGGACTGGAACCCGCCACCGGGTAACCCCGGCTCCGACCAGGACGCCCAGACCCAGCGCGACAATGGTGGGGCGAAGACCGACAGCCTGATCGACGCGGAGTAGCGAGCATGCACAGCGATGAACAGCGTGGGGGCCAGCCCGGCGCAGAAGGCGACAGCGTTGCCGGGCAAGACCAGCCGCCCGAAAAGCCCGACAAGGACGCCGAGCATGACGGCCCGCACCCCAGCCAGTACCCCAACTCGCTGCCGCCTTCGCACTATGCGGATGAGGACGAGTGAGGCTGACTCGCCCGCTTTCACCAGAAAAACGCCAGAAGCTTACGGTGGGTGACCCCGGACCTGTTGGAGCGAGCTTGCTCGCGAAAAGCGGGCAACACTGTACCTGCTGTGAACGTGATGCATCCATCGCGAGCAAGCTCGCTCCAACGGTCTGATCGACCAGCAGTGGGTCTAATTGCAATACTGTTCGGTTAGGCCGGGTAGGAGCGGCTTCAGCCGCGAAGCTGCCGCATGTTCACAACAGATGCAGTAAATTTCCTGGCCCTTTCGCGGCTAAAGCCGCTCCCACCGAGCCCCGTGACGCCTCTGACCAGTATTGGGCCTAGCTGGCAAACACCAACCCCGAGGAGCGCAGCAGTTCCTGGGTGTAGGGCTGTTGCGGTGCGGCGAAGATCTCGCGGGATGCGCCCTGTTCGACCACCTTGCCGTCCTTGATGACGATCAGGTCATGCGCCAGGGCGTGCACCACGGCCAGGTCGTGGCTGATGAACAGGTAGGTCAGCCCATGGCGAATCTGCAGGTCGCGCAGCAGGGCGACAATCTGCTTCTGCACGGTGCGGTCCAGCGCCGAGGTGGGTTCATCGAGCAGGATCAGCTCCGGCTCCAGCACCAGCGCGCGTGCGATGGAAATGCGCTGGCGCTGGCCGCCGGAAAACTCGTGGGGGTAGCGGTGGCGGCTGGCCGGGTCCAGGCCCACTTCGCCCAGCACGCGAATCACCGTTTGTTCACGCTCGGTGGGTGTGCCGATGCCGTGGGTGACCAGGCCTTCGGCAATGATCTGCGCCACGGTCATGCGCGGGCTGAGGCTGCCGAACGGGTCCTGGAACACCACTTGCAGCCGACGCCGCAGCGGGCGCATCAGGTGCTGGCTGTGCAGGCTCAGTTCCTTGGTGCCAAAGCGAATGCTGCCCTCGGAGTCGATCAGGCGCAGGATGGCCTGGCCGAGCGTCGACTTGCCCGACCCCGACTCGCCGACGATGCCCAGGGTCTTGCCCTTGAGCAGCTCGAAGCTCACCCCGTCCACGGCCTTCACGTATTGCGGCTCGCGCTTGAACCACGCCTTGCCCAATGGAAACCAGACCTTCAGGTCTTGCACCGACAGCAGGGTGTTGGTGTGCGGTGAGGCCACCGGTTCGCCGTCGGGCTCGGCATTGATCAGCATTCGGCTGTAGGGATGCTGCGGGTTGTCGAACAGGCTCTGGCAGTCGGCCTGCTCGACGATCTCGCCTTGGCGCATCACGCACACGCGCTGCGCGATGCGGCGCACCAGATTTAGGTCGTGGCTGATCAGCAGCAGCGACATGTTCAGGCGCTGCTGCAACGACTTGAGCAGTTCGAGGATCTTCACCTGCACGGTGACGTCCAGTGCGGTGGTGGGTTCGTCGGCGATCAGCAGGTCGGGTTCGTTGGCCAGGGCCATGGCAATCATGACCCGCTGGCGCTGCCCGCCCGACAGCTGGTGCGGGTAGGCCTTCAGGCGCGCCTGCGGGTCGCGGATGCCCACCAGTTCCAGCAGTTCCAGGGTGCGCTGCCGGGCCGCCTTGCCCTTGAGGCCCTTGTGGGTGACGAGGATTTCACCGATCTGCTTCTCCACCCTGTGCAGCGGGTTGAGCGAGCTCATGGGCTCCTGGAAGATCATCGCCACGCGATTGCCGCGCAGGCTGCGCAGTTGTTTGTCGCTGGCGCTGACCAGGTCGAGCCCGTCGTAGCGAATCGAGCCCTGGGTGCTGACGTGCTTGGCCGGCAGCAGGCGCAGGATCGAATGCGCGGTGACCGACTTGCCCGAGCCGGACTCACCCACCAGCGCCAGGCATTCGCCGCGGCGGATGTCGAGGCTGACCCCGTGCACCACTTCACGGCCGTTGAAGGCGACGCGCAGGTCGCGGATTTCAATCAGGTTGTCTTGCATGTCAGCTCCGAGGGTCGAAGGCGTCGCGGCAGGCTTCGCCGATGAACACCAGCAGCGACAGGATCAGCGCCAGCGCCACAAAGGCCGTCAGCCCCAGCCACGGCGCCTGCAGGTTGCGCTTGGCCTCGCCGATCAGTTCGCCCAGCGAAGCGCTGCCGGCCGGCATGCCGAAGCCGAGAAAGTCCAGGGCGGTGAGGGTGGCGATGGCGCCGGTGACGATGAACGGCAGGTAGGTCAGGGTGCTGGTCAGGGCGTTGGGCAGAATGTGCCGCCACATCAGTGCGGCATCGGTCAGGCCCAGGGCACGCGCGGCCTTGACGTACTCCAGGTTGCGCCCGCGCAGGAACTCGGCGCGCACCACGTCGACCAGCGCCAGCCAGGAGAACAGCGCCATGATGCCCAGCAGCCACCAGAAGTTGGGCGAGACGAAGCCGGAGAGGATGATCAGCAGGTACAACACCGGCAGCCCCGACCAGATTTCCTGGACGCGCTGGCCGAGCAGATCGGTCATGCCGCCGTAGTAGCCCTGGATCGCCCCGGCGCAGATGCCGATCAGGGTGCTGATGGCGGTGAGCAACAGCCCGAACAGAATGGAAATTCGCGCACCGAACAGCACCCGTGCCAGCACGTCACGCGCCTGCTCGTCGGTGCCCAGCCAGTTGCGGGCATCCGGCGGGCTGGGCGAGGGCGCGTCCAGGTCGTAGT
Organism: Pseudomonas sp. DTU_2021_1001937_2_SI_NGA_ILE_001; assembly: GCF_032463525.1. Taxonomy (NCBI): domain Bacteria; kingdom Pseudomonadati; phylum Pseudomonadota; class Gammaproteobacteria; order Pseudomonadales; family Pseudomonadaceae; genus Pseudomonas; species Pseudomonas sp. DTU_2021_1001937_2_SI_NGA_ILE_001. Next base: position 2,798,684 of record NZ_CP135971.1, on the reverse strand, counting down.
TGATGGTGTCGTAGCTGAAAGGAATGGGCGCGAACAGCATCCAGCCCTGCTTCGCCGCAATCAGCTGGCGCACATAGTCGCTGGCGTAGTCCGGCTCGAAGGGCAGTTCACCGCCAAAGTCGGTTTCCAGGTAGGTGTGCAGCGCCGGGTAATACAGCGCGCCGTCGTAGCTGAGCAGCAGCGGCTTGTCGTTGGCGATCAGCTCGCCGCACAGGCACACCAGCAGCAGGCCGATGAAGATCCACAACGACCACCAGCCGCGCCGGTTGGCCTTGAACAGCGCCATGCGTCGCTGGCTCTGGGGAGAGAACTCGAACATCAGGCGCTCCTTGCGGAAAAGTCGATGCGCGGGTCGACCAGCGTGTAGCACAGGTCGCCGAGCAGTTTGATCAGCAGGCCGAACAGGGTGAACAGGAACAGCGTGCCGAACACCACCGGGTAATCCCGCGACACGGCGGCCTCGTAGCTCATGCGCCCCAGCCCGTCGAGGCCGAAGATGGTTTCGATCAGCAGCGAGCCGGCGAAGAACACCTCGATCAGCGCCTGGGGAATGCCGGCCACCACCAGCAGCATGGCGTTGCGGAACACGTGCCCGTACAGCACGCGGTGTTCGGTAAGGCCCTTGGCCCGGGCGGTGACCACGTACTGGCGGCTGATCTCGTTGAGAAAGCTGTTCTTGGTGAGGATGGTCAGGGTGGCGAAGCCGCCGATCACCAGCGAGGTGACCGGCAGCACCAGGTGCCACAGGTAGTCCTTCACCTTGGCCCAGGTGCCGAGGCTGGCGACGTTTTCCGAAAACAGCCCCTGTGCCGGAAACCAGCTCAGGTAGCTGCCACCGGCGAACACCACGATCAGCAGAATGGCGAACAGAAACGCCGGCGTGGCGTAGCCGATGATCACCAGGGTGCTGCTCCACACATCGAACGCGCTGCCATGCCGCACGGCCTTGCGAATGCCCAGGGGTATGGAAATCAGGTAGGTGATCAGCGTCGCCCACAGCCCGAGCGACAGCGACACCGGCAGTTTCTGGGCGATCAGTTCGGTGACCGGCGCGCCGCGAAAGAAGCTGGTGCCGAAGTCCAGTTGCGCGTAGTTCTTGAGCATCAGCCACAGGCGTTCGTGCATCGGCTTGTTGAAGCCGTAATGCGCCTTGATCGCCTCGATCAGCGCCGGGTCCAGGCCACGGGTGCTGCGGCTGGCGGTGCCGCTGGCGGCCACTTCGCCGCCACCGCCGCCGACGCCGTTGGGGCTGAAGCCCTGGATGCGCGCGATGGCCTGTTCTACCGGCCCGCCGGGCGCGGCCTGCACGATCATGAAGTTGACGACGAGAATGGCCAGCAGCGTGGGAATGATCAGCAGCAGGCGTCGAATCACATAAGCCAGCATCTCAAGGCTCCTTCGCGGCAGTGGTGTGGTTGCCGAGGGCAGCGGCCTGGGCGTTGCTCAGCGGCGTCGGGCTGATCTGCCACCAGGTTTCCAGGCCCACGTCGTAGACGGGCGCCGTGGCGGGGCGGCCAAAGCGGTTGGCGTATACCAGGGGTATGCCCTTGGAGTAGTAGTTGGGGATCATGTAGTAGCCCCATTGCAGGACCCGATCCAACGCCCTGGCGTAGTGCACCATGTCTTGCCGGCTGTTGGCGGCGACCAGGCCGTCGATCAGCCGGTCGACGGCGGGATTGCGCAGCACCATGGCATTGGAGCTGCCGACCTCGGTGGCGCTTTGCGAGCCGAACAGGTTGTACAGGTCGCGGCCGGGAGAAAGCAGCGGGTTGCCGTTTTTCGGCAGGGTGACCACGATCATGTCGTAGTCACGGGCGTTGAGGCGGTTGATGTACTGCGCCGAGTCGATGCGCAGAAACTCCAGGGTGATGCCGATCTGCGCCAGGGTGCGTTTGAACGGCAGGATCAAACGATCGAAACCGCCCTGGCCATCGAGAAAACTGAACACCATCGGCTCGCCAGCGGCATTCACCAGTTTGTTGTCTTTCGGGTGCCAGCCGGCCTCGGCCAGCAGCTTGAGGGCCTGCATTTGCTTGTCGCGGATGTAGCCGCTGCCATCGGTGCGCGGCGGCTGGTACACCTCGGTGAACACTTCGTCGGGCACCTGGCCGCGCAGCGGTTCGAGAATCTTCAGCTCGGCGGCGTCGGGCAGCTGGGTAGCGGCCATTTCGCTTTTCGGGAAATAACTCTGCTGCCGCACGTAGAACCCGCGCATCACCCGGCGGTTGATCCAGTCGAAGTCCCACAGCAGCGACAGCGCCTGCCGCACGCGGCGGTCCTGGAAGATCGGGTTGTCCAGGTTGAACACGAAGCCTTGCGCCGCCACTGGTCGCTGGGGCGCGAGGATGGCTTTCTGCAGGCGCCCGTCGTCGATGGCCGGGCCGCTGTAGCCGACCGTGAAGCCCGCCGATGAAAACTCCCGGTTGTAGTCGAAGGCGCCGGCCTGCAGCAGTTGCCGGGCGACTTCGGTGTCGCCGTAGAAATTCACTGTCAGGGTGTCGAAGTTGTACAGGCCGCGGCTGACCGGCAGGTCCTTGGCCCACCAGTCCTTGACCCGCTCGAAGACCACGCTGCGCCCGGCATCGACCTTGGCGACCCGGTACGGGCCGTTGCCCAGTGGCGCTTCGAAGCCGCCGCCGTTGGCGAAGTCGCGGCTCTTCCACCAGTGCTCGGGCAGAATCCGCAGGCTGGCGATGTCCAGCGCCAGCGTGCGGTTGAGGTTGTTCTTGAAGTTGAAGCGAATCTGCAGCGGCCCCTCGATGACCACGTTTTGCACGTCGGCGAACATCGGGCGATAGCTGAAGCTGGCCTGGGTGGTCATCAGTTCGAAGGTGTAGCGCACGTCTTCGGCGGTGACCGGCTGGCCGTCGTCGAAGCGCGCCTTGGGGTTGAGGTAGAAGCGAACCCACAGGCCCTCGGGGTCCATCTCCATTTTCTCCGCGATCAGCCCGTAGACCGTGTAGGGCTCGTCGAGGGAGCGGTAGGCCAGCGGCGAGTAGACCCAGCTGTCGACCTGCACCACGTTGATGCTTTGATCCACATAGGGGTTGAGGTAATTGAACTGGCCGATTTCTTCGGCCGAGCGGGTCAGTGAGCCACCCTTGGGGGCGTTGGGGTTCACATAATCGAAGTGCTTGAAGTCGGCCGGGTACTTCGGCGCCTCGCCATACACCGTCAGGGCATGGGTCGGCACCGCCAGCGCGGCCTGCCCGCCGCTGCACAACAGGGCGACACCCAGGAGCAGGCGCCGCAGGAAACGGATTTGACGCGACATGATGGGGCTGTCCTCGTACGCACGGAATGACTGGGCGCGGCGAAAAAAGCCTCCGGCCGAGGGGAAGGTGGATGAGACCTGCCGGCCGGAGGGGGCTACTTCGCCAGATGACGCGGCCTGCGCGGGGCGCTGGCCGCGTCGTGCCTCAGAAGTGGTAAGTCATGCGGGCGAACACGGTGCGGCCCAGCGGGTCGGCGTAGCGGGGGTCATAGCCGGACTGGAAGTTGTAGGCCTGGTTGGAGAACGGCGGGTCGCGGTCGAAGACGTTGCGTACGCCGGCATCGACGTCCAGCACCTTGTCGAAGGTATGCCCCACCGACAGGTCCCACAGCGTATAGGACGCTACCCGGGCATTGGTGGTGCGGTCGTAGTCGTTGTAGCCGGTGGTGAAGCGGTTGGTGATCGACGCACGGGTATTGCCCAGCGACCAGGAACCCACCAGCACGTGCTTCCAGCGCGCAATCACACCGTCGCCCTGGAAGTCGCCGACCTTGTCGGTGTAGGGGCCGTCGATGATGTTCTGGTAGTCGTAGCGGTCAACGTAGGTGCCGGTCAGGCCCAGGCCGAACTGCCCGTAAGGCGTATTCGGGAAGCGGTAGTCGAGGGTGACATCGACGCCGTTGGTCTTGACGATGCCCAGGTTGGCATTGCCGGTCACGATGTTGGCGATCGAACCGTCGGGGTTGCGCACGTAGCGATCGGCGTAGGTGAGCGGGTCGTCGAACACCGCGGACTCCGGGAACGATTGGATCTGGTTGGAGATATGGATCCACCAGAAGTCCAGGCCCACCGACAGGTTGCTGACCGGCTGATAGACGAAGCCCAGGGTCACGTTGCGGGCCTTCTCCGGCGCCAGCTCGGTATTGCCGCCGCTGTTGTTGAGGAACTGCTGGGCGCAGTCGCGACCGGCGTTGCCGCCAGGCTGCACGCTGCCGCCGGCACACAGCACCGGGTCGTCGTAGTAACCCTGGCTGTAGCTGGTGCTGCGCGGGGCGTAGAGTTCATAGAGCGACGGCGCGCGGAAGCCTTCGCTGTAGGCGCCGCGCACCACCAGCTGCTTCACCGGCTGGTAACGGAACGAGTACTTGGGGTTGGTGGTGCTGCCAAAGTCGCTGTACTTGTCGTGACGCACCGCCGCGCTCAGCTCCAGGCTGTCCAGCACCGGCACGCTCAGTTCGGCATAGGCCGCCTTTACGCTGCGCTCGCCAGACACGCTGCCCGCTGCATCGGCGCCCAGGCTGCTGACGTCGTTGACGAAGGCCTCGTATTGCTGGTGCATCTTTTCCTTGCGGTACTCGCCGCCCAAGGCCAGACCGGCCGGGCCGGCGCCGAACCAGTCGCCGACTTCCCGGCTGATACGCCCGTCGATGCCGGCGACCCGACCCACGGCGCTGGAGTACTGCCCGTGGTACTGGTTGGCGTCGATCAGCGCCTGGCCGGCTGCGGTCTGTGGTCCGAAGGGGTTGATGATGCCGTTGGCCAGGCCGTCGATCATCGCCGCGTCACTGACATAACCACTGGTGAGGTTGGACAGCACCTTGTTCTGGTTGTACGAGGCGCCGACGTTGTAGTCCCAGCCGCCGACCAGGCCGTCGAAGCTCAGCAGGAAGCGCTGGCTGGTGTTCTGGTCGCTTTGCCCCCTGGGGCCGGCTGCGGTTTCCCGCCAGGCGGTGTCGATGGGCTGGGTCGGGTCGAGGGTGAAGTTGGTTGGCGCCGGAGTAATGCCGTTGCCCGGATAGAAGGGCGAAGAGGCGTCCAGCGACAGGCCGGTGAGCGGCGCCGGGGCGATGTCGACGTGGTTGTTGTTGCGTGCCCAGAAGTATTCGAGGTTGACGTTGTGGTCGTCGGCCAGTTTGCCGGTGGCCTTGCCGAAGAACGAGGTCTTCTCGGTTTGCGGAATCAGGTCGATGTATTCACGGGTGCTGAACCGGCAGATACCGTTGCGGGCCACCAGGTTGGCGCCCGAGCAGGCGGTGCCCAAGGGGTTGGCGGCGTTGTCGCCCTGGTAGTAGTTGCCAGGGAAGGCGGTGCCCGAGGTCTGGTTGAGGCCGCGCCCCGGCACGTAGTCCCGGGCGAACGAGCGGTCGTTGGCGTCGAGATTCTGCTGCTTGTTGTAGTTGAACACGCCCATGACATTGAAGCGGTCTTCTTCCAGGTCGCCGAAACCCCAGCTGGCGCTCATGTCTTTGGTTGCACCGCCGCCGCTGTGGGTCGGCGTCTCGCCACCCAGGCTCAGGGTGCCGTCGGTGAGGGATTTCTTGGTGATGAAGTTGATCACCCCGCCGATGGCATCGGTGCCGTACAGCGCCGAGGCACCGTCGCGCAGTACTTCGACACGGTCGATGGCGGCGAACGGAATCATGTTCAGGTCAATGGCACTGCCGTTGGGCGTGCCCACGCCGGAAAGCGCGTTGTTGGCCAGGCGCCGACCGTTGAGCAGCACCAGGGTCTTGTTCGCGCCGATGCCGCGCATGTCGGCGTAGGAGGCGCCGCCGGTGCCGGCACCGACGGAACCGGCGCTGTTGTTGATCGACTGGCTGCCGGTGATGCGCTGGACCATTTCCTGGGTGGTGGTCACGCCCTGTTTCTTCAGGTCGTCGGCGCGCAGGATGGTAATCGGCACGGCGGTTTCCGCATCCACCCGGCGAATCGCCGAGCCGGTCACTTCGACGCGTTGCAACTGCGTGGTGGCGGGTGCCACCGCAGCGGCGGAGACAGACTCGCTGCCGGTCTCGGCATCGACGGCCTCGGCCGCCTGGGCGCCACCCATGCCCATGGCCAAGGCGCACAGCCAGGCACGGGGTTGACGGCGGACCGCAAGGGCCAGTGGCTTGAGGGTGTATCCGGGAAGATTCATCAGCATGGTTGGTTCCGACCTGGTCCAGACGTTATTGAAATGGCCTTGTGAGCCCTCTGTTCCCGGCCCGGTTATGCCGGGCGGGTGTTCCACTGCTTCGGTTTTCCGGCAAGCCGCTTCCCTCCAGGGGCCTTGCGGCCCGCGGACGAAGCGCTGTGCGGGGTGCGATCAAGCGGGTTTCGCGGGGCGAAACCCTGCGGTCAACGGGCCGTCATCACGGATATCCTGGTGATGCCGGAGCGTTCGATGGACGCCATCGCCTTGGCCACCTGCCCGTAGTTCACGTCGGTGTCGGCCTGCAGCTGAACGCGAATGTCCGGGTCTTTGGCCTTCTCCTCCTGCAGGCTTTTCTCCAGCAGTTCCGGGGCGATTTCCGACTTGGCGAGGAAGAACTTGCCGTTCTGGTCGACGCTGACCACCACCGGGTCTTTTTTCTCGGCCGGCGCGACGGCGTCGGTCTTGGGCAGGTTGACCTTGATGGCGTTGGTCATCAGCGGGGTGGTGACGATGAACACCACCAGCAGCACGAGCATCACGTCGACCAGCGGCGTGACGTTCATTTCGCTGAGCACTTCATCGCTGTCTTGAGTGGAGAACGACATCAGCTCGCCTCCCGCACGGCATGGCCATGCTGGCTGGAGATGGGTTGGCGGCTCACGGCGAAGGCACTGCGCTGGGCCAGGGAGTCGAAGTCGTGGGCGAAGTCATCCATGTCGGCCACGGCCAGCTTGAGGCGGCGCAGAAAGAAGTTGTAGATGAGCACCGCCGGCACGGCGACGGCGATACCCACACCGGTGGCGATCAGCGCGTGACCGATGGGGCCGGCCACCGCTTCGAGGCTGGCCGAGCCGGTGAGGCCGATGCTCTGCAAGGCTTCCATGATGCCCCAGACCGTACCGAACAGGCCGATGAAGGGCGCGGTGCTGCCGATACTGGCAAGAATCGCCTGGCCGCTTTCCAGCGAGCGGCGCTCTTTCTGGATTTGCTGGCGCAGGTTGCGCTCCAGGCGGTCGGAGCGGTTGATGGTGTGCGCCAGCTGCTGCGTGGTGCGCGGCGAGTCTTCCACCGTCATGGCCTCGAAGCCACTGTTGGCGATGCGCGCCAGGGCACCAGGGTACTGCGCGGCGTGCTCGGCGGCGGTGAGCAGATCCGGTGCCGACCAGAACGCCTTGGTGAACTGTTTGTTCTGGGACTTCTGGCGCAGGTACTGCGCAGATTTGATCAGCAGCAATGCCCAGCTCAACACGGAAAACACAATCAGTGCCCAGAGCACGGCGGGAACAATCAGGGAAGAGAGCGATTCGTTCATGGGTCTACACCTCACCAGCTTGAAATAGGTTGTCGGTTGTCGTGCGCCGGATCATTCCGGCAGCTTGAAGTCGATGGTCTGGGTCGCGAAGCCTTCGATGGGCGTGTCGCCGCGCTTGGCCGGAATGAACTTCCAGTTGCGCACCGCCTCCACGGCAGCCTCGTCGAGCACCGGCTTGCCGCTGGACTTGGTCACCTCCACGGCGCCGGCACGCCCGTTGGGCAACACCTTGATGCGCAGCACCACACGGCCCTCCCAGTTGCGGCGCAGCGCCAGCCCCGGGTACTCGGGCGGCGGGTTGCCCAGGCTGGCGAGCCCGGAAACCGCCGCGCTTTCCTTCACCGGTGCCGCCGGAGCGGGCGGTGCAGGCGCTGGCGCGGGTGCTGGTGGGGCGGGTGGCGCAGCAGGAGCCGGGGCGGCCAGCGGTTTCGGCGGCGCAGGCGGCGTGGGCTTTTTCACGGGTTCCGGCTTCTTGACCGGCTTGGGCTTCTCGACCTTGGGTTTCTCGATCTGCTTGGGCGGCGGCTCTACGGCATCCGGGTCCTCGACCGGCTGTTCCGGCTCGGGGGGAGGCGGCGGAGGTGGCGGTTCGGGCGGCGGCGGCTCCGGCGCAGGCGGAGTCGGGCTGCTCAGCTCGATGGTCATTTCCGGCACTTGCGGCGCCACTTCCGGAACTTCCGCCTTGGCGGTTTGCATGTACCACCACACCGCGCCGTGAATAAGCACGGACGCCGCGATCAATAACACGACTTGCGGTTTACCGAGGCCACCGGGTCTTGAAGTATTAGGTTTGAAAGGGATGCCCTGCCACGCCACCGGACGCTCATCCGGCAACGGGGCGGGGACCGCTTTCATTCTTACCGCATCATTCATTAAAGCTCCCTCGGTTAGTTGAAGGGCAATAAAAGTCCGTTCAAACATTCGGGCATGTTCGAAGTCGGGAAGCCTGCGCAATATTCAGGGTGCATGACGCCGCCTTTAGAGGCACTGGCTCACTCAGTTGGAAGTTATGTCTCGATCAGGGTGATCGCATTGCAAGTCCTTGCTTTTATTGTCGCGTACATAAAAGTACGAATGTGTTCCTGAAACCCTACATAGCAACCGCTGTGCCATAAACGACGGCCGGTAAGCTCTGTATCCCGCGTGCCAGAGCCGATGTCGCATTCCTGTAATAAATTTTCGAACGGCGGCGCATAGGTGTTTTCTTCCTTTGAAGTGCTGGCCAAACAAGCCGATTAAAAAGGCGAAGCGGGTCCCTCTGGGGCGACAGACGAATTGAAGTGCACCGATCAGGATGACTGGGTAGTCACGCGCACCAATACTGGAAACGGAGGTTCAAGTTGGTGCGTTAGTTGGTCAAATGCTCACAAAAGGATGCTCCTGTGTAGAAAAGGGGCTGTAAAAAAATGAAAAAAACGCCAGCAAATGATGGCTAATTGAAACTAGCAAACAAAGTTGTCGAACAATAAACAGCGCGCAGTTGCATGGCGTATGTTCAAGTTTCTTTTAACAGGCGTGCACAGCAGCGCGGGCCTGGTTATCGAAACAGGCGCTTTACAAGGACATCAGCAGGACAGGCGTGGGCCTGTGACCCGATACCCGTTAGAAAACGTGCATCAATTTGGCAAGTAGTGGTTTGGAGACGGCAGGCAGGCCTGGGGCGGACGCGGCAGGGTGAAGCGGTGGAAGGTGCAAGGATGGGGTTACACGATCTGAATGCGACACAGAGAGACTCCTTTCCGGGTCAGGTGCCAGGCTTGTGGCCGGGCACCTGCACTGTTTATGGACGCCTGACGTCCGATATCTGCACTTTGGTGCGAGTGAGCACCCCTGAAGCGCAGCGCGTGCCACACGGTTATGGCACGGCCGTTCCACTTGGAAGATCTGTGCCAATTGTGTCTTTTTGTATCGAGAAAATTACAGGTGGTTGCCGCTGACCCCGCCATAGGCTCGGCTTCAACGCCGATCTGCGCGGCCCCGCAGGGCTTTCGTAGGCGCGAGCTTGCCCGCGAAGAGGCCAGCAAAACCAGCCCACCAGCCATGAACCTGACCCCTTCACGAGCAAACCCGCCCCAACGAGCTAGCCGATGTCCACAGACCTACCGCCACCCAACAAAGCCAACACCCCCCGCCACAACCCACGCCGTCTTGCAGCCGGCCGCTCCATCAACACCCCCGGCATATCCCGCCAACGCACCCACGCCTCATTGCGCCAATGCAGCACCTGCAACGAACTGCCCAGCCAGTCCAGGCTGTTGACGCTCGGCAACCGCCCCGCATCGTCACAGCGCTGATGCAGCTCCGGCAGCACCTCATGGGTCAGCCAGCGCCGCAGGCTGCGATTCTCCGGCACGTAGTGATGCACCAGCAGGGCAAACACCCCGGACTCACTCACCAGGATGCACTTCTCCCAATGCTCATGGCTCTCCACCCAGGCCGTGCGCCGCTGGTCCGGGTCGAGCTTCATCGTCGCCCGCTCATCGATGGCCCGGCCCATCAGGCGGCTGAGATCGGCCAGACAGAACCAGCCCTGACCATCGCTGAGCACGGCGCGCAATCGGCGGCGGTGGCGGTAGAAGAGGATGGCGTGGAAGTGTTGCGTGCAGGGAGGGTTGGGGTTGATTGCGGTCATAACAGCTCCTGGGTGTATGGAACTGCCACGGATCGTCGCCAAACGATTGGGTGGCAGTTGTGCGCAGGTTGGCGAACCGGGCCATACACCCACGCCCGGTAGACCCGAAGGTCTCCCACGCACAACCGCCATAGCGGAAAACGCGCAGGGCTGCGCCTGCAACGCTATGGAGAGTCACTGGATGTATGGTTTTCAGGTCGCCAAACCCGACTCGCTGAATTGGCAGCGAGCGGGGGGCAGGGTAGCGGAGGGAGGGGGGCGGGGCAAGGGTGGGGCTTTGGGTGTAAACAGGTTGGGGCGGGGCTCTGTTGTTACCTCCTGAACTCTTTTAAGGCGCTGACGCAAAAGAGGCGTGTTTTGGTCGTCATGTATTCACTTGTGCCGGGGGGATTTGAACCTACCGGATATATTTCTGAAATATAGAAAGAAAATCTTGGATGTAAAGCTCGGTGGAATACCCTCTGGAATACCTGGCTGGTTGAAAACGAGCTCGGCATGCTGATATGGATCTAGGGAAACTCCGAACAAGTTGCCCATCAGCCGGAAATGGACGGCTTAGGGATGCCGAAAAACCCGATTTTCAGCCGTTAATTATTGGAAAACCAAGGCATAGCCTTGGTTTTCTGTCCTTACGGGTGCACCTCTCCCGCAGCAGGCAATAATTGCCGGCGCACCATCCACAGATTCGACAGGGCAAACAGCGTGGTCAGTTGCGCCGTGTTCTTGGCCAAGCCACGGAAGCGGGTTTTCACATAGCCGAATTGGCGCTTGATCACACGGAATGGATGTTCGACCTTCGCTCGCGCCTGCGCTTTGACCTTCTCGATCTTGCGTCTGGCTTTGTAGAGCACGCTGCGTTTGCTCAAGTGCTTGTAGGTGCTACGACGAGCCGCAATCTGCCAGATCACCGGCCTTCCTTCATGCTCCGGCCGCTTCTCCACGCCGGTATAACCCGCGTCGGCACAGATAAAATTTTCATCGCCATGCAACAGGTGAGCGACCTCCGTTACATCAGCCACATTCGCCGCTGTGCCGTGGACGTGGTGCACCAGACCCGACTCGGCATCCGCACCGATATGCGCCTTCATGCCAAAGAAATATTGGTTACCTTTCTTCGTCTGATGCATCTCGGGATCGCGTTTACCTTCCTTGTTCTTGGTCGAACTGGGTGCGTGGATGATTGTGGCGTCGACAATGGTGCCGTGGCGCAACGACAAGCCCTTGTCTCGCAGGTAATTGTTGATGGTTTCCAGGATGCCCGCCGCCAACTGATGCTTCTCCAGCAGGTGCCGGAAATTCATGATCGTTGTGTCTTCGGGAATCGGAGCGCTGAGCGTCAGACGAGCAAACTGGCGCATCGAAGTAATCTCGTACAGCGCCTCTTCCATGGCTGGATCACTCAATGAGAACCAATTCTGCAGCAGGTGAATGCGCAGCATGGTTTCCAGTGGATACGGCTTGCGGCCACCGCCAGCCTTTGGGTAGTGAGGCTCGATCAACGCTACCAACCCGCTCCACGGAACCACCTGTTCCATCTCGGCCAGGAAACGCTCGCGACGGGTTTGCTTGCGCTTACCGGCATACTCGAAATCGGAAAAGCTCATCTGGCTCATGGGATGGCGGGCTTGTAGAAAGCAGTTGGACGGAGGGCTATTTCAGCACAGGTCAGATGGCCTGTGCTGACTTGATCGGAGAATCCCTAGAGGTTCGTCCGATTATCCCTGCCGGCCCAACCTCCTTAATCGACATGAAGAGGCACGCTAACGTCAGAATTACTTCTCACCAGGGTTCAATGATTTGGGTGCGCTTCACGCCGTGCTTCTTGGCTAGCGAGTCGATTCGGTGATCAAAATTATGGATCGCAGGACGTTGACCTGCTTCTTGCCAGCGGAGCGCTCGGCAAATTGCTTATGGTCCCAGTGCCTCTTGATTCCGTGATTACGCCTTCAGCTCATTGCGACCTATCTTTTCTTGGTCGACGAGCATCAGCTGGTTGCTGGCGGGGATGCCTGAGAAGGCCGAGAGCTGGTTCTTCTGAATCCTGCTCCCAGGTGCAGCGCTTTTCACCGTTTTTTATTGGCGAATCACTACAGCAGAGTCCGTCATGCTGATAGACTTCAGCCGACTTTAAACGACTATGGCTGCTTAAGCTTGAGCGTAACCATAATGAACACTGAACCTTGGGTCACTGCCGAACAGGTTTCCCTTCACTTGGGGGTGGCCAAAGACACGGTGTATCGCTGGCGCGAGCGTAAGGCTTTGCCCGCGCACAAAGTTGGTCGTCTATGGAAGTTTCAGCTATCTGAGGTCGATGAGTGGGTGCGTGCGGGTGGCGCAGACGAGCACCACAACTCAGGGAATGAGCAATGACTACTCCGAGCCGTAACGAAGCGCAAACAAGAGCTCAGGTCATCGACTCTCAGCTTGCTCATGCTGGCTGGTCTCAAAGTCGGCGGACTCTTGTCGAAGAATTTTTGCTCAAAACAGCCGAGCCCGCTGGCAACTATGGCAACTATGGCAACGAGCAATTTGCCGATTACGTTCTTCTCGGTTCAGATGGCAATCCGATTGCTGTAGTCGAGGCCAAGCGGTCATCGCGTGATGAGCTTGCTGGAAAGCGTCAGGCCGCTGACTACGCAGACGCAATCAAGGCCAAATTCGGTAACGATCCCTTCATTTTTCTCACCAACGGCAAAGAGGTTCAGTTCTGGGATCGTGAGCGCTATGCGCCCCGAAAAATCTCGGGATTCTACACCCGAGACGACTTGGAGCGACTGCGCCATCAGCGGCGGTTTGCTCAGCCGCTGGGCGGTGTCACCATCAGCGCCGCTATTGCAGGTCGCGACTATCAGAATGAAGCTATTCGGCGTGTCACCGAAGGGGTAGAAACGGCCAAGCGCAAATTCTTGTTGGTGATGGCTACAGGCACGGGTAAGACTCGGACGACCATCGCCCTTGTTGATACCTTGCTGCGATCAAAGCGCGTGCAGCGAGTCCTATTCCTAGCAGACCGCCGGGAATTAGTGCGCCAAGCTATGTCGGAGTTCAAGTCCCACTTACCCAATGAGAGTTTGGCTCGCATCGAGTCCGGCCAAACCTCTGGCGCACGCATTCAGTTCTCGACCTACCCCAGCATGATGCAGGTTTATTCGCGCCTGTCGGTGGGTTACTACGATCTAATCGTGGCCGATGAAAGCCACCGCTCTATCTATCAACGATATAAGGCCGTCTTCGATCACTTCGACGCCATCCAGCTCGGGCTGACCGCGACCCCCACGGACTACATCGATCACAACACCTTCGAGCTGTTTGATTGCGGCGACGGCGCGCCCAGCTACTACTACAGCTACGAGCAAGCGATTGCCGACCAGAACTTGGTTAACTATCGCGTGCTGGATGCACAAACCAACTTTCAACTTCAGGGCATCCAGGGTGACGCACTACCCGAGCCATTGAAACAGATGGCTCGCGATCAAGGAGTGGAGCTTGATGAGCTCAACTTCGACGGCAGCGACATCGAAAAGGGAATCATCAACCAAGGCACCAACGACGCCATGGTGCGAGAGTTTATGGATAAGAGTCGCAAAGATGTGCTCGGGCTACCACACAAGTCCATCATCTTCGCCGTCAGCCACGCCCATGCAAAGCGGCTCTACGAGGGATTTAACCGTCTGTATCCTGAGCTGCAGCGCCAAGGCATGGCTGAAATTATCGATAGCCATATGGAGCGCGCTGACGCGACGTTGGATGATTTCAAGTATCGCACTATGCCGCGTGTGGCTATATCGGTGGACATGCTCGATACCGGCGTTGACGTGCCTGCCATCCAAAACCTGGTTTTCGCAAAGCCCGTATTTAGCAAGGTTAAGTTCTGGCAGATGATCGGGCGCGGCACGCGGCTGCATACCGACAAGGCCACCGGCGAGATCAAGAAAGATTTCTTGATCATCGATCACTGGAAAAATTTCGCGTATTTCAAGCTCAAACCCGACGGCGAGGTCGACCATCCCAGTGAGCCGCTACCGGTTCGCCTGTTCCGACTGCAGCTTGAAAAGTGGCAACTCCTGGAAGCACAGCAGCAAGACACACAAGCTACCATTGCCGATCTGCAGGCGATGCTGCAGGGATTACCCCGTCACAGCATCAATGTACGGCCGCACTGGGACGAGCTCGACGCGCTGGCAGTGCAGTGGCCAAAGCCCAGTCAAAGCGCAATTGAACACCTGTCGCAAGCCATCGCCCCACTGATGCGACTAGCCCCACTAGCTGGCCTGGATGAACTTCAATTTCGCATTTGGTGCGAGCGTCTTTCAGTGGCTTGGCTTAAAGGTGATGCAAGCGAACAGGCCAAAGTGCGTGAGCGCATTCACGAGGCGGTTGAAAGTCTGGCCGAAAACATACCTCAGGTACAGCGTGTGGCCGAACAACGTGCTTGGATTAAGTCGGCCGGCTTCTGGCAACATTTGGATATGGCGCGTTTGCTCACACTGCAAACCGTATTTGCCCCGCTGATGCGTTACCGCACTAATACACCCAGCCGCACGGTTGAAATCAACCTGCCGGACAGAATTACCCAGCGCAGTTGGATCATCTACGGCCCCACAGGCGAAGGTGCTTTTGCGGAAAGCTATCGCGAGCAGGTAGAGGCGCTGGTGCGCCGATTGGCTGACCAGCTTCCTGAGTTGGCCAAGCTAAAGCAAGGTGAGCATTTGGGCGATGACGAATTGGAGCGAATCAGCGATACGCTGAACCAGGCTGATCTTTTCGTCACCGAGTACTCCTTGCGCAAGGCCTTTGAGGCTCCCACCGCATCGTTGGCTGACTTCTTGCGCCACATACTTTGCGAAGGTGCGCACCTTCCTAACCGAGAGCAGCGCATCAGTGCAGCGTTCGATGCGTTCATTGCCGCACACGGCTACTTGCGTGCCAACCAACTCAACTTCCTCCGGGCCGTAAAGGCTGCTGTGCTGCGCCATGGACGCATTACCCGCGCTGCACTCAACGAACCCCCACTGTCGCGCGTAGGGCGCGTGGAAACGCTATTTCCGTCGCGAGACATCGACGAACTCATCAACCTCACCAACAACTTATTGGATGAGACTGCCTGATCCATCAAGGACACTGCTGAATGCTTGCCCCTCATATCAAGAAAAAAGTCGACGAACTCTGGAACCGCTTCTGGGCTGCCGGCCTCACCAACCCCTTGGTGGCAGTCGAGCAGATCACCTATCTACTCTTTCTAAAGCGACTGGAAGACATAGATTTCAAGCGTCTACAGCGTGGTTTTCGGTCAATTTATACTGGTTTTGAAGGTTGTAAGTGGAGCTACATCCGCCATGAAAAAACCAATCCGAGTCACCTAATCGACATAGTTTTTCCATGGCTCCGCGAGCTCGAAAAGCATTTCAGCAACATTAGCGCTGACGGCACTGAGCTGGCCAGCTTGAATAACCGCATGGCCGATGCATACTTTCAGCTCGATCCTAACAAAGGCAAGGTGTTGTCGGATGCTATTGACGCTATCGACCAACTCTTCGCGCGTGCTGGTGAGGGTTCTGCTGCCCAAGACATCATGGGCGATACCTTTGAGTACCTGCTCAGCGAAGTCGCTACGGCGGGTAAGAACGGCCAGTTCCGCACCCCGCGCCATCTGATCCGATTCATGGTGGAGTTGCTCGATCCTGAACCAGGTCAGCGGGTCATCGATCCGGCTGCCGGAACGGGAGGCTTCCTGTTCAGCACTCAGCAGCACCTGATGCGAAAATTCTCTGCACAGGAAAACTTGGTATTGGAATGGGACGGCACCCCACACCGCACCGATGGTGCTGCCGCCACACCTGAGCAATATACCGCCATCCACAACGGTTCAAACTTTGTCGGCCTAGACAATGACCGAACCATGGCTCGAATCGGCTGGATGAACTTGGTGCTGCACGATGTGACCGATCCGCACTTGCTACAGGGCGACTCTCTTAGCAAGCGCGAGGGTAAAGTGCAGCTCAAGCAACTGCTTGAATCGGAAACCTACGACTTCGTGCTGGCCAACCCGCCTTTTACCGGCACTGTAGACAGCGGTGACCTAGAGCCCGATTCCCTGCTGTTTCCGCGAGTGGGTGGGGGTGGCAAAAAGAAAAACGAATCCATCACTAACAAGAGTGAGCTGTTGTTCTTGTGGCTGATGCTCGATTTGCTCCGTGTTGGTGGGCGTTGTGCGGTGATCATTCCTGAGGGGGTTTTGTTCGGTAACACCGAGGCTCATGTGCGGCTGCGTCGTGAACTGCTCTCCGAGCATGTGGTGGAAGGCGTTATTTCCCTTCCCGGTGGTGTATTCCAGCCATACACGGGAGTCAAGACCTCAATTCTAATTTTCCGCAAAGAAACTCGACGCGAAGACAAGCATACATTTACCGGTGCCATCACCCCACGTACTGAGCACGTTTGGTTCTACGAAGTGGAGAAAGACGGCTACTCTGACAATGCCAAACGCAATCCGCTGCCGGGACAGCAGAACGACCTCTGGGATGCTCTAGAAAAATTCAAAGCCTGGTGTGCAGGTGGTCGCGAGGGGGCACTTCTCAACGAGAAAACCTTATTGCAGCCAAATTTTTGGCCTGAGCGTTGGCGGCAAGCGCTGTTGCGCGACACGGCCGAAAATCTGACACCTGCCGGCGCGGCGTTTACCGCGTTGCCTGACACCAGCATGTGGGACGGGCAAATTTGGGGCATGCATGAACTGTTCCCAGACCTGCCTGCCAACCCGAAAGAGGCCGAGGAAAAAGTACGTGCGGCCACAGCCGGTATTTTACTTGAGTTAGCGATTCAAGCTTTTGTGCCAGCGGCACAGAAAGCCTGGGACGCCACTTTTAGTGCGCGCTTGAACAACAAAACTACCGATGCTGAGCTACTTGAAGCATGGAAGAAAGCTGCCAGGCCAGCAGAGGCAGAATTCAAGAGGTTAGCCCGAGAAAAGGAAGTCTTTTTCGAAAGAGAGGAATCCCCGGCGCTGCCAGTTTGGAGGGACCTGATAAAAACAGCACTCGCTGACGCACAATCTCGTACGTTTGTACTGGGTATTCTGCAGGATAACCAGCCGCCAAAAGCCATGACGGCGTACGACATCGAGCAGGCACTGACCGAAACTGCCCGTGAAATTGCCAAGCTCGAAGGCTTCGATGTAACGCTACGAAGCTTGACAATTGATCACACTAGGGAACTTAAAGCCGCCAAGCATTGGGTGGTGCCGGTGCGCGACTGGGCGCGTAACGACGAATGGCAGAGTGAAGATGGCCAGCTCAAAGGCTCACACGACACCGACGGCTTGGTGCGCCCGGTTTATGTGCATGCCATGCTGGCTGATGGCCTGTATGACGACAAAGGCATACTTAAGGATGGTTTGCTCGACCCCGACTGTATCGAAGCGCGTGAATGGAACCTATCCGCCGGGCAGTACAAACCGTTTGACTTCGCCCAACTCAAAAGCGACAAGAGCGTGGCCGAGCTGATCGGCTCGCTCAAAGACACCGAGCAGGACATGATTAGAGGTTTGGATAAGCTGCTCGCTATGGTGGAGAGTCGGGGATGAGGTTACCGGGAACTTGGGTTGAGGTTCGGCTTGGTGACGTGCTTTCACGCGTAGATACCAAAATTGACCCGCAGGCATCTCAGGCGAGCAGTCACTTTTATGTTGGTCTCGAGCACATTGAATCTCACACCGGTAGGCTTCTCCGGGAGGCGGAGGATCTCACCGAAAGCAGTGATATCCTTAGTATTAAAACAGCCTTCAATACAGGTGACATTCTTTATGGGAAGTTACGCCCAAATTTGAACAAGGTTCATTTAGCGCTTCAAGATGGTATCTGCAGTACCGATATCTGGGCGCTGAGAGCGTCTGAGGCCGTTCTTCCTGACTTCGCTCTTCGCTATCTGCGGTCTCCAGCAATTTATGTACGTGCCGCGCAAGTGGCTGTAGGTGCCAATCTTCCTCGTCTTTCGGCGGATGCCTTCGATCGCCTTCCAATGCCACTTCCCACACTTCCCGAACAACAACGGATTGTTGATGTGTTACGGCAGGTGGAGGAGGTAGCGAACGCAAAACGGTCGATCAGTGAGCAGATTGATCAGTTAGTCAGGACAGCTTATTGGGAACACTTTGGTGCTTGGTATGCCGCTGATGGCCTGATCGATCCTGTTCGGATTAGCGACTACATTGCAGATTCGCAGTACGGCGTTTCTGAAGCCATGGAAGGGCATGGCACGCACGCAGTACTACGCATGAACAGCATCACAACGAGCGGTTGGTTGGATTTGTCTGACTTGAAATACGCCAGCTTGTCCCAAAAAGATATTGACTCAACTGAGTTGCACGATGGCGACCTGTTGTTCAACCGTACAAATTCCAAAGAGCTGGTTGGCAAGTGCGCCATTTGGCGCCCAGTAACAGGTTCATTTAGTTTTGCGTCGTACCTCGTGCGTCTGCGTCTTAAGCAGGAGATGTTGCCTGAGTACTTATGGGCAACATTGAACAGCGCTTACGGTAAATATCGGCTTTTGAATTCAGCCAAACAGGCGGTTAGCATGGCGAATGTCAGTCCGACTGACCTGGGGCGCCTCACTGTTCCACTTCCTCCTCGGCCACTGCAAGAGAAGTTTGCTACGTTTGTGCGGGCGCTTGAGGAGCTGCGAACTCGGATGATTAGCAAGCTGCCAGTATTTGCAGAACTACAAGAAGTAGCTAACCAGCAAGCTTTGATTGGTGACTTGACCGCGCAATGGCGAAAGCATCACGCCAGCGAAATCACCGAGGCAGTTCGCGTTCGCGATGCATTGCTGCGTAAGCGAGGCACCAAGATCATCAATGCAAGCGCCAAGAGAGCGATTGGCGTTACGGCGCAAGCAGATGCAACGCTACCAATCGCTCGCCACTGGCTATTGAACGAGCTTAGCGAGTTCCAGCGTCAGGTTTTAGCGGCCTTTATTGAGTATTGTCAGCAAAGTGGCCAGCCCTTGTTGGTCGAAGATCCCGAGGAGTTCTCCCGCTTCTGCGACGATGATGTCGTGATGGGTTATTTGAATAACTTTGGTGAAACGCTAGGTAACCGTGTCCGCCGCTCGCTCAGTCAGTTGGCAGCGCAGGGTTTGATTGCCAAAGTCACCTTACCAAAACAAGATCCGGAGAGTGGCGAGCGCGACTATCTCAAAGCTTTCCGCCCATTACGGGCTGAGGAGTACACCCGCATGGGCGATGTTCGGGCACTGCGCAAGGTACTGTCAGCCGGAACTGATCAGCAGTACTACTTCTTTGAAGTTCAGTTGGACTACGAAACCTCCGAGAAATCGAGCGCTGGTGGGATGTTTCAGGTTGTTTCGCTTGAGGATGATCAAGGCAAGGATTTCGCGCACCTTATTGATCAAGGTCAGCATTACGCTTCGCTCGACGAACTCCGGGCGGATCTAGCACGATCTCTTGAGGTTGATGTAGAGCAAATCGAGCTGGAGGCTGTGTAATGCGTTTGCGCTATCTGCATCTAAAAAACTATCCGCCGGTTGCTGACATCAAAGTGTGCTTTGCCAGTGGTTCTCCGCTGGGGCGTGCATGCGCCATCCGATTTGTGGTTGGCGTGAATGGCAGCGGCAAGTCGAACCTGTTACGCGCGGTGGCCGAGGTGTTTCTGGCACTGGCTGATCTGCGGGTGCCGGCGTTCCCGGTAAGCTTGATTTACGAGCTTGGCGTGCGCGGATCGCCCAGTCATCGCACTTTGCTGTTGCATTGCCCAGGCAACCGTCATTTAGCTAGTCTCTGGCTGCACGAGCGTTTTGCCTTTGATGATCAAAATGGTCAGGAGGTGTTTGAAACCTGTATAGAGCATCTGAATCTCAAGGGGGCACCCGCAGTGCCGGGCTTCTCCGCATTAATTGCACCTGGAAGCTGGCCGCTACGCGACAGTACGCCGCCGCAGATTGCGTTGCCGTCGGCAGTTCTAGCCTACACCACTGGGGACCTTCGCCCCTGGCGTTCAGTGTGGAGTCGCAATCAGCGCGCGGAAGGCCTACTGGAAACGGGCGACGATGCCCAAAGCGACGAGCGGCCTGCTGGGTGGAGTGCGGCACAGGAAGAAGCTTTGCAAGCTAGCCGACAAAGCAGCGCGGAAACATCCAGGTCCAGATTTAGCTCCAATGCTGATAGCGATCAATTTCGTCGCCCCGTGCTACTGGATCCCACACTGCTGAAGTGCGCACTCTTGGCCGTAGCCTTGCCTAAGGTCTTTGTTGAGACTACAGGCTACCCACTGAGCGCTGAGGCTAACTCAGAAATCGCCACACTGCGTCAGAGCGACAACAACAAGAATGCATTGCAAGATCTGCTGAGGCGCGGAGGCTGTCATCACCTGGTTTCCGTGGCCTTCCGCTCTCGGCTACAAACAGACCAGTGGGATCAGAAAGTCTGCGAAACCGCCCACGATTGGTGGTTATGCGCCAGCGAGGTGATCGCGGAACCCCACCCGATAGACACTCGTCGCACGCTATTTTTTGATCTCAACGGTCCATTCGATGCTCTGGGATCGTCATTCGTGTCTTCTGCCCGTGTTGAGTTACAAACCTGCCGCAGTCAGGGAGAAGCCTTGTGGGCACTGCTAGGCGGTGCGGCGGATGCCAGTGCTTTTGATATATTCACCCGCTTGCTGGAGCTCAATCAAACGGGCTTGTTTGATGATGTGCTACTGCGCTTGCGCCGTGCGCCGGTGCCAGTCAGTGGCGGTGAGCTCAGCACAGAGGACATTGGCGTTCTGCGATATGAAGAGCTTTCGGATGGTGAGCAAATGGTGCTGGGCCGCATGGCCTTATTCCACTTATTGCAAGGACAACAAGACGCTTTGTTGCTGCTCGATGAACCAGAGACTCACTTCAATGACAAATGGAAGCGCGAGATCGTCGACATCATCGACGACGCCATTGGTCACACAACCAACGATGTGTTGATTTCAACCCACTCCGCCATCGTGCTCTCGGATGTGTTCAGCAACGAGATCGTGATGGTGGAGAAATCTGCGCAAGGCTCAATCGCACGCACTGTGATCGAGCCCACTTTTGCCACCGACCCCAGCGCGCTGATGATGACGGTTTTCCGCGCCGATGACAGTATAGGTAAACGCGCTCAGGAGTTCATTGAAGGCAAGCTGCGGCAAGCCACAGGTACACCAGCCGAAATTGCTGACCTTGAGCGCCTGATCGACCAGATGGGATCGGGCTTCTATCGCAGCGAATTGCGTACCCTGCTAAACACTTGGCGAGGTTAGGAATGCTTAAGCCTATCTCGCAACCACTTTGCTGCGGCGCGCTCAGTGCTTGTCTCGAATTGCAGATGCATCTACTCAGATGGTTGTGTGATCCGACGACAGCCGATGCTGATGTAACCCAAATCAATCTTACGCCACCTCTTGTTGCAACGCAGATTGAAGCGGATTGGCTGTGGCGCTTCCTATATGGTCGTAAGCAGACTCGTCTCAACCAGGCAAAGCTCATCGCGGGAATGTTGCCCGGCGAAAAGAATGCTCTGCTCGCCTGGAGTAATTCGGTTGTCGCAGTTGCTGATCAGTTTCATTCGGTACATTCAGCCTGGCCTACTGCATTGCCGGAAATTTCAACTGCAGCATGGGCTGCGTTTAAAAGTCTAATGACAGCCTTCTATGAGCGAGGTTTACAGAGCGGATTACCCTATAAGCCTGATGGCACACCGGTGGCGACTGGCGGTGTGTGCTACGCGGACTATGTGAAAGCGTTTCGCGATGCTCACCGTTTGAATCCCGACCCGAATGCCCGCGAGGTATGCGTACTTTGCGGTGGCCCATTAGGCCAGACACCGGAAGTCGATCACTGGATCGCAAAGAGCGCCTATCCCTTGCTCAGTGTCTGTGCCGAAAACTTGCTACCGATCTGTGGCGAATGCAATTCCACAGCGAACAAGGGCGAGAAAGATGTGCACAGTGCGGGCAGCTTCGCCGATTGGTTTCACCCTTATTTGCGTCCGGGCAATGGCGCCGTGCAACTGGACTACGTGTTGCCCGAATTCTCCGTGCGGTGCTCTGCCACCACCCCTGCTGATCAGCCCAAGGCAGCCAAACTGGACGCACTACTCAACCTGTCCAGCCGATGGACAAAGGAGTTCAAGGCGGAGTACGCCAATCGACAGGATGTGCTGCGCAGGCGCGAAAGGCAGCGCATACAACAAGCCCAGGGACGTCACACTCAGCTTGAAATTCAGGTCTACGTGCAGCAATGGCAGATTGACCTTGCCGCCAGTGAGCCTCATCACGAAGTATATCGAGCGCTGGCTGCGGCTTTGCAGGAACCAACGCGGTTAGCTTCTTGGCACTCTGAGTTGGCACTAGTCACTTAATTACAGTACATGATGCTAATCGGTTCCCACTGGAAAAGCTTTCCTTGCCGTGAGCCGATCGTCACCATGATGCTTTTGAGGGAGTGGTTAGCACCAATGCAGTTCACCGAAATCGCCGTAATCCGACAGCCTGCCGCACAAGGTATTGGTATGCCAGGCTTCGGAGACACACTCGCTGATCTCTTTCATACTGTCTGCCAGAGAAGTACGGCGGAAGAAAGGCAGCAATAGCGCGTGCAAATCGTCGAACGCTTGTTTACGTGCTTGGTAGCGCTTGGCGATGAGGGTGGCTTCTCGTGCTTTCATACGGCCTCACTGGCATTGGATGGGCGGTCGAAAGGCGCAGGACGCCGACGGCCTGCGAGCTTGTCGGTATGCGATCCATAAACCCCATCTGCCAAACGATGGGTTAACGGTTTACCGTGGCATTTCTGGCGAGCAGTTCCACGGCAGCAAGGCTTCGTAGTCGGCTACCGACGAAGCGTGCGGCAGCCGCTCCAGTACGTGGCGCAGCCACGTATAAGGCTCCTGGCCGTTGACCTTGGCGGTCTCGACCAGGCTGTAGATCTTCGCGCTGGCATTCGCGCCATTGACGGTGTCGCTGAACAGCCAGGCCTTGCGCCCGATGACAAACGGCTTGATCGCTCTTTCGGCCGCATTGTTGTCGATGGGCAAGTAACCCGCTTCGACATAGCGTCCCAGCCGACTCCAGTTATTTGCCAGATAATGCACTGCCTTACCCAACGCACTCTGTGCTGTCACCTGAGGCAGGGTTTTATCCAGCCAGCTTTTCAGTTGGGCCAGGATCGGCAGGCTCTGTTCCTGACGACCGATAAACCGTTGTTCATCGCTGACGTCCTTGAGCTCGCGTTCGATGCCGTATAGCTTGTTGAGCATCGTCAGCGCGACATCGGCCCTTCCGGTTTTACCCTTGGGCTGCACTTTTTGCGCATCCACGAACTTGCGTCGTGCATGGGCCATGCACGCCAGACGCTCCACACCTGGCTGCAACGCCAACGCGTTATAGCCGGCGTAATCGTCGGTCATGACATAACCGCGATAACTTTCCAGCAAGCGCAACGGCACTTCCTGCGCACGGCTGGACGTGTAATCAAATAGCACGACTTTTCGATCCGGTGGACCGCTGGCTTGCACCCACATCCAAGATTGACTGGTCGGGTCTCGATCCGGCTCTTTCAACACCTGGACGCGGGTTTCATCGCAGTGGATGACCGGACTTTCCAGCAGTCGGTCACGCATCAAATTGATCAGCGGCTGGAAGTGTTCGCTGCACTGGATAATCCAGCGAGCCAGCGTTTGCCGAGGGATATCGATACCGTGGCGACTCAGCACACTTTCAAACCGATGCAGCGGCAAACCGTCGACATACTTGGTGGTGAGCAGCATGGCCAATACGCTCGGGCTGGCCATGCTCTTTTCGATCTGTTGCGCAGGTTTGTCAGCCGTCACGGGGGCTGCTTCGCAGCCCCGGCAACCGTAGACCTTGCGGATATGTTTGATGACGCGGATCTGCATCGGCACGATGTCCAGTTGCTCGCTGGTCTCTTCGCCGATGGCGTGTCTGCGGCAACCGCACGCACAGGTCAGTTCGTGTTCGGGCAGTTCATGAATGACTTCGATACGCGGCAGATCGGCCGACAACGGCTTGCGTTTGCCACGGCGAGGTGTCGGTGCAACAACTTCTTCATCAGCGTCACCAACTGAAGGCATCGGCTCGCTTTCAGGCTCATTGAGCAAGGCCAGTTGCGGCGTATTGGGCTCAACGGTTTGCTCGGACTTGCGCCCAAACAGACGGTCGCGCAACAGCTTGATCTGTTCTTTCAGGTCGACGATGTGGGTCTGATAAGCCTGGGCCGATTCCTCCTGTCGAGTGAGCGCCTCAAGCAGCAGTTGCTTGAGCAAGACAGGATCATCAGGAAGGTCATCGGGCAGAGAAATCATGGCTCGGATTATACCGGGTCATGCCACGTAGCGCGGGGTCAAAACTTGATGAGGGCGGTTGCGCCAAAGATCAAAACCGTCGAGCAACCAATTCAGTTCCTGAACGCTGAGGACAATCGCCTCGTCCGTGGCATCGGGCGATGTTTTGAACCGCTCGGACTCCAGGCGCTTGAGCCAAAGGCAAAAGCCGTTGCGCTCCCAATACAAGATCTTCACTCGATTGCGGGGCTTATTGAGGAAGACGAACAGTACGGGGTCAAACACCGCCACCTTGATATCCAACTCGACCAGCGCGGCCAGGCCGTCGATGGATTTTCGGAAGTCCACGGGCTTGGGATAGAGATAGACTTTTTCGACTTTGGCGTCGGGTCGCATCATGGCGGGGCTGGCTCCGGAGGGAATCGGGAGCACAGCATCGGAGATCATCTGGCCGCTTTGAATGTGGGGTTTGTGGAGCGGTTAAGTAATTACCTCAAATTCCTAGCAGGCTCTCCAATTGTTCAATACGGTTGGCGTGCTTTTTCTTCAAGGCGGCAAGCACATTTATGATTTCTTGTAAATAGCTCGTCGAAAACGTCCCTATCCCATTGGCTACGCTTATCATTACCGGCGAGCGATGAGTCAAGTCTTTAGTTTCCAATCGAGTCGTACTTCCATAGACTCCGTATTCTGTGATCAGGTTATCTCTGTAGGCTTTGTATTCTTCATTGGAAGAGAAGATAAAGTTACCGCAACTGCGTACTGCTAAGTGTGCGACATCCATTTCCGTCGCTTCATTAGAATTCAGGGTTGCTGTTATGTCATCTGGTTCTAAATTAAGATATTTATAGTTGAATTTGAATAGTCTTGTTGTATGAGTAACTCCGGCTTTTTTCTTAACTCCGACTGTGCTGAGAAGTTTCTCCAGTTTGGGGATGATTAATGTCCTTTCTATAAGATCCGGATTGAGCTCGTAAAGGATGTCTATTACCATGTCAGAGCGCATTCTTTTCCAGAACCGTTCCAGAAGTTTTTCTTGAATCTCTGGAGGTGCAACGGATATATGGAGCGCAACGAAATACTCCTGAAATGACCTGTGCGAATAAGTTATGTCAAGACCATCTTCCATTAGTAAGCATGCCGCGCTCAATAGATCGGATAGGTACTCTTCTGAAGTGAAGCTATGTCGAGTAGCTTGCTTGCTTTTCTCAATATAGGCTAAGCAATTGCTTCTACTCATTCTAAATTCACTGCGGTCGTAGGTTTGCAGTGAAAAAACTGAAAACACTCTAGCGAAGTCTTGTATGTCTAGCGTAGTAAGTCTGTCCCGGCTGTAGCCACCTTTATAAGCATCATGACGGAGAAACAGTGCTTCATACGCTTGATTGTAGAATATACTTAGTTTTGATGGTATCTCTGAGTATTCACCGTATGTGAGTAGCATTATCGAAAGAAGAAGGGGGTTGGATAAAAAAGACTCGTGTTTGACAAACAAGCTCTGCTCTAGATCAAGAGTAAATTTGTTTTTTATTTCTTCATCGAATGGGAGTTTTTTGACAAGACTCTTCGCAGAGTCTAAATCTAGCGGTAGTACGTGGTAGACAGAAAATTCCTCTATGCCGCTGAATATGTCATCTGGTCGTGATGATATGATGACTGGGCATTTAGGATATTTCAATATCAGACGTTTTATTTCTCGAATAAGCTGCGGTCTTCTTTTGTGATTGACTTCGTCATACCCATCAAAGAAGAAGCAAAAGTTACCGGCTTTCTTCGATTTTTCTATGTATTCGCCTTGGGTATTAAATCCGAAATTTTCCAGTGTTTCCTTAATTGCGTTGTCTAGGCTTGATTCGTTAATATTTAGGTCGCGTAACTCTATCAAAATCGGAACGTAATCACCTTTCGATATACAGTCCAAAAATAGATGCTTTATAAGGATGGTTTTTCCGCTGCCCCCTGACCCGGAGATCACAATCTTTTTGTTGCTGTCTAAACAATTTTCCGTGTCGGGCTCTGATATGAATTTTGAATTGCAAAAAATCCCTATTGGCACGTAGTAGTCATATAAATCAGTTGGTTGGTTTCTGATAAAAAAAGATTTCGATTTTGAAAATTTAACAGCTGTATTTGTTAAGTAGTCGGTGTACGCTGTTTTCAACCTGATCTGAATTGTCTCGTCAGCAAATGTGTAGGTTGCTTTGGCTGTTTCCACAATTTTCCCAAAGTTTTTTGCCACAAAAGCCGCAATTGTCGCACTCGTAATCATTGGCCCGTCCCTAGAGTTGGCAGATATCACATCTTGAGGCGTACCCAGCCCAATCAAGCTCGGGTATGGCTTAAGGCTATCATTATGATGGGTGTCGCGCATATCTTCCTAGCCCTCATTCGCGAGTTGCTTTTCGTGCGAGCTTACGAGCATCGCTGGAATTCCAGCGATGCTCCGCCCTTGAGCCTGTCTGAGGGGCGGCAGTCGGCATCCACCTCCCGTAAACGGGTTCTACCCCATTTCCACGGACGGTTTGAAAAGAGCTGAAAACTTCTGCTCTTACGGGGCAACTCTACGACGCATTCGTGGGTTGTGAGACCGCTCGATGTAGTCGAATAGATCCGCCCAAGGCTCATCACGAGTTCGATACGACTGATGGACAACGCGCTCCCGTTTGAGCTGACTGAAGAAGCCTTCACAGGCAGCGGTGTCGCCGCAGTGCCCGAAGGCACTCATGCTACAAATCCGCGTGTTGCGATTCAGAAAGCGCAGGTAGTCGGCGTTGGTGAATCCGCCTTGGATGTCGCGATCCGAATGCTGGATCACTGACCAGTCACCCTGGCGCTGCCAGATCGCCATCTCCACCGCTCGAATCACCATCTGCCGATCCTGGCGGTGGTGCATCGATCAACCGATCACCAACTTGCTGTACAAATCGCGCACCACGCATAGAAAGAGTTTGCCTTCCTGGGTGGCGATTTCCGTGATGTCCGTGACCCACTTGCGCTATGGTTCCTGCACGGTGAAGTCGCGCTCCAGCAGGTTTTTCACGCCTGTTGGACGGCTGCTGGCGACTCTTCCAAAGCCACGCCGCTTCCGGCATGGCCAGCCTTGAATTCGTTCAGCCGCTATCGGGCGGGCAACTCGGTTCAGGCTGACGGCTTCGCCCTCATCGAGCAAATCCTCGTGCATTCGTGGCGCTCCGATTACACCGCGGCTGTCCTCGTGAATCTCCCGAATGCGCTTCACCAAGCGCGCATTCTCCTGAGCTCGCGGGCTTGGTTCACGATCCTGCCAGGCGTAATAGCTGCTAGCGGAAACCTTCAGACAACGGCACATCAATCGTACCGGGTAGTCTTTACGGCAGCGCTGGATCACCGTGCACCGCTCGATAACTCCTTGGCAAAGTACGCTGCCGCGTCTCTTAAAAAATCACGCTCCTTGGTTACTCGGGCTAACTCGCGCTTGAGGCGGGCAAGCTCCTCATCTAGCGGGCTTCCCGTACCAGGAAAGGCTTTTTCAGTGTCTGGTTGTGCCTCCCGTACCCAGCGTGTGAGCAGGTTAGGAGCAACACCAATCTCCAGGGCTACCTGTCGACAGCTCGCTCCTGAACGACGAACTAGCTCAACGGCTTCCCGCTTGAACTCTGGGCGGTATTTTTTGCGCTTCATGAACACTCCTTCCGCTCGGTGTGAGCTTACTCGAAAGTGTCCGTGTTAATGGGGTAGAACCCGGCGGCCGCCGGCTCGGTTTGACGAGCACCGAGCGAGAACTCCTTTTCGACTGTGCTGGCTAGTCAGCTCATGCAGCCTCGAGCGCTGCCATACGGCCGTAGGGCAACGTTAGCAGTAGCTGATTCTCTTGCGATTGAATCAGGTGGCGGGCCTTGTCTTCGATGCGCTGCAGGACCACGGTTTTGTCACCAATGTTACCTCGTACCAGTTCACGATGTTGGGCATTGAGAAATGCCTTATATTGTTGCATTGCGCCCTGATAGCGTTCTGCGCCTTCTTCCAGTATCAGTTGGGCGAGCATCGGTTTGCTAACGCGGGCAGCCAGTAAATATTCCGTATGGATGCCGAGCGGCATGATCTCCAGCATCATGTGCGCAAAATTCACCACCAGCTCGTAGTGCTTGCTGCTCAACTCGTTGCTGTTCTGCGCCAATGCCAGAATGTTATCGATGAAGGACATCGCATGATTGCGCTTGGCTGCGGCTGATGCCAGCAAGGGGAAGGCCATCTCCTTGATTTCGCTAGCCAGACTGCGGTCCTTTAGCAAGGTGCGGGCTACTTCGATACTACCGATGTAGTCGGTGACCTTATCCATGTAATAGACGATGTTTTGGGTATGCAACTCTTTGGCGATTTCGTCGACGGTGTTCTGGATCTTGTCGAGTTTTGCCGCCAGGTATTTAGTTTGGATAATCAGCGCACCGAGAATCACGCAGGTGGACGCAGCGGTAGCCATCACGGTGGTCATCTGCGCGGCCTTGAGTGCTTCTTCGGCGGACTTGAATACCGTTTCCTTGAACGGCAGATGCTGGATAACACCCGTCTTACCACTGCCCGCCGCATAATAAGCCACGCCGTCATGAATGACTGCCTTGCCTGCTGCCAGCGCATCGATAAGGGCCTTCGAAAAAGCCGCCTCGTCGAGCACCCAGATTTTTCCCAGAAGTTCTGCTGCTGCCTGCATTAGAAGTGATCCTCTTTTTCATACTGCCGCCGCATGAACGCGATTTGAATGACAGCCGGGATAGTGACCCGGTACGCCGTACCGCTGAGCAGAGGAACGGTGACGGCAATCGCTGCCAAGGGCCCGGCTATGGCCGCTACTGCGCGCCCACCTACCAGAGCTGCAGCGCCACCCAGGGTTACCCCGACTGCATTGCTGAATGAAGCAGTAGCGCCCCTGGCAAGCCAAGATGACCACTGCAATGAGCCCAGGCCACCTGCACGAATTGCATTGAGGATCGCGACCAGCGGCACCGCCCCGAGCGAGCTGTTCAGGTTCATTTCTTCGGCTGTGCTACGCTGCTGGTCTTGCGACATTTGTTCCCAGCTCTTTGCCACCAACTTCTCGATAAGCTGGTTTTCGATATCGTAGGCGCTGGCTTTGCTGTCGTATTTCACATCGGTCTTGTCGCAGACGTCGCAGAGCATTTCCTTGTAAAGCACACCCTGACGGCGGAACAGGTTGACGATTGAGTCTCCAGCGAAATGTTGTAGCTCACCAGCAACCAGTTGCCAGCAGCGACGCCATTGATCTGGCTGGCCCTGCAGCTTTTTGAATTGCGGATCATCAGCGATTTCGCTTGCCCTGCGCTTTCCTCCGTCCTTGTCGAACATGAGATAGGCCGCCAGGTTGCGGATATCGTCTTCCCGGCAATATTGTAGAAAGGCCAGGTCATCATCCGCGCGGTAGCTAATTCCCATTCTGAAGTTCCTACGGTTGTGTGTAGCGGTTGTCTGTATGGGCCGGGATTGTTCGGGTAGCCTCGCTAGCTCTGAGAGCTCGCAATTGTTGCATCCGGCTTCATTCATTCTGACGAACGTGTCCCAACTAATGGCCCGGCGATGATGCAGTTCGTATTGCCGATCAACGCGGCAGGCGTCTGGCCGCTAGTCATAGATGTGGCAACCGGCGTCGTGTTCATTCAGGTGCCGGCAGACTCCGTCGCCGCGGTCCATGGCGGCGGTGTCAGCAAGCAGATGCACGCGTCGACAGCATTCCATACAGTGGCTGCAGGGAAAGGGTAGGCGACTGTCAAGCATACTGACTCATTGTGGCCTGGCACTAGGCCCCAGGCGGCAATGCGGGGCTTGCTCGGGAGGGTATTGTCGCGCTGGCTAACAAACAGCTGATACTCCGCCTCCAGCACCTCGAATCGTTTGGTTCGGTCCATCAGTCAGCGTCTCCTATCGCATCGCTATTGCTGCAGTGCTTCTGCCCACTGGCAAGCTATGGGGGCTGGATATAATGTCATACAGCCATTAAGTATGCAGTGGAACTTTTTGCTTAAGCGACTGTTAGCAGGGCTGGGTCATCTTTGTGGTAGTTACGGCTCAGGGCAACGTACTGGCTTAAGGAAACGCTCCTCCAGCATTCGTCTGTGGTAGGTATTTGGATGGAGGTCGTGCCGGTTCGGTCCGAGCTGTGGCTTTGTGCAGCGCCAAGATAACGGCGCGTTACGCTGCTACCGCCCCCAAGACTAGGTGACTGTCGCCCACTCACTGGCCAACTGACACCTAGTAGAGTGAGGGGGGGGGGGGAATCCCATTTCAGCCGTCATATCCCTATCCCGACATTCACTTACCTTGGTGCTGGCAATATGCTGCGACCATAGGGGCAAGTCTATACCTAGGGGCACCATTGGAAGCCTGGAGGAAGGGACGAAGGCCGTCATAAAGCTGGCATTCCGCAGCCAAAACAGCCCCCAAAAGGCACAAAAAAAGCACTTGCGCATAACGTTAAGTGCTTGATTTGTAACGCTTGTTTGGTGGAGCCGGGGGGATTTGAACCCCCGTCCGCCAGTACTCCGCTGTCGGTCCTACATGCTTAGCCGTGTCTATTGAGTTAACCCTCAGCGACCCGACGGGCAGGGTGCTTTGGGCGAGTTGCGTAAGTTTTAGTCACGTCGGCCGCAACGTCCTAGGTGACGATCCTGTTCTGTATGACAATCGGTTCGGGTTTACAGGCATCCCCTAGCGATTGCTGGAGCCGAAGCTACCAGAAGAGCTAGTCGCGCCGCTTACGCAGCGAGAGCGTAGCCCTCGTAGTTTTCGTCATTGGCAACTATAGAAAGTTGCAACAGTGGATTTACGACTTCTGTTACCAAGTCGGCATGCACCTAGAGTTTCGTCACCGGCGTCGAATCCTGATCGGCCCCGTGACTACCTGTAGGCAGTCAGTGGGGCGCAGTGTACGCCAATCGGCGCGACACGTCGACCCACTGCCTGGTGCTGTTCGGCAGTTATTTGGCGCCTTCGCTGCCCGAGCCCATTTTCTTCAGGCTGGCGATGGCCTTGGAGGTCAGCTCGATGCACTGTTTCTCGTCGCCTTTGGCCTTGGCCGCCATGCCGTCGGCTTCCACCTTTTTCAGCATTTCCTGGGTTTCAGGGCTGAGGTTGGTGTTGGTCGAAACCTGGGCATCCTTGATGGCCTGCAGGTTGCTGTCGCACAGATCATCAGCGGCGAACACCGGCGACGCGAGGAGTGCAGCGCTGAGGAACAGTCCTGTAAAAGCGGTACGTTTCATGTCGTTTCTCCTTGAACCTGTGGACTCGGTATGGCCGGTCGTGAGGCCGCTACCCGAGGTGTCAGGTAGTGCGTACTGCACCCCTGAAAGGGAGCCCGCATTCGTGCGGGCTTACTGGATGGACTGCGCCGCTTGGCGAGGGTTCTATTTATTTTCCTAAGCGTAATAAAAAGTCGAAAAGTGCCTAACGCGCACGAAAAAGGGGCAAAGATGCCCCTTTGGTTGAAGTGTGCGGTTCAGTGCGCGCGCGGCTGGGTGACCCTGTCTACGAGGTAGACGAGGCTGTGGTAGTCGATGCCCGAGTGATGGCTCAGGCCGATTTCACAGGTGCGGCTGGTGGACAAGCCTTCGCTGCAATGCTGCACGGCTTCCTTGAGTGGGCGCAGGGCGTGGGCGTTGAGTTCCGGGGTGGTGAAGCCCTTGTCGCCGGCGAAGCCGCAGCAGTGAATGCCTTCGGGTACTACCACATTGACGCTGCACAGCCGCGCCAGTTCGATCAGCGCCTGGCTTTCGCCGAGGTGCTGGGTACTGCAGGTCACGTGCACCGCCACCGGCGCCTGTTGCGGGGTGAACACCAGTTTGTCGAGCAGGTGGGTGCGGATGAAGCGCACCGGGTCGTAGAGGTCCAGGCGTATGTCCTTGAGGTCCTGCACCAGGCGCAGGGTGCAGGGGCTGGTGTCGCAGTAGATCGGGTCGAGGCCACCACGGCTGGCGCGCAGCAGGGCATTGATCAGTTCGTTGCGTTTCTCTTCGGCTTCGCGGGCGTAGCCCTTGGAGGCAAAGGGTTGGCCGCAGCACAGGCTGTCGGCGTCGTCGGGGAATACCACCTGGTAGCCGGCCTTTTCCAGCAGGCTGCGGGTCTTGTCCAGCAACGAGGTCTGTTCGCGGTCGCTGGCCGCTGGGCCCATGACCCGCGACACGCAGGCAGCGAGATACACCACTCGCGGACGTGAGTCCTGGGCCGGGCTGTTCAAGCGAATCGCCTCGGTGGCCTTGGGCAGGGCGGGGGTCCATTGCGGTACGCGGCCGGCCGTGGCCTGGTGCAAGCGCGCGGTGAGGCGCGTCAGGCGCGGGGCGCCGAGCAGGCGGCGGGCGCCGTCGGCGGCCCACAGGGTGAAGCGCGCGCCGCGCAGGGCGGTGTGGAAGTGCTGGGCCAGCCAGCCGGCGGTCTTGTCGTGGCGGGCCTGGGTGCCGCGCAGTTGCTTGACCAACTCGCCGGTGTTGATGCCCACCGGGCAGCGCTGCGCACATAGGCCGGTGGCGGCGCAGGTGTCGATGCCCTGATACTGGTAGTCGCGCTCAAGGGCTTGGGTGTCTTCGCCGTTGCGCCGCCGTGCCTGGATGTCGCGCCAGATGACGATGCGCTGGCGCGGGCTGAGGGTCAGGCCCTTGGAGGGGCACACCGGCTCGCAGAAGCCGCACTCGATGCACTTGTCGACGATGGCGTCGGCGGCGGGCAGCGGCTTGAGGTTCTTCAGGTGAATCTGCGGGTCGTCGCTGAGGATCACGTCCGGGTTGAGGATGCCCTTGGGGTCGAGCAGGCGTTTGAGTTGCCACATCAACTGGTAGGCGTCGTGGCCCCATTCCTTTTCGACGAAGGGCGCCATGTTGCGCCCGGTGCCGTGCTCGGCCTTCAGCGAACCGCCGAATTCCACCGCCACCAGCTCGGCGACGTCGTCCATGAACGCCTGGTAGCGCGCCACCTCTTCGTGGCTGTTGAAGCCCTGGGTGAAGACGAAGTGCAGGTTGCCCTCCAGGGCGTGGCCGAAGAGGATGGCTTCGTCGTAATGGTGCTTGTCGAACAGCGCGATGAGCCGGCGCACGCCGACGGCCAGTTGCTCCACCGGGAAGGTGACGTCTTCGATGATCACCGTGGTGCCGGTTTGCCGTACGGCGCCGACGGCGGGGAAGGTGTCTTTGCGAATTGCCCAGAGGCGGGCGTTTTCCACTGGGTCTTCGGTGAAGTCGACCTGTTTTTCCACCGGGAAGGCGGCCAGCGCGGCCATGATCTGCGCCAGTTGTTCGTGCAGCAGGCTGTGGCTGGCGGCGCGGGCTTCGATGAGCAGGGCGCAGGCGTTGTCTGAAAGTTCACGCACGAAGGTCGGCATGCCGGGTTTGTTCTGCACCGAGCGCAGGCTGCGGCGGTCGAGCAGCTCCACGGCTGCCACCGGTTGCTGTTTGAGCACGGTGACGGCGTTGCAGCAGGTTTCCACGTCGGGGAACACGATCAGCGCCGAGGCCTTGTGCGGGTGGTCGGGCACGGTGTGGTAGGTCACCGCGCTGATGAAGCCCAAGGTGCCTTCGCTGCCGACCAGCAGGTGGCTGAGGATGTCCAGCGGCTCGTCGAAGTCGACCAGGGCATTGAGTGACAGGCCGGTGGTGTTCTTCAGCCGGTACTTGTGGCGAATGCGCGCGGCCAGTTCAGTATTGGCGCGGGTTTCCCGGCCCAGGCGGGCGAGTTCGGCGAGCAGTTCGGCGTGGCTGGCGCGAAAGGCCGCCACGCTGGCCGGGTCTTCGGTGTCCAGGCGCGTGCCATCGGCCAGCACCAGGCGCAGGCCGGCCAGGGTGTGGTAGGTGTTCTGCGCGGTGCCGCAGCACATGCCGCTGGCGTTGTTGGCGACGATGCCGCCGATCTTGCAGGCGTTGATCGAGGCCGGGTCGGGGCCGATCTTGCGCCCGTAGGGGGCCAGCCAGGCGTTGGCCTGGGCGCCGATCACGCCGGGTTGCAGGCGTATCTGCGCGCCCTGGTCGCGAATTTCGCGGCCGTTCCAGTTGTCGCCCAGCACCAGCAGCACCGAGTCGCTGATGGCCTGGCCCGAGAGGCTGGTGCCAGCGGCGCGGAAGGTCACCGACACCTGGTGGGCCTGGGCCAGCTTGAGCAGGGCGACCACTTCGTCTTCGGACTCCACGCGAATCACCAGCTGAGGTACCAGCCGGTAGAAGCTGGCGTCGGTGCCGAAGGCCAGGGTCGACAGCGGGTCGTCGAAGCGCCGCTGTTCTGGAATGAGCAACTGCGCCTGGCGCAGAAAGGCGGCGGGCAGGGTCATGCGTCCTCCACAATCAGCACCACCAGGTCTTTCGGACCATGGGCGCCATAGGCCAGCACCTGTTCGATGTCGGCGGTCTTGGATGGCCCGGAGATCAGCAGCGCGTTGGTCGGCATGCTGCTGGCCCAATGCTGTTCGCGCTGCACCTGGTAGAGGTTATCGCGAATCTGGCTGGCCTTGAGCAGGGCGAAGTGTACTGGTGGCACCAGGCTCATCAGTCTTGGCTCTTCGCGGGTGGGCCAGAGAATCAGGCTGCCGGTGGCGGCGATGGCGCCGAGGGTGGAGGTGAAGCTGGCGGCGACATCGTCGAACAGCTCCTTCTTCCACGCTTCGATGGGGCGCTCGTAGGTTTTCAGTGGCGGCAGGCCGGGTTGCTGCGCCCACTGCGCCTGCACGCGCTGGCCGGCGGGCGTGCCGGGGGCGATCAGCAGGTTGGCCAGTTGGCGCTCGTGCACCAGCTCGGCCAGGCGCTGTGGCCAGGTCTGTTCGCTGCACAGGTGAGTTTCCGTGTGCACGGCTTCCATCAGCTGGCGCAGGCGCGCCACGCGTTGCTCCGGGGGGTAGGTCCAGGGCTCGGTCACCAGCGCTTCATTGAACTGATCGGCGATGGGCCGGGTGCCTTCCAGGCTGCGGCGCAGCTTGCCGAGAATGTTGTGCTTGGCGCTCATCGGGCGCTCTCCTTGTGGCGGGCCTGGTGTTCGCGGGCCAGTTCGTGCAGCGAGCGGGCGGCGGGCCTGGGCTTGCTGTGGTGTTGCGTCCACGGGCCGATATCGCCGGGCAGCAGGCCGCGCAGGCGCGTGGCGAAGAAGCCGAACACGCGGTACAGCGCGGGCGAGGTGTTGAGCAGGCGCCAGGCGTTCCAGATGAACCGTTCCTTGCGCGAATACTTGCGGCCCTGGTCGCGCATCACCGGGTTAGGGCTGTCCGGGGCCTTGACGTTCTCTTCCCGCAGGCGGCGCAGCAGGGCGGGAATGGGGATCTTCACCGGGCACACTTCGCCGCAGGCACCGCACAGTGACGAGGCGCTGGGGTGGTCCGGCACGCGAGCCAGGCCGGCCATGTGCGGGGTGATGATCTTGCCGATCGGGCCGGGGTAGACCTCGCCGTAGGTGTGCCCGCCCACCCGGGTGTACACCGGGCAGTGGTTCATGCACGCGCCGCAGCGAATGCAGTTGAGGCTCTGGCGCAGCTCGCTGTCGGCGAAGGCCTGGCTGCGACCGTTGTCCAGCAGCACCAGGTGCACTTCCTGTGGGCCGTCCAGCTCGTGGGCCTTGCGCGGGCCGGAGATCATGTTCACGTAGGTGGTGATCGGAATGCCCAGCGACGAGCGGGTCAGCAGCGACAGCAGCGGCACGGTGTCGCGCAGGTTTTCCACCACCTTCTCGATGCCGGTCACGGCGATGTGTACCGGCGGCACGCTGGTGACCATGCGACCGTTGCCTTCGTTTTCCACCAGCAGCAGGGTGCCGGTTTCTGCCACGGCGAAGTTGACCCCGGAAACGCCGATGTCGGCCTCGAAGAACTTCTGCCGTAGCACGCGGCGGCCGGTCTGGATCAACTGGTCGACGTCGGTGGTGAAGTCGACGCCGAGGGTGTCGTGGAACAGCTGGCCGACCTGGGTGGCGTTCTTGTGGATGGCCGGCATGATGATGTGCGAGGGCTTTTCATGGTCCATCTGCACGATGTACTCGCCCATGTCGGCTTCCAGGCATTCGATGCCACGCTCGCCGAGGAAATGGTTCATTTCCATTTCCTCGCTGACCATCGACTTGCCCTTGATCAACTGACGCGCGCCATGCTGTTCAACGATGGACAGCACGATGGCGTTGGCTTCTTCGACCGTTTCGGCCCAGTGCACCTTCACGCCATTGCGGATCAGGTTGCTTTCCAGCTGTTCCAGCAGTTCGGGCAGCTTGGAGAGGGCGCGTGCGCGGATGGCGTTGCCCAGTTCACGCAGGTCTTCGCGTTCGTCGGTGTCGCTGAAGGCTGCGGCGCGCTTGACCATCAGCGAGTCCATGGCGCGGCGGAAGTTGCCGCGCAGCTGCGAATCGCCCAGGGCGTGACGGGCGCGTTCGTGGAAGTCGGGTTCTATCTGCAGGGCGGGGATGCGTTGCGGCGCGTTCATGAGCGGCCTCCGCTGCGTTGCCACAGGAAACTGGCCAGGTGCTGGCCGCGCAGCGCAGCGCGCTGCTTTTCCAGGGCGCCGTTGATGTTCATCAGGCAGCCGCAGTCGGCGGTCAAAACCTGGTCGGCGCCGGATTCCTGCAGGGCGCGGGTCTTGTCGGCGACCATGGCGCCGGAAATGTCGGGCATGCGCACGCTGAAGGTGCCGCCGAAGCCGCAGCATTCGCTTTCGTGGTCGTGCTCCACGCGCTCGACGTTACCCAGCTGGGCCAGCAGCTCGCGGGCATGCAGGTGGGTGTTCATCTCGCGGCGTGCCGAGCAGGAGGTGTGCAGGGCGATGCGTGTCGGCTGGCCATGGTCGCTGAAGCGCACCTTGCACACGTGCAGCAGGAATTCGGTGAGTTCGAAGGTGCGTTCGGCCAGTGCGCGCACCTGTTCGAGCATCGCCGGTTCGTCCTTGAACAGCTCCGGGTAATGCTCGCGGAACATACCGGCGCAGGAGCCGGAGGGCACCACCACCGGGTCGGTGCCGGCGAACAGCCGCACCTGGGCACGCGCGACTTCGCGGGCCTGTTCGGTGTAGCCGCTGGTGTAGGCCGGCTGGCCGCAGCAGCTCTGGCCCTGTGGATAATTCACCTCGATGCCTTCGCGCTCCAGCAGGTGAATGGCGTCCATGCCGGCTTCGGGGAAGAACAGGTCGACCACGCAGGTGCCGAACAGGTACACGCGGCTCGGCTTGTGCTCGGGGTACTGCCGGGGCCGGTGGCGGGGGGCGACGCGGGTGGCCTTGGGGGAGGCGTTGTAGAAGAGTTCGCTCATCAGGTGTTTCTCCGGGTGGGCCCGGTTATCGAAAACTGGCGCCCGCCGGGGCCGGCGCCAGGGTGTGCGGCTCAATGCACCAGCATGCCGGTGAACCAGTACGCCTGGGCGTAGGTGATGAGGCCGACCAGGGTGGCGAAGAACAGGCTGTGCTTGAGGGTGAAGCGGAACAGGTCCGACTCCTTGCCGACCAGGCCGGTGGCGGCGCAGGCCACGGCGATGGATTGCGGCGAGATCATCTTGCCGGTGACGCCGCCGCTGGAGTTGGCCGCCACCATCAGCACGTCACTGACGCCGGTCTGGTGCGCGGTGGTGGCCTGCAGGGCGCCGAACAGGGCGTTGGCCGAGGTGTCCGAGCCGGTGAGGAACACGCCCAGCCAGCCGAGGAACGGCGAGAAGAACGGGAACGCCGCGCCGGTGCCGGCCAGTACCAGGGCCAGCGTGGAGGACATGCCCGAGTAGTTCATGACGAAGGCGAAGGCCAGCACCATGCCGATGGACACGATGGCCCAGCGCAACTCGATGAGGGTCTCCTTGAAGGTGGTCAGACCAATCTTCGCGCTGATGCGCAGTACGATCATCGAGACGATGGCCGAGAGCAGAATGGCGGTGCCCGACGCGGCGATCAGGTCCAGCTTGTACACCGCCGGCATGGCCGTGGCCTTGGCGACGATGGGGGTGCCCTTGATGACCATCTGGTCGAGGAACGGCACGGCGGTGTTGATGGTCCAGGCCTGCAGCGGCCCACCGGCGGCGAACAGTGCTTTGAACGGCTTGAGGGTCCAGACGGTGACCATGGCGGTGAGAATCAGGAACGGCGACCAGGCCTTGAAGATCTGCCCGGCACTGTAGGGCGATGGCGTGCGCGACGACATCGGAGCGCTGCCGCCACCGCCCAGCATGGCCGCGCCACCGCCGCTGATCACCACGTCGCTGGCACGCTGCGGCTGCCAGACCTTGAGGAACAGGGTCAGGGAAATGATGCTGACCAGCGCCGAGGTGATGTCCGGCAGCTCGGGGCCGATGAAGTTGGAGGTCAGGTACTGGGTGAGGGCGAAGCTGGCCCCGGCGACGAACGCGGCCGGCCAGGTTTCCCGCACACCGCGCACGCCGTCCATGATGAACATCAGCCAGAACGGCACGAAGATCGACAGCAGCGGCAGCTGGCGGCCGGTCATGGCGCCGATCTTGAACGCTTCGATCCCCGACACCTGGCCGGCGACGATGATCGGAATGCCCAGGGCGCCGAAGGCCACCGGTGCGGTGTTGGCGATCAGGCACAGGCCGGCAGCGTACAGCGGGTTCAGGCCCAGGCCGACCAGCAGCGCGGCGGTAATCGCCACCGGGGCGCCGAACCCGGCCGCGCCTTCCAGGAATGCGCCGAAGCAGAAGCCGATCAGCAGCACCTGCAGGCGCTGGTCGTCGGTGATGGTCAGTACCGAGCTGCGGATGATTTCGAACTGGCCGCTCTTGACCGTGAGTTTGTACAGGAACACCGCCGCGACGATGATCCAGGCGATGGGCCACAGACCGTAGGCGAATCCGTAACCGGCAGCGGCCAGGGCCATGTCCACCGGCATCTGGAAGGCGAAGATCGCCACCAGCACCGACAGCGCCAGGGTGATGCTGCCGGCGATATGCCCCTTGAGCCGGAACACCGCCAGCGCCAGGAAGAAGAACACGATGGGGATGAGTGCAGCGGCGGCGGAAAGGCCGAGGCTGCCCAGGGGGGTATAGAGTTGTTGCCAGGTCTGCATTGGGTTGGCCCCTAGTTGTTTTTGGTTAGGCCCGGTGTTCGGTGGCGCGGTTGCCTGGTTCGGCAGGCGGGTGCAGCGCCCTGTTCACCAGCTCAGGCCTCTCGGGTCGAGAGGTCCAGCAAGGGGAGGTTGGTCGATCTCCCTTTTATCTCTGGATAATTGGTAATACCAATTTACCGAGATTGTTGGCTAGGTTAGAGGCCCCATGGGAGGCGTGTCAATTTGTCCAGCGCACGACTTTGGTCGGACCTGTTCTGCTCGGTGATAAAAACGCGCTCGGCAGGACGCATCTGCCAGGTGCCGAACGTCTGCCGATCGGCCAGAATAGACGCCCCGATAACAAGGTCGGGAAGCGGGAGTGAGGGTTATGGGATTTGGTCAGATCCGGCAGCGCCGTTTGTCGGACGATATCGTTGAGCAGCTGGAAAAGATGATTTTGGAGGGGGCCTTGAAGGCCGGTGGTCGCCTGCCCGCCGAGCGTGCCCTGGCCGAGCAGTTCGGCGTGTCGCGGCCATCGTTGCGGGAGGCGATCCAGAAGCTCACCGCCAAGGGCCTGCTGGTCAGCCGTCAGGGCGGTGGTAATTACGTGGCCGAGAACCTCGGCTCGACCTTTAGCGATCCGCTGCTGCAACTGCTGGAAAACAGCCCGGATGCGCAGCGCGACCTCCTGGAGTTCCGCCACACGCTGGAGGCTTCATGCGCCTACTACGCGGCGCTGCGCGCCACCGACCTGGACCGTGAACGCCTGCGCGAAGCCTTCGATGCCTTGCAGGATTGTTACGCGCGGGCCGAGGAGGGCGGCGGTGCCGAAGAGGGCGCGGCGGATGCCAACTTCCACCTGGCGATTGCCGAGGCCAGCCACAACGCGGTGCTGTTGCACACCATTCGCGGCTTGTTCGACCTGGTGCGGCGCAACGTTGTGATCAATATCGGTGGTATGTACAAGCAGCGTGCGGAAACCCGCGAGATGCTCATCGAGCAGCATCGGGAGTTGTACGAAGCAATCGTCGAGGGGCGTGCCGAAGAAGCTCGCAGCGTGTCGAGCCGGCACCTGATGTACGTGCAGGAGGTGTTGCAGGAGGTACGTGAGCAAGAGGCGCGTGCCGCCCGCGCGGAGCGGCGGCACAACCTTTGAGCAGAGGGCTCGCCGGGGCCTGGCGAGCGCGCCTGGGCGTCAGTCTTCCTTGCCCTTGTTGCGCACCACGCGTTGCAGCTCGCGCTTGGTGTCGCGCTCGCGCTCGGTGTCGCGTTTGTCGTATTCCTTCTTGCCCTTGCCCAAGGCGATTTCGCATTTGATCAGGTGCTGCTTCCAGTACAGCGAAAGCGCTACGCAGGTGTAGCCCTTCTGTTGCACGGCGGCGAACAGGCGGTCCAGTTCACGCTGGTTGAGCAGCAGCTTGCGGGTGCGGGTAGGGTCGGCGATGACGTGCGTGCTGGCGGTCTTGAGCGGCGTGATGTGACTGCCCATCAACCAGGCTTCGCCATCCTTGAGCAGGATATAGCTGTCGACCAGTTGTACCTTGCTGGCACGCAGGCTCTTTACTTCCCATCCGGCCAGGACCAGACCGGCCTCGAACTTCTGTTCGATGAAGTAATCGTGATGCGCCTTTTTATTTTGCGCGATGGTCCCTGTGGGGTGCTTTCTGAGTTTGGCCATAGGGGGCGCATTATAGGCAGTTGCTGCGTCGGCGGCTACGGAGCGCGAACGAAAACGTCATGCGCCTGACAAACCTGTGTAACGCTTGCCTGCCGGGCTTCTGGCCGACATTGCCGCAGCCGTTGCATGGCTCCCGGGCCGTGGTGCGCTTGAGCGAGAAGGGCGAATCCCGGACAATGCGCGCACTTTTTTACCGATGTAACGTGGCGTGTCGCATCCCAGCGGCCCACGACTCAGGTAGAACAGCCAGGGCGCAGCGGTGTCCGATGCTGTTAACCTGATTTCATTTTCGCGCCATGCAGCGCCGTCCGGCGTTGGTTTGCCGCTCAGCCTTGGAAATGACGCTGACATGACTACGCATATTCAACGCTCGGCATTGCTGCCGTACCCGGCCCGGTTCCTTTACGACCTGGTCAACGACGTGGCCCGTTATCCGGAATTCTTGCCGTGGTGCGCGGCGGCCTTGGTGCACGAGGCCAGCGATACCGAGATGCGTGCCAGCCTGGAGATCGCCAAGGGTGGCCTGAGCCAGAAGTTCGTGACCCGCAACACGCTGGTGCCAGGCGAGTCGATCATCATGGATCTGGTCGAAGGCCCCTTCAACCAGCTGCACGGCGTGTGGACCTTCAAGGCGCTGAACGAAAAGGCCTGCAAGATCAGCCTCGACCTGTCTTTCGACTACGCCGGGCCGCTGGTGCGTGCCACCCTCGGCCCGCTGTTCAATCAGGCCGCCAATACCCTGGTGGATGCCTTCTGCCAGCGCGCCAAGCAGCTGCATGCCTGAGCCGCTGATCGACATCGAGGTGGTGCATGCCGGCGTCGACCGCCAGGTGCTGCTGGCCCTGCAGGTACCGGCTGGCAGCACCTTGATGCAGGCAGTGCTCGCCAGTGGCATCGCGCAGTCCTTTCCTGAGCTGGATCTGCAGGCTTCGGCGATGGGTATCTTCGGCAAGGTGGTCAAGGACCCGGCCGCGCATGTGCTGGAGGCGGGGGACCGCATCGAAATCTATCGGCCGCTGCTGGCCGACCCCAAGGAAGTACGACGCTTGCGTGCGGCGAAAACAGCGAAGCCGCGCAAAGGCCGCGCCTGAGGCTTTCTGCAGGCAAAAAAATGCCCGGCGTGCCGGGCATTTTTTATGGGGGGCCGCTTTATGCGGCTTAGCGCGAGGGCGCTTCCAGCGGTTCTTGCACCGGCGCCGGGACCGTTTCGACGCTGTCGACGTCCTTCTGGATCTGGTCGAGCAGCGAGCCTGGGCGAGCCGGTTGTTCCGGTTTGGGCTGCGGCTGGTTCTCCACGGGTGGTGTCACGCTGGTGTCGCTGCCTTTGCCGAGGATCGCTTCATCACGGCTGACGCCGGGCATGAAGTCGCCGGACAGGCTGACCAGTTGATCGTTACCGTTGAAGAACAGGCTGATGCGCTCTTGCTGACGTTCGCCGCCACCGGGTTGCAGGCTATACAGGTAGTCCCAGCGGTCGGTGTGGAAGGTGTCGACCAACAAGGGGTTGCCCATGATAAACCGCACTTGCCGCCGGGTCATTCCTGGGCGCAACTGGTCTATCATGTCCTGCGTGACGACATTTCCCTGCTGGATGTCGATTTTATAAACCCCGGGGAACGAGCAACCGGCGAGTGCGAGCAGTCCCACGAATGTGAAACTGGTTAGCAAGAGCTTGGTGTTTTGCATCGGTGGGCGACTTCCACTATCTTGGCTGGGTCAACAAACCCCGATCATACCTGCATTAAGAGAAGCTGCGAAGCAGCGTCTACGAGAAAGCTGACCATGGTTGAAAATAGCGAACTACGTAAAGCAGGACTCAAGGTGACCCTACCGCGGGTCAAGATCCTCCAAATGCTCGATTCTGCCGAGCAGCGCCACATGAGTGCC
This sequence comes from Pseudomonas sp. DTU_2021_1001937_2_SI_NGA_ILE_001, assembly GCF_032463525.1. Lineage (NCBI taxonomy): Bacteria > Pseudomonadati > Pseudomonadota > Gammaproteobacteria > Pseudomonadales > Pseudomonadaceae > Pseudomonas > Pseudomonas sp. DTU_2021_1001937_2_SI_NGA_ILE_001. The sequence continues at coordinate 2,755,736 of NZ_CP135971.1, read as the reverse complement.
GAGGATGTATACAAGGCACTGATGGATGCCAGTGAGGATGTCGGCCTGGCCACGGTCTACCGTGTCCTGACCCAGTTCGAAGCTGCTGGCCTGGTCGTGCGTCATAACTTCGATGGCGGTCATGCCGTGTTCGAACTGGCCGATGGTGGCCACCACGACCACATGGTCAACGTCGATTCCGGCGAGGTCATCGAATTCTTCGACGAAGAAATTGAAGCCCTGCAAAAGGCTATCGTCGAGCGTCACGGCTACGAGCTGGTGGATCACAACCTGGTGCTCTACGTACGCAAGAAGGCCTGAGGCTTTCACAGCGACATGAAAAAGCCCCTTGTCGATGCGTTCGGCAAGGGGCTTTTTTGCTGCCTGTATTTCAGCCTTTCGGGGTGATGATCATCTTCTTCGCATGGGCCAGCGACTCTTTGGTCAGGTCGATCCCGCCCAGCATGCGTGCCACTTCTTCTATGCGTTCCTGCTTGCCCAGCTTCGACACTGCCGTGCGAGTGGCATTGCTCTCGCGCACCTTGTGCACGAACAGGTGTTGATGGCCCTGGGCTGCTACTTGCGGCAAGTGGGTCACGGTGATCACCTGGCCACGGTCGCCCAGGCGGCGCAGCAACTGGCCGACGATCTCGGCGGTCGGGCCGCCGATACCGACGTCCACTTCGTCGAATACCAGGGTCGGGATGCGTGAGGTCTGTGCGGTGATGACCTGGATCGCCAGGCTGATACGTGACAACTCGCCGCCCGAAGCCACCTTGGACAATGGCTTGAGTGGCTGGCCAGGGTTGGCACTGACCAGCAGCTCGACCTGCTCCAGGCCGTAGGGCTGCAGTTCCTGGCTGCTGCCAGGCTTGAGTTCGATGCTGAAGCGTCCGCCCGGCATGCCGAGGCGATGGATTTCCTGCTCTACGGCATGGGCCAGTTCACCCGCCGAGCGGTGACGCAGGTCGCTCAGTTCCCGGGCCTTTTCCTGGTAGTGGCGGGCATAGGCGGCCAGCTCGTTCTGCAGGCGCTCGATGGACTCGTCGCTGGCGTTGAGGGTTTCGATTTCGTCGAGCAGCTTCTGGTGCAGCGCCGCAACTTCATGGGGTTGCACGCGATGCTTGCGGGCCAGGCTGTAGATGGCATCCAGGCGTTCTTCTATCTGTTGCAGGCGCGCTGGGTCGGCGTCGAAGTGATCGAGGAAGCGATTCAGCTCGCCCATGGCTTCTTCGACCTGGATCTGTGCGCTGGACAGCAGATTGGTCGCTTCGCTGAGCGAGTTGGAATTGTTGCTGACGCTGGACAGGCGATTGAGGCTGTTGGTGAGCGCATGCAGCACGTTGCCGGAGTCACTTTCGCTGCACTGCTCGATGACCTGGCGGCAGATGGTCAGCAGGCTTTCGGCATTGGTGAGGGCCTTGTGGTCCTGTTCGAGCTGTTCCAGCTCGTTTTCGCCAAGGCTGAGGTTTTCCAGTTCTTCAAGCTGGTAGCTGAGCAGCTGGTGACGTGCGCGCTGCTCATCGCCCGAGCTGGACAGGCGTTCCAGTTCCTGGCGGGTCTGGCGCCAGCGCTGCGAAGCGAGCTGGACCTGGCGAGCCAGCTCGGTGGCACCGGCATATTCGTCGAGCAGACGCCGGTGGGTGTCGGTCTTGAGCAGCGACTGGTGTTCATGCTGGCTGTGGATATCGATGAGCAGTTCGCCCAGTGCCTTGAGGTCGCCCTGTGGGCAGGGCGTGCCATTTATATAGGCGCGGGAGCGGCCTTCGGCGGTGATGACCCGGCGCAGGATGCAGGGGGAGTCGCCATCCAGGTCGCGCTCGCTGAGCCAGGCGCGTGCCTCCGGGATTTCAGCCAGGTCGAAGGTGGCAAGGATATCGGCCTTGTCGGCGCCGGGACGGACCACGCCGCTGTCGGCGCGGTCGCCCAGGGTGAGGCCCAGCGCATCGAGCATGATCGACTTGCCGGCACCTGTCTCGCCCGTGATTACGCTCATCCCGCGGTCGAGCTCCAGGTCGAGGTGCTCGACGATGGCGTAGTTGTGTACGGAAAGATGAACCAGCATGCAGCGGCTCCAAGGTCGTTGGTCTGGTTATTTATACAGTGTTTTGTTTTGGCCTGACAATGCCCGCGCTTAGTCCGATTTGCACGGCTGGGCGGCGGATTTATACCTCTGTAGCGGAAAATGCCCGCTTCGCACGGCCTTTGGCGTGGCCGATGCGCTTTCCGTCGACCTTGCCCCTTGAAGCTGGAAATTCCGCTCCCATATAGGGGGCAGAAGCGCGAGTTGGGATCGCGGACGTTTTCGAGAGGAGAAAGTTATGGCTGACGAACAGAACCTGGATACGCAAGCTCAGGAACAGGCCGCGCAGGCCGGTGCCGGTGAAGACCTGGCGACCCGTGTACAGGTGCTCGAAGAGCAACTGGCTGCCGCACAGGACCAGTCGCTGCGTGTCGCTGCGGATCTGCAGAACGTCCGCCGCCGCGCCGACCAAGATGTCGAGAAGGCACACAAGTTCGCGCTGGAGAAGTTCGCCAGCGACCTGCTGCCGATCATCGACAGCCTGGAACGCGGTCTCGAGCTGTCCAACCCCGATGATCAGAGCATCCGCCCGATGCGCGAAGGCATCGAGCTGACCCTCAAGATGTTCCAGGACACCCTCAAGCGTTACCAGCTGGAAGCCATCGACCCGCATGGCCAACCGTTCAACGCCGAGCATCACCAGGCCATGGCCATGGAAGAGAACGCCAACGTCGAGCCGAACACCGTGCTCAAGGTGTTCCAGAAGGGCTACCAGCTCAATGGTCGCCTGCTGCGCCCGGCAATGGTCGTGGTCAGCAAGGCGCCTGCACCGGCCAAGCCCTCGATTGACGAGCAGGCTTGAAATTTTCCGGGCAGCCCCCATTTAACGGTCAAGCGTTTTTAAAGAGCTACCGCGATCTGTGAACCCGGTCGCGGCAACCAATCAAAAGTTTCGGGAGAGTCAAGATGGGTAAAATTATCGGTATCGACCTGGGGACCACCAACTCCTGTGTCTCCATCCTCGAAGGCGGCAACGTCAAGGTCATCGAAAACGCCGAAGGCGCGCGTACCACCCCTTCGATCATCGCCTATGCCAACGATGGCGAAATCCTGGTTGGCCAGTCGGCCAAGCGCCAGGCGGTCACCAACCCCCATAACACCCTGTACGCGGTCAAGCGTCTGATCGGCCGTCGTTTCGACGAGAACGTCGTACAGAAAGACATCCAGATGGTCCCTTACAAGATCGTCAAGGCCGACAACGGCGACGCGTGGGTCGAGGTGAACAGCCAGAAAATGGCTCCGCCACAGATCTCCGCTGAAATCCTGAAGAAGATGAAAAAGACCGCCGAAGACTTCCTCGGCGAGTCCGTGACCGAAGCGGTCATCACCGTTCCGGCCTACTTCAACGACAGCCAGCGTCAGGCGACCAAGGACGCGGGCCGTATCGCCGGTCTGGACGTCAAGCGCATCATCAACGAGCCTACCGCTGCGGCCCTGGCCTACGGCATGGACAAGGCCAAGGGTGACCGCACCATCGTCGTCTACGACCTGGGTGGTGGTACCTTCGATATCTCGGTCATCGAGATTGCCGAAGTCGACGGCGAACACCAGTTCGAAGTGCTGGCCACCAACGGTGATACCTTCCTGGGTGGTGAAGACTTCGACATCCGCCTGATCGACTACCTCGTCGACGAGTTCAAGAAAGAAAGCGGTATCAACCTCAAGGGTGACCCGCTGGCCATGCAGCGTCTGAAGGAAGCTGCCGAGAAGGCCAAGATCGAGCTGTCGTCCAGCACCCAGACCGACGTCAACCTGCCGTACATCACTGCAGACTCGACCGGTCCCAAGCACCTGAACGTGAAGATCTCCCGTTCCAAGCTGGAATCGCTGGTCGAAGACCTGGTGCAGCGCACCATCGAGCCTTGCCGCATCGCTCTGAAAGACGCCGGCATCGACATTGGCGCGATCAACGACGTGATCCTGGTCGGTGGTCAGACCCGTATGCCGCTGGTGCAGAAGCAGGTTGCCGAGTTCTTCGGCAAGGAAGCGCGCAAGGACGTCAACCCTGACGAAGCCGTTGCCATGGGTGCTGCCATCCAGGGCGCCGTGCTGGCCGGTGACGTGAAAGACGTTCTGCTGCTCGACGTCAGCCCGCTGACCCTGGGTATCGAAACCATGGGTGGCGTAATGACCGCGCTGATCGAGAAGAACACCACCATTCCGACCAAGAAGTCGCAGGTGTTCTCTACCGCCGATGACAACCAGAGCGCCGTGACCATCCACGTGCTGCAGGGTGAGCGCAAGCAAGCCGCGCAGAACAAGTCGCTGGGCAAATTCGACCTGGCCGAGATTCCGCCAGCGCCACGCGGCGTTCCGCAGATCGAAGTGACCTTCGACATCGACGCCAACGGCATCCTGCACGTCGGCGCGAAAGACAAGGCCACCGGCAAGCAGCAGTCCATCGTGATCAAGGCCAACTCCGGTCTGTCCGAGGAAGAAATCCAGCAGATGGTGCGTGACGCCGAGGCCAATGCCGAGGAAGACCGCAAGTTTGAAGAGCTGGCCTCGGCCCGTAACCAGGGTGACGCGCTGGTCCACTCGACTCGCAAGATGATCTCCGACGCCGGTGACAAGGTCACTGCCGAAGAGAAAGCCGCTGTCGAAGCTGCTGTGGTTGCGCTGGAAGCTGCCGTGAAAGGTGACGACAAGGCTGCCATCGAAGCCAAGGTCGAAGAACTGTCGAAAGTTTCGGCTCCGATCGCGCAGAAGATGTACGCCGAGCAGGCTGAAAACCCTGAGGCGGCTGCCAAGCCTGCCGAAGGTGCGGCGAAGGCCGACGACGTCGTCGACGCCGAGTTCGAAGAAGTCAAGGACCACAAGTAAGCGCAGGCTCACTTGCAACCCGATTGACCGCAGGCCCGCGGGAACGGGTAGGATGTCGCCGCGCGGGAGCTTGCTCCCGCGTTGGCGTGTCTGGAACAGACGAAAATTTCCGGTTTGCGCGCAGTGCTGCGCAAACCCTGTGGCAAAGCTTTGCTGCTCCTGCAGCAGGCTTGTTCTGCCGCTTTCACGGCCGCTGATGGCCGTTGAACGAAGACCGGGATCGTTGAATTGACGTGAGTTGGGTCCGAGCCTGAAGGGGCTCAACGAGTCTGGCCGGGCTCAGGAGCGTTTGGCCGGGCGTCCTCAAGAGTGCAGAAGAATTATGGCGAAGCGTGACTATTACGAAGTATTGGGGGTCGAGCGAGGCGCCAGCGAGGCGGAGCTGAAGAAGGCTTATCGTCGTCTGGCGATGAAGCATCACCCCGACCGTAACCCTGACGACAAAGCGTCGGAAGAACTGTTCAAAGAGGCCAACGAGGCCTACGAGGTATTGTCCGACGCCAGCAAGCGTGCAGCCTACGACCAGTACGGCCATGCCGGTGTCGACCCGAGCATGGGTGGCGGCGGTGGTGGCTTCGGTGCCGGCGGCGCGAACTTCTCCGACATCTTCGGCGATGTATTCAGTGACTTCTTCGGCGGCGGCGGTCGCGGCGGTGGTCGTGGCGGCCCGCAGCGCGGCAGCGACCTGCGCTACACCCTGGAGTTGAACCTCGAGGAAGCGGTGCGCGGTACCACCGTAAACATCCGTGTGCCGACCCTGGTGAACTGCAAGCCGTGCGACGGCAGCGGCGCCAAGAAAGGCTCTTCGCCGGTCACCTGCCCGACCTGTGGCGGTATCGGTCAGGTACGCATGCAGCAGGGCTTCTTCTCGGTGCAGCAGACCTGCCCGCGCTGTCATGGCCAGGGCAAGATCATTTCCGATCCGTGCGAGTCCTGTAACGGCGAAGGTCGGGTCGAGGAATACAAGACTCTGTCGGTCAAGGTGCCGGCGGGTGTCGATACCGGCGACCGTATCCGTCTGTCGGGTGAAGGCGAGGCCGGCCCGCAGGGTGGCCCGAACGGCGACCTGTACGTGGTCATCAACGTTCGCGAACACCCGATTTTCCAGCGCGATGGCAAGCACCTGTACTGCGAAGTGCCGATCAGCTTCACCGATGCGGCGCTGGGTGGCGAGATGGAAGTGCCGACCCTCGATGGCCGCGTGAAGCTGAAGATTCCGGAAGGTACCCAGACCGGCAAGCAGTTCCGTCTGCGCGGCAAGGGTGTGGCGCCAGTGCGTGGCGGCGGTCCGGGCGACCTGATGTGCCGCGTGGCGGTGGAAACGCCGGTCAACCTCAGCAAGCGTCAGCGCGAGCTGCTCGAGGAGTTCCGCGAGTCGCTGCAGAGCGACGAATCGCACTCGCCCAAGGCCAGTGGCTGGTTCGAAGGCGTGAAGCGTTTCTTCGGCGACTTGTAAGATTTCTCACGGGAGCAGGACATGCGACGTATTGCTGTAATGGGCGCCGCCGGGCGCATGGGCAAGATTCTCATCGAGGCGGTGGGCCAGACCCAGGGTGCCGGCCTGACCGCCGCCATCGATCGTCCCGACAGCACTCTGGTAGGTGCTGACGCGGGTGAGCTGGCCGGCCTCGGTCGCCTGGGTGTGCCGCTGTCGGGCGACGTGGCGCGTGTGGCCGAAGAGTTCGACGTGCTGATCGACTTCACGCACCCGTCGGTGACCCTGAAGAACCTGGCGTTCTGCCGCAAGGCCGGCAAGGCGATGATCATCGGCACTACGGGTTTCACCGCCGAAGAGAAGCAGCGTCTGGCCGAAGCGGGCAAGGAAATCCCCATCGTCTTCGCCGCCAACTTCAGCGTGGGTGTGAACCTGTGCCTGAAGCTGCTCGACACTGCGGCGCGCGTGTTGGGCGATGACGTGGATATCGAGATCAGCGAAGCGCACCACCGTCACAAGGTCGATGCACCTTCGGGGACTGCTCTGCGCATGGGTGAGGTGGTCGCCAGCGCGCTGGGTCGTGACCTGGAAAAGGTCGCGGTGTATGGCCGTGAGGGCCAGACCGGTGCTCGCGAACGCCAGACCATCGGCTTTGCCACCACCCGTGCGGGTGACATCGTGGGCGACCACACCGTGCTGTTCGCCGCAGACGGCGAGCGCGTGGAGATCACTCACAAGGCCTCCAGTCGCATGACCTTTGCCCGTGGTGCGGTACGTGCGGCCATGTGGCTTGATGGCAAGGCGCCAGGCCTTTACGACATGCAGGATGTGTTGGACTTGCGTTGATCGGTCGTCAATTACCGTGAAAAAATCAGGCCGTCGGCGATCATTCGATCATCGACGGCCTTTTTGTAACAGCGAAAGGCCGATTGGTAGTAGACCCAAAGAGCCCTTTTCTGTAAGCTACAGCTTTAGTGTGTCCACTAAAAGCGCGCAGATGAATCTATCCAATAAAGCGGGGTGACGTATCAAACGTCATTCCGCTTTTTTGCAACCTGCGATCGCCCCTTCAGGCTTTAACTACGGGAGGTCTTCTTGACTAAGCCAGCCATACTCGCCCTTGCTGATGGCAGCATTTTTCGCGGCGAAGCCATTGGAGCCGACGGTCAGACCGTTGGCGAGGTGGTGTTCAACACCGCAATGACCGGCTATCAGGAAATCCTTACCGATCCTTCCTATGCCCAACAGATCGTTACCCTGACCTACCCGCACATCGGCAACACCGGGACCACCCCGGAAGATGCCGAATCCGACCGCGTGTGGTCGGCTGGCCTGGTCATCCGCGACCTGCCGCTGGTAGCCAGCAACTGGCGTAACAAGCTGTCTCTGCAAGACTACCTGAAGGCCAACAACGTGGTGGCCATCGCCGGTATCGATACCCGTCGCTTGACGCGCGTGCTGCGTGAGAAGGGCGCCCAGAACGGCTGCATCCTGGCTGGCGACAACATCAGCGAAGAGGCTGCCATCGCCGCCGCTTGCGGCTTCCCAGGCCTCAAAGGCATGGACCTGGCCAAGGTGGTCAGCACCAAGGACCGCTACGAGTGGCGCTCCAGCGTGTGGGAGCTGAAGACCGACAGCCACCCTGAAATCCCGGCTTCCGAGCTGCCTTACCACGTCGTGGCCTACGACTACGGCGTGAAGGTCAATATCCTGCGCATGCTGGTCGCCCGTGGCTGCCGCGTGACCGTGGTGCCGGCCCAGACTCCGGCCAGCGACGTGCTGGCGCTCAACCCGGACGGCGTGTTCCTGTCCAACGGCCCTGGCGATCCGGAGCCTTGCGACTACGCCATCACCGCCATCAAGCAGGTGCTGGAAACCGACATCCCGGTGTTCGGCATCTGCCTCGGTCACCAGTTGCTGGCCCTGGCCTCCGGAGCCAAGACCGTCAAGATGGGCCATGGCCACCACGGTGCCAACCACCCGGTCCAGGACCTGGATACCGGTGTGGTGATGATCACCAGCCAGAACCACGGCTTCGCGGTAGACGAGGCGACCCTGCCTGCCAACGTGCGGGCCATCCACAAGTCGCTGTTCGACGGCACCCTGCAAGGTATCGAGCGCACCGACAAGAGCGCCTTCAGCTTCCAGGGTCACCCTGAAGCAAGCCCCGGCCCGACCGACGTGGCGCCTCTGTTCGATCGCTTCATCCAAGCCATGGCCAAGCGTCGCTGAGCGGTTGCCTTGAGAATCAAGTAATCAGGTGCCAGGGCGGCCCCGGCAGCTTCGAGCTGCGCCAGGCGTCGCCGCCCGACACCTCAATGAAATGTTCAAGACGGCTTGCCGACTGACCTGCGGATTTGAGTGACAACCCATGCCAAAACGTACAGACATTAAAAGTATCCTGATTCTCGGCGCCGGCCCCATCGTGATCGGCCAGGCGTGCGAGTTCGACTACTCCGGCGCCCAGGCCTGCAAGGCCCTGCGCGAAGAGGGTTACCGCGTCATCCTGGTGAACTCCAACCCGGCCACCATCATGACCGACCCGGCCATGGCCGACGCCACCTACATCGAGCCGATCAAATGGCAGAGCGTGGCCAAGATCATCGAGAAGGAGCGTCCTGACGCCGTCCTGCCAACCATGGGTGGCCAGACCGCGCTGAACTGCGCCCTGGACCTGGAGCGCGAAGGCGTGCTGGCCAAGTTCGGCGTCGAGATGATCGGTGCCAACGCCGACACCATCGACAAGGCCGAAGACCGCTCGCGCTTCGACAAGGCCATGAAAGACATCGGCCTGGAATGCCCGCGTTCGGGTATCGCCCACAGCATGGAAGAAGCCTTCGCGGTGCTCGAAAAGCTGGGCTTCCCGTGCATCATCCGTCCGTCCTTCACCATGGGCGGCACTGGTGGCGGCATTGCCTACAACCGTGAAGAATTCGAAGAGATCTGCGCCCGTGGTCTGGACCTGTCGCCGACCAAGGAACTGCTGATCGACGAGTCGTTGATCGGCTGGAAAGAGTACGAGATGGAAGTGGTCCGCGACAAAAAGGACAACTGCATCATCGTCTGCTCCATCGAGAACTTCGACCCGATGGGCGTGCACACCGGCGACTCGATCACCGTCGCGCCAGCCCAGACGCTGACCGACAAGGAATACCAGATCATGCGTAACGCCTCCCTGGCGGTGCTGCGTGAGATTGGCGTCGAGACCGGTGGTTCCAACGTGCAGTTCGGTATCTGCCCGGATACCGGCCGCATGGTCGTCATCGAGATGAACCCGCGCGTATCGCGTTCCTCGGCCCTGGCCTCCAAGGCCACCGGTTTCCCGATCGCCAAGGTCGCGGCCAAGCTGGCGGTCGGCTACACCCTCGACGAACTGCAGAACGACATCACCGGTGGCAAGACCCCGGCGTCCTTCGAGCCGTCCATCGACTACGTCGTCACCAAGCTGCCGCGCTTCGCCTTCGAGAAGTTCGCCAAGGCCGACGCCCGCCTGACCACCCAGATGAAATCCGTGGGTGAAGTCATGGCCATCGGCCGTACCTTCCAGGAGTCCCTGCAGAAAGCCCTGCGTGGCCTGGAAGTCGGCGCCTGCGGCCTGGATCCGAAGCTGGACCTGGCCAACCCGGAAAGCGAAGGCGTGCTCAAGCGCGAACTGACCGTGCCGGGTGCCGAGCGTATCTGGTACGTGGCCGATGCCTTCCGTGCCGGCCTGAGCCGCGACGAAATCTTCGCCATGACCAGCATCGACCACTGGTTCCTGATCCAGATCGAAGACCTGATCAAGGACGAAGAGAAGGTCAAGACCCTGGGGCTGTCGGCCATCGACCGCGACCTGATGCTGCGCCTCAAGCGCAAGGGCTTCTCCGACGCGCGCCTGGCCAAGCTGCTGGGTGTCACCGAGAAGAACCTGCGCACCCATCGCCAGAAGCTGGAAGTGTTCCCGGTCTACAAGCGCGTCGACACCTGCGCCGCCGAGTTCGCCACCGACACTGCCTACCTGTACTCCACCTACGAGGAAGAGTGCGAGGCCAACCCGTCGACCCGCGACAAGATCATGATCCTCGGCGGTGGCCCGAACCGTATCGGCCAGGGTATCGAGTTCGACTACTGCTGCGTGCATGCGGCCCTGGCGCTGCGTGACGATGGTTACGAAACCATCATGGTCAACTGCAACCCGGAAACCGTATCCACCGACTACGACACCTCCGACCGCCTGTACTTCGAGCCGGTTACCCTGGAAGACGTGCTGGAAATCGTGCGTGTCGAGAAGCCGAAAGGCGTCATCGTCCAGTACGGCGGCCAGACCCCGCTGAAACTGGCCCGCGCCCTGGAAGCGGCCGGCGTACCGATCATCGGTACCACCCCTGATGCCATCGACCGTGCCGAAGACCGTGAGCGCTTCCAGCAGATGGTCGAGCGCCTGAATCTGCGTCAGCCGCCGAACGCCACCGTGCGCAGCGAAGACGAAGCCATCCGTGCCGCCGCCAAGATCGGTTACCCGCTGGTGGTGCGTCCGTCCTACGTACTGGGCGGTCGGGCGATGGAAATCGTCTACCAGGAAGACGAACTCAAGCGCTATCTGCGTGAAGCCGTACAGGTGTCCAACGACAGCCCGGTACTGCTCGACCACTTCCTCAACTGCGCCATCGAGATGGACGTGGATGCGGTCTGCGACGGTACTGATGTCGTGATCGGCGCGATCATGCAGCACATCGAGCAGGCGGGCGTGCACTCCGGTGACTCGGCCTGTTCCCTGCCGCCGTACTCGCTGCCGGCCCACGTGCAGGACGAAGTTCGCGACCAGGTGCGCAAGATGGCTCTGGAACTGGGCGTGGTCGGCCTGATGAACGTGCAGTTGGCCCTGCAGGGCGATGACATCTACGTCATCGAGGTCAACCCGCGTGCTTCGCGTACCGTGCCGTTCGTGTCCAAGTGCATCGGTGTTTCCCTGGCGATGATCGCTGCGCGCGTCATGGCCGGTAAGACCCTGAAGGAACTGGGCTTCACCCAGGAAATCATCCCGAACTTCTACAGCGTCAAGGAAGCGGTCTTCCCGTTCGCCAAGTTCCCGGGTGTCGACCCGATCCTTGGCCCGGAAATGAAGTCGACTGGCGAAGTCATGGGTGTGGGTGATACCTTCGGCGAAGCGTTCGCCAAGGCTCAGATGGGCGCCAGCGAAACCCTGCCAACCGGTGGCACTGCTTTCATCAGCGTACGCAACGATGACAAGCCGCTGGTGGCCGGTGTTGCGCGTGACCTGATCAGCCTGGGCTTCGAGGTCGTCGCCACGGCTGGCACCGCCAAGGTGATCGAGGCGGCTGGCCTGAAGGTGCGTCGCGTCAACAAGGTGACCGAAGGCCGTCCGCACGTCGTGGACATGATCAAGAACGACGAAGTCACCCTGATCATCAACACGACCGAAGGTCGTCAGTCGATTGCCGACTCCTATTCCATTCGCCGTAATGCGTTGCAGCACAAGATCTACTGCACCACCACCATTGCGGCCGGTGAAGCTGTCTGCGAGGCGCTGAAATTCGGTCCCGAGAAGACCGTTCGTCGCCTGCAGGATCTGCATGCAGGATTGAAAGGATGAATAAATACCCCATGACCGTCGAGGGCGCTCGCGCCCTCGAAGAAGAGCTGAATCACCTGACCAAGGTGGTCCGCCCGAAACTCAGTCAGGACATCGGCGAAGCGCGCGAGCTGGGTGACCTGAAGGAAAACGCCGAATACCATGCCGCCCGCGAACAGCAGGGCATGGTCGAGGCGCGGATCCGTGACATTGAAGGCCGCATGCAGAATGCCGTGGTCATTGATGTCACGACCATTCCTCACACCGGCAAGGTGGTGTTCGGCACCACCGTGGAGATCGCCAACGTCGACACCGACGAAAGCGTGGTCTACAAGATCGTCGGTGAGGATGAAGCGGACATCAAGCAGGGCAAGATCTCCGTGACCTCGCCGATTGCCCGTGCGCTGATTGCCAAGAGCGAAGGCGACGTCGTAGCGGTGACCACACCCGGTGGCGTGGTGGAATACGAGATCATCGAAGTCCGTCACATCTGACGTTTCGAGCCGCTCTTGCCGTACCGAACAGGCTGTTCATCGAAGGGTGAACGGCCTGTTTCATCTAGGTCAGGACCGTTTCGCGGGCACTACGGGCTGCCGGTCATTGCGCTGGCAAGCGGTGTCTGATGAGGCGGGAAAGAAGCGGATATGGCGGGGCGCGCGACGCACGCCCCCGGCGAGGCGGCGATCAGCCGGCGCGGTGTACGTTGGACAGGTTCTTGTTCGGCTTGGGGTTCTTGCGATAGATCAGAGCCATCTTGCCGATCACCTGGACCAGTTCCGCAGAGCCGTTCTGGCACAGCTCGGCAATGGTCTGCAGGCGGCTTTCGCGGTCCAGGATGTTGAGCTTGATCTTGATCAGCTCGTGGTCGTTGAGCGCACGTTCCAGCTCGGCGAGCACACCCTCGGTCAGCCCGTTGTCGGCCACGATCAGGACCGGCTTCAGGTGATGGCCAATGGATTTGTATTGTTTCTTCTGCTCTTGAGTGAGCGGCATAATCTGACCCCTGCGTCTGGTCTGGTGAAAAACGGCGGCCAGTTTACCCGAGCACGTTCGGGGCCGCTCACTTAATCGCGACCCGTTTATTTTTGAGGTGCCCAGTGGCCCGTTCCAAGTCAAGCCATAGCTGGCTGAAAGAACATTTCGACGACAAATACGTAAAAATGGCGCAAAAGGACGGCTATCGTTCGCGTGCCAGCTATAAGCTCCTGGAGATCCAGGACAAGGACAAGATCATTCGCCCAGGCATGACGGTCATCGATCTCGGTGCGGCACCGGGGGGCTGGTCGCAGGTCACCAGCCGTCTGATCGGCGGCCAGGGGCGGTTGATCGCTTCGGACATCCTGGAGATGGACAGCATCCCTGATGTCACCTTCATTCGCGGCGATTTCACCGAAGACGCCGTGCTGGCGCAGATTCTCGAAGCGGTAGGTAATACGCAGGTAGACCTTGTGATTTCCGATATGGCCCCCAATATGAGTGGATTGAGCGCCGTGGACATGCCGCGCGCCATGTTTCTCTGCGAACTGGCGCTGGATCTGGCAGGGCGAGTGTTGCGCCCCGGTGGCGATTTCCTCATCAAGATTTTCCAGGGTGAGGGCTTCGACACGTTCCACAAGGATGTCCGTCGGCTGTTCGACAAGGTCCAGATGCGCAAGCCGCTATCGTCGCGCGACCGTTCTCGCGAGCAATACCTGCTGGCACGGGGCTTTCGCGGCATCGAGGGCTCGGCCAGCGATGAGCGTCTTTGACGCGGGGTGATAGCTTTTTTCAAATGGCGCGTGCGTGCCGCCTGGACGAACATGCTGTAGCGAATGTTTCACAAAGGGTTACAGACGGTGCCTGCCACATCCGGGGGTTCTGTAGTAAGTTAGGGCGGTGATTATCATGCGAGGCACGCTTGCTGCGTGGAGCTTGCTTCAGAGGGTAGCTAATTGAACGATATGGCAAAGAATTTGATCCTGTGGTTGATCATCGCGGCGGTCCTGGTGACGGTGATGAACAACTTCTCCAGCCCGAACGAGCCGCAGACCCTCAACTACTCCGAATTCATCCAGCAGGTGAAGAGCGGCAAGGTCGAGAAGGTCGCCGTCGACGGCTACGTCATCACCGGCAAGCGCACCGATGGCGACACCTTCAAGACCATCCGCCCGGCGATCCAGGACAACGGCCTGATCGGCGACCTGGTCGACAACAACGTGGTCATCGAAGGCAAGCAGCCTGAGCAGCAGAGCATCTGGACCCAGCTGCTGGTCGCCAGCTTCCCGATTCTGGTGATCATCGCCGTGTTCATGTTCTTCATGCGCCAGATGCAGGGCGGAGCGGGCGGCAAGGGCGGCCCGATGAGCTTCGGCAAGAGCAAGGCGCGCCTGCTCTCCGAGGACCAGGTCAAGACCACCCTGGCCGACGTCGCCGGTTGCGACGAGGCCAAGGAGGAAGTTGGCGAGCTGGTCGAGTTCCTGCGCGACCCAGGCAAGTTCCAGCGTCTGGGCGGTCGTATCCCTCGCGGCGTGCTGATGGTCGGCCCGCCCGGTACGGGTAAAACCCTTTTGGCCAAGGCTATCGCGGGCGAAGCCAAGGTGCCGTTCTTCACCATTTCCGGTTCCGACTTCGTGGAAATGTTCGTGGGTGTTGGCGCCAGCCGCGTCCGCGACATGTTCGAGCAGGCCAAGAAGCACGCGCCCTGCATCATCTTCATCGACGAGATCGACGCCGTCGGTCGTCACCGTGGTGCCGGCATGGGCGGCGGTCACGACGAGCGGGAGCAGACCCTCAACCAGTTGCTGGTCGAGATGGACGGCTTCGAAATGAACGATGGCATCATCGTCATCGCCGCTACCAACCGTCCTGACGTACTCGACCCTGCACTGCTGCGTCCTGGTCGTTTCGACCGCCAGGTGGTGGTCGGCCTGCCGGACATTCGCGGTCGCGAGCAGATTCTCAAGGTGCACATGCGCAAGGTGCCGATGGGCGAGAACGTCAACGCGGCGGTCATCGCCCGTGGCACGCCTGGCTTCTCCGGTGCTGACCTGGCCAACCTGGTCAACGAGGCATCGCTGTTCGCTGCACGTAACGGCAAGCGTCTGGTCGAGATGAAGGAATTCGAATTGGCCAAGGACAAGATCATGATGGGCGCCGAGCGCAAGACCATGGTCATGTCCGAGAAAGAGAAGCAGAACACCGCTTACCACGAAGCCGGTCACGCCATCGTCGGTCGCCTCGTGCCAGAGCACGACCCGGTCTACAAGGTGTCGATCATCCCGCGTGGTCGTGCATTGGGCGTCACCATGTTCCTGCCCGAAGAAGATCGCTACAGCCTGTCCAAGCGCGCGCTGATCAGCCAGATCTGCTCGCTGTACGGCGGCCGCATCGCCGAAGAAATGACCCTCGGCTTCGATGGTGTCACCACGGGTGCGTCCAACGACATCATGCGCGCCAGCCAGATCGCCCGGAACATGGTCACCAAGTGGGGCCTGTCCGAGAAGCTCGGCCCGCTGATGTACACCGAAGACGAAGATTCGGGCTTCCTGGGGCGTGGCGCCAGCCAGAACACCAGCTTCTCGGGTGAAACCGCCAAGCTTATCGACTCGGAAGTGCGCAGCATCATCGACCACTGCTACGGTACGGCCAAGCAACTGCTGACCGACAACCGCGACAAGCTCGACGCCATGGCCGAAGCGCTGATGAAGTACGAGACCATCGACGCCGACCAGATCGACGACATCATGGCCGGCCGCACACCGCGCGAGCCGCGTGACTGGGAAGGTGGTTCGGGCACCAATAACGGTACGCCGGTCACTCCGGATTCCCGTCCCGAGGCGCCTATTGGCGGTCCTGCTGCTGAACACTAAGGTCTGACATGACTTCGACGCTGTACCCGACCCGGTTGCCTTGCGGCAACCGGGTTCTTGATTTATCCCGTACCCATGTGATGGGTATCCTCAACGCAACCCCCGACTCTTTCTCCGACGGTGGCCGCTACAGCCTGCTGGACAACGCGTTGCGCCATGCAGAAGCCATGGTTGCGGCGGGCGCCACGCTGATCGACATCGGCGGCGAGTCGACGCGTCCCGGTGCGCTGCCGGTTTCCGTGCAGCAGGAGCTGGATCGTGTCGCACCGCTGGTCGAGCGCGTCGCGCAGTCCCTCGATGTGGTGATTTCCGTGGATACTTCCACGCCGCAGGTGATCACCGATACGGCCCGCCTGGGCGCTGGCCTGATCAACGACGTGCGTTCGCTGCGTCGGCCTGGAGCCTTGGAAGCGGCAGCCGCAGTTGGCCTGCCGGTGTGCATCATGCACATGCTGGGCGAGCCCGGTGATATGCAGGATAATCCGCATTATCAGGACCTGGTGGGGGAAGTGAGCGGCTTTCTCGCCGAGCGCATGCAGGCCTGTGAGCAGGCTGGCATACCTGCCGAGCGTATCGTGCTGGATCCCGGCTTTGGCTTCGCCAAGACCCTGGAGCACAACCTCAGCCTGTTCAAACGCATGGAAGCCTTGCACGCATTGGGACGCCCCCTGTTGGTCGGCGTCTCGCGCAAGAGCATGATTGGCGGTGTGCTGGGTCGCCCGGTCGATCAGCGCCTGTTTGGCGGTCTGGCATTGGCTGCACTGGCCATGACCAAGGGCGCGAAAATTCTGCGTGTGCACGATGTGGCCGAGACAGTGGATGTCGTGCGCATGATCACAGCCGTCGAGTCGGCTGAATAAGAACATTCTGGAGCATCCATGACTACCAAGAAATATTTCGGCACCGACGGTATTCGCGGTCGCGTTGGGCAATACCCCATCACCCCTGACTTCATGCTCAAGCTGGGCTGGGCCGCCGGTATGGCGTTCCGCCGCATGGGTGCCTGCCGCATCCTGGTCGGCAAGGACACGCGGATCTCCGGCTACATGTTCGAGTCTGCGCTGGAGGCCGGCCTGTCCGCCGCTGGCGCCGACGTGATGCTCCTGGGCCCCATGCCGACCCCGGCGATCGCCTACCTGACCCGCACTTTCCATGCCGAGGCGGGCATCGTGATCAGCGCTTCGCACAACCCGCACTACGACAACGGCATCAAGTTCTTCTCCGGCAAAGGAACCAAGTTGCCTGACGAGATCGAAATGATGATCGAGGAACTGCTCGATGCACCGATGACCGTCGTGGAATCGGCCAGTCTGGGCAAAGTGTCGCGAATCAACGACGCGGCGGGTCGTTATATCGAGTTCTGCAAGAGCAGCGTGCCGACCGGTACCAGTTTCGCCGGCCTGAAGCTGGTGGTCGACTGCGCCCACGGGGCCACCTACAAGATCGCGCCCAACGTATTCCGCGAGCTGGGTGCGCAGGTCAGCGTGCTGGCGGCACAGCCCAACGGGCTGAACATCAACGAGAGCTGCGGCTCGACCCATATCGAGGCCGTACAGGCCGCTGTGGTGGCCGAGAAGGCCGATCTGGGCATTGCCTTCGACGGTGATGGCGATCGGGTCCTGATGGTCGATCACACGGGTACGGTGGTCGATGGCGACGAGCTGATGTACATCATCGCCCGCGACATGCACCAGCGTGACCGTCTGCACGGTGGTGTGGTCGGTACCCTGATGAGCAACCTGGGCCTGGAACTGGGCTTGGCCGACCTGGGGATCCCTTTCGTGCGTGCCAACGTCGGCGACCGCTACGTCATTGCTGAACTGTTGGAGCGCAACTGGCTGCTCGGTGGCGAGAACTCCGGGCACGTGGTATGCCTGCAGCACACCACGACGGGGGACGCGATCATTGCTGCCCTGCAGGTGCTGATGGCGCTGCGCCGTGCAGGCCAGACCCTGGCCGAGGCGCGTCAACAGATCCGCAAGTGCCCGCAGGTGCTGATCAACGTCAGGTTTGCCGGTGGTGTCGATCCGGTGACCCATCCTTCCGTGCAGGAAGCCTGCGCCCGTGTAACCGACGAAATGGCTGGGCGTGGGCGGGTATTGCTGCGTAAATCCGGCACCGAACCGCTGGTACGGGTGATGGTCGAGGGTGAGGACGAGGCTCAGGTGCGCGGTTATGCTGAAGAGCTGGCCAAGCTGGTCGCTGAAGTTTGTGCCTGAGACGGGCTTGTCAGTGTTGAAAGTGTTGGGTAAGATCTGCGCCCACTTTGACCGACGAGGTAAAGCATGCGTCGCCCTATGGTAGCTGGTAACTGGAAAATGCACGGTACCCGCGCCAGCGTCGCTGAGCTGATCGAGGGTCTGGCGGCGCAGGTGTTGCCTGGCAACGTTGATGTCGCTGTGATTCCTTCGAGCCTGCACATTGGTCAGGTGGTTGATGGGCTCCAGAGCGGGCTGATCATGGTCGGTGCACAGGATGCGGCTGTACAGGCCGAGCAGGGTGCGCTGACAGGCGAGATCGCTGCGGTGCAGTTGGTCGACGCCGGTTGCAAGCTGGTGCTGGTTGGGCACTCCGAACGCCGCCTGTTGCTGGGCGAGTCCGATCAAGTGCTGAACCGCAAGTTCGC
Organism: Pseudomonas sp. DTU_2021_1001937_2_SI_NGA_ILE_001; assembly: GCF_032463525.1. Classification (NCBI taxonomy): domain Bacteria; kingdom Pseudomonadati; phylum Pseudomonadota; class Gammaproteobacteria; order Pseudomonadales; family Pseudomonadaceae; genus Pseudomonas; species Pseudomonas sp. DTU_2021_1001937_2_SI_NGA_ILE_001. The sequence continues at coordinate 2,737,370 of NZ_CP135971.1, read as the reverse complement.
AGCCATCCAGGCCAGTGGCCTGACACCGGTACTGTGTATTGGTGAGACGCTGGAGCAGCGCGAGGCAGGGCAAACCCTTGAAGTGGTCGGGCAGCAGCTTGACAGTGTCATCAAGGCGTTTGGTATCCAGGCTTTCGTCAATGCCGTTGTTGCCTACGAGCCTGTATGGGCCATTGGCACCGGATTGACCGCAACGCCCGAGCAGGCGCAGGACGTGCACGCAGCGATTCGTGCGCAACTGGCCAAAGAGGATTCTGAAGTCGCGCAAGGTGTGCGGCTTCTCTATGGCGGCAGCGTGAAGGCGGCCAATGCGGCTGAGCTGTTCAGCATGCCGGATATCGATGGGGGGCTTGTAGGTGGAGCTTCCCTGAATGCAGATGAATTCGGTGCGATCTGTCGCGCCGCGGGAAACTGAAAAGATGCTGGAAACAGTCGTGATCGTTTTTCATCTGCTGGGTGCCCTGGGTGTTGTTGCCCTGGTTCTGATGCAGCAGGGTAAAGGTGCTGAAGCAGGTGCTTCTTTTGGTGCAGGTGCATCAAATACTGTCTTCGGAAGCCAAGGAAGTGCTACCTTCCTGAGTAAGTTTACTGCTATACTCGCTGCATGTTTTTTCTTGACCAGCCTGGGCTTAGGTTACTTTGCTAAGGAAAAGGCTCAAGTAATTAACCAGATCGGTTTGCCAGATCCAGCTGTCATGGAAGTCAAGCAAAAGCCATCATCCGATGATGTTCCAATGCTTGATGGCAGCAAACCAGCCGCTACGGCTCCTGCTGATGTACCTCAGGCTCCAGAGCAGAAGAAGTAAGCAAGAATTCGACGATGTATCAGAGATCGTCAAATGTGTTGTAAAGCCGAGGTGGTGGAATTGGTAGACACGCAACCTTGAGGTGGTTGTGCCCATAGGGTGTAGGGGTTCGAGTCCCCTTCTCGGTACCAATAAACAAGGCAGCCCGCATCAGCGGGCTTTCTTGTAGGTCGATGTTCGGTTGACCTGTCAAGGGATCAATCGTATAATCCGGCCCCAGCTTTGTCGCGGGGTGGAGCAGCTTGGTAGCTCGTCGGGCTCATAACCCGAAGGTCGTTGGTTCAAATCCAGCCCCCGCAACCAGTATTAGCGGAGCCCCTTTTGAGGGGCTTTTTGTTAGCTGGACAGAACATGACGCCGGTGTTCAGCGGCGTTCTCACGGATGGGCTTTTGCCCATTTTTTTATTTTTAAAGCATGCACGAGGGGGTTCAGGTGTCGAGCAAGCTAGAACAGTTGCAGGCCATGCTGGCCCCAGTGGTCGAAGCGCTTGGCTACACATGTTGGGGAATCGAGTTCGTTTCCCAGGGCCGGCATTCGATGCTGCGCGTTTATATCGATAAAGAAGGCGGCGTTCTGGTGGATGACTGTGAAATCGTCAGCCGTCAGGTCAGTGGTGTATTGGATGTCGAAGATCCGATCAGCTCTGAATACACGCTCGAAGTGTCTTCTCCTGGCATGGATCGCCCGCTGTTCACCCTTGAACAGTTTGCTTTGCACGCTGGGGACCAAGTGAAAATAAAGCTGCGCTCGCCATTCGAAGGACGGCGCAACTTTCAGGGCTTTCTCCGCGGGGTGGAGGAGCAGGATGTCGTGGTGCAGGTCGATGACCACGAATACCTGTTGCCGATCGACTTGATCGACAAAGCCAACATCATTCCCACGTTTGACTGAAGACGTGCCAGATACTGCGGATCCCGCGGATCCAATGGCTTGCGAAAGGCGAGGCGTACGATGAGCAAAGAAGTACTGCTGGTTGTTGAGTCGGTGTCCAATGAAAAGGGCGTACCGGCAGGTGTAATTTTTGAAGCGCTGGAGCTGGCACTGGCCACCGCTACCAAGAAGCGCTACGAAGACGAAGTCGATGTGCGCGTTGAAATCAACCGTCACACCGGCAACTACGAAACATTCCGTCGCTGGACCGTGGTCGAGGACGAAGATCTGGATGACCCGGCGCACCAGTACGCCGTCGACCAGGCCCAGGCCCACAAGCCTGGCGCCGTGGCCGGTGATGTCATCGAAGAGAAGATCGAGTCCATCGAGTTCGGTCGTATCGCCGCGCAGACCGCCAAGCAGGTCATCGTCCAGAAGGTCCGTGAGGCGGAACGCGCCCAGGTCGTCGATGCCTATCGCGAGCGTCTGGGCGAAATCATTTCCGGCACTGTAAAAAAGGTGACGCGTGACAATGTCATCGTCGACCTGGGTAACAATGCCGAGGCACTGCTGGCACGCGAAGACATCATTTCCCGGGAAACCTTCCGGGTCGGTGTTCGCCTGCGCGCACTGCTGAAAGAAATCCGCACCGAGAACCGCGGCCCGCAGTTGATCCTGTCGCGTACCGCGCCGGAAATGCTGATCGAGCTGTTCCGTATCGAAGTACCGGAAATCGCCGAAGGGCTGATCGAGGTGATGGCCGCGTCCCGTGACCCGGGTTCGCGCGCCAAGATCGCCGTGCGCTCCAAGGACAAGCGTATCGACCCGCAAGGCGCCTGCATCGGCATGCGTGGTTCGCGAGTCCAGGCTGTCTCCGGTGAGCTGGGTGGTGAGCGTGTGGATATCGTGCTGTGGGACGACAACCCGGCACAGTTCGTGATCAACGCCATGTCCCCTGCTGAAGTCGCGGCCATCATCGTCGATGAAGATGCCCATGCAATGGATATCGCCGTTGGCGCGGACAACCTGGCGCAAGCCATTGGTCGTGGCGGTCAGAACGTACGCCTGGCCAGCCAGTTGACTGGCTGGACACTGAACGTGATGACCGAGTCGGACATCCAGGCCAAGCAGCAGGCCGAGACCGGCGACATCCTGCGCAACTTCATCGAAGAGCTGGAAGTCGATGAAGAGCTGGCACAGGTGCTGGTCGACGAAGGCTTTACCAGCCTCGAAGAAATTGCCTACGTACCGCTGGAAGAGATGCTCAACATCGATGGTTTCGACGAGGAGATCGTCGACGAGCTTCGTGCTCGGGCCAAGGATCGCCTGTTGACCAAAGCCATCGCTACCGAGGAAAAACTGGCAGATGCCCAGCCGGCCGAAGACCTGCTCTCGCTTGAGGGTATGGACAAGGACCTGGCGATGGAACTGGCGGTACGCGGCGTGCTGACCCGCGAAGACCTGGCCGAGCAGTCGATTGACGACCTGCTCGACATCGACGGCATCGACGACGATCGTGCCGGCAAGTTGATCATGGCCGCCCGTGCCCATTGGTTCGAGTAACAAGGCGCGGCCTGAGGAGAGAAGTGCATGACGCAAGTCACGGTGAAAGAACTGGCCAAAGTGGTCGACACACCGGTAGAGCGCCTGCTGCAGCAGATGCGTGAGGCAGGCCTGCCGCACACCGCCGCCGAGCAAGTAGTGACCGACAACGAAAAACAGGCGCTTCTGGCGCATTTGAAGAGCGGTCACAAGGCGAAGGCGGAAGAACCGCGCAAGATTACCTTGCAGCGCAAGACCACCAGCACCCTGCGTGTGGCTGGTAGCAAGAGCATCAGCGTAGAAGTACGCAAGAAAAAAGTCTTCGTGCAGCGCAGCGCCGAAGAAATCGAAGCCGAGCGCAAGCGCGAGCTGGACGAGCGCCGTGCGGCGGAAGCTGCCGTGCGCCAGAAGGCCGAGGCCGAAGAAGCCAAGCGCCGCGCCGAAGAAGAAGCGCGTCGTCAGCCGGCGGCTGCCGAAAGCAAGCCAGAACCGGTGGCCGAGAAGCCGCAGCCGGTCGAAGCGCCTGCCGAGCGTACCGCTGCACCTGAGCCGGTGCGTGAAGCTCCGGCCCCGACGCCGACCAGCAATCCGCCGGCGACCACGACTATCGAAGTGCGCAAGCGTGACGATCGTCGCTCGGAAAAGACCCATCGCGGCGAAGAGCGCGGTTCGCGCAGCGGCGATGGCGAGCGCAAAGGTGCGGCCCCTCGTCCTGCGAGCAAGGAAAAGGCGCCGAATGCCCGTGTCGCCCCACGTACCACCGACGAAGAGAGCGATGGCTTCCGTCGCGGCGGCCGTGGCAAGTCCAAGCTCAAGAAGCGTAACGCTCACGGCTTCCAGGCTCCATCCGGGCCGGTGATTCGTGACGTGACCATCGGTGAGACCATCACCGTTGGCGAGCTGGCGGCGAAGATGTCGGTCAAGGCGGCCGAGGTCATCAAGTTCATGTTCAAGATGGGCACCCCGGTGACCATCAACCAGGTTCTGGACCAGGACACTGCGCACCTGATCGCCGAAGAGCTGGGCCACAAGGTGACCCTGGTCAGCGACAACGCCCTGGAAGAATCCCTGGCCGAGTCCCTGAAGTTCGAAGGCGAAAGCTTCGCTCGTGCTCCGGTGGTGACCGTCATGGGCCACGTCGACCACGGTAAGACCTCGCTGCTCGACTACATCCGTCGTGCCAAGGTTGCCGCAGGCGAGGCCGGTGGCATTACCCAGCACATCGGTGCCTACCACGTAGAAACCGAGCGCGGCATGGTCACCTTCCTGGATACCCCAGGCCACGCGGCGTTCACCGCCATGCGTGCCCGTGGTGCCAAGGCCACCGACATCGTGATCCTGGTGGTCGCGGCGGACGACGGCGTGATGCCACAGACCATCGAAGCGGTCCAGCACGCCAAGGCGGCCGGTGTACCGCTGGTGGTCGCGGTGAACAAGATCGACAAGCCGGGTGCGGACATGGACCGTATCCGCAGCGAACTGGCCACCCATGGCGTGACCCCGGAAGACTGGGGCGGCGAGACTCCGTTCGTACCGGTCTCGGCGAAGATGGGTACCGGCGTCGACGAACTGCTCGAAGCCGTTCTGCTGCAGGCCGAAGTGCTCGAACTCACTGCCACGCCGTCGGCGCCTGGCCGTGGTGTGGTGGTCGAATCGCGCCTGGACAAGGGCCGCGGCCCAGTGGCCACCGTGCTGGTTCAGGACGGTACCCTGCGTCAGGGCGACATGGCTCTGGTCGGCTCGAACTTCGGTCGTATCCGCGCCATGCTCGACGAGAACGGCAAGCCTGTTAAGGAAGCCGGCCCGTCGATCCCGGTCGAGATCCTCGGCCTGGATGGCACGCCGGAAGCCGGTGACGAGCTGACCGTACTGGCCGACGAGAAGAAGGCCCGTGAAGTCGCGCTGTTCCGCCAAGGCAAGTTCCGCGAAGTCAAACTGGCCCGCGCACACGCCGGCAAGTTGGAAAACATCTTCGAAAGCATGGGCCAGGAAGAGAAGAAGACGCTCAACATCGTCCTCAAGTCCGACGTCCGTGGTTCCCTGGAAGCGCTGCAAGGTGCCCTGGGTGGTCTGGGTAACGATGAAGTGCAGGTGCGGGTCATCGGTGGCGGTGTCGGTGGTATCACCGAGAGCGACGCCAACCTGGCACTGGCCTCCAACGCCGTGCTGTTCGGCTTCAACGTGCGTGCCGATGCCGGCGCACGGAAGATCGTCGAGCAGGAAGGTCTGGACATGCGTTACTACAACGTGATCTACGACATCATCGAAGACGTCAAGAAGGCCCTGACCGGCATGCTGGGCAGCGATGTTCGCGAGAACATCCTCGGTGTTGCCGAAGTTCGTGACGTGTTCCGCTCGCCGAAGTTCGGCGCCATCGCCGGCTGCATGGTGATCGAAGGGACCGTCCACCGTAACCGTCCGATCCGCGTACTGCGCGAGGACATCGTGATCTTCGAAGGCGAGCTGGAATCCCTGCGTCGCTTCAAGGACGATGCTTCCGAAGTCCGCTCTGGCATGGAGTGCGGTATTGGCGTCAAGAGCTACAACGACGTCAAGGTCGGCGACAAGATCGAGGTCTTCGAGAAAGTCCAGGTGGCCCGCAGCCTCTAAGTCGCGGGTTCCAGGCACAGCGCGGTGCGCCGTGCCTTATGCTGAACGCAACGCCCGGTCTGACATGCGTCGGACCGGGCGTTTGCCGCTTTCAGACCGTCAGGGTTCAGATCCGGGTCAGTAACAGGTATCAAGCATGGCCAAAGAATATAGCCGTACCCAACGCATCGGCGATCAGATGCAGCGCGAGCTGGCACAACTGATCCGTCGCGAAGTCAAGGACCCGCGCCTGGGTCTGGTGACCATTACCGCCGTGGACGTCAGCCGTGACCTCGGCCACGCCCAGGTCTACGTCACCGTCATGGGCCCGGATGGCAGCGATGCCGTCGCGCAGAGCCTCAAGGTGCTGAACACCGCCGCCGGCTTCCTGCGCATGCAGATCGGCCGCGAAATGAAACTGCGCACCGTGCCGCAGCTGCACTTCCATTACGACGAGAGCGTGTCCCGTGGCGCGCACCTGTCGGCGCTGATCGAGCGTGCCGTGGCCGAAGACAGCCAGCACCAGCCAGCTTCTGCCGCAGACGATTCGAAGGAGTGACCGGTGGCTCAGGTCAAACGCATTCGCCGTAACGTCAGCGGCATCATCCTGCTCGACAAGCCCCTGGGCTTCACCTCCAATGCCGCCCTGCAGAAGGTGCGCTGGTTGCTCAATGCGGAAAAGGCCGGCCACACCGGCAGCCTCGACCCCCTGGCCACCGGCGTGCTGCCGCTGTGCTTCGGCGAGGCGACCAAGTTTTCCCAGTACCTGCTGGACTCGGACAAGTCCTACGAAACGCTGATGCAGCTGGGCAAGACCACCACCACCGCCGACTCCGAGGGCGAGGTGCTGCAAACCCGCCCCGTGACCGTTGGTCGCGCCGACATCGAGGCGGTATTGCCCGAATTCCGTGGGCAGATCAGCCAGATACCGCCGATGTACTCGGCTCTCAAGCGCGACGGCCAGCCACTTTACAAACTGGCACGTGCAGGGGAAGTAGTGGAGCGTGAGGCGCGTTCTGTTACTATTGCGCGCCTGGAATTGCTGGCGTGCGAAAGCGAGACCGCACGGCTGGCCGTGGACTGCAGCAAAGGCACCTATATCCGTACCCTGGTGGAGGATATCGGTGAGCGCCTGGGCTGTGGTGCCTATGTCGCCGAACTGCGGCGTACCCAGGCCGGTCCTTTCAGCCTGGCCCAGACGGTCACGCTGGAAGAGCTGGAACAGGCCCATGCCGAAGGTGGCAACGAAGCGCTAGACCGCTTCCTGATGCCATCGGACAGCGGTTTGCAAGACTGGCCTCTGCTGAAGTTTTCGGAGCACAGCGCGTTCTATTGGCTGCACGGTCAGCCGGTACGTGCGCCGGATGCACCGAAGTTCGGCATGGTCCGTGTACAGGATCACCAGGGCCGCTTCATCGGCATCGGTGAAGTGAGCGATGACGGGCGTATTGCGCCGCGTCGACTGATTCGGTCAGAGTGACCGGAACCCCGCAGGCCTGGCGTCAGGCCGGCGGGCGAGGGTGGCTGTCAACAGGCACGGTCACACCTCTTTTTTTAAATACGGGGCCTTGGCCTCGGCCTGTTGGAATCGTCCCGCAAGGACGGTTTCCTCGACTTGAAGGAATGCCCACATGGCACTCAGCGTTGAAGAAAAAGCTCAGATCGTTACCGACTACCAGCAAGCTGCCGGTGATACTGGTTCGCCAGAAGTGCAAATCGCACTGCTGACCGCCAACATCAACAAGCTGCAAGGCCACTTCAAGGCCAACGGCAAGGACCACCACTCCCGTCGTGGTCTGATCCGCATGGTAAACCAGCGCCGCAAGCTGCTGGACTACCTGAAAGGCAAAGACGTGAACCGCTACAGCACCCTGATCGGTCGTCTGGGTCTGCGTCGCTAATCACGGCGTGGTGACTCTCTTCCCGGCAGCCCAGGCCTCGTGCGCGAGGCCTGGCGTCGTCTCGGGAAGAAATCTGAGGTTGGTTGCCTGTCAGGCGCATCGGTCCATCCGGTGTGCCTGGCGGGCTTCCAGCCTCAAGTTTTATCTGGACTGCGGTCGGGGCCGATTCCCCGCCTGGCCCAAGCATTCGCAAGGCGTTGCATGACCCGTCGTCGAGCCGGGCGTTGCCCTTCAGGCAGTGCTCATCGAGCCGCGGCGCGCTGTGTAGCGTGAGCAAAACCGTTCCCCCAAGAGCCACAAACGAAAGGTAGGAAACCGTGAACCCGGTAATCAAGAAGTTTCAGTTCGGTCAGTCGACCGTCACCCTGGAGACAGGCCGTATCGCCCGTCAGGCCTCCGGCGCCGTGCTGGTCACCGTTGACGACGACGTCAGCGTATTGGTGACTGTGGTAGGGGCCAAGCAGGCCGACCCGAGCAAGGGTTTCTTCCCCCTGTCGGTGCACTACCAGGAAAAGACCTACGCAGCCGGCAAGATCCCCGGTGGCTACTTCAAGCGTGAAGGCCGTCCTTCGGAGAAGGAAACCCTGACCTCGCGCCTGATCGACCGTCCGATCCGTCCGCTGTTCCCGGAAGGCTTCATGAACGAAGTGCAGGTCGTCTGCACCGTGGTTTCCACCAGCAAGAAGACTGACCCGGACATCGCCGCGATGATCGGTACCTCGGCGGCCCTGGCAATCTCCGGCATTCCGTTCGACGGCCCGATTGGTGCTGCCCGCGTGGCCTTCCACGCCGAAACCGGTTACCTGCTGAACCCGACCTACGAGCAACTGGCTGCCTCGAGCCTGGACATGGTCGTGGCCGGTACCGAAGAAGCGGTGCTGATGGTCGAGTCCGAAGCCAAGGAACTGACCGAAGACCAGATGCTGGGCGCCGTACTGTTCGCCCATGACGAATTCCAGGTCGTGATCAACGCCGTCAAGGAATTCGCCGCCCAAGCCGCCAAGCCGACCTGGAACTGGCAGCCTGAGGCCGAGAACACCACCCTGCTCAACGCGATCCGCAGCGAGTTCGGCGAGGCCATCTCGCAGGCCTACACCATCACCGTCAAGGCTGACCGCTATGCCCGCCTGGGCGAGCTGCGCGACCAGGTCGTCGAGCGTCTGGCCGTCGAAGAAAACGGCCCGTCGGCTTCCGAGGTCAAGGCTGCTTTCGGTGAAATCGAATACCGCACCGTGCGTGAGAACATCGTCAACGGCAAGCCACGTATCGACGGTCGTGACACCCGTACCGTACGCCCGCTGAACATCGAAGTCGGCGTACTGCCGAAGACCCACGGTTCGGCGCTGTTCACCCGCGGCGAAACCCAGGCCCTGGTGGTTGCCACCCTGGGTACTGCCCGTGACGCGCAGCTGCTCGACACCCTCGAAGGCGAGAAGCGCGACGGCTTCCTGCTGCACTACAACTTCCCACCGTTCTCGGTGGGCGAGTGCGGTCGCATGGGCGGTGCCGGTCGTCGTGAAATCGGTCACGGTCGTCTGGCACGTCGTGGCGTACAGGCCATGCTGCCAAGCGACGGCGAATTCCCGTACACCATCCGCGTGGTTTCGGAAATCACCGAGTCCAACGGCTCCAGCTCCATGGCTTCGGTCTGCGGCGCTTCCCTGGCGCTGATGGACGCCGGTGTACCGATCAAGGCACCGGTTGCCGGTATCGCCATGGGTCTGGTCAAGGAAGGCGAGAAGTTCGCCGTCCTCACCGACATCCTCGGTGACGAAGACCACCTGGGCGACATGGACTTCAAGGTAGCCGGTACCGCCAAGGGCGTCACCGCGCTGCAGATGGACATCAAGATCAAGGGCATCACCGAAGAGATCATGGAGATCGCCCTGGGCCAGGCCCTGGAAGCTCGTCTGAACATCCTCGGCCAGATGAACCAGATCATCGGTCAGTCGCGCAGCGAACTGTCGGCCAATGCGCCGACCATGCTGGCGATGAAGATCGACACCGACAAGATCCGCGACGTGATCGGCAAGGGTGGCGCGACCATCCGTGCCATCTGCGAAGAAACCAAGGCGTCGATCGACATCGAAGACGACGGCTCGATCAAGATCTTCGGCGAAACCAAGGAAGCTGCCGAGGCTGCTCGCCAGCGCGTTCTGGGTATCACCGCCGAAGCCGAGATCGGCAAGATCTACGTCGGCAAGGTCGAGCGCATCGTCGACTTCGGCGCGTTCGTCAACATCCTGCCTGGCAAGGACGGCCTGGTGCACATCTCGATGCTCAGCGATGCACGCGTCGAGAAAGTCACCGACGTGCTGAAAGAAGGCCAGGAAGTCGAAGTGCTGGTACTGGACGTGGACAACCGCGGCCGTATCAAACTGTCGATCAAGGATGTAGCGGCGGCCAAGGCCTCCGGCGTCTGATCCACCCGGTCAGCCAGGCTTCCCCGTGAAGCCTGACAACCTGAAAAATCCGCCACCAGCGATGGGGGCGGATTTTTTTTGGCCGTCGATTACCACCCCACCTGACTTGCATCTTGCAAGCGTATTTCACGCCCAAGCGGGCAATCTGCACGATGCGGCAATTTTAAAAATATTTTAAGTGTTTGATATGTATATATTTTTTGTTCTTTCAAAAGCTGGCATAGCGCTTGCGATATACCTTGCAACCTGCAGCCACACGCTGGTGCAGATTTCGAGGAAAACAGGAGTTAATCGTATGAAGAAGTTCGCTATCGCTGCTGCCACTGCCCTGACTCTGACCATGGCCGGTGGTGCCTTTGCCCAGACCGCCAACCAGGCTCCCATGATGCTGGCCGCCAACTCCACCGTGGAGAACGCCAAGCAAGAAGGTAGCGATACCTGGATCACCACCAAGGTCAAAGCAGACCTGCTGACCGAGAAAGGCATTCCAGGTTCGGACATCAAGGTCGAAACCTCGAACGGTGTGGTAGCCCTGTCGTCCGACGTCAAGGTGACTGAAGCCCAGAAGAAAATGGCTGTAGATATCACCAAGAAAATCAAGGGCGTGAAGTCGGTGACCGCCGAAGCCCTGAAAGCCGAGTAATCGACTCGATTGTGACCGTCTGAAGCATCGCATTCGCCAGGGAGGCGGGTGAGATGTGAAGAAGGTTCATGCGACCGGCCACAGGGATGTGGCCATTACAGGCCCCGGCTTTCGAGTCGGGGCCTGTTCTATTCATTCCAAAGGTAACGAGCGTTCAGGTGCTCTCCGCTTTGTTGGCGCGAGCTGAACGAACGGCGTTGGCTTCAGCCGCCATGCAGTTCAGTCCGTGGGAGCGAGCTTGCTCGCGAAGGCTGCGTCACGGTCACAGCAAACCCAGCGACTTTGCCAGCTTTTCGCGAGCAAGCTCGCTCCCACAAAGCCGCGAAAGCGCCAGGAAATTCACTGCATCTGTTGTGAACATGCGGTCGCTTCGCGGCTGAAGCCGCTCCTACCCGGCCTAACCGAGCGGTATAGCCCCTATGGCTACTGCCCGCGCTTGCTGTCGATGCGTACCAGGCGGCCGCCTTCGAAGCGCAGGTAGCGGTACATGCCGTGGTCGGGCCCGTAGATCCATTCCTCGATCATCACCTGCTCGGCATTGCGGTAATTGCGGCTGAAGCTCTCTTTGGAGCCGATCACTGCCTGGCTGACCGGAGCCCCGCATTTGCGTTGCACTTCGAAGCCGTGGTCACCGAGGCTGATCAGCTGGCTGCCACAACGCATGGTCGACGACTCGGCCAGGCTGCTTTGCGCGGCGGCCAGCAGGCCGAGGATGAGCATGACGGGAATGGGGTTCTTCAACGGTTCACTCGCTGTCCAGATGCAGAGGGGTGACGACCCGGCCATCGGCTTCGGCCTTGCCGAGCTGGGCGTCGATGAAGTAGATACGGTCGTCTTCCAGCCCGGCCTTGCCGACCAGATAGTCCTTGATGCTGCTGGCGCGGTCCTGGCCCAGCTCACGCAGCAGGGCGTCGTTGGTACTCCAGAACTGTAGTACAGCGTCGCGCATCCGGTTCTGGCGCTCTTCCTTGCCCAGCTCGGTCCATTGCGCCGGGGGTTGTTGTTTGAGGCGCGTGCGATAGATGCCTTCGAGCATCGGCGCCTTCTCGTCCTCGGGCACCTGCAGCATGTCAGGGCGTGGCGGCACCTTGTCGCCACGGCGCTGCATGATCTTGTAGTAGGTGATCCGGTACTCGCGCTCCAGACGCTCGCGGGCCAGCAGCGGTCCATCGCTGCTGGCGGCGCTGGTGCCTTCGATTTCCAGGCGCAGGGTCGGGCGCTCCTTGAGCCCGGCAGCCAGTTTGTCGAGCGCCGCCCGGGATTCATCGTTCAGCGCCCGTGACCCCGGTTCGAAGCGAATGTTGCCCAGGTCTTGCGAACCGCCGCCGGCCACCAGGCCACCGATGAACTTGAAGGGCGACTGCGCGGCGCGCACCACCAGGTTGCGCAGGGTTTGCCAGACGATGGGCATGACACTGAACTGCGGGTTGTTCAGGTCGCCCTCGACCGGCAGCTCCAGCGAGATGCGCCCCTGTGGATCCTTGAGCAGCGCCACCGCCAGGCGAATCGGCAGGTCCACGGCATCGGGGCTGTCGACCTTCTCACCCAATTGCAGCTGTTCCACCAGCACTTTGTTCTGCGCCTTGAGCTTGCCCTGAGTAATCAGGTAGTGCAGGTCGAGGTTGAGGCGCCCTTTGCGGATGCGGAAGCCGGCGAACTTGCCGGAATAGGGCGTCAGGGTGGTCAGCTCGACGCGACGGAAGCTGGTGGCGATATCCAGGGCGGCCATCGGGTTGAACGGGTTCAGGCTGCCCTTGATGGTCACCGGTGCGTAGCGGTCGACCTTGCCTTCGACATTCACCGGTGCCGGTTTGGCCTGACGATTGTCGATGGTGCCGATACGCCCGTTAAGCTGCTGCACGGCCGTGGCGAAGTTCGGTGTCAGGGTGAAGTCGGCGAAGTACGCCGAACCGTCGTTGATGGCCACCTCGCCGACGTGGATGCCCAACGGTTTTTCGCTGCGGCTTGACGCCTGGCGCTGCGCCGCTGGCTGCGGCTTGGCATCGGCGGGTTGCGGAATCAGCAGGTCATCGACGTTGGTGGTGCGGTCTTCGTTGATCATGAAGCGCGCATAGGGCTGCTGCAGGTCGACACGGTCGATCGACAGGCTCTCGCCATGCTGGTAGTTCAGGCCATCGAGGGTCAACTGCTGCCACTTGACGAAATCACGCTGCTTGAGGGTGTCCAGGGTGTGCATCTGCGTGACCTGGGCCTTGCCGGTCACGCTCAGGGCCAGCGGCTCGGTGCTCTTGAGGTCCACGGCCAGGTCGCTGCCGAGCATGCCGCTGCGCAGTTCCAGGCGGATGAACGGGCTGATGTAGGCCTGGGCAATGCGCAGGTCGATGTCTTCGCTGCTGACCTTCAGGCGTGCATTGACCGGTGCCAGGTTGACCTCGCCGCTGGCGGCCAGCTTGCCCTGGCGCCCGATGCCGGTGTCCAGGCGCAGCTTGAAGGGCGACTTGTTCAGGCTGTCGAAGTCATGCAGGTCGAGGTTCAGCGGGCCGACTTCCAGGGCCACTGGCTCCTTGACCGCACGGTCGGCAAGATGCACCTGATAGTTGCGCAGTTGCACATCGCGGACCTGCACCTGCCAGGGCTTGGCCGGTGCCGCAGGAGGCGTCTCGGCCGGTTTGGCCGGTGGCTGGGCTGCCTTGTCATCCTTGGGCGGGTTGGCGTTGCTGGCCGGTTTGGCACGCGCCTCGCCGGCGAACAGCTTCTGCCAGTCCAGTTGCCCGTCCGCCTCGCGTGCGGCCCAGGTTTCCAGCTTCTGGCTGCGCACCTTGCCGACCACCACCTGTTGCCTGGCCAGGTCCAGGGAGGTATCGCTGACCTCCAGCTGCTGCAGGCGGACCAGCGAGCGGCCATCCGGCGCATTGAGCGCCAGTCCCGCCACGCTGGCCTGGGTGCCGCGCAGTTGCAGTTCGGTCTGCCTGGCAAGGTTGAGTGTGTAATTCGTGCTCAGGGTCAGACGGCCATCCTGCAGCGCCAGTGGCACGGCGTCACGCACATAGGGCCACCAGAGTTTCATCTTGCTGTCGGTGATTTTCAGCGTGCCTTCAGAGCTGATCGGCGCCAGGCTCAGGCGCCCCTGCCAGTCGATCTGGCCGCCGTCCGGCCCGGCGGCGACCAGCACCGCATCGGCGTTGTCTTCGGGCAGGGTACTGAGGTTCTTCAGCTCCAGGTTCAGGCGGTCGTAGAGAAATTCGATAGGGTCGCTGGGGCGCTGGTCGCGAAAGTGCAGGTAGCCGTCGACCAGCTTGATGCGGTCGATGCGCAGGGCGAAGGGCTTGTCTGCCGCAGGCTTTTCCGGTGTCGGTTCGGCGGCCGGCAGCTTGAACAACCGCGTCAGGTTCAACTGGCCCTTAGGGTCGAACAGCACTTCGGTCTTTGGCTTGACCAGCTCTACGTCCAGCAGGTGCAGGGCGCCGCTCCAGAGGCTGTCGAGCTGCAGGTTGGCGTAGAGCTTTTCCAGCGCCAGTTGCTCCTGGCCAGGCGTGCCGATGTTCAGCCCCCAGATGCTCAGTTCCAGCGTGTAGGGGTTGAGCTCCAGGCGCTCGATACGTGCCGGTACGCTGGCATATTGCGCCAGCTGCTGGTTGGCGATGCGCAGGGCGACACCGGGCAGGATGAAGAAACCCAGCAGGCTGTAAAGGACGAAGACCGCCACCAGGGCGCCAATAACACGTTTAAGACCTTTGGGCATTTGGTGCTGCGTCTCTCTCGAATCGGAGGTGCTTGGAGTATGGCATGTCGATTCGGTTCATAAGGCGGTGTCGTTCCGCCTTGTAGGAAAAATCCTTATGTTTGCTCGGTCAGAACTGCAGGACCAGTGTCTTGAGCGGCGGTTGGCCGTCCTGAGAGGGGAAGTCCGCAGCCGGTTGGATCACCTGCCACTCGCGCACCGGGCGGCCGTTCTTCGCAGCACAGCGCAGCACCTGCTCGCGCCATTCCTCCATGGGCACCTTCGCCAGGTTGTTGCAGCAGATCATCACGCCGTCGGGCGCCGTGGCCAGTAGCGCCGGCTTGAGCAGGCTCTGGTAGTCGCGCAGCAGGTCCACGGTGCCGAACGCGCTCTTGGCCCAGGCCGGCGGATCGAGCAGCACCAGGTCGTACTCCCGGGCTTGCAGGCGTGGATAGGCCGGCAGTTTCTGCCCGCGCCGCGCAGTGACCGGCAAACCGGCCAGCTGGCGGATCGCCGGGAAGTAGTCCGACTGGATGAACTGCATGTCCGGCAACTCGGGGTTGAGGGCGGCGTTCTCCCGACCGACCGCCAGGTTGCCTTCGGCGAAGTCCAGGTTGCAGACCTCACGGGCACCACCGGCCGCCGCGCTGAGGCCGACCCCGCAGGTGTAGGCGAACAGATTGAGTACGCGCTTGCCCTGGCTGTGCCGGCGTACCCAGCCACGGGCGTTGCGCAGGTCGAGGAACAGCAGCGGATCCTGGCCGGCATGACGACCCCGCACCCGATAGTTCAGGCCCCACTCGTGACCGACCAGGTCCTGCAGCGCGGCGTCATCAGGCTGGTGCACGCTGTCCTGGCGATCGATACGCGAGTTGCCACGCGAGCGGTCGTTGTAGACCGGCAGCAGATTCAGCTGCAGGTGCGCCTGAACGGTGTCGATCAGCTCCAGCAGCGGTTCGCGCTCCAGGCTGTGGTGAAAGCTCTGAACCAGCAATTGTGGGCCATAGCGGTCGAGGGTCAGGCCCGCAGCGCCTTCCTGGCTGCCATGGAACAGCCGGTAGCAGTCGGTGCCCTGGGCATGCAGTTCGTCCAGCAGTGGCTGGCGGCGGTCTAGGGCGACGCGGAGCGCCTGGGTGAGGGAAGACATGTGCGGCGCCTCGGGAGGGATCGTAAGGAGGCGCGGGATTCTAGCAGATCGGGAGCATCGGCCGTGGCGCCGACGCCCCGCAGGCGCGGTCAGGAGCGGACTACGCCATCGACACGTGGCTGCCGGCGCAGGCGACGACGGATGGCCAGTGCAGTGAACAGCACCAGCAGTGCCAGGATGCTGAAGAAGATCGTGTTGAACACCGGGAAAGGCTGATCACGACTGGTGGTGGCTTCCACCGAGGTGATGTTGGGGAATACCGAGAAGATCTGGATACGCCACCCGTAATAGCGGATCAGCACCAATTGCTGGGCATCACGGGAATAGCCCTGAGCCTTGGCCTGCAGGTCGGCCGAGTCGAACTTGAAGTACCAGGGGAAGCTCCAGCCGGTGTCTTCGTTGCGGTACACCACCACTTTCTTGGTGTCGGGGTTTTCGGTGTTGATGAAATACACGTCGCGGGTCGGACCGTCGGCCGGGTTTTCCGCGTTGATCACGCCATCGGCGTCCATGCGCTTGACTTCAACCCCGGTGATCAACACCACGTCATGCCGCGGCAGCAGGTAGTGCAGGCCAAGCCCGCCCGCTGTCAGGACCAGAATCACCACCAGCCAGATCGACCGCCTGAGCCACTTCATGCCATTGTTCCTCTATGAAAATTGCGTGACTTTGCCCTAATCGGCAGCGCGCTTGAAGCAAAACAGTTATTACAAAATTCGACAAGACCATCCCTAGACGGAGAGTTGCATGATCTGGTTCCTTGAAGGGCAGTCCAGCCAGCGTGAAGTCATCATGGGGGCACGGGCGGCGCTGCCAGCCTCGCTGCGCATCGTTGCCTCGCACCGCCAGCCGCGCGGCGAGATCACCGGTCAGGCCGACCTGGCTCTGCTGGAGCCGCAGGACGACGCCGAGCGCATCGACTGGGTCATCGACAACGCCCGGCCGCTGGGCGTCAGGGTGGTGGTCGCCGGACGCATGGGGGCGTCTTACGAGCGCCATCGGCAGCGCTTCGTCGATGCCGGTATCGACCTGGTCACCGGAGGGCTGTCGATCGAGACCTTCGACAGGGTAGACGACAAGAGCCGTTTCACCGCCGCCGCCGAGCAGGCAGGGCTGGCTTGTGTACCCGCGATCACGGTCAGCGATGCCGAGCAGCTGCAGCAGGCTTACGCCACCCTCAGTGCGCAGGGGGCGGTGTGCGTCAAGCCCACGGTGGGTATCTACGGCCAGGGCTTCTGGCGCTTCAAGGAGGGTGTGGATGCCTTTCGCTGTTTCGCCAACCCCGATGCCCGGGAAACCTCCTTCGAAGCCTACCTGCATGCCTATCGCCAGCCCGGCGAGCGCCCGGCGCTGCTGGTGATGCCGTACATGCCCGGCAGCGAATGCTCGGTGGACATCGTCTGCGAGCAGGGGCGGGTGGTCGCGGCGGTCGGGCGGCGCAAACAGGGTCTGCACCAGACGTTCGAGCGCGAAGGGGCTGCCGTGCAATTGGCCGTACGCGCCGCCGAGCATTTCGGCTGCGACGGCCTGGTCAACGTACAGACCCGCGATGACCCGCAGGGCCTGCCGCACCTGCTGGAAATCAACCCGCGCTATTCGGGGGGCATCGGCTATACCCAACAGGCTGGCGTGAACCTGCCGGGGATTTTCGCCACCCGGCGCCTGGGTCTGAAAGAACCGGAAACACATTGGTTACCGGATATTCGGGTGAAGCCCATCACCGTTGCGGTATGTTCGCGCCCCTCGCTGCAATAATAGATTTTTGCTATTAATCATCGACCTTCAGCCCTTCAAGGAGAACCGGCATGAAAGTGCTGGCGCCTGGTGTCAACGTTGCCCTGGTCAACTCACAGTGTTCCTGGAATCTGGACACGGGGAAGGCTTCGATCTTCGGTGACTACGCGGCCGTCGCGCTGCTGCCGGTCAACGAAAAGCGCCAGCCCACCGGGGATCCGGCCCTGCTGCATCACGAGCAGCCCTGGATGGCGTGGAGTGGCGGCCCGCAGAACGTCGGCTGCACCTTGCGCCTGGCCGACTTGCCCGGCGGCAGCGACCGCGTGCTGCTGATGGTCTATGTCTACGCGGCGGCGGGGCCGATCAGCGAAGCCGGCAGCCTGTGCCTGCAGGTCGACAGCGACATCGAATACCGCATCGACCTGCGCGAGCATGGCGAGGCATCGATCATCATCGGCGAGTTCTACCGCCGCAACGAACAATGGAAATTCCGCGCCCTCAGCGAAGGCTCGGCCTACGGCCTGGCGGCGTTCGGGCGCAAGATCGGCCTGGACATTGCCGATGGCCACCCGCGCCGGCGCGGCGATGGCGGGCCGCGCGACGGCCAGCGTCATCAGTCGGCCACCGGCACCGCCTTCGTGGTCGGCCCGGCGCACCTGATGACCTGTGCGCATGTCATCGAAGACATGAACGTGCTGTACATCAGCTCGCTGGACGGGCGTTATCAGGTCGAGCCGGTGGTGGTGGACCGGCGCAACGATATTGCCCTGCTGCGGGTGCAGGGTGCCGCACCGCTGGCGGCCCTGCCGTTTCGCGAAGGCCCCGGCTGCGAGGCGGGGGATAACGTGGTGGCGCTGGGTTACCCGTTGGCGTCGATTTCCGGCGGCAACCTGCAGGTGACCCAAGGCGGAGTTTCCAGCCTGTTCGGCCTGCACAGCGATGCCAGCCTGTTGCAGTTCACCGCACCGATCCAGCCGGGTTCCAGTGGCAGCCCGCTGTTCGACAGCGGCGGGGCAGTGGTGGGTATGGTCACCTCCAGCGTGCCGGATGCACAGAACATGAACTTCGCGGTGAAGTCTGCGTTGCTAGTGGCTTTCCTGCAGGCCTGCCGGGTGCCGACCACCCTGTTGCGTCCGGACAGAACCTACAGCACGACGGAAATCTCCCGTACCGCACAATCGTCGTTATGGCTTGTCGAAGCCTCGCGTGGCTGACCGTTTTCTCAGGCGCGCCTCGACACACTCGTCTTTCGTCCAACCAGGAATCACTCGATGAACAGCCGCCAGGCACTGCTTCCTCCGACCCGACTGCGTGCCGAGTTGTTGCGTGGTTGCCTCGACGTAACCGTGCAAGCCAGCGCCGTCGCACCCGAGGCGTTGTTCGGTTTTGCCGAGCGGCGCAATCCCAAGCGTGCCTTCCTGTTCGTTTCTCGGGTACTGGGTCGGCATATTCCGGTGCGTCCTTCGGTGATGCGCGAGAGCTTCCAGGCTCTGGCGCAGCGCATCCCGACCGACCTGCCCGGGCCGGTGCTGTTCATCGGCATGGCCGAAACCGCCGTAGGCCTGGGCGCCGGTGTGCATCGTGAATACAGCCGCGAGCGCGACGACACCCTGTACCTGGTCAGCACCCGGCACCCGACGGGCACCGAGGTGTTCGCCCGTTTCGAAGAGGAGCACAGCCACGCCAGTGCGCATCTGATTCACCTGCCCACCGACCCGGCCCTGCGCGAACGGATGTTCGCCGCCCGCTCGCTGGTGCTGGTGGATGACGAAGCCTCGACCGGCAAGACCTTCATCAACCTGCACCGCGCCCTGGCCGAGGCGGGCCTGACACGTATCGAACGGCTGGTGACCTGTGTGCTGACCGACTGGTCAGCGGGGGCGGTCAGCCGCAACATGAATGTCGCGACCGAGCAGGTTTCGCTGTTGCAGGGCGCCTATCGTTTCGATGAAGACCCGCAGGCGCCGCTGCCGGACATGCCCGAGGTCGGTACCGTGGCCCGCGGCGACTGGCCGGTATCGGCGCGCAACGACTGGGGCCGTTTGGGGGTGCGTGCGGTGGCCGACAGCCTGGCGCCGCAGCTGCGTGTCGAGCCGGGCGAGCGCGTGCTGGTGGTGGGTACCAGCGAGTTCGTCTGGCGCCCATTCCTGCTCGCCGAGCGCCTGGAGCAGCAGGGTGCCGACGTGCATTTCGGCTCCACCAGCCGTTCTCCCATCGCCCTGGGGCATGCCATCGGCCATGCCTTGTCGTTCGCCGACAACTACGGCCTGGGCATTCCCAACTTTCTCTACAACGTGCGGCCCGGCCAGTTCGACCGGGTGCTGATCTGCACCGAGACGCCGGCCCGCGCCGTCGCGCCCGAACTGGTCGAAACCCTGCAGGCCGAGGTGATCTGCGATGAATGAAGTCCGCCCGCTGATCCTCGTGGACCTGGATGACACCCTGTTCCAGACCGCGCGCAAGATGCCGCCAGGCAGCGAGAAACACCCGGCCACGGTGGATGTGGCCGGCCAGCCCAACGGTTACATGACCGGTGTGCAGCACGCCTTCGTCGGCTGGCTGCTGGCGCATGCCGATGTGGTGCCGGTCACCGCGCGCAGTGTCGAGGCCTGCAGCCGGGTGCAACTGCCGTTTGCCTGCGGAGCCATCTGTTCGCACGGCGGCGTGATACTCGGCGCTGACGGCCGCCTGGACCAGGATTGGCGTGCGCAGATGAGCGAGACCCTGGCCGCCTACCAGACGCGCCTGCACGAGCTGAGCGCCGCGACCCTGGCGATTGGCCAGGCACTGGGGCATTCGCTGCGAGGCTGGGTGGTCGAGGAGGCGGGGCTGTTCCACTACGTGGTCACCAAGCACAACGAGAGCGACGACGGCATCCTGCAGCGGGTCCTGGCCGAGGTCCGCGAGCGCGGCCTGCTCGACGGCATGCACGTGCATGGAAATGGCAACAACCTGGCGTTCCTGCCGGCCGGGCTGGACAAGCGTCATGCGGTGCAGGAATGGTTGCGCCGCGACCGGGCGGTACATGGCGAGCGCCCCGTGCTGGGGTTTGGTGACAGCCTGACTGATCTGGGCTTCATGGGCGAATGCCACTGGTGGGCGACCCCGGCTCGCAGCCAGCTGGCCAAGGCCTTTCAGGAGGTTGCCGGTGAATAGCCGGGTGCGGGGCCTGAACACCGTCGGCAGCGGCAGCTATCTGGCTGACGATGTGCACTTCCTGCTGCGCAGCGTCGACATCGAGGTGACCGATGTCGAAGAAAAGGAGCGCCTGATCCAGACCCGGCAGAAGCATTACTCGGAAATGATCAGCCTGGAGCAGGCGCCCAGCGACGCGCACCGGCAACTGTTCCAGCGCGCCATGACGCAGAACGGCCTGCGCATGGCCGGCGATGTGCAGGCCCTGGCCAAGGCCCTGAATGTCGCGTGCGAGGGCGAAATCGTCCTGGTGTCCTTCGTGCGCGCCGGGCTGCCACTGGGCGTGCTGCTGCGCCGGGCCCTGCAGGGCCTGGGTCGCGAGACTCATCACTATGGCATCAGTATCATCCGCGACCGGGGCATCGACCCTGTCGCTCTGGACGCGATCATCCAGGCCCACGGCGCCGAGCGCATCGTGTTCGTCGACGGCTGGACCGGCAAGGGCGCCATCGCCGGTGAGGTGCGCCGCAGTCTGGCCGGTGACCCGCGCTTCACCACGGCACCGCGCCTGGTGGTGCTCGCCGACCCTTGCGGGCAGGCCTGGCTGGCGGCTTCGACGCAGGACTGGCTGATCCCCTCGGGCATCCTCGGCGCCACGGTGTCCGGCTTGGTGTCGCGGTCCATCTGGTCCGAGCCCGGCAGCCTGCATGGCTGTGTGGTCTACGAGCACCTGCAGCCCTACGATGTCACCGCCCGCTTCATCGAGCAGATCGACGGTCTGCGCCATGAGCTGACCGACGTCGCCGCTGCGCAGCCCTGGAGCGTCACCCAGCGCGAACAACTGCAGGCGGCGGCCACCCAGGTGGTCGCCGGGCTGGCGCAGCGCTTCGACATCACCAACCCCAATCGCATCAAGCCAGGCATTGCCGAGGCCACCCGCGCCGTGATGCGCCGGGTGCCCGATCATGTGCTGGTCCGTGACCTGAACGACAGCGACGTGCAACTGCTGCTGCACCTGACCGAGCGGGCCGGGGTGCCCGTGGAGCAGGTCGGCGCGGCCCTCGGTCCGTACCGGGCGGCCACCATCATCCGGAGTCTTGGCCAATGACCCGAATCTCGCCTTACGCCCTTGGCGCTACGCTCTACATGCCGGCGACCCGTGACGACATCCTCGATGTGGTCTTCGGCAAGAAACTCACCGAGTTGCGCTCGCTGGTGGTGTGCCTGGAAGATGCAGTAGCACCGCTGGACGTCGACGCTGCGCTGGGCAACCTGCGCGAGGTGCTGCTGCGCATCGAGTCGGTGGGCGGGCGCCCGGAAAGCGGGCCGCTGCTGTTCGTGCGCCCCCGTGATGCGCAGATGGCCGCGCAGCTCAACGACTGGCCGCTGATCCGTCATGTCGATGGCTTCGTGCTGCCCAAGCTGGCATTGAGTAATCTGCGCCACTGGGAGGCGGCGGTCGGCAACCCCGCGCTGGCGCTGATGCCGACCCTGGAAACGGCCGAGGTGTTCAACCCGATGGCCATGACCGAGCTGGGGCAGGCGCTCAAGGGCAGCCTGGAGCCGCGCATCGTCGCCTTGCGCATCGGTGGCAACGACCTGATGGGTTGCCTGGGGTTGCGTCGCAACCCGGCCTTGACTCTCTACGCGACGCCCATGGGCTATGTCATCCCGATGCTGGCCGGGGTCATGGGCGCGCTGGGCTTTGCCCTCACCGCGCCGGTGTTCGAGCAACTGGCCACGCCGGACATTCTCGAACAGGAACTGGCACTGGATATTTCTCATGGGCTGGTGGGCAAGACCGCCATTCATCCTTCCCAGGTCACGATCATCCAGAACGCCTTGCGGGTGAGCCTGGATGATGTGAATTCTGCGCGGCAGATATTGAACTCTTCGGCCGCGGCGGTGTTCAAGTACAACGATGCGATGTGCGAACCCGCCACACACCACAAATGGGCAACCCACATCATGGAGCGCGCCAAATGGCATGGCGTGCTGCCGGCACCGGCTTCGATCGTGGATGCCAGCATCCGACTCGCTGAGGCAGTTAGCTAATGACAGAGCCAGTGATAGAACCCGATCTCGAAGTAGAAGTGCAGGAACGCCTGCTCGCGGTGTTCGATTTCGACGGCACCTTGACCCGGCACGACAGCTTCGTGCCGTTTCTCAAATTCGCCTTCGGCCAGCGCACCTTTTCCCGGCGCATGGCGCGCATGGTGCTGCCCAGCCTGGGCTACCTGGCCCGGCGCGTGACCCGTGACGAGCTGAAGGCCCGGCTGATCAAGGCCTTCCTCAGCGGTGTGGAAGCGCGCTGGGTCGAAGAACAGGCGCAGGCCTTCTGCGATGCCTGGTGGGAGCGGCTGATGCGCCCCACGGCGTTGGTCTCGGTGGCCGCCGAGCTGGAAAAGGGTGCCATCGTGACGCTCTGTTCGGCCTCGCCGGAAATCGTCCTGCAGCCATTCGCCAATCGCCTGGGTGTCGAGCTGATCGGCACCAGCCTGGAAGTCATCGATGGCAAGCTGACCGGGCTGATCGAGGGCACCAATTGCCGGCGCGACTCCAAGGTCAGCCGCCTGGAAGGCGTGTACGGCCCCTTGAGCCAGTTCCGCGTGCGCGCCTGGGGCGACACCAGTGGCGACCATGAACTGCTCGCCGCCGCCCAGGACGCGCACTGGCGGCACTTCCATCCGGCCTGGCGACGCGGGCGCTACAAGGGCCCGGCCAAGCCGGTGATTAACGCCAAGTTACACAATCGGGATGGCATTGATGAGCCATCGCGGTGAGGCTTCACGCTTTTAATCCGACGACCTATTCACAGGAAGCGAAAAAATGGCACTGACTTTGGCAAAGAACCAGACGATCTCTTTGGAGAAAACCGCTGGCAGCGGTCTGAAGAAGGTCAGCATGGGGCTGGGTTGGGATCCGGAGAAAGCCACCGGCTTCTTCGGCAAGCTGCTGGGCGGCGGCGGTGAGATCGACCTGGATGCCTCGTGCATCATGCTCGATGCGGAGAAAAAGCCGCTGGACGTGGTGTGGTTTCGCCAACTGCAGTCGCGTGACGGTGCCATTCAGCATTCCGGCGACAATCGTACCGGTGAGGGCGACGGCGACGACGAAACCATCCGTGTCGACCTTGAGCGCCTGCCGGGTACCGTCAAGTACCTGGTGTTCACCGTCAATTCCTTCACCGGGCAGACCTTCGAGAAGGTCGCCAACGCCTACTGCCGTATCGTCGACGACGCGACCCGCAACGAGCTGGGCCGCTTCGACCTGTCCGAGAAGGGTCACCATACCGGCGTGATCATGTCGTACCTGACCCGTACCGGCAGCGGCTGGGACTTCACCGCAGTGGGCCAGGTCACCAACGGCCGCACTGCCGATGATCTGGTTGACCTGGCGGTCGGAGCGATCCGCGCATGACCCTGCTCGTTCCTGGCGCCAATGCCGCGGTGGCCACCGGCCCGTTGACCGTCGAAGTCGACTACTCGCCGCTGGCCGGCGCCGATATCGATGTTTCCGCTTTCCTGCTGACCAGTGCCGGCAAGGTACGGGGTGACCAGGACATGTGCTTCTACGGCCAGACCAGCGTCAGTGGCGGAGCGTTGCAGCTGACCGACAGCGCCGTGGGCAAGGCGCGCTTCAGCCTCGATCCGTCGCGGCTCGACGCAGCCATCGAGAAGGTTGCACTGACCGCGACCATCTACGAAAACAAGGCGGCCTTCGACAAGGTGTCGCGGCTGGTGGTCACTATCAGCGGCGGCCTTGAGGCACCGATTGCCACGGCCGGCATGCAGGAGACCGCGCTGATCCTTGGCGAGTTCTACCTGCGCCAGGGCGCCTGGAAGTTCCGCTGCGTGGCCCAGGGCTTTGCCGGCGGCCTGGAGCCGCTGGCGAAGAACTTCGGCGTCGAGGTTGCTGCGCCCGAGGCGCCGCCTGCGGTGGCGCCGCCGGCGCCTGCCCCGGTTGCCGAACCGGCCCCGCCGGCCAAGGCGACCGTCAGCCTGAGCAAGATCACCCTGGACAAGACTCGCTCGTCCATCAGCCTGGAAAAGACCAGTGCCGGGTTCGGCGAAATTCGCGTCAACCTGAACTGGAACCGCCGTAGTGAAAACAAGGGCGGTTTCTTTTCGATGCGCAAGAACACCGCCATCGACCTCGACGTCGGTTGCCTGTTCGAGCTGCAGGACGGTTACAAAGGCGCCGTGCAGGCCCTGGGCAATGCCTTTGGTTCCCTGCATGAGGAACCCTATATCAAGCTCATGGGCGACGACCGTACCGGTTCGGTCAGTGAAGGCGAGTGGCTGCATATCAACGGCAGCCACTGGAACAAGATGCGCCGCATCCTGATCTACGCCTTCATCTACGAGGGCGCACCCAACTGGAAGGAAACCGACGGGGTGATCACCATCCACGTGCCGGGCCAGCCGCCCATCGAAGTGCGCCTCAACGAAGAGGGTGGGCGCCAGGGCATGTGCGCCATCGCCCTGCTGGAGAACGACAACGGAGCGGTGAAGGTGACGCGGCGCGTGGATTTCCACAACGGCCACAGTCACATGGACAAGGCCTATGGTTGGGGCATGCGTTGGGCGGCCGGCTCGAAATGAACAGCCGTTGTCAGTGAACCTATAACGATAGATACGGGGCGGCGTGGCCGTCCCAAGGGGGAAGAAATGCTGGACTGGTTGAAATCCAATGCAACGGCCGCCCGTGACAAGCTGGCCGCTGAAGTTTCGAAGTTCAAGAACCGTGAGTTTCTCGACGCTGTGGTGTCCGGCTGTGCCCTGGTGGCGGCGGCGGATGGCGACATCAGCTCGGCCGAGAAACAGAAAATGGCCGGTTTCATCCAGAACTCCCAGGAACTGAAAGCCTTCGACATGAAAGATGTCATCAAGGCCTTCCAGGATGCCTGTGCCAAGTTCGAGTTCGACGTCGAAATCGGCCGCGCCGAGGCGCTCAAGACCATTGGCAAGATCAAGCACAAGGAAGATGCCGCGCGGCTGCTGGTGCGGGTCTGCTGCGCGATTGGCGGTGCCGATGGCAGCTTCGACGAAGGCGAGCGTCAGGTCTGCCGGCTCATCTGTCGCGAGCTGGGCCTGAGCCCGGCCGATTTCGACCTGTAACCTTTACCCTTCAGGAATTCTGTTAAATGGAAAGCAGCACTGCTATTGGCTTCCCGCCGCTCACGATGACCGTGTTCATCGCTCTGGCCGTCGGCGCGATGATCATCGACCTGGTCTCGCACCGCGGCAACAAGCCCATCACCCTGATGCAGGCGTCGTTGTGGTCGATCTTCTGGGTGGCCATTTCCGTAGCCTTCGGCGTGTTCCTCTACTTCCAGCACGGCTCGGAAGTGGCTTCGCTGTTCTTCACCGGCTATGCGCTGGAGAAGGTCCTCAGCGTCGACAACCTGTTCGTGTTCATGGCCCTGTTCGCCTGGTTCAAGATTCCCGATGGCCTGCGTCACCGCGTGCTGTACTGGGGCATCATGGGGGCCATCGTGTTCCGCGGCATCTTCGTGGCCATCGGTACCAGCCTGCTGGCCCTCGGGCCGTGGGTCGAAGTGATCTTCGCGCTGATCGTGGCCTGGACCGCCGTGATGATGCTGCGTGCCGGCGACGATGACGACGAAGAGGTCGACTACTCGCAGCACATGGCCTACCGCTTCGCCAAGAAGCTGTTCCCGGTCTGGCCGAAGCTGCATGGTCATAACTTCTTCGTGCGCCGTTCGGTGCTCGAGCAGGAGATCAAGAAACCGGAAAACGCCGGCATCACCCTGGCGGCCAAGGGCGCGCTGTTCGCCACGCCGCTGTTCCTCTGCGTGGTGGTCGCGGAAATCTCCGACGTGCTGTTCGCCTTCGACTCCGTGCCGGCCATCATCGCCGTCAGCCGTGAGCCGCTGATCGTCTACTCGGCGATGCTGTTCGCGATCCTCGGCCTGCGGACCCTGTACTTCGTGCTCGAAGCCCTCAAGCGTTACCTGGTGCATCTGGAAAAAGCGGTCATCGCCTTGCTGTTCTTCATTGCCTTCAAGCTGGGCCTGAACGCTACCGATCACCTGTTCCATCATGGTTTCAGCATCAGCCCCAACACCAGCCTGATCGTGGTAATGGTCGTGCTGGCTATCGGTATCGTCGCCAGCGTGATCTTCCCTGCCAAGGAAGAAGAACCGGCGAAAGACGCATAAACATCGGAATAAAGGAGACGACCCATCATGGCTTTGACTCTGCAAAAAGGCGGCAACCTTTCGCTGTCCAAGACCGACCCTAGCCTGACCAACGTATTGATCGGCCTGGGCTGGGATCCTCGTGCCACTGACGGCCAGGAGTTCGACCTGGATGCCAGTGCCTTCCTGCTCGGTGCCAGCGGCAAGGTCCGCAGCGAAGCGGACTTCATCTTCTACAACCAGCTCAAGAGCGCCGATGGCTCGGTCGAGCACACCGGCGACAACCGCACCGGTGCAGGTGACGGCGACGACGAAGTGATCAAGGTCGACCTGACCCGTGTACCGGCGGACGTCGACAAGATCGTCTTCGTGGTGACCATCCACGAAGCCGATGCGCGCAAGCAGAACTTCGGCCAGGTTGGCGGTTCGTTCATCCGCGTGGTCAACGAGAAGAGCGGCAGCGAGATCGTCCGCTACGATCTGGCCGAAGACGCGTCCACCGAAACCGCCATGCTGTTCGCCGAGCTGTACCGTAACAACGGCGAGTGGAAATTCCGTGCCGTGGGCCAGGGCTATGCAGGTGGCCTGCGTGCGGTTGCCAACTCCTATGGCCTGAACTTCTGATTCGGCCTTTCACTGATTTCTAAAAAGGAAAATACGCAAATGGCTGTAAGTCTGAGCAAAGGCGGTAACGTCTCGCTGTCCAAAGAAGCCCCTGGCCTGACCGAAGTGACCGTGGGCCTGGGCTGGGACCCACGCGTCACCGACGGCACCGAGTTCGACCTCGACGCTTCGGTGTTCATCGTCGGTGAAAACGGCAAGGTGCTGAGCGACGCCGGCTTCATTTTCTACAACAACAAGAAATCTGCCGATGGCTCGGTGGAACACCTGGGCGACAACCGCTCCGGTGCGGGCGAAGGCGACGACGAGTCGGTGCAGGTCAAGCTGACCGGCCTGGCTGCCGAAGTGAAGAAGCTGGTGTTCGCCGTGACCATCCACGACGCCGATGCCCGCAAGCAGAGCTTCGGCCAGGTGTCCAACGCCTACATCCGCGTACTGAACAAGGCCGACGGCAAGGAAATCGCCCGTTACGACCTGTCCGAAGACGCTTCGACCGAAACCGCGATGATCTTTGGCGAGCTGTACCGTCACAACGACGAGTTCAAGTTCAAGGCCATCGGCCAAGGTTTTGCTGGCGGCCTGAAGCCACTGGCTGAAGCCCACGGTGTGTCGATCGGCTGATCCCGATCCGCTACAAAAAAACGCCATCCTCGGATGGCGTTTTTTTTGGTCGGATGAACGCGTTGCCTAAAGGATGCCGGCTGCCTTGGCGGCCTTGAGCCAGCTGGGGAACTCTTCCATCAGCAGGTCGTAGAGCTTCTCTTCGCTGATCTCGTCAAGGCGGTCCATGGCGAAGAAGTTGCAGTTGTCCACCACCCGGCCGTCCATGTCATCGAGCTTTTCCAGGATGCCGTAGCCCCGGCCGCCCAGCCCGACGAACTGCCAAAAGATCGGCAGCCGCGCCGCTTCGGTCATCAGCTTGATGATCTCGCGGTTTTGCGAAACCCCGCCGTCGCTGATGAACAGTATGTACACCGGCGTGCGGTCACCCGACTCCTTGTAGAAGTCGATGACCCGGCGCATCACCTCGGGTTCGTTATTGACCCTGGCGCCGAGCTTCCAGTCGCGCCAGCCGCCCTGGTCGGTCTGGATGAAGTCGCGGAAGTTGCTCAGGGTGACCGGGCTCAGTTGCGTCGAGCGGGCGGCGAAGGCCCAGCAGTCCAGCGCGCCGTCATCGTCGAAGTGCACGGCCAGGGGCAGCAGGCGGTTGACCACTTCCTGCACATGGCCCCTGGAATACTGGCCGTTCATCGAGCCAGAGGCATCCAGCACCAGGCCGACCCGCGCGCGGGTATCGGTGAGCCGGGCTTTCTCCAGGCTGATCTGTGCTTTCTTGGCCAAGCTGACCAGTTGCGGGGCGGCCTCGGCGATTTTCTTTTCCAGCGAGATACGCGGCGCAGCGGCCGGTTCGGGCTCTGGTGCGGGTGCATCGATGACCTCGCCGCCAAAGTGTTCCACCAACGCTTGCAGGCCGGCGTTGTAGCCTTGCAGGTTCGACGCCAGGCGCCACTCACCGTTACGCCGATAGAGTTCGGCGACCATGATGGCTTTCTCGGCGGCGAAACTGGCACCAGAGAATTCGCCGCGTGCGGCCTCGCCACCACTGCCACGGACGCTGAAATGGCTGGCGCGGATGTCGCGCAGGGTGCCGTGGCCGTCGATGGAGGCGGTGAACACCAGGCGTTCGAGGGTGGCTGGCAGTCCGTTCAGGCGGATGTGGAACGCATTGCCCTGCAATTGCAGGCTGCCACAGGGGCTGGACGGCTGGTTGAAGAAAATCATGTAGCGGTCGTCGGAGAGCTTGCCATTGGCATCGAGGCCAAAGCACACGTGATCGATGACATGGGGCGAGTCAATGGCGATGGCCAGGGTCAGTTCCTGGCCATCGATCAGGCTGGAGAGCGGGACGCGTTGTCCCTGGGTCAGCAACATGGTGGGGCCTCCGCGATTCGGTTGCCGCTTTGACCACAGCGATCAGCGTTCGCTCCTGGCGACCCCCGCGTTGGGCAGCGCTGCCAGCATCCGCCCGGCCAGGCGCGAGAAGGGCAGGCTTTGCAACCATGCGGTGCCTGGCCCGGTAAGGCGCGCAAAGAACACGCCCTCGCCACCGAACAGCATGGATTTGATGCCGCCCACCGTGCGGATGTCGTAGTCGACCGTCTGGGTCATGGCCGCCAGGCAGCCGGTGTCAACGTCCAGCGACTCGCCTGCGGCCAGTTCGATACGGCGCACCGTGCCGCCGGTATGCACGAATACCCAGCCGTCACCTTCGAGCTTCTGCAGCACGAAGCCCTCGCCGCCGAACAGGCCGGTGAGGATTTTCTTCTGGAACTGGATGCCGATGGACACGCCCTTGGCGCCGGCCAGGAAGCTGTCTTTCTGGCAGATCAGCCGACCGCCGAAGTCGCTCAGGTTCAACGGCAGGATGGTGCCAGGGTAGGGCGCGGCGAAAGCCACCCGGCCTTTGCCCGTGCCCTGCTGGGAGAACACCGTGGTGAACAGGCTTTCACCGGTCAGCAGGCGCTTGCCGGCGCCGAGCAGCGAACCCAGCAGGCCCGACGACTGGCTGCTGCCGTCGCCGAACAGGGTTTCCATCTGCACGTCGCAGGTCTTGTACATCATCGCCCCGGCCTCGGCCACAGCGCTTTCACCGCGATCGAGTTCGATCTCGACGAACTGTGTCTCGCTGCCGAACAGCTTGAAGTCCACGCCATCGGTGGCAGTCGATGAGCCATAGCCACGCGAGGCGTCCGCCGCAGAGGGCGGTTCCGGTGCCGGAGCGAAGGCAGGACGGGGCCGGCTCGTCGGTGCCGGAGCAGTGCTCGCTGGCTGGGCCGGCAGGGCGCCGGGGCGCGGCTGGATCATGTCCGGCGTCGGGTCGGGGAAGGGCGTCACGCCATCTTTCTTCAGTGCGCGCACCTGCGGCACCTGGTAGATCGGCTGCCATTCGGCCATGCCGGGCGTCCAGCACCAGGCCCCCGGTGCTTCACGGGCGATGAGCCGCGCCGCGGCGGCGTCCATCGGTCCCAGTTGCTTGCCTGCGTTGACGACGTACCACTGTTCCACGGTCGCGGCTCCTTTCAGGTTGAAAGCGGGGGGTCAAAGGCTCAGGCGCATGGACAGATCGACGGCCTTGACGTCCTTGGTCATCGAGCCGATGGAAATGTAGTCCACGCCGGTCTCGGCGATCACGCGCAGGGTCTGCTCGCTGATACCGCCACTGGCTTCCAGCTTGGCGCGTCCACCGGTCAGGCGTACGGCCTCACGCATGTCGTCCAGGCTCAGTTCGTCGAGCATGACGATGTCGGCGCCCGCCTCCAGGGCCTCGCGCAGTTCGTCGAGGCTTTCGACTTCCACTTCCACCGGCTTGCCGGGTGCGATCTTGTGAGCGGCGGCCACGGCCTGGGCGATACCGCCGCAGGCGGCGATGTGGTTTTCCTTGATGAGAAAGGCGTCGTACAGGCCGATGCGATGGTTGTGGCAGCCGCCGCAGGTCACCGCGTACTTCTGCGCCAGGCGCAGACCGGGCAGGGTCTTGCGGGTATCGAGCAGTTTGACCTGGGTGCCTTCGACCAGGTCGGCGAAGAAGCGGGCGCGGGTCGCAACGCCCGACAGCAGCTGCAGGAAGTTCAGCGCGCTGCGCTCGCCGGTCAGCAGCGAGCGGGCGGGACCTTCGAGGTGGAACAGCGCCTGGTCGGGAACCACACGGTCACCATCGGCAACCTGCCAATGCACCGCGACACGCGGGTCGAGCTGGCGGAACACGGTATCGACCCAGGCGGTACCAGCGATCACGGCGGCGTCCCGGGAAATGATCGTGGCCTTGGCCAGGCGCTCTCCGGGGATCAGCTGGGCAGTGATGTCCGCACTGCCGACGTCTTCGAGCAGTGCACGGCGCACATTGGCTTCGATTTCGGCAGTCAGGTCGGCAAGTCGTACGTTCGGCATAGCGGGCTCCACTTACAAAGTGGGCCGATTATAAGGTACGCCACCGCCGCAACCCACCCATGGCCAGAGCAGCCTGGCATTTTATTCAAGAACGACATTCTGTCGGTTTTAGAGCGCCGGATGCGACAGAACGGGATTCTTGTGGTCTATCTCCGCGGGCAGGGATTCCCCTATGGAATTGGTAATGGTTTTTGCAAGATAATGCCGACTTGTAATTGACGTCACACATTTGACGTATGGGTTGCGAGCGCAGAACGCGCCATGAGGCAGTACATGGTGTTCATGGTTGAATCCTTCTGGAGGGGTGATGCAGAGCGACGATAAGGTAGTGCCATTGAGCAAGGCGGTCCCTGCACAGGCGACCCAGACGCCCTTGGCCCGCTTGCCCGTCGTGTTGTTGCAGGTGCGCGACAAGGCCGCGCAGCAGCTGAAGGACGCCCTCCAGGTGCTGTTCGACAATGCCGACGATACGCTTTTCGAGATGGCCGACCGGGCGCACAACAACACCGAGCAGAATCTCTTCTTCGAAGCGATGCGTGACCTGCGCCTCAAGCGCAAGAGCATCGAGCGCGCGTTCATCGACAAGTTCTACGAGGCGTTCCTGGTGCTGGGCCAGTACCAGGTCGCCGAGCCGGTGCTGCCGGGACCGGTGTCCTTCGACAAGCTGGAGCTGGTGCACAACGACGACCTGGAGCGCACTGTCGCGGTCGATGCGATGGTCGCCAAGGTCATGAGCCGCGACGGCCTGGCCCTGGGGCAGCTTACCGCGCGCCTCAACGAGCTGGTGCCCCAGGCCATGACCGACCAGAGCAACCCGCTGGGGCCGATGCTGCTGTGCGACTTCTTCCTGCAGTCGGCGCGCAGCCTGGGGGTCGAGATCCGCGTCAAGCTGATCATTCTCAAGCTGTTCGACAAATACGTCCTGGCCTGCGCCGACCAGCTGTATGGCGAAGCCAACCAGTTGCTCATCGCCACCGGCATCCTGCCGGACATGAAGGCCCTGCCCAGTCGACGCGTCAGCGACCGTGCCCAGCCGAGCCGCCAGGCACCCCGGATCGATGACCCGGCGCTGGCCCAGGTCGCCGAAAAGCTCGACCAGAGCGTGCAGGAAGTCTTCGAGTCCATGCAGGCGCTGCTGACCCACCTGCGCGGGCGCGTGGCGCCGCGCCACGAGCCGAACGCCGAAGTGCGGCCGATTTCCAGCCAGGACCTGCTGCGCCTGCTGTCGCACCTGCAGCAATACGTACCGTCGTCCGAAGAAGTCCAGGATTTCGACCTGCGCCAGCAGCTCGAGCAACTGCTGACCCGGGTCAGTGTGCGCAGCGGCAAGTCGCGCATCGTGCATGGCGGCGATGAGGACGTGATCAATCTGGTCGCCATGCTCTTCGAATTCATCCTCGACGACCGCAATCTGCCGGCCTCGCTGCGTGCCCTTATCGCGCGCCTGCAGATTCCGATGCTCAAGGTCGCGGTCATCGACAAAAGCTTCTTCAGCCGTGGCAGCCATCCGGCGCGCCGCCTGCTCAACGAAATCGCCTCGGCCGCCCTGGGCTGGGGCGGGCGCGACGACTACCAGCGGGACTCGCTGTACCTGCGGGTCGAGCAGATCGTCCAGCGCCTGCTCAACGATTTCGTCGACGACACGGAAATCTTCGCCGAGCTGCTGGCCGACTTCCTGGCCTTCACCAGCGACGAACGGCGCCGCAGCGAGCTGCTGGAGCAGCGCACCCGCGATGCCGAAGAGGGACGCGCCCGAGCCGAGCTGGCCCGCCAGCGCGTGCAGCAGGAACTCAACCATCGCCTGCTGGGCAAGACCCTGCCGGAAGTGGTGGTGCGCCTGCTGCAGGAAGCCTGGAGCAAGGTGCTGTTGCTGACCTGCCTCAAGCACGGCGAGGATTCGCTGGAGTGGCAGGCCGGCCTGGATGCGGTGGACGACCTGATCTGGAGCGTCGAGCCGCATGACGAGCCGCAGGCCTGCCAGCGCCTGCTGGAACTGGTGCCCGGCCTGCTCAAGGTCCTGCGTGAGGGGCTGGCCGCGTCGGCCTTCGACCCATTCGCCACCAGTGAATTCTTCAGTCAGCTGGAAGTGCTGCATGTGCAGGCTTTCCAGCGTCTGTCGCGGCAACAGGACGGTGTGGATGACACCCCGGTGGCAAGCGATGCGCCAGGGCCGTCGATGGTCGATGTGGTCGAGGAGATCGTGCTGATCGCGCCGGACGAACACCCTCTGCACGAGCCGGCCATGCAACTGCCCGACGACGACCCAGGCTTGCTCAAGGCTGACCAGCTGACCCCCGGGCGCTGGGTGGAGATTCAGGAAGACGAGGAGCACAAGCTGCGCTGCAAGCTGGCCGCCATCGTCGAGCCGGGCGGGCGCTATATCTTCGTCAACCGCACCGGCATGAAGGTCCTGGAAAAGACCCGCATGGGGCTGGCAGTCGAATTTCGTCGCGGCTCGATCCGCATTCTCGACGATACCCTGCTGTTCGACCGCGCCCTGGCCTCGGTCATGGGCAGCCTGCGCCGTGCGCGGGGCGCCTGAATACAACTCGAAGACGTTCTACGGCTGTCGTGAAGTTGCCCCTGGCAGGCATACTGAGCGCCGTACGACCACCTTCATCGAGGAGCGCTCATGCAATTGGACTCCGCCAGCGGCTGGTGTGCCGGGGTCAGCCATTGTCCGTCACCCAATTTCAATGCGCGGCCTGACGGCGAAATCTCACTGCTGGTGATTCACAACATCAGCCTGCCGCCGGCCTGCTTCAAGACCGGTCATGTCCAGGCGTTCTTCCAGAACTGTCTGGATATCGACGCGCATCCCTATTTCCAGGGCATCGCCGACCTTCGCGTGTCGGCGCACTTTCTCATCGAGCGTGACGGTGAGGTCACCCAGTTCGTCTCCTGCCTGGAGCGGGCCTGGCATGCCGGCGTGTCGCTGTTCGACGGGCGTGAGGGCTGCAACGACTTTTCCATCGGCATCGAGCTGGAGGGCACCGACGAGCAGCCGTTCACCGATGCCCAGTACACGGCGCTCGCCACCCTGACCCGGCAGCTGCGCCAGGCCTGGCCGGCGATCAGCGTCGAGCGTATCTGCGGACACAGTGACATCGCCCCCGGTCGCAAGACCGATCCGGGGCCATTTTTCGATTGGGCGCGTTTTCGGGCGTCGATTCAGGATTCGACCGGGGAGGGAGCATGAGTTTTCTGGTGTTGTTGCTGGCGGTAGTGGTCGAGAAGTTTTCCGCGTTGCGCCGCCGCGTGCAGCGTGACGAGGCCTGGCTCAAGGTCCTGGCGCGCCTGGAGCGCGCACCCCGCAGCGCGGGCCATCCCTGGCTGATCCTGGCCCTGGCGGTGCTGCTGCCGCTGCTGGCCGTGCACCTGGCGCTGGTGGTGATCGGTTCGGTGGCCTATGGCTGGATGCTCCTGCCCGTGCACTTGCTGGTGCTGGTCTACAGCCTGGGGCGCGGTGATCTGCCCGCCGCACTGGGACCGTTCCGGGATGCCTGTCGCCGCGGCGATGTGCAGGCGGCGGTACATGTTGCCGAGCGCGACATGGGCGTGCAGGCCGACGATGCCCGGCAGCTGCTCGATGCCGTGCAAGGGCACCTGCTCTGGCAGGCTTACCAGGGCTTCTTCGCGGTGATCTTCTGGTACGCCCTGCTCGGGCCGGTGGCGGCGCTGGCCTACCGCCTGCTGGCGCTCTGTGCCGAGAAGGCCGCTACTCCCGCAGTGGCCGAACGGGCCGCGCAACTGCGCCATGCCTTCGATTGGCTGCCGGTGCGCCTGCTGGCGGCCAGCTTCGCCCTGGTGGGCAACTTCGCGGCGGTGAGCCGCGAGATGCTCCAGGAACTGCTGAACTGGAACATCAGCGCCGCCCGGCTGATCGCTCGGGTCGGCTGCGTGGCCAGCGAGGTGCCGGAGCCGGCGTTGGGCATGACCGGGGTCAAAAGCCTGGATCTGATCTGGGAGTTGCTGGTTCGTGCGGCCATCGTGTGGTACGCCGCCTTTGCGCTGTGGACGTTGTTGCTCTAGGCGCAAGTACTGTTCGCTTAAGCGGCATGTGGCCCGGTGGGAGCGGCTTTAGCCGCAATACTGGCCAGTTAAGCGCTTTGCGGCTTTGAACTGCCCCCCAAAAGTTGGAGAGTTTTAGCTCGCAGCCTGAACCCTGTATTCCACAGGGCTCAGGCCATTGAGCTTCAGCTTGATACGGTCATGGTTGTAGTAACGGATGTACTCATCCAGACCGGCTCTCAGGTCATCAATATTCTCGAACCGCTCCAAGTAGAAAAACTCTGACTTGAGCGTGCCAAAAAAGCTCTCCATCGCCGCGTTGTCCAGGCAGTTGCCCTTGCGCGACATGCTCTGTTTCACCCCGCACTGCTGCAAGGCGTGACGGTAGTGGGCCTGTTGGTATTGCCAGCCCTGATCCGAATGGATCAACAACCTGGGCTTGTCGCCCAAGCCGCTCAGCGCCTTCTCCAACATCTTGCCCACCAGGCTGTAGCTGGGGCGAGTGGCCATTTCGTAAGCCACGATCTCGCCGTTGTACAGGTCCATCACTGGCGACAGGTAGAGCTTTTGCTGAGCCACCTTGAACTCGGTCACGTCGGTGACCCACTTCTGATTCGGTCGTTGCGCCTGGAAGTTACGTTGCAGCGTGTTCGCGGCAATCTTGCCTTCCGTGCCCCGATAAGACCGGTATTTCTTGGTTCGTACCCGCGAACGTAATCCTTGTGCAGCCATCAACCGCTCCACGACTTTCTTGTTCACTGTCACACCCTGCTTCTTGATTGCCAACGTTATACGGCGGTAGCCGTAACGTCCTTTGTGCTGGTGATAGACCTCATTCACCAAGGCCTTGAGTTCGGCATCGCGATCCGGCTTTTTCTGGCAACCGAGTTGGTAGTAGTAAGTGCTGGACGCCAGGCCCAGCCACTGCAGCAGAGCGGCGAGCGGGAAGCGGATCTTAAGCCGCATCACGATCAGGGCTCGTTGACGCGCCTTCGTTTCTCCTCCTCTCGCAAGGCTTTCAACTCCTTTAGGATCGCGTTCTCCATACGCATGTACTCGAGCTCACGCAGCAACTGCTCGCGCGATTTCTGGCTGTCATCGGAGGTCGTGGGCTTGAGGGGCTTGATTCGCTTGGACACGGCTGTAGGCCTTCTGGATGGGACTGCACTCGGGGTAGAAAGACCCTCACTGTAGTACCGTCGCTCCCAGATGCCTATCTGGGAAGACTGCCCGAGGTTGAAATGTGCAGCGGTTTGGCGCAGGGAAAGCTGGTGCTCGCGCCGGTACTCCACGACCTGGCGCTTGAAGGCGGCGCTGTAGCGTCGGCCACACGAGCGAGGTCCCAGGCTGGAACGGGCTTGATAATGGGCCACCCAACGTCGAAGCAGGCTGACATCGATATCAAAGCGTCGAGCGACCGTGCGTAAACCGTCTGTGCCTTGCAGGTAGGCTTTGGCGGCGGTGAGCCTGAATGGCTCTGTGTACTTACTCATAACACCCCCAAGGGTTGGATTAATCTCCAACTTCTTGGGGGCAGTTCACTTTGTGGGAGCGAGCTTGCTCGCGAAAGCGCCAGGAAATTCACTGCATCTGTTGTGAACATGCGGTCGCTTCGCGGCTGAAGCCGCTCCTACCCGGCCTAACTGACCAGTATTGGCTTTAGCCGCGAAAGCGCCAGGAAATTCACTGCATCTGTTGTGAACATATGATCGCTTCGCGGCTGAAGCCGCTCCTACCCGGCCCAACTGACCCGTATTGGCTCCAGGCGCTGTACCAGAAATTCCTGCGCATCGCTGATGCTTGGTTGATGAACGCTTTACCACGCTAGTTCCAGCCGAATACCTCTCGGGCATTGCGGGTCGTGGCTTCGGCCAGTTGCTCGGCCTCGATGCCCATCAGCTCCGCCAGTGACTGGCAGATGGCAGGCAGATATTCCGGGCTGTTGCGCTGGCCCGGATACATCGCCGGTGCCATGTCCGGCGCGTCGGTTTCCAGCACGATACTGTCCAGCGGCAGTTGCGGCAGCACCCGGTGCATGCGCAGCGCCTGCGGCCAGGTCGCTGCGCCGCCCAGCCCCAGGCGATAACCCAGTTTGATGTACTCACGCGCCTGTTCCAGGCTGCCGGCGAAGGCATGCACGATGCCGGCACGTTCGAGCCGGTGGCGCTTGAGTGTGGCGATCACCTCGGCATGGCTGCGGCGTACGTGCAGCAGCACCGGCAGGTCGAAATCCGCCGCCAGGCCCAGTTGCGCCTCGAAGACCTGCTGCTGGCCCTCGCGGTCCAGCTCTGGCAGGTAGTAGTCCAGGCCGATCTCCCCTACCGCACAGAGTTGTGCATGGCCCTTGAGGCGGTTCAGCCAGTCGCCGAGTTCCTGAACATGCTCAGGGCGATGTTCGGCCAGGTACACCGGGTGCAGGCCGAAGGCGGCCTGCAGCGCCGGGTTGGCCTGGCACAGCGTCCAGAGGCGTTGCCAATTGCGCTGGTAGACCCCCAGCACCACCATGCGCTGCACCCCCAGCGCCTGGCTGTGGCGCAGCACTTCGGCGCGATCGGCTTCGAAGTCCGGGAAGTCCAGGTGCGTGTGGGTGTCGATCAGGGTCACGTCAGGCCTCGACGATACGCTGTTTGAAGGTCCGCGCGATGGCATGCACGCCAGGCTGATACTGGTCCTTCTCGATGGCGGCCAGTGCCAGCTCCAGGGCTTTGTCGGCGATCAGCTGATGCTGCTGGGCCATGGCGTTGACCGGCAGGGGCAGGAAGTCCAGCAGTTGCGTGTCACCGAAGGTGCCCAGGCGCAGGTTGTCCTGTCTTTCCAAAGCGTCGAACACCCCCTGCAACAGTACGTAGGAGGTGGTGATCAGCGCGTCGGGCAAGCCGCCCAGGCGCTGCGCCAGCTCTTGCATCAGCCGCTCACCGCAGGCGCGGCTGAACGCCTCGCCCTGCTCGATGATGACCTCGCCCGCGAAGCCCGTCAGGGCCTGGCGAAAGCCTTCGGCCCGCGCGCGGCTGACGCTCAGTTCCGGACGTGCGCCGAGCAGGGCGATGTGTCGGGGGCGGGTGGCCAGCAGGCTGCCGGTAAGCTGGCGGCTGGCCTGCTGGTCGTCGCTGACCACCGAGCAGAACAGCGCTGGGTCCATTTCCCGGTCGATGGCGATGACCGGCAGGCCTTGGGCCTGCAACTGGCGGTAGCTGTCATCGCTGGCTGGCAGGCAACTGGCGACCAGCAGCGCGTCGCAGCGCCGGGCGCGGAACAGCTGCAGCAATTGTTGCTCGCTGAGCGGGTCATCGTCGGAGCTGGCAATCAGCAACTGGTAGCCGCGCGCGCGCGCACCTTGCTCCAGAAGCTTGGCGATGCGCGCATAGCTGGGGTTTTCCAGGTCGGGCAGGATGAACCCCAGGGTGCGGCTGTGACGGCTGCGCAGCCCGGCGGCCTGGGGGTTGGGACGGAAGTCGTGCTGCTCGACCACCGCGCGGACGCGTTCCACGGTGGCGGGGCTGATGCGCTGCTGCTCGGCCTTGCCGTTGATCACATAGCTGGCAGTGGTCACGGAAACACCGGCCAGGCGTGCGATATCACTGAGTTTCACCGAAGGTTCCTTTGTTGTGGTTGCCTCATGGCCATCGGGCCTGTTCAGGATCTTTCATCCTTCACGAGCCGGGCAGACACTGGCGATCTAACCTCATTGGACCCGTGGGATTGTGTCCCATGTGCCGGGATCTATACAGCAGACCATTGGCGATAGCGAACGGTCGAAGTATTTGCACCCCGAACGACCATTCGGAGCACTCGGGCTTCAACCGGCGGCCAGAATCGAGTAACGTGCCGTTTGATTTTAGATTAAACGTTTCAGCAGGCAAGTTTTGCGCTGATATCGTGGCAAGGATGCTGTCAGATCGATAGCGAAGGTCGCCGCGATGGTTTTGCAACAAAAGCCGCAAGCGAAGTTCAGGCAAGGCACAACCTAGCCGCTGTTCGTCCAGAACCTAGAACAAGAATCACGTGGCGCGCCGTCGCCCACAGGAGTCACGCATGCTCGAACTCTCTCTTGAGCAGATTTCCATGGCCCAGGTGGCTGCGGACAAATCCACCGCTCTTGAACTGATCGCCAATCACCTGGTGGCTGACGGCCTGGTCGCCCCGGGTTATCTCAAGGGGCTGCAAGACCGTGAGCAGCAAGGTTCGACCTTCCTCGGTCAAGGCATCGCCATTCCCCACGGTACCCCGCAGACCCGCGACCAGGTGCACACCACCGGCGTACGCCTGATGCAGTTTCCCGACGGTGTGGACTGGGGTGACGGGCAGATCGTCTACCTGGCGATCGGCATCGCGGCCAAGTCCGACGAACACCTGCGCCTGCTGCAATTATTGACCCGCGCCCTGGGCGAGGATGATCTGGGACCGGCATTGCGGACGGCCAGCACGCCGGAAGACCTGCTCAAGCTGCTGCAGGGCGCGCCCCAGGAGCTGGCCCTGGATGCGCAGATGATCAGCCTCGGCCTGTCGGTAGAGGATTTCGAAGAACTGGTATGGCGCGGTGCGCGCCTGCTGCGCAAGGCCGACTGCGTGGATAACGGCTTCGCTGCCGTGCTGCAGCAGGTCGAGGCGCTGTCGCTGGGTGATGGCCTGTGGTGGCTGCACAGCGAACAGACCGTCAAGCGTCCCGGCCTGGCCTTCGTCACCCCGGACAAGCCCCTGCGCTACCTGGGCCAGCCGGTGACCGGGCTGTTCTGCCTGGCCAGCCTGGGCGAAGCTCACCAGGCGCTGCTGGAGCGCCTGTGCGCCCTGCTCATCGAAGGCCGCGGCCAGGAGCTGGGCCAGGCCACCAACAGCCGTGTGGTGCTGCAGGCCCTGGGCGGCGAAGTGCCTGCCGAGTGGCCCAGTGCGCAGATCGTGCTGGCCAACGCCCACGGTTTGCATGCCCGTCCGGCGAAGATCCTTGCGCAATTGGCCAAGGGCTTCGAGGGGGAAATTCGCGTTCGGGTGCTGGAAAGCAACGACAGCGCCGTGTCGGCCAAAAGCCTCAGCAAGCTGCTGAGCATGGGCGCGCGGCGTGGCCAGACCCTGGAATTCGTCGCCGAGCCAGGCATCGCCGCCGACGCGCTGCCGGCGCTGCTGGCCGCGGTGCAAGAGGGCCTCGGCGAAGAGGTCGAGCCGGTCAGTGCCATGCCAGCGCCGGCACCGGTCGAAGCTGCGCAGGCGACTCCACGCGCGGTGCCGGCCCCGCAGGCCGGTGCAGTACTCAGCGCCGTGGCGGCCTCGCCGGGTATCGCCATGGGGCCGGCGCACGTGCAACTGACCCCGGTGTTCGACTACCCGGCACAGGGCGAATCGCCAGCCGCCGAGCGTCAGCGCCTGCAGGATGCCCTGGCCTTCGTGCGTGGCGAGATCGAACAGCTCATCAGCCGCAGCCAGGCCAAGGCGATTGGTGAAATCTTCGTCACCCACCAGGAAATGCTCGATGACCCGGAACTGACCGATGACGTGATGCGTCGCCTGGACAGCGGCGTCAGTGCGGCATCGGCCTGGAACGAGGTCATCGAGTCGGCGGCATTGCGCCAGGAAGCCCTCAACGACCCATTGCTGGCCGAGCGTGCCGCCGACCTGCGCGATGTCGGTCGCCGGGTGCTGGCTCATCTGTGCGGCGTGCAGCAGGCTGCCGAGCCAGACCAGCCTTATGTACTGGTGATGGACGAAGTCGGTCCGTCTGATGTGGCGCGCCTCGATCCGCAGCGGGTCGCCGGTATTCTTACCGCGCGTGGCGGTGCCACCGCGCACAGCGCCATCGTCGCCCGCGCCTTGGGCATCACCGCACTGGTGGGCGCTGGCGAACAGGTACTGCGCATTGCCTCGGGCACGCCGCTGTTGCTCGACGCCCAGCGCGGTCGCCTGACCGTTGCTCCGGACGACAGCACCTTGCAACGCGCCATTGCCGAACGCGATGCCCGTGCCCAGCGTCTGCAGGCGGCTGCCGCCGCGCGCCTGGAGCCGGCCGTGACCCGTGACGGTCATCGCGTGGAGGTCTGCGCCAACATCGGTGACAGCACCGGCACCCCGGCAGCCGTGGCGCAAGGCGCGGAAGGCATCGGCCTGCTGCGTACCGAATTGCTGTTCATGGCCCACAACCAGGCCCCGGACGAAGCCACCCAGGAAGCCGAATACCGCCGCGTGCTCGACGACCTGCAGGGCCGGCCACTGGTGGTGCGGACCCTGGACGTCGGCGGCGACAAACCGCTGCCGTACTGGCCCATCGACAAGGAAGAGAACCCGTTTCTCGGCGTGCGCGGCATCCGCCTGACCCTGCAACGCCCCGAAATCATGGAGGCCCAGCTGCGAGCCTTGCTGCGTGCCGCCGGCGATCGCCCGCTGCGCATCATGTTCCCGATGGTCGGCCGCGTCGAAGAGTGGCGTCAGGCGCGGGACATGGTCGAGCGCCTGCGCGGCGAGATCCCGGTCAGTGACCTGCAGCTGGGCATCATGGTCGAGGTGCCCTCGGCGGCGCTGCTGGCGCCGGTGCTGGCCCAGGAGGTGGATTTCTTCAGCGTCGGCACCAACGACCTGACCCAGTACGCCCTGGCCATCGACCGTGGCCACCCGACGTTGTCGGCCCAGGCCGATGGCCTGCATCCGGCGGTGCTGCAACTGATCGACATGACCGTCAAGGCGGCCCATGCCCACGGCAAATGGGTGGGGGTGTGCGGTGAGCTGGCTGCCGACCCGCTGGCGGTGCCGGTGCTGGTCGGCCTGGGTGTGGACGAACTGAGCGTCGCGGCCCGCAGCATCCCCGAAGTGAAGGCCTGCGTACGTGAGTTGAGCCAGGAGGGGGCACGCGCCTTGGCGCGGGATGCCTTGATGGCGGCTGGCGCCGCTGAAGTTCGTGCACTCGTGGAGGCTCGCTGATGGCCAATATCCTGACCCTCACGCTCAACCCGGCACTGGACCTCACCGTACAGCTGGCGCAGCTGCGCGTGGGTGAAGTCAACCGGGGCGAAGCCATGCTCACCCACGCCGCGGGCAAGGGCCTCAATGTGGCCCAGGTGCTCGCCGACCTCGGTCATGCGGTGACCGTCTCCGGTTTCCTGGGCCTGGACAATCCCCAGGCCTTCGATGCGCTGATCGCCCGGCGCGGTTTCGTCGACGAGTTCGTGCGGGTGCCGGGAGAAACCCGCAGCAACCTCAAGCTGGCCGAGAGTGCCGGGCGCATCACCGACATCAATGGTCCGGGGCTGGTGGTCGGCGAAGCGGAACAGCAGGCGCTGTTCAGCCGCCTGGAGCGCATCGCCGCGGGCTTCGATGCCGTGGTGGTGGCCGGTAGCCTGCCGCGTGGGATCGACCCGCAATGGCTCAAGCGCCTGCTGGGCATGCTCGGCAAGCAGGGGGTCAAGGTCGCCCTGGATACCAGTGGCCCGGCGTTGGCGGCCGGCCTGGAGGCCGGCCCCTGGCTGGTCAAGCCCAACACCGAAGAACTCGGCGATGTGCTTGGCGAGGCGGTCGAGTCGCTGGTACAGCAAGGTGATGCCGCCCGGCGTCTGCAGGCCCAGGGTGTCGAGCATGTGGTGATTTCCCAGGGCGCCGACGGTGTTTGCTGGTTCCGTGGCCACTCCGCGCTGCAGGCCCTGCCGCCCAAGGTGCAGGTAGCCAGTACCGTGGGGGCCGGCGATTCGCTGCTGGCCGGCATGCTGCATGGTCTGCTGCGTGGCGACGAGCCGCGTGAAGCCCTGCGTACCGCGACGGCCATCGCGGCGATGGCGGTGACCCAGATCGGTTTCGGTATCACCGATGCGCAGCAACTCGAACGACTGGCGGACGGCGTGACCGTGCGCAGCCTGAGCGAATAACAAGAGAGGGGTTGGTAATGAAAGTAGCCATAGTAACGGCGTGCCCCAACGGCAAGGTCAGCAGCGTGCTCAGTGCGCGCCTGCTGGAGGCGGCGGCGCAGCGCCTGGGCTGGTCGACCTGCGTGGAAGTGGTCGACCCGAACAAGCCGGGTGGTCGCCTTTCGGCCCAGGATATCGAGCAGGCTGAGCTGGTCGTCGCGGTGTTCAGCGGCGCGCTGGATCTCGACCGCTTCGCTGGCAAGCGCCTGTACCAGGGCTCGCCGGCCCAGGCCTTGCAGGATGTCGATGCGTTTCTCACCCGAGCCGCCGAGCAGGCGCAGCCCTGGGAAGTGTCGGCCAGCCCGGCAAGCGTCGGCCAGGGTGCAGCGCGTATCGTGGCAATCACCGCCTGCCCCACCGGGGTGGCGCATACCTTCATGGCCGCCGAGGCGCTGCAGCAGTCTGCCAAGCGCCTGGGCCACGAGTTGCAGGTGGAAACCCAAGGCTCGGTCGGCGCCCGCACACCGCTGAGTGCCCAGGCCATCCAGGACGCCGATGTGGTGCTGCTGGCCACGGATATCGAAGTGGCCACCGAGCGCTTCGCCGGTAAACGCATCTACCGTTGCGGCACCGGC
Organism: Pseudomonas sp. DTU_2021_1001937_2_SI_NGA_ILE_001; assembly: GCF_032463525.1. Classification (NCBI taxonomy): domain Bacteria; kingdom Pseudomonadati; phylum Pseudomonadota; class Gammaproteobacteria; order Pseudomonadales; family Pseudomonadaceae; genus Pseudomonas; species Pseudomonas sp. DTU_2021_1001937_2_SI_NGA_ILE_001. Next base: position 2,693,702 of record NZ_CP135971.1, on the reverse strand, counting down.
ATCGCCCTCAAGCAGCCCGACGCGACCCTGGCCAAGGCCCTGGCCGAGGGCAAGGTGGAAAGCACGGCCAGCACCGGCCAGGCGTCGTCGGCCAAGTCCGAAAGCACCGGGGTCTACAAGCATCTGCTCACTGGCGTTTCGTTCATGTTGCCGATGGTCGTGGCGGGTGGCCTGCTGATCGCCTTGTCGTTCGTCTTCGGCATCGAGGCGTTCAAGGAGAAGGGCACCCTGGCGGCGGCGCTGATGCAGATCGGTGGCGAGGCCGCGTTCAAACTCATGGTGCCGCTGCTGGCCGGTTACATCGCCTGGTCGATCGCCGACCGCCCTGGCCTGGCGCCGGGCATGATCGGCGGCCTGCTGGCCAGCACCTTGGGGGCCGGCTTCATCGGCGGCATCGTCGCCGGCTTCCTGGCCGGCTACAGCGCCTTGCTGATCAACCGCTACGCGCGCCTGCCGGCCAGTGTCGAGGCGCTCAAACCGATCCTCATCATTCCGTTGCTGGCCAGCCTGTTCACCGGCCTGATGATGATCTACGTGGTCGGCCAGCCAGTGGCCAGCCTGCTTGGCGCCTTGACCCAGTTCCTGGAGAGCATGGGAACCGCCAACGCCATTCTGCTCGGTGTGGTGCTCGGCGCGATGATGTGCGTCGACCTTGGCGGGCCGATCAACAAGGCGTCCTATGCGTTCTCCGTTGGCCTGCTGGCCTCGCAGAGCTACGCGCCAATGGCTGCGGTGATGGCCGCCGGCATGGTGCCGCCGATCGGCATGGGCATCGCCAGCGTGCTGGCGCGGCGCAAGTTCGCCCAGAGCGAGCGCGAGGCCGGCAAGGCCTCCTTCGTGCTGGGGCTGTGCTTCATTTCCGAAGGCGCGATTCCCTTCGCCGCCAAGGACCCGTTGCGGGTGATTCCGGCCAGTATCGTGGGCGGGGCGCTCACCGGTGCGTTGTCGATGTACTTCGGCTGCAAGCTGATGGCGCCGCACGGCGGGCTGTTCGTGTTGCTGATCCCCAACGCCATCAACCATGCGCTGCTGTACCTGCTGGCCATCGTCGCCGGCAGCCTGGTCACCGGTGTGCTGTATGCGGCGCTCAAGCGCCCCGAGGCGATGGAACTGGCCGTGGCGCCGCAGGCGAACTGAAACCCGGCTGTCACGTCCCGCCAACATTGCCCTGTTAGGTTGCCTCTTTGCCCGTTTGCGAGGAGGTAACCATGGGGACTTTCGAACTCAAGCGCCGCCAGGTCATTCAGGCCGCCGGCGCCGGACTGATCCTGCCAGGCCTGGCACCGGCGGTGATCGCTTCGCCCCAGGCGCGGCCGAAGATCACCGACGGTGTGCAGTCCGGCGACCTGCAGGGTGACCGGGCGATCGTCTGGAGCCGCTGTGATCGCCCGGCGCGCATGGTGGTGGAATGGGACACCCGCAGCCTGTTCAGCCAGCCGCGCAAGGCGGTGTCGCCGGTGGTCGATGCGCGCAGCGATTTCACTGCGCGCGTCGAACTCAGTGGTCTGCCCGCCGACCAGGCGATCTTCTACCGGGTGTTCTTCGAGGACGCGCAATCGGGCCTGGCCAGCGAGCCGTGGTTCGGCCACTTGCGCAGCATGCCGCAGCAGCGCCGCGACATTCGCTTCGTGTGGAGCGGCGACACGGTGGGGCAGGGCTTCGGCATCAACCCGGACATCGGCGGCATGCGCATCTATGAAGCCATGCGCCTGCGCCTGCCGGACTTCTTCATCCACAGCGGCGACACCATCTATGCCGACGGCCCGGTGCCCGCGCAGCTGACCACCGAGGACGGGCGTATCTGGCGCAACCTCACCACTGAGGCGAAGAGCAAGGTGGCCGAGACCCTCGACGAATACCGTGGCAATTACCGCTACAACCTCATGGACGACAACCTGCGGTTGTTCAATGCCCAGGTGCCGCAGATCTGGCAGTGGGACGACCATGAGGTGACCAACAACTGGTCGTCCAGCAAGCAGCTCGACGACCGCTACAAGGTACGCGACATCCAGCTGCTGGCCGCGCGTGGCCGCCAGGCCTTTCTGGAATACGCACCGATGCGCCTGCAGGCCGCCGATGGCGGAGGGCGGGTGTATCGCAAGATTCCCTACGGGCCGATGCTGGATGTCTTCGTACTCGACATGCGCAGCTATCGGGGCGGCAACGACGCCAACCTGTCGGACAAGCCGGGGCCGGAAACCGCGTTCCTCGGCCGCGAGCAGCTCGACTGGCTCAAGCGCGAACTCAAGGCTTCCCAGGCGCAGTGGAAGGTCATTGCCGCCGACATGCCCATCGGCCTGGGTGTGCCCGACGGCGAGGTCAGCCCTGGGGTGCCGCGCTGGGAGGCCATTGCCAACGGCAACGATGGCCCGGCCCTGGGGCGTGAGATGGAAATCGCCGAGCTGCTGGCCTTCCTGCGCGCCGAGAAGGTCCGCGACTACCTATGGCTGACCGCCGACGTGCACTACTGCGCGGCCCACCATTACCAGCCGGAGCGTGCGCACTTCCAGGATTTCGAGCCGTTCTGGGAGTTCGTGGCCGGGCCGCTCAATGCCGGCAGCTTCGGGCCTAACAAGCTGGACATGACCTTCGGTCCGGAGCTGGTGTTCCAGAAGGCCCCGCCGGCGCAGAACACCTCGCCGTTCGCGGGCTTCCAGTTCTTCGGTGAAGTCAACATCGAAGGGCAGAGCGGCGAACTGACCGTCACCCTGCGCGACCTGGATGGCGTGGCGGTGTACGAACGCAAGCTGCAGCCTTCGGTATGACCCTCTGCTGGGGCCGACCAGAGCACCCGGTGGGAACGGCTTTAGCCGCGAAAGGGTCATGAGATTCACTGCGTCTGTTGTGAACATGCGGTCGCTTCGTGGCTGAAGCCTACCCGGTCTAACTGACCTGTATCGGGGTAAACCCAATACTGTTCGGTTAGGCGTCACGGGGCTCGGTGGGAGCGGCTTTAGCTGCGAAAGGGCAATGAGATTCACTGCATCTGTTGTGAACATACGGTCGCTTCGCGGCTGAAGCCGCTCCTACCCGGTCTAACTGGCCTGTATCGGGGTAAACCCAATACTGTTCGGTTAGGCGTCACGGGGTCGGACTGACCTGCATTGGGGTAAAACCCTGTCACATCGGATGTCGTACTTGGCTATCATGGGCGACTTCACGAGGTGACAGGGTTACACGGGCATGCTGGCGATCTTTCTGGAAACACTCAACGTCACCGCGCCGGTCTTCGCCATGCTGTTCATGGGCGTGTTCCTCAAGCGCATCGGGGCGATCAACGACGGCTTCATCGTCACCGCCTCGTCGCTGGTGTTCAACGTCACCATGCCGGCGCTGCTGTTCATGGGCATCGTGCATGCCGACCTGTCCACCGCCCTGCAGCCCGACCTGCTGATCTTCTTCACCGTCGCCACCCTGAGCAGCTTCGCCCTGTTGTGGGGCTGGGCGATCTGGCGCATTCCCTTCGAAGACCGTGGCGTGTACGTGCAAGGGGCGTTTCGCGGCAACAACGGTGTAGTGGGCCTGGCGCTGGCGGCCAGCATGTATGGCAGCCATGGCATCTCGGTGGGGGCGATCCTCGCGGCCATGGTGATCCTCTACTACAACGCGCTGTCGACCATGATCCTGGCGGTGTACAGCCCGGTGATCAAATCCGACCCCTGGAGCGTGATCAAGAGCGTGTTCTCCAATCCGCTGATCATCAGCGTCATCGTCGCTTCGCCGTTCGCCTACTACGGCGTGCGCATGCCCACCTGGTTCGAAACCTCGGCCAACTACCTGGCGCAGATGACCCTGCCGCTGGCGTTGATCTGCATCGGCGGCACCCTGTCGCTGGCGTCGTTGCGTCAGAGCGGGCAGATGGCCATCGGCGCGAGCCTGATGAAGATGGTCTGGCTGCCGCTGATCTGCACCTTCGCCGCCTGGGCCTGCGGTTTCCGCGGTGCAGAGCTGGGGATCCTGTTCCTATACTTCGCCAGCCCCACCGCAGCCTCCAGCTACATCATGGCCCGTTCGGCCAACGGTAACTACGAACTGGCGGCAGCGATCATCGTGCTGACCACCCTGGCGGCGGCGATAACCACCAATATCGGTATCTTCCTGCTGCAGTGGGGCGGCTGGATCTAGATGCCGGTAGGCGCGGCTTCAGCCGCGCACAGCTTGCCGGCTGAAGCCGGTCCCGGCCGATCAGCCAGCAGGCCTAGCGATACTGGCGCCACCAGGCGCGCAGCATGCCCAGCAACACGAGGATCGCCAGGGGCGGCAGGATGAAGCGCAGCACCCAGCCTTCCAGGCGCTCAGCCAGCAGCATGCCCGTGCTGAAGCCGATGATGTCCAGCCCGTACGCGGCATACAGCGCCAGCAACAGCAGGGCCTTGAGCCGGGTGATGCGGTAGCCGGAGTGGAACAGTGGCAGGCACAGCACGGCGACGCCGAGCATGATCGGCAGGTCGAACACCTGCGAATTGGGCGAGATCGACAGTGCCTGTGGCGCCAACAGGGTGGTCAGGCCCAGCACGCCGAGCAGGTTGAGCAGGCTGCTGCCGATCACGTTGCCCACGGCGATGTCGCGTTCGCCGCGCAGCGCGGCAATTACCGAAGTGAACAGCGCTGGCATGGACGTGGCCACGGCCATCAGCGTCAGGCCCATGATGCGCTCCGACAGGCCCAGATGAATGGCGATGACCACCGTGGCATCCACCAGCAGATGCCCACCGCTGAACAGCGCCAGCAGCCCGGCGGCCAGCGTTGCCAGGCTGCGCAGCGTCGACGGGCGCTGGTCGTCGCGGTAATGCCCGTGCCGGGCGCTTTGGCTGGCCTGGCGCAGTACCACGGCCAGGCAGCCAGCCAGGCCCATGAGCAGGGCGATGCCGTCCAGCCGGTCGAGTTCGCCGTTGCGCGACAGCAGGAACACCAGCAGGCAGGCGCCGATCAGCAGCGGGATGTCCACGCGCACCACCTGCAGGGGTACGCGTAGCGGAATGATCAGCGCACAGAACCCGAGGGTGACCAGCACATTGAAGATATGGCTGCCGACCACGCTGCCCACGGCGATGTCCGGGCTGCTGCCGAGTGCGGCCTGCAGGCCCACCGCCAGTTGTGGCGCACTGCTGCCCAGTGCCACCACCGTGAGGCCGATGATCAGGGGGCGCACGCGCAGCAGCGCCGCCAGGCCCACGGCGGCGCGCACCGACAGCACCGAGCCGAGCAACAGCAGGAGCAGACCACTGGCCAGTTGCAGCAGGGGCGGGCCGGGCAGGTTTGCGAACAGGATGGCCAGGCTCCTCAGTCCAGGGCCTGCACGCGGACCTTGGCGGTTCCGGCGCGCAGCATGCCCAGTTGTTCGGCGGCGGCCCGCGACACGTCGATCAGTCGGCCGCGGGTGTGCGGGCCACGGTCGTTGATACGCAGTATCACGCTACGGTCGTTGTCGAGGTTGGTGACCTTGACCTGGGTGCCGAACGGCAACTGCCGGTGGGCAGCGGTCAGGGCGTTCTGGTTGAACGGTTCGCCGCTGGCGGTGCGCTTGCCGTGATGGCGGGCGCCGTAGTACGAAGCCATGCCGGTTTCGTCATAGCCATGCGGGTCGATATCGTGGCTGGCGCAACCGGCCAGCAGGGTGAGCAGGGTACAGGCAGTAAGCAGTCGGCGCATGAGCGGTCCTTCCCGGTTGACGCCTGGGGTGACCTGCGGGGCGGTTCAGCCGCGAGAGGCCATGCATCGGCCTTCACGGCGCAAACCGCCCCCACAGGGGCGGCGATCAGCCTTCGAGTTTGGCCTTGAGCAGTTCGTTCACCTGCTGCGGGTTGGCCTTGCCTTTGGAGGCTTTCATCGCCTGGCCGACGAAGAAACCGAACATCTTGCCGCGCTTGGCCTCGTCGGCCGCGCGGTACTGTTCGACCTGCTCGGCGTTGGCGGCCAGGACTTCGTCGAGCATCGCCTCGATGGCGCCGCTGTCGGTAACCTGCTTGAGGCCGCGCTTGTCGATGATCTCGTCGGCGCTGCCTTCACCGTTGGCCATGGCTTCGAAGACCATCTTGGCGATCTTGCCGGAGATGGTGTTGTCGCGGATGCGCAGCAGCATGCCGCCCAGTTGCTCGGCGCTGACCGGCGACTCGTCGATTTCCAGGCCCTGTTTGTTGAGCAGGCTGCCCAGTTCGACCATCACCCAGTTGGCCGCCAGCTTGGCGTCGCCGCTGAGGCTCACCACCTGCTCGAAGTAGTCGGCCTGTTCACGGCTGCTGGCCAGCACGGTGGCGTCGTAGGTCGACAGGCCGAACTGGCTCTGGAAGCGCTCGCGCTTCTGCTGTGGCAGCTCGGGCAGGGTGGCGCGGGTCTGCTCGATGAACGCGTCCTCGATGATCACCGGCAGCAGGTCGGGGTCGGGGAAGTAACGGTAGTCGTTGGCTTCCTCCTTGCTGCGCATGGCGCGGGTCTCGTCCTTGTTCGGGTCGTACAGGCGGGTCTGCTGCACGACCTTGCCGCCGTCTTCGATCAGGTCGATCTGGCGCTGGATCTCGCTGTTGATGGCCTTCTCGATGAAGCGGAACGAGTTGACGTTCTTGATCTCGCAGCGCGTGCCGAACTCGGCCTGGCCCTTCGGCCGGACCGAGACGTTGCAGTCGCAGCGCAGCGAGCCTTCGGCCATGTTGCCGTCGCAGATGCCCAGGTAGCGCACCAGGGCATGGATGGCGCGTACATAGGCCACGGCTTCCTTGGCACTGCGCATGTCCGGCTCGGAGACGATCTCCAGCAGGGGCGTACCGGCGCGGTTCAGGTCGATGCCGCTCATGCCGCTGAAGTCTTCGTGCAGGCTCTTGCCGGCGTCTTCTTCCAGGTGCGCGCGGGTGATGCCGATACGCTTGACGGTGCCGTCTTCCAGGGTGATGTCCAGGTGGCCCTTGCCGACCACCGGCAGGTCCATCTGGCTGATCTGGTAGCCCTTGGGCAGGTCCGGGTAGAAGTAGTTCTTGCGCGCGAACACGTTGTGCCGGCCGATCTCGGCGTTGACCGCCAGGCCGAACTTCACCGCCATGCGCACGGCTTCTTTATTGAGCACCGGCAGCACGCCCGGCATGCCAAGGTCGACCAGGCTGGCCTGGGTGTTGGCCTCCGAGCCGAAGGTGGTGGCGCTGCCGGAGAAAATCTTCGATTGGGTCAAAAGCTGGGTGTGGATCTCCAGCCCGATGACGACTTCCCATTGCATGTGTGTTCTCTCCTCAGAAGCCTTCAGGGGTGCGCTTATGCCAGTCAGTGACCAACTGGTACTGGTGGGCCACGTTCAGCAGGCGGCCTTCCTTGAAGTACGGGGCGAGCAACTGCACGCCGACGGGCAGGCCGTCGACGAAGCCGGCCGGCATCGACAGCCCTGGCAGGCCGGCGAGGTTGGCGGTGATGGTGTAGACGTCTTCCAGGTAGGCGGCGACCGGGTCGCTGCTCTTGGTGCCGAGCTTCCAGGCCGGGTTCGGCGTGGTCGGGCCGAGGATCACGTCGACCTCGGCGAAGGCGTTCATGAAGTCGTTCTTGATCAGGCGGCGGATCTTCTGCGCCTTGAGGTAGTAGGCGTCATAGTAGCCGGCCGACAGCGCGTAGGCGCCGACCATGATGCGCCGCTGCACCTCGGCACCGAAGCCCTCGCCACGCGAACGCTTGTACAGGTCGGTGAGGTCCTTGGGCTCTTCGCAGCGGTAGCCGAAGCGCACGCCGTCGAAGCGCGACAGGTTGGACGAAGCCTCTGCCGGAGCGATGACGTAGTAGGCCGGAATGCCGTGCTGCAGGTTGGGCAGGCTGATTTCCTTGACCACTGCGCCGAGCTTTTCCAGTTCCTTGATGCTGTCCTGCACCAGCTGGGCGATGCGCGGGTCGAGGCCGGCGCCGAAGTATTCCTTCGGCAGGCCGATGCGCAGGCCCTTGAGCGAGTCATTGAGGCTGGTGCTGTAGTCCGGCACCGGTTCGTCGATGCTGGTGGAGTCTTGCGGGTCGAAACCGGCCATGCCTTGCAGCAGCAGCGCGCAGTCTTCGGCAGTGCGCGCCAGCGGGCCGCCCTGGTCGAGGCTCGACGCGTAGGCAATCATGCCCCAGCGCGATACGCGCCCGTAGGTGGGCTTGAGGCCGGTGAGGTTGGTCAACGCCGCCGGCTGGCGGATCGAACCGCCGGTGTCGGTGCCGGTGGCGGCCGGCAGCAGGCGCGCAGCCACGGCAGCGGCGGAACCGCCGGACGAGCCGCCCGGAACGTGTTCCAGGTTCCAGGGGTTCTTCACTGCACCATAGTGGCTGGACTCGTTGGCCGACCCCATGGCGAATTCGTCCATGTTGGTCTTGCCCAGGGTCACGGCACCGGCGGCGGCCAGCCTGGCCACTACGGTGGCGTCGTAGGGGGCCTTGAAGTTGTCGAGCATGCGCGAGGCGCAGCTGGTGCGGATGCCCTTGGTGCAGAACAGGTCCTTGTGGGCCACGGGGGCGCCGAGCAGGGCGCCGTTCTCGCCGGCGGCGCGGCGGGCGTCGGCGGCCTGGGCCTGGGTGATGGCCAGGTCTTCGGTGACGGTGATGAAACTGTTGAGCTGCGGGTCGAGGCGCTTGATGCGCTCGAGCAGGTTGCGGGTCAGCTCTTCAGAGGAGAATTGCTTGTCGGCGAGTCCGCGGGCGATCTCGGCCAGAGTCATTTGATGCATGCAGGCGCTTTCCCTTACTCGATGACTTTCGGAACCAGATACAGGCCCTGTTCGACCGCCGGAGCGATGGCCTGGTATTCGTCACGGTGATTCTGCTCGGTCACGGCGTCTTCGCGCAGGCGTTGCGCGGCTTCCAGCGGGTGAGCCAGCGGCTCGATACCGGTGGTGTCGACCGCTTGCATCTGGTCGACCAGGCCGAGAATGCTGTTCAGTGCTTCGGTGGTACGTGGCAGATCGGCTTCATTCAGGCCCAGGCGGGCCAGGTGAGCGATCTTTTCCACGTCGCTGCGTTCGAGCGCCATGGGGAATCTCCATATGCAGGGCGACGGATTGGATCCGTGGACGGATAGCGGAACACAACGGCAGTTTGTCGGTCTGAAACCGCAAACGCGCAGGGTCGTGCTTGGAAAACCGCCAATTTAACATATTGGCTCCTTGCCCAAAATCCCTGTCGTTGTTAGAGTTTGCCGCACTTTTTTACCCACGCGTTCCCTAGGGTCCCCTTCCCATGTTCAAGAAACTGCGTGGCATGTTTTCCAGTGATCTTTCCATCGACCTGGGCACTGCCAACACCCTTATTTACGTGCGTGAGCGCGGTATTGTCCTGAATGAACCCTCGGTCGTCGCCATCCGTACCCACGGTAACCAGAAGAGCGTCGTGGCCGTAGGCACCGAGGCCAAGCGCATGCTGGGCCGTACCCCAGGCAATATCGCCGCCATCCGCCCCATGAAGGACGGTGTCATCGCCGACTTCAGCGTCTGCGAAAAGATGCTGCAGTACTTCATCAACAAGGTTCACGAGAATAGCTTCCTGCAGCCCAGCCCACGCGTGCTGATCTGCGTGCCATGCAAATCGACCCAGGTCGAGCGTCGTGCCATCCGCGAATCGGCGCTGGGCGCCGGTGCCCGCGAAGTGTTCCTCATCGAAGAGCCCATGGCTGCGGCCATCGGTGCCGGCCTGCCGGTCGAAGAGGCCCGTGGCTCGATGGTCGTCGACATCGGCGGCGGCACCACCGAGATCGCGCTGATCTCCCTCAACGGCGTGGTGTATGCCGAGTCCGTACGCGTCGGCGGTGACCGTTTCGACGAAGCCATCGTGACCTACGTGCGCCGCAACTACGGCAGCCTGATCGGCGAATCCACCGCCGAGCGCATCAAGCAGGAAATCGGCACCGCCTTCCCGGGCGGCGAAGTCCGTGAAGTCGACGTCCGTGGCCGCAACCTGGCCGAAGGCGTACCACGGGCCTTCACCCTCAATTCCAACGAAGTGCTCGAAGCCCTGCAGGAGTCCCTGGCGACCATCGTGCAGGCGGTCAAGAGCGCCCTGGAACAGTCGCCGCCCGAGCTGGCCTCGGACATCGCCGAGCGTGGCCTGGTGCTGACCGGTGGTGGCGCGCTGCTGCGTGACCTCGACAAGCTGCTGGCCCAGGAAACCGGCCTGCCGGTGATCGTCGCCGAAGACCCGCTGACCTGTGTGGCGCGTGGCGGTGGCCGTGCGCTGGAGATGATGGACAAGCATGCCATGGACCTGCTTTCCAGCGAGTGATCCTTCGCAGGCGCTCGCCGGCGGTTCTTCGTCTACAGGCAGCCTTCGCGCTGCCTGTACGCGTCGGCCTTCGTTCGGCCCGGACGCCCGACGCGCCTTTCATCTGCCCAGGCTTTTCGTGCTCATGACCCACTGCCAAGCAAGGCCCCATCCTTCGAGCGAATGCCCGAAAGGAGCGGCCCATTAAACCGCTGTTCACCAAAGGCCCTTCGCTGGGCGTGCGCCTGCTCGTGCTGGCGGTGCTCTCGGTTGCCCTGATGGTCGTGGACGCCCGTTTCACCCTGCTCAAGCCAGTGCGCAGCCAGATGTCGCTGGTGCTGATGCAGGCCTACTGGGTCGTCGATCTGCCGCAGCGCCTGTTCCAGGGCGTCGCTACCCAGTTTGGCAGTCGTACCGAGCTGCTCGCCGAAAACGAAAAACTCAAGACCGAAGCCCTGCTGCTGCAGGGGCGCCTGCAGAAGCTGGCGGCGCTGACCGAGCAGAACGTGCGGCTGCGCGAGTTGCTCAATTCCTCGGCGCTGGTCAATGAAAAGGTCGAAGTCGCCGAACTGATCGGCACTGACCCCAACCCCTTTACCCACCGGATCATCATCAACAAGGGCGAGCGTGATGGGGTGTTTCTCGGCCAGCCGGTGCTCGACGCTCGCGGGCTGATGGGCCAGGTGGTCGAACTGATGCCTTACACCGCGCGGGTGCTGCTGCTCACCGACACCACCCACAGCATTCCGGTACAGGTCAACCGTAACGGCCTGCGCGCCATCGCCAGCGGCACCGGCAACCCGGAGCGCCTGGAACTGCGCCACGTCGCTGATACCGCCGACATCAAGGAAGGCGACCTGCTGGTCAGCTCCGGCCTCGGCCAGCGCTTCCCGGCCGGTTACCCGGTGGCGACGGTCAAGGAAGTCATCCACGATTCGGGCCAGCCGTTCGCCATCGTGCGAGCGGTGCCTACGGCGGCGCTGAACCGCAGCCGTTACCTGCTGCTGGTATTCTCCGATGGGCGTTCGCCCGAGGAGCGTGCCGCCGAGGCCGCCCAGGCCCAGGAAAGCGCCGAGCGTCACGCCGCCGAGACGTCTGCCCAGCCAGCGGCACCGGCGGCCTATGCGCCGGTGCTGTCGAACATCCCTGGTGCCTTGTTGCCGTTCTACCCGAGCAACCTGCCGGTGACGCGCCCGGCGACCACGCCTGCACCTGCGACCCAGCCGGCCGCCCGTGGCAACCCGGCCCCGGCTGCGAACGGCAGTCGCCCGGCGTCCAGGCCGGCTTCATCCACACCGGCCCGAGCGCCGTCCAGCTCCCGGGAGCCTACCGATGGTTAGTCATGTCTCCGGACGCAACGGTTGGGTGGTCTGGCTGACCTTTGCCATCGGCCTGCTGCTCAGCGTCATGCCGCTGCCGCAGTTCATGGAAATCTTCCGCCCCATGTGGCTGGCCCTGCTGCTGACCTTCTGGACCCTGGCCCTGCCGCAGAAGGTGGGCATGACCACCGCCTGGCTGCTGGGCCTGATGGAAGACGTGCTGTACGGCACCCTGTTGGGCCAGAACGCGCTGATCCTCACCCTGATCACTTGCCTGATAATGGCTTTGCAGCCGCGCCTGCGGATCTTCCCGGTGTGGCAGCAGTGCCTGGTGCTGCTGGTGGTCTACGGGGTGGCGCAACTGGTGCAGCTGTGGCTCAGTGCCCTGACCGGTAACCGTCAGCCCACCCTGGCGCTGGTGTTGCCGGCGCTGGTCAGTGCCCTGTTGTGGCCGTGGATCAGCTACGGCCTGCGCGGTCTGCGCAAGCGCCTGAAAATCAATTGAGCGGCGCTTCTGCCCCAGCTTCTGCGGGAGCGTCGCTGACACGGAGACGTCCCCATGCCTTCGCTCTACCTGGCTTCCGGTTCCCCGCGGCGACGTGAACTGCTCACCCAGATCGGCGTACCGTTCAGCGTTCTGAGCGCCGAGATCGACGAAACCCCGCTGCCCGACGAAGAACCGGCCGCCTATGTCGAGCGCCTGGCCTGCGCCAAGGCGCGTGCCGGCCAGGCACTATTGGGTGAGGATGGTGGCTGCGTGATGGGCGCCGACACCGCCGTGGTGCTCGACGGGCGCATCCTTGGCAAGCCCGTGGACCGCCAGGACGCCCTGGATACCCTGGCGGCGCTTTCCGGGCGTGAGCATCAGGTGCTCACCGCAGTCGCCCTGGTCGACGGCTCGCGCTGCGTCAGCCGGGTGGTCACCAGCCGCGTGCGCTTTCGTCCGATCAGCAGCGTCGAGGCACACGCCTACTGGCGCAGCGGCGAACCCCGCGACAAGGCCGGCAGCTACGCCATCCAGGGGCTGGCGGCGATTTTCGTCGAGGCACTGCACGGCAGCTATTCGGCGGTCGTGGGCCTGCCACTGTGCGAAACCGCAGACCTGCTGGGCCATTTCGGCATACCCTGTTGGCAAGGCCTGGAAGGTGAGCAGCCATGAGTGAAGAAATCCTGATCAACATCACGCCGATGGAATCCCGTGTGGCGGTGGTGGAGAACGGCGTGTTGCAAGAGGTTCACGTCGAGCGAACGCAGCGTCGCGGCATCGTCGGCAATATCTATAAAGGCAAGGTGGTGCGGGTGCTGCCCGGCATGCAGGCGGCCTTCATCGATATCGGCCTGGACCGTGCGGCGTTCATCCATGCTTCGGAAATTTCCCTGCGCGAAGGCTCGGCGGTAGAGCCGATCAGCTCGCTGGTGCATGAGGGCCAGAGCCTGGTGGTGCAGGTCACCAAGGACCCCATCGGCAGCAAGGGCGCGCGCCTGACCACCCAGCTGTCGATCCCCTCGCGTTACCTGGTGTACATGCCGCGTACTGCCCATGTGGGCATCTCGTTGAAGATCGAGGACGAGGCCGAGCGCGAGCGGCTCAAGAAGGTGGTCAGCGACTGCGTCGAGCAGGAAGGCATCACCGAGACCGGCGGCTTCATCCTGCGTACCGCCGCCGAGGGCGCCGGGGCCGACGAGATCCTCATGGACATCCGCTACCTGCGTCGGCTCTGGGACCAGATCGGCGAGCAGATCAAGACCATCAGCCCGCCCAGCGTCATCTACGAAGATCTCGGCCTGGCCCTGCGCACGCTGCGTGACCTGGTCAGCCCGCGCATCGAGAAGATCCGCATCGACTCGCGAGAGACCTTCCAGAAGACCGGGCAGTTCGTCACCGAACTGATGCCCGAAATCGCCGATCGTCTGGAGCATTACCCCGGCGAGCGGCCGATCTTCGACCTCTACGGCGTTGAGGACGAAATCCAGAAGGCCCTCGAGCGCAAGGTGCCGCTCAAGTCCGGCGGCTACCTGGTGGTCGACCCGGCCGAGGCGATGACCACCATCGACGTGAACACCGGCGCGTTCGTCGGCCACCGCAACCTCGAAGAGACCATCTTCAAGACCAACCTGGAAGCCGCCACGGCCATCGCCCGGCAACTGCGCCTGCGCAACCTGGGCGGGATCATCATCATCGACTTCATCGACATGGAAGATGTCGAGCACCAGCGCCAGGTGCTGCGTACCCTGGAAAAGCAGCTCGAACGCGACCATGCCAAGACCAACATCATCGGCATCACCGAGCTGGGCCTGGTGCAGATGACCCGCAAGCGCACCCGGGAAAGCCTCGAACAGATTCTTTGCGAGCCCTGCCATTGCTGCCATGGGCGCGGCAAGCTGAAGACCCCGGAGACCATCTGCTACGAGATCTTCCGCGAGATTCTCCGCGAAGCCCGCGCCTACCAGGCGGTGGGGTATCGGGTGCTGGCCAACCAGCGAGTGGTCGATCGTCTGCTCGACGAGGAGTCGGGCAACGTGGCCGAGCTGGAGGCGTTCATCGGCCGCACCATCCGTTTTCAGGTCGAATCGATGTATTCCCAGGAACAATATGACGTTGTACTGCTCTAGTAGGAGCGAGCTTGTCGTGCAAGCCGCCACGTCCCATGCATCGATGCGAGTAACGCGTGACCAGTGAATCCATCCCGACGCCCGCCAAGGCCGGTTGCTCCCGGCCCGTGCACCTGAATCCGCTGCCCTGGCACAGGCGCCGCTGACATGGCTCGCCTGTCTCGCCTGCTGGCGACCCTGACCCGTTGGAGCCTGGGGCTGTGCGCCACGCTGCTGATCCTGGCGGCCCTGTATGTCAGCCTTGGCCGGCAACTGGCGCCGATGCTGGCTGAATACCGTGCCGACGTGGAAGACCGTGCCGGTGCAGCCCTGGACATGCCCTTGCGCATCGGCCGCCTGGAGGGCCGCTGGAGCGGTTTTGCCCCGGTGCTGCTGGCCCATGACGTTACGGTGGGCGAGGGTGGCAATGCCTTGCGTCTGGACCAGGTGCGGGTGGTGCCGGCGCTGTGGGCCAGCCTGAAGGCCCGCCAGGTACGCATCGCGCATCTGGAGGTCAGTGGCCTGCAAGTGGTGCTCAGCCAGGATGCCGAAGGCCAGTGGAGCCTGCAGGGCATTCCCCGGCGTGACGATACGCCCACCGATCCCGAACACGTGCTCGAACAACTGCAGCAGGTCGCGCACCTGTCGCTGCTCGACAGCCAGATCACCGTGCAACCGCACGATGCGACGCCGATGACCTTCACCTACGTCAATGCCAGCCTGAGCAGTGGCACCCGGCAGCAGCGCCTGGACGCGCGACTCAACCTGCCCGACGGCCAGCCCGTGGCGCTGGATGTGCACACACGCATCGATGCCAGCCACTGGCGTGACGCCCAGGCCCAGGTGTACCTGAGCCTGCCACAGAGCGACTGGGCCGCCTGGCTGCCAAAGAGCCTGACCGGAGACTGGCATATCGCGACCTTCAAGGCCGGTGGCGAATTCTGGCTGGAGTGGGGCGCCGGTGCCTTGCAGAGCGCCGCCGTGCGCCTCAATGCGCCGCACATCAACGGCCGCTATGCCGAGCGCAAGGCGGCGCAAATCGACAACCTGGCGCTCAATGCCTGGCTGACCCACAGCGACCAGGGCTATCAGGCCAAGGTCAGCTCCCTGGCCATGAGCCTGGGCGAACAGCGCTGGGAAAGCCGCCTGACCGCGCGGCAGACTCTGGCCGATGGCGAGCGGCCGGCGGCCTGGCACGTCGAGGCCGACCGCCTGGACCTGACCCCGCTGACCCCGTTGCTCGACGCCCTGGCGCCGCTGCCCGACACCCTGCGCGAGGTGGTGAACCGTCTCAACGTGACCGGTGGCCTGCGCAACGTCATGCTCGACTGGCGCCCCGACGTGGTGGGCGACGAGCGTCTGAGCTTTGCCGCCAACCTCGACCGCGTCGGCTTCGACGCCTACCACGGCGCCCCGGCGGCCGGTAACGTCAGCGGCGCGATCAGCGGCAATCTGGGCAAAGGCGAACTGCGTCTGGACAGCGAAGACTTCATGCTGCACCTCGATCCGATCTTCGCCAAACCCTGGACCTACCCCAAGGCCAATGCACGCCTGACCTGGACCCTCGACGAAGAGCGTTTCACCCTGGTCGCGCCGTACATCAAGGTGCTGGGTGACGAAGGCAAGATCGCCGCCGACTTCCTGATTCGCATCTTCCTCAAGCCCGGCCATGAGGACTACATGGACCTGCGGGTGGGCATGACCGACGGCGATGGCCGGTACACCGGCAAGTACCTGCCGGCGGTGCTGACCCCGGCGCTGGACCACTGGCTGCGCACCGCCGTAGTGGCCGGTGACGTGCATCAGGGGTTCTTCCAGTACCAGGGTTCGCTGCACAAGAACGCGCCCGACACCGCGCGGGTGATCAGCCTGTTCTTCGACGTGGGTAACGCCACCCTGGCCGTAGAGCCCGGCTGGCCGTTGCTGACCGGCGTGAACGGCAAGGTCTACGTCGAGAACAGCGGCGTGCGCATCAAGGCCGACAAGGGGCAGATGCTCGATACCCAGATCAGTGACGTGAAGGTGGAAGTGCCTCATGTGCCGAGCGGGCAGACCAGCCACCTGCTGGTGGATGGCAAGTTCGCCGGCAGCATGGTCGATGGTTTGAAGATTCTCCAGAGCGCGCCAATCGGCACTGCCAAGGCCTTCGCCGGCTGGGAGGGCGAGGGCCCGCTGAACGGCGCGCTAAAGCTGGACATTGCGCTGGAAAAGGGTCCGGAACCCAAGGTCGTAGTGGATTTCGCCAGCGAGGGCGCGCGCCTCAAACTGCCTGACCCGCCCCTGGAACTGAGCCAGCTCAAGGGCGATTTCCGCTTCGACAGCGCCCGCGGCCTGTCGGGCAAGAACATCAGCGGCCAGGCCTTCGGACGCCCGGTGACGGCGCAGGTGTTCGCCGAGGGCAAACCGGGCGCGAATGTCACGCGGATCACCGCCAGCAGTCAGATCGAGATCAAGCGCCTCACCGAATGGCTGGGTTTCAACCAGCCGATTCCGGTGTCGGGCGACATTCCCTACCAGTTGCAACTGACCCTGGATGACGCCTCGACGCCCCTGGCGATCACCTCCGACCTGCGCGGCGTGACCATCGACCTGCCGGCGCCGTTCGGCAAGAGCGCCGAACAGGCGCGTGCCAGCGAACTGCGCATGACCCTGCAAGGCAGCGAGCGCCGTTATGACGCGGCCTACGCCGATATGGCCAATCTGGCCTGGGCCGCGCCGGCCAGCGACCCGTTGCAGGGCCGTGGCGAGCTGTTCCTCGGCCAGGGCGGTGCCGTGGTACCGCAAGCCAAGGGGCTGCGCGTCAGCGGCAGCCTGCCGGAACTGGACATCGCGCCCTGGCAGGCGGTGGCGCAGCGCTACAGCGGCAACGACCCGGGTGGCAACGCCCGGCAACTGCTCAACCGTGTCGACCTGCAGCTGGGCAAGCTGACCGCCATGGGCACCACCCTCGACCAGGCCCGCGTGCAGCTGCAACGCAGCGGCCCGGCCTGGCAGTTGTCGCTGGACAGTGCCCAGGCCAAGGGCAACGCCACGCTGCCGGATGCCAAGAATGCGCCGCTGGACATCGCCATGCAGTACGTGCGCCTGCCAGCAGCCGATCCGGCCGCGCAGGCCTCGGACAACGCACCTGACCCGCTGGGCGATGTCGACCCACGCAACATTCCTGCGCTGAACGTGAAGGTCGACCAGTTGTTCCAGGGCGAGCAACTGCTCGGCAGTTGGGGCCTGAAAACCCGCCAGACACCTGCCGGGCTGCGCTTCAACGACATGAGCCTGGGCCTCAAGGGCCTGCAGCTGACCGGCGAAGGCGGCTGGGAAGGCGCCCCTGGCGCCAGCAGCAGCTGGCTCAAGGGCCACGTGACGGGCAAGAACCTCGGCGACGTGCTCAAGGCCTGGGGCTTCGCGCCCACGGTGACCAGCGAGAAGTTCGACCTGGACATCGACGGCCGTTGGCCCGGCTCGCCGGCCTGGGTGGGCCTGAAGCGCTATTCGGGCACGCTGGATGCCAATCTTGCCAACGGCCAGTTCGTCGAAGTCGAAGGCGGCGCACAGGCCCTGCGCGTATTCGGCCTGCTCAACTTCAACTCCATCGGCCGGCGCCTGCGCCTGGACTTCTCCGACCTGTTGGGCAAGGGCCTGAGTTACGACAAGGTCAAGGGCGTGCTGGTGGCCAGCGATGGCGTTTACGTGACTCGCAAGCCCATTACCCTGACCGGCCCGTCGAGCAACCTGGAGCTTGATGGCACTCTGGACATGGTCAAGGACCGCGTCGATGCCAAGCTGCTGGTGACCCTGCCGCTGACCAATAACCTGCCGATCGCCGCGCTGATCGTCGGTGCGCCGGCCATCGGTGGTGCGCTATTCATCGCTGACAAGCTGCTGGGCGACCGCGTTGCACGTTTCGCCAGCGTCCAGTACAAGGTCGAAGGGCCCTGGAAAGAGCCGAAGATCACCTTCGACAAACCCTTCGAGAAACCACAGTGATGGCGCGGCCCGCCGCACGATCCGGGAGAGCAGCGTGACATTCGCGGTCATCCAGATGGTCAGCCAGAGCGACATCGATGCCAACCTGCGCCAGGCCCGTGCCCTGCTGGAGCAGGCGGCGGGGCAGGGCGCGCGCCTGGCGGTGCTGCCGGAAAACTTCTCGGCGCTGGGGCGGCGCGATGCCGCTGCGCTGGGCCATGCCGAAGCCACCGGGCAGGGACCGGTGCTGCCCTGGTTGAAACAGGCGGCCCGCGACCTCAGGTTATGGATAGTCGCCGGCACCTTGCCGTTGCCGCCCGAGGGGCAGCCCGATGGCAAGGTCACGGCCTGCTCGCTGCTGATCGACGAATACGGCGCACAGGTCGCACGCTATGACAAGCTG
Source organism: Pseudomonas sp. DTU_2021_1001937_2_SI_NGA_ILE_001 (assembly GCF_032463525.1). Lineage (NCBI taxonomy): Bacteria > Pseudomonadati > Pseudomonadota > Gammaproteobacteria > Pseudomonadales > Pseudomonadaceae > Pseudomonas > Pseudomonas sp. DTU_2021_1001937_2_SI_NGA_ILE_001. The sequence continues at coordinate 2,675,231 of NZ_CP135971.1, read as the reverse complement.
CACCTGTTCGATGTGGATGTGACGGACAATCGCGGGCGCTATCGTGAATCCGATGACTATGCTCATGGGAGCCGCATCGTGGTCGCCGATACCCCGGTCGGGCGTCTGGGCCTGAGTGTCTGCTACGACCTGCGCTTCCCGGAGCTGTACACGGCCCTGCGTGAAGCCGGTGCCGAGCTGATCAGCGCGCCGTCGGCGTTCACGGCGGTGACCGGCGCGGCGCACTGGGAGGTGCTGATCCGCGCCCGCGCCATCGAGACCCAGTGCTACCTGCTGGCCGCCGCGCAGGGTGGCGTGCATCCCGGCCCGCGGGAAACCTGGGGGCAGGCGGCGATCGTCGACCCTTGGGGGCGCATCCTGGCCGAGCAGGCCAAGGGCGAGGGCGTGCTGCTGGCCCAGCGCGACAACGAAGAACAGGCGTCCATCCGGGCGCGGATGCCGGTGTCGAGTCACCGGCGATTTTCAGTGCAGGACGCGGTGCGGCCTGCTTCGGAGTGAATATGAGTCACGTGTCCTCAGTCAGCGAACATCTCCTGGCCCCCGGTGGCCTGAGCCTGGACAACCTGCAGTCGGTGCTGGGCGAGCTGGCCGGGCCTGGCATCGATGCCGCCGACCTGTATTTCCAGGGCATCATTTCCGAGTCCTGGGCCCTTGAGGACGGTATCGTCAAGGAAGGCAGCTTCAACCTCGACCAAGGCGTCGGCGTACGCGCGCAGTCCGGTGAAAAGACCGGCTTCGCCTACAGCAACGCGATCAACCTCGAAGCCCTGACGGCGGCGGCCCGTGCCGCCCGTTCGATTTCCCGCGCCGGGCAGAACGGCCGCGTGCAGGCCTTCAGTGCCCAGGATGTCGCGCAGCTCTACGCACCGGACAACCCCCTTGAAGTGCTCAGCCGCGCCGAGAAGGTCGAGCTGCTCAAGCGTATCGACGTCGCCACCCGTGCCCTCGACCCACGTATCCAGCAGGTTTCGGTGAGCATGGCCGGGGTCTGGGAGCGTATTCTGGTGGCCGCAGCCGATGGCAGCCTGGCCGCCGATGTACGCCCGCTGGTGCGCTTCAATGTCAGTGTCATCGTCGAGCAGAACGGTCGCCGCGAGCGCGGCGGGCACGGCGGTGGCGGGCGCACCGACTACCGTTATTTCCTCAACGAAGACCGCGCCATGGGCTATGCCCGCGAGGCCTTGCGCCAGGCGCTGGTCAACCTCGAAGCGGTGCCGGCCCCGGCCGGTACGCTGCCGGTGGTGCTCGGTTCGGGCTGGTCCGGCGTGCTGTTGCACGAGGCGGTCGGTCATGGCCTGGAAGGCGACTTCAACCGCAAGGGCAGCTCGGCCTACAGCGGACGCATGGGCGAGAAGGTGGCGTCGAGCCTGTGCACCATCGTCGACGACGGCACCCTGGCCGGTCGCCGGGGTTCGCTGAGCGTCGACGACGAAGGCACACCGACCCAGTGCACCACGCTGATCGAGAACGGTGTGCTCAAGGGCTACATGCAGGACAAGCTCAACGCCCGGCTGATGGGCGTGGCGCGTACCGGCAACGGTCGCCGCGAGTCCTACGCGCACTTGCCGATGCCGCGCATGACCAACACCTACATGCTCGGCGGGCAGAGCGACCCGCAGGAAATCATCGCCTCGGTGAAGAAAGGCCTGTACTGCGCCAACCTCGGCGGTGGTCAGGTCGACATCACCAGCGGCAAGTTCGTGTTTTCGACCAGCGAGGCCTACCTGATCGAAGACGGGCGCATCACCACGCCGGTCAAGGGTGCGACCCTGATCGGCAACGGGCCCGAGGCCATGAGCCGGGTGTCGATGGTCGGCAACGACCTGGCGCTGGACAGCGGCGTCGGCACCTGTGGCAAGGATGGTCAGTCGGTGCCGGTCGGCGTAGGCCAGCCGACCCTCAAGCTCGATGCGATCACCGTGGGCGGCACCGGGGCTTGAGTGGCGTGCAGGGGGAGGGCTTCAGCGCAGGCCGCGCTGCAGCTCGTCCACTTCGCGGATGTATTTGAAGATCTTGCGGCTCGAGGCCGGCGGCTTGTTGCGCGCCACCTCGTGCTGGGCCTGGCGGATCAGCGAGCGCAGTTGCTGGCGGTCGGCATCGGGGTACTCGGCGACGAATTTTTCCAGGTCGCCGTCATCACCGCCGATCAGCCGGTCGCGCCAGCGCTCCAGGGCGTGGAAGCGCTCGTTGTACTGGCGGGTCGAGCTGTCGAGCTGGTCGACCATGGCGAGGATGGCTTCCTGGTCCTGGTCGCGCATCAGCTTGCCGATGAACAGGATGTGCCGTTTGCGCGCGGCGTGGGCCGTGTGCTTCGGGGCTTCGGCCAGCGCCTTGCGCAGGCCGTCGGTCAGCGGCAGCTTGTCCAGCAGGTCGGGTTTGAAGGTCGTCAGGCGTTCGCCAAGCTCTACCAGAGCCTGCATTTCACGTTTTACCTGGGTTTTGCTTTTCTCCCCATCAAGGGAGTCGTCGTAAGAATCAACCATGGGGGCCGTCCGAAAATAAACGGCGCCATGATAACCAGTCGGGGGCCGCTTGTCCGGCCCGCTCGGTATACGGGCCGTGCCGAAAGCAGAATTTGATGGAGAAAGTCATGAGTGCAACCCCAAGCGTCGGCCCGCAGGCCTTGCCCGCCCTGCAGGAACAGGTCGAGCAGATCATCGCCGAAGCGCGCCGCCAGGGCGCCACGGCCTGTGAAGTGGCGGTGTCCGTGGACCAAGGGTTGTCGACCTCGGTGCGCCAGCGCGAAGTCGAGACCGTCGAGTTCAATCGCGACCAGGGTTTCGGTATCACCCTGTACGTTGGCCAGCGCAAGGGCTCGGCCAGCACCTCCGCCACCGGCCCGGAGGCGATCCGCGAAACCGTCGCCGCCGCCCTGGCGATTGCCGAGCACACCTCCGAAGACCACAGTGCGGGGCTGGCCGATGCTGCGCTGATGGCGCGGGATATCCAGGATTTCGACCTGTTCCACCCGTGGGACATCAGCCCCGAGCAAGCCATCGAGAAAGCTCTGGCCTGCGAGGCGGCGGCCTTCGAAGCCGACAGCCGCATCCGCAATGCCGACGGCACCACCCTCAACACCCATCAGGGCTGCCGGGTGTACGGCAACAGCAACGGTTTCATCGGCGGCTACGCCTCCACCCGGCACAGCCTGAGCTGCGTGATGATCGCCGAAGACGGCGGCCAGATGCAGCGCGACTACTGGTATGACGTCAACCGCCAGGGCGAACTGCTGAGTGATGCGCAGAGTATCGGGCGCAAGGCCGCGCAACGGGCTGCCAGCCGCCTCGGTGCCCGCCCGGTGCCGACCTGCGAAGTGCCGGTGCTGTTCTCGGCCGAGCTGGCCGGTGGTCTGTTCAGCAGCTTCCTGGGGGCGATTTCCGGCGGCAACCTGTACCGCAAGTCATCCTTCCTGGAGGGCACGCTGGGCCAGCGCCTGTTCCCCGAGTGGCTGACCATCGACGAGCGTCCGCACCTGATGCGCGCCCTGGGCAGCGCGGCATTCGACGGCGACGGCCTGGCGACCTATGCCAAGCCGTTCGTCGAGAATGGCGACCTGGTGTCCTATGTGCTGAGCACCTACTCGGGGCGCAAGCTGGGCATGCCGAGCACGGCCAACGCCGGCGGTGTGCATAACCTGTTCGTCACCCATGGCAGCGAGGATCAGGCTGCGCTGCTGCGCCGCATGGGGCGTGGCCTGCTGGTCACCGAATTGATGGGCAGCGGCCTGAACATGGTCACCGGCGACTACTCGCGGGGCGCCGCGGGTTATTGGGTAGAGAATGGCGAGATCCAGTTCCCGGTCCAGGAAGTCACGATTGCCGGCAACATGCGCGAGATGTTCCGCCAGATCGTCGCCGTGGGCAGCGACCTGGAGCTGCGCGGCAACATTCGCACCGGCTCGGTGCTGATCGAGCGCATGACCGTCGCGGGCAGCTGATCCTTCAAGGCGGCACCAGTAGGAGCGGCTTTAGCCGCGAATCGCCAGGATATTAACTGCATCGGTGGTGAAGTGCAGTGAATTCGCGGCTGAAGCCGCTCCTACCGGGTGTGGCTGGAGCACCGCTATGAGCCCTGCTTGAATCAGGCCGTTTCCAGCCGCTCCAGGGTTTCGTCGAGCAGTGACTGGGCCAGGCCGATCAGGTGATGGGTGGATAGGGCCAGATCGCGTTGCGGGCCGTTGAGCTGATCGGCGCTTTCATAGGCGGTGGCGGCGGCGCTGCGTAGCACGTTGTGGATGTGGAGCAGGGCGTCTTCGAGGCAGGGTGGGTCGGGAATTACGGTTTTCATGACGTCGTCCTGATGAGGGCCACCGGACGGACGCTGCTAAACGTGCGAGAGGTGGCGGCTTTGTCGCGGGTTAGCAGACCGGTGGACGACGCAAAAACCGGCGCACCCGAAGGTGCCCCACGCAAAGCCGCCATAGGCGGTACATGCGTGCGGTCGTCACAACGAGCTGCTAAACCCGATCGCTGATATTCAGCGACGAACGCAGCCTAGTGTTCGACGATACCCCATGCAAGAGGCCGGGATTTTCTCGGAAAGTTCGCACAAATGAAAGCGAAATGACCGCAGGAAAAGCCTGACTGATGGGTAGGAATTGCCCCGGCAAGCGAAATTTCCCCCTTGATCAGCCCGACAGGGTAGGAGCGGCTTCAGCCGCGAAGACGGCGTCACATTCACAGCAAATGTATTTTCTTTACCGGCATTTTCGCGGCTAAAGCCGCTTGTACCCGATTCTTGCGCTCGTGGCCTCGGCAAATTCCAGGGTTGTCATGATTCTTAATCTCAATTAATAATGAGTATCATTAATTGGGTGAGAGGGGCTCATGGCGTCTGTCCTGCATGAATTGCCGCAGCTGCAAAGCTGGCACGCACTGGGTCTGCGGATCCGTTGCGGGCTCGACCCGGACGAGCCTCGCCTCATCGATCACTACCTCGCCGAAGGCCGCTATCTGGCCCGCTTCAAGGGCATTCCCAATCGCCATATCGCCCAGGCCTCATTCCGCCTGTTGCTCGACACCGCCCGCGACACGGTGCTGCCGTGGCACTGGCGCTGCCTGTGCCTGGACCAGTGCTGGCGGCCGCTGCGGGATCTCAAGACCCTGGCGAGCGACCGCCAATGGCGCGCCTGCGCCTATGAGCTGGCCAGCTGCGTGCTGCAACCTTCGATTTCTCTCACTGAACTGCTGCAAGGACATTCCGATGAGTAATACCCGTATCGAACGCGACAGCATGGGTGAACTGCAGGTGCCCGCCGAGGCGCTGTACGGTGCCCAGACCCAGCGTGCGGTAGACAACTTCCCGATCAGCCAGCAGCGCATGCCGCGGCAGTTCATCCGTGCCTTGCTGCTGGCCAAATCTGCCGCAGCCAAGGCCAACCTGGAGCTGCAGCAGATCAGTGCCGGGCAGAGCCGTGCCATCGTCCAGGCCGTCGAGCAACTGCTGGCCGAGGACTTCATGGTGCATTTCCCGGTGGATATCTTCCAGACTGGCTCCGGCACCAGCTCCAACATGAACGCCAACGAGGTGATCGCCACCCTGGCCACACGCATCCTGGGCGAGACGGTCAACCCCAACGACCATGTCAACTGCGGCCAGAGCAGCAACGACATCATCCCTACCACCATCCATGTCAGTGCCGCCTTGGCCTTGCATGAGCACCTGCTGCCGGCACTGGAGCACCTGGTCAAGGTCACTGCCGACAAGGCCGTACAGGTGCATCCGTTCGTCAAGACCGGCCGCACCCACCTGATGGACGCCATGCCGGTGCGCATGAGCCAGGTGCTCGACGGCTGGGCCAGCCAGCTGCGCGCCAACATCGTCAACCTGCAGGCGCTGCAGCCGAGCCTGCAGTCCCTGGCCCAGGGTGGCACCGCCGTCGGCACCGGCATCAACGCCCACCCCGAATTCGCCCAGCGCTTCAATGCTCACCTGAGTGCCCTGAGCGGAGTGACCTTCACCCCTGGCCAGAACCTGTTTGCGCTGATCGGTTCGCAGGACACCGCCGTGGCCGTCTCCGGTCAGCTCAAGGCCACTGCGGTCTCGCTGATGAAGATCGCCAACGACCTGCGCTGGATGAACTCCGGCCCCTTGGCCGGGCTTGGTGAGATCGAACTCGAAGCCTTGCAGCCCGGGTCGTCGATCATGCCGGGCAAGGTCAACCCGGTGATCCCCGAGGCCACCGCCATGGTCGCCGCCCAAGTGATCGGCAACGACGCGGCGATCACGGTGGCCGGGCAGTCGGGCAACTTCGAGCTGAACGTGATGTTGCCGATCATCGCCGACAACCTGATGCGCAGTATCGAGCTGCTGGCCAACGCCAGCCGCCTGCTGGCCGACAAGGCCATCGCCAGCTTCAAGGTCAACCAGGCCAAGCTCCAGGAGGCGCTGTCGCGCAACCCGATCCTGGTCACCGCACTCAACCCGATCATCGGTTACCAGAAGGCCGCCGAGATCGCCAAGAAGGCCTACCAGCAGGGCCGCCCCATTATCGATGTGGCCCTGGAACACACCGACCTGCAACGCAGCCAGCTGGAGACGTTGCTCAACCCCGAAAAACTCACCGCCGGCGGGATCTGAGCGAGTCGCGCCCGGCGTTCTGGAGGTGATCATGCAGCATTGGAAACGCACCATCGAACAGGCCAATCGCTGTTTCAACCTCGGCGACTGGGTCGAGGCTCGTGAGTTGTACCTTCAGGCCCTGGCGCTCGCCCAGGTGCTGTTCGAGCGCTGGGCGGACGCGGACGAAGCCGTGGCCGCCTGCGTCATTTCCCATCACAACCTGGCCGACCTGCACCTGAGCCTGGGGCAGCCGGAGGAGAGCGCCGAATACCTCTGCGCTATCCATCAGCGGCTGCTGCAGGCCGTTCAGAACCCACGGCTGCCCGAAGCCCTGCGCCAGGCGGCCTTGCGCCACAGCAACCACACCTATGCCGAGCTGCTGAATTTCATCAGCGAACACGGTGAGTACCCGCGCACCCAGCGCCTGCTGAGCGGCGTGGGTGAGCGTGAGCCTGGCGTGCGCCGGCATTCGCCGATCGGCCAATACCAAGGAGTCCACTGATATGCCCTATACCTTGCCTGCACTGCCCTACGCCTACGAGGCGCTGGAGCCGCACGTCGACACGCAAACCATGCAGATCCACCACACCAAGCACCACCAGACCTACATCGATAACATCAACAAGGCCATCGCCGGCACCGAGTACGAGTCGCTGCCGGTCGAAGAGCTGGTGGCCAGGGTCAACAGCCTGCCGGAAAACCTGCGCCCGGTGGTCATCAACCACGGCGGCGGGCACGCCAACCACTCGCTGTTCTGGACCGTGATGAAGCCCCAGGGCGGTGGCCAGCCAAGCGGTGTGCTGGCCCAGGCCATCGATACGCAACTGGGCGGCTTCGAAGCCTTCAAGAGTGCGTTCACCGACGCGGCGGTCAAGCGCTTCGGCAGCGGCTGGGCCTGGCTGAGCGTTACCCCAGAGAAAAAACTGGTGGTCGAGCACAGCGCGAACCAGGACAGCCCGCTGATGCACGGCAACACGCCGATCCTGGGCCTGGATGTCTGGGAGCACGCCTACTACCTGAAGTACCAGAACCGCCGCGCCGAATACATCGGTGCCTTCTACAACGTCATCAATTGGGATGAAGTGGCGCGCCGCTACCAGGCAGCGCTGGGCTGATGCTCGTGGTGGAAAAAGCCGCGCAGGGTAGAGGTTCAAGTACTGCGGGCGTGCGTCTCAAGCGCTTGCGCCGGGTTCTGGGCAGCCTGTTGTTGTTTGGCGGAGTTGTCCTGCTGGTGGCCCACGCGGTCACATGGCTGGGTGCCTAGACGCCCAGGCGATCACGAAAAAGGGGATACCGTGTGGCATCCCCTTTTTTGTGCTCGCTGGCGTGGTCACTCGCCTTCATCGAACTTGTTGTTGATCAGCTCGACCAGGCCATCGAGAGCCTGCTCGTCCTGTTCGCCTTCGGCGAACAGGTGGATGTCGGTGCCCTTGCCAGCGGCCAGCATCATGACGGCCATGATGCTCTTGCCGTCCACCAGGCTCTCCGGCGAGCGGCCGACCTTGATCTGGCAGGGGAACTTGCCGGCCACGCCGACGAACTTGGCAGCGGCCCGGGCGTGCAGGCCCAGTTTGTTGATGATGGTGATTTGACGAACGGGCATCGCAGTGAAAGTCCTTCAGCTGAGGTCGCGGTGACGGACCTGAACGTTCTTGAGTGTTTGTTGCAGGATCTGGCCCAGGCGTTCGGTCAGGTAGACCGAGCGGTGGTGCCCGCCGGTGCAGCCAATGGCAATGGTGACATAGGAACGGTTGCTGGCCGCGAAGCGCGGCAGCCATTTGTTCAGATAGGCGAAGATGTCCTGGAACATCTCTTCTACGTCTGGCTGCGCTGCCAGGTACTCGGCCACCACCGGGTCCAGACCGGAATGCTCGCGCAGCTCCGGCTTCCAGTAAGGGTTGGGCAGACATCGCACGTCGAACACCAGATCGGCATCCACCGGCATGCCGCGCTTGAAGCCGAAGGATTCGATGAGAAACGCGGTGCCGGGTTCCGGCTTGTTCAGCAGGCGCAACTTGATGGTGTCGCGCAGCTGGTAAAGGTTCAGGTGCGTGGTGTTGATCTTCAGGTCGGCCAGGTCGACGATCGGGCCGAGCAGCAGGCTCTCGTCGTGGATGGCTTCGGCCAGGGAGCGCTGCGAGCTGCTCAACGGATGGCGGCGACGGGTTTCCGAAAAACGCTTGAGCAGGGTGGCATCATCGGCGTCCAGGTAGAGCACGTCGCACTGGATATGTCGGGCGCGGAGTTCTTCCAGGATCTGCGGAAAGCGGCTCAGATGGCTGGGCATGTTGCGCGCGTCGATCGAGACCGCCAGCAGCGGCTCGGTCTGTTCGGTGTTGAGCAGTGCGCGTTCCGCCAGCTCGGGCAGCAGGCCCGCTGGCAGATTGTCGACGCAGTAGAAACCGTTGTCTTCCAGCATGTCGAGCGCAGTGCTCTTGCCGGAACCGGAACGACCACTGACGACGATCATGCGCGGGCTCATGGTCAATGGCCCTTGAGTTCTTTCAGCACTGCCTGGTACAGCGCATCGCTGCTTGGCGCGGCGCGCAGCTGCCGGCGGACCTCGTCGCGGTCGAGCATGCTGGCGATCTGGCGCAGCAGTTCGAGGTGCTCGTTGGTGGCAGCCTCGGGGACCAGCAGCACGAACAGCAGGTCGACGGGCGCGCCGTCGATGGCGTCGAAGTCGACCGGGGTTTCCAGGTGCAGCACCGCACTGACCGGCGATGAGCAGTTGGCGAGGCGGCAGTGGGGAATGGCAATGCCATTGCCAAAGCCCGTGGAGCCGAGCTTTTCACGGGCCACGAGGCTTTCGAATACGGTATTGGCTTCGAGTTGCGGTACTTCACGGCCGATCAGGTTGGCAATCTGTTCGAGTACGCGCTTCTTGCTGCCGCCCGGCACGTTCACCAGGGAACGGCCGGGGGTCAGGATATCTTCAAGTCGGATCATGGGTCGGGTGTGTTAGCGAGCGGTCGCACCCTTGAGGATGCTTTGCTGCTTTTCCTTGTGCTTGAGCAATTGTCTGTCGAGCTTGTCGGTGAGCAGGTCGATGGCCGCATACATGTCGTCATGTTCGGCGTTGGCCACCACTTCACCACCAGGGATATGCATCGTGGCTTCGATTTTCTGTTTCAGCTTCTCGACCGTCATGGTGACCTGGACATTGGTGATCTTGTCGTAATGTCCTTCGAGTTTCTTGAGTTTGAGCTCCACATATTCGCGCAGGGGCTTGGTCACTTCCAGTTGGTGTCCACTGATGTTGACTTGCATACTGCTCTCTCCTTTGCCTGTGCATAAGAGGCAGGCCGTGCCTGCCACTGGAACGCTTTGGCCGGGTTCGGCTGCGATCGAGCTCGGGATCGCCGCCTGAACCCCATCGGTCACATCAGCCGCTTGCGCTCGCTGGAGGGTGCAATGCCCAGCGATTCGCGGTACTTGGCGACGGTGCGACGGGCGACTTGAATGCCTTGTGCCTCCAGTAAACCAGCGATCTTGCTGTCACTCAATGGCTTTTTCTGATTTTCCGCGGCCACCAGTTTCTTGATGATGGCGCGGATCGCCGTGGACGAGCATTCGCCGCCTTCGGAGGTGCTGACGTGGCTGGAGAAGAAGTATTTCAACTCGTATATGCCGCGTGGCGTATGCATGAACTTCTGCGTGGTGACCCGGGAAATGGTCGATTCGTGCATGCCTACCGCTTCGGCGATGTCGTGCAGGACCAGCGGTTTCATGGCTTCGTCGCCGTACTCCAGGAAGCCGCGCTGGTGCTCGACGATCTGCGTGGCGACCTTCATCAGCGTTTCGTTGCGGCTCTGCAGGCTCTTGATGAACCAGCGCGCTTCCTGCAACTGGTTGCGCATGAAGGTGTTGTCGGCGCTGGTGTCGGCGCGGCGTACGAAACCGGCGTACTGCGGGTTGACGCGCAGGCGTGGCACCGCCTCCTGGTTCAGCTCCACCAGCCAGCGGTCGCTGTCCTTGCGCACGATCACGTCAGGCACCACGTACTCCGGCTCGCTGGACTCGATCTGCGAACCAGGGCGGGGGTTGAGGCTCTGCACCAGTTCGATGACCTGGCGCAGTTCGTCTTCCTTGAGCTTCATGCGCCGCATCAGCTGCGAATAGTCGCGACCGCCGAGCAGGTCGATGAAGTCGCTGACCAGGCGCTGGGCTTCGCTCAGCCAAGGGGTCTTGGCGGGCAGCTGGCGCAGTTGCAGCAACAGGCATTCGCCGAGGGTGCGCGCCCCCACCCCGGCCGGTTCGAACTGCTGGATGCGATGCAGCACGGCCTCGATCTCATCGAGCTCGATATCCAGCTCCGGGTCGAAGGCTTCCAGCAGTTCGTCGAGGGATTCTTCCAGGTAGCCCTGGTCGTTGATGCAGTCGATGAGGGTGACGGCGATCAGGCGATCGGTGTCGGACATCGGTGCGACGTTGAGCTGCCAGAGCAGATGGCTTTGCAGGCTCTCGCCGACCGAGGTGCGGGTGGTGAAGTCCCAGTCATCGTCGTCGCTGCTGGGCAGGCTGCTGGCACTGGTCTGGTAGATGTCTTCCCAGGCGGTGTCGACCGGCAGCTCATTGGGGATGCGCTCGTTCCAGTCGCCTTCCTCGAGGTTGTCCACCGTGGTGGCGGTTTCCTGGAAGGTCGGTTCCTGTGGCTCGCTGGTCACCTTGTTCTCGACGTTGTCCGCCATGGGGTCGGAATTGTCGAAGTCGTCGCCTTCTTCCTGGCGTTCCAGCATCGGGTTGGATTCCAGCGCTTCCTGGATCTCTTGTTGCAGATCCAGGGTCGAGAGCTGAAGCAAGCGGATGGCCTGTTGCAGCTGCGGCGTCATCGTCAGCTGCTGGCCCATTCTCAAGACTAGCGATGGTTTCATGGCAGTTGCTCAACACCTTCATTCGCCGGCGCCGGAGAGCGCCATCCACTACAGGGCGCCTGGGCGCCGCCTTATAAGCAAATTATATGCCTGAAGCCCGAGTGCTTGCCTAGAGCGTCATGACAAATAATCTGTTGTCAACAGCCTGAGCGCTGTCAGAGGCGGAATTCGTGGCCCAGGTAAACCTCTTTCACCAGCTGGTTGGCCAGGATGGTCTCGGCATCGCCTTCGGCGATCAGCTGGCCGTCGTTGACGATGTAGGCGGTTTCGCAGATGTCCAGGGTCTCACGCACGTTGTGGTCGGTGATCAGGACACCGATGCCCTTGGCCTTGAGGTGATGGATGATCTGCTTGATGTCGCCGACCGAAATCGGGTCTACACCGGCGAAGGGTTCGTCGAGCAGGATGAACTTCGGCGAGGTGGCCAGGGCGCGGGCGATCTCCACGCGGCGGCGTTCACCACCGGACAGGCTCATGCCGAGGCTGTCGCGGATGTGGGTGATGTGGAATTCCTGCAGGAGGCTTTCCAGTTCCTTGCGGCGGGCGGCGGCATCGAGTTCCTTGCGGGTCTCGAGGATCGCCATGATGTTGTCGGCCACGCTCAGCTTGCGGAAGATCGAGGCTTCCTGTGGCAGATAGCCGATGCCGGCACGGGCGCGGCCGTGCATGGGCTGGTGACTGACGTCCAGGTCGTCGATCAGTACGCGGCCCTGGTCGGCCTGGACCAGGCCGACAATCATGTAGAAGCAGGTCGTCTTGCCGGCGCCATTGGGGCCCAGCAGGCCGACGATCTGACCGCTGTCGATGGACAGGCTGACATCGCGTACGACCTGGCGGCTCTTGTAGCTCTTGGCCAGGTGCTGGGCTTTAAGCGTCGCCATTTACTGCGCCTTCTGCTGCTGTTCGGTTTTCTTTTTCGGCTGGATGACCATGTCGATGCGCGGACGTGGCGCGGTGACCTGGTTGCCTGTGGCGCGGCCGGCACTGACGACCTGGCGCACGGTGTCGTAGACGATCTTCTCGCCTTCGGAGGTGTTGCCGTCGTTGATGACCTTGGCCTTGTCGATCAGCACGATGCGATCCTGCGCCGCGTAGTACTGGATGGTGACGGCATAGGCCTGGACGATGGGCTTGTCCACCGCGGGCTTCTGCTCGTAATAGGCCAGGTTGCCCACCGAAGTGAACACGTCGACTTCGCCCTGGGCATTGCGGGTGATGGTCACGGTGTTGCCGGTGATCTTCATCGAGCCCTGGGTGATGATTACGTTGCCTTTATAGGTGGCGATGCCTTTTTTGTCGTCCAGCTGCGCGTCGTCGGACTGGATGTGGATCGGCTGATCACGGTCGGTCGGCAGGGACCAGGCGCTCGCGCTTCCCAGTGCTGCGCCCAGGCCGAGCAATAAAGGGAGGGTTTTAACGAGCGTCATACTGTCCTCTTACTTTGGACAACAGGTCCATCCTGCCGTCTTTCAAATAGGCTTTCATCCCGACCGCCGTGCTGACACCGCCGGCGGCGTCGATTTTAACGGCTTGCTCGGTCTGCGCATATTGCTTCTGTGGGAATACAGTCATCCGACTGCTGGTGATGATGGTCGCGCGTTGCTTTTCATCGGTGCGCGCCACGCGAACGTTGTCGATCAGCTCCACCTGGTCCCCGGAGGGCGAGACCTCGGCACGGGTACTCTGCACATGCCAGGGGTAGAGCGTGCCACGGTACATCTGCAGGTCCGGGGTGGTCACCAGGGACACCTCGGTGGCCTTCAGGTGCTCGACCTTGTCGGCGGTCATCTCGTACTGGACCTTGCCGTCGGGCAGGTACTGCACGCTGCGCGCATTGATGACGTAATAGTCGATGGCCGTGTCGTCGGCCACTTGTGCCGGCTGGTCCATGAAACTTTCCGGGCTGACGTTCCAGTAGCCGGCTGCAGCCAGCAGCAGGGCGAGAGCGCCGAGAACCAGGTAAGTGCGGATCTTTTTGCTGAGCATATGCGGCTTCTATAAAAAGACGGTTTCTACAGATAAGCGGCCAGGGCGGCATCCAGCTTGCCCTGGGCAGCGAGAATCAGTTCGCAGAACTCGCGTGCGGCACCTTCGCCACCGCGAGCCTGGGTCACGCCATGGGCGTGCTGGCGAACGAAGGGCGCGGCATTGGCCACGGCCATCCCCAAACCGACGCGGCGGATCACCGGCAAGTCTGGCAGATCGTCACCCAGGTAGGCGACTTCTTCGTAGGTCAGGTTCAGTTCGCCAAGCAGCTGGTCGAGTACCACCAGTTTGTCTTCGCGGCCCTGGTACAGGTGCGCGATGCCGAGATTCTTCGCTCGGCGCTCGACCACCGGTGTCTTGCGTCCGCTAATGATAGCCGTTGTGACACCCGAAGCGATGAGCATCTTGATGCCCTGGCCGTCGAGGGTGTTGAAGGTCTTGAATTCGCTGCCGTCTTCCAAGAAGTACAGACGGCCGTCGGTCAGTACTCCATCGACGTCGAAGACTGCCAGGCGGATGCGTTGGCCGCGTTGCTGCAATTGTTCGTTCACTGCGTGATTCTCCATTACATCACCCCGGCTCTGACCAGGTCCTGCAGGTTGAAGGCGCCCACCGGGCGATCTTCCTGGTCGACGACGATCAGTGCGTTGATCTTGTGATCTTCCATGATCTTCAGCGCCTCGGCGGCGAGCATCTCGGCGCGCACCGTCTTGCCGTGCACGGTCATCACCTGGTCGATGCTGGCCTGGCGGATGTCCAGGGCGCGGTCCAGGGTGCGGCGCAGGTCGCCGTCGGTAAATATTCCGGCCAGGCGGCCGTCGGGTTCGACGATGGCGGTCATGCCCAGGCCCTTGCGGGTCATTTCCAGCAGGGCGTCGCGCAGCGAGGTGCCGCGCGGGACGCTGGGCAGGGTGTCACCGCTGTGCATGACGTGTTCGACCTTGAGCAGCAGGCGCCGCCCCAGCGCACCGCCGGGGTGCGAGAAAGCGAAATCCTCGGCGGTGAAGCCACGCGCTTCGAGCAGTGCGACAGCCAGTGCGTCGCCCATCACCAGGGCGGCGGTGGTCGAGGAGGTCGGTGCCAGGTTCAGCGGGCAGGCTTCCTGTTCGACGCGCGCATTGAGGTTGACGTCGGCGGCCTTGGCCAGGGTCGACTCCGGATTGCCGGTCAGGCTGATCATGCGGATGCCCAGGCGCTTGATCAGCGGCAGCAGGGTGACGATCTCGCTGGTGGTTCCAGAATTGGACAGGGCCAGAATGATATCGTCACGCGTGATCATCCCCATGTCGCCATGGCTGGCTTCGGCAGGGTGGACGAAGAACGCCGGGGTTCCGGTGCTGGCCAGGGTGGCGGCGATCTTGTTGCCGATGTGTCCCGACTTGCCCATGCCGACCACCACGACCCGGCCTTTGCTGGCCAGGATCAGCTCGCAGGCACGCACGAAATCGCCATCGATGTGTCCCAGCAGGCTCTCGATGGCTTCTATCTCTAGGCGGATGGTGCGCTGTGCGGATTGGATCAGGTCGCTGGATTGGCTCATGTCAGGGTCGGTCAGACTGGGAAAAGGCGGGGATTATAGCCGTAATGTCGATCCGGCTCACGCCCTGATCGTCGCAGCCGTTCGCCGATGTGTTCCCGGTGCGTGACGAGGCCGGGCGGCGCTGTAGCAAATGGATATGAAAGCGGAGGCGGTGCGCCGGTTCCGTGCTTGGGTGGTGTGCCGTGGCGATGATATAGTGCGCGGCTTGTCCGGCCCGTTCAGGCCGCTCTTGCCTTCGCTCTGGCGGAGGTGGCGCCATGACTGGGTCGTATCGCAAGGAGTTTAGATGAGTGCCGATGACGCTTACGCGGTCGAATTGAAGGGCGTTACCTTCAAGCGCGGTGCCCGCAGCATTTTCAACGATGTCGATATCCGTATTCCCAAGGGCAAGGTCACCGGGATCATGGGCCCATCGGGCTGTGGTAAGACCACGCTGCTGCGCCTGATGGGCGCCCAGCTGCGCCCGGATACCGGTGAGGTCTGGGTCAATGGCCAGAACCTGCCGCAATTGTCGCGTGGCGACCTGTTCGATGCGCGCAAGCGCATGGGCGTGCTGTTCCAGAGTGGCGCGTTGTTCACCGACCTGGACGTGTTCGAGAACGTGGCCTTCCCCCTGCGGGTGCACACCGAACTGCCGGAGGACATGATCCGCGACATCGTGCTGCTCAAGCTGCAGGCCGTTGGTCTGCGCGGTGCGGTCGAACTGATGCCCGACGAGCTGTCCGGCGGCATGAAGCGCCGGGTCGCCCTGGCCCGTGCCATCGCCATGGACCCCGAGATCCTGATGTACGACGAGCCGTTCGTCGGCCAGGACCCCATTGCCATGGGCGTTCTGGTGCGTCTTATCCGTCTACTCAACGATGCCCTGGGAATCACCAGCATCGTGGTCTCCCACGATCTGACCGAAACCGCGAGCATCGCCGATTACCTCTATGTGGTCGGCGATGGCCAGGTGCTGGGGCAGGGTACGCCGCAAGAGCTGATGGCCTCGGATAACCCGCGCATTCGCCAGTTCATGACCGGTGAGCCGGATGGTCCCGTACCTTTTCACTATCCGGCCTCGGATTTTCGCGAAGACCTGTTGGGGAAGCGCTGATGCGCAAGAAATCAATCATGGAGCGTATCCGCCTGCTCGGGCGCTCGGCCATCGATGTGGTGACCGTGCTCGGTCGTTCCGGCATCTTCCTGGCCAATGCCCTGCTCGGGCGCAGCAGCGTCGGCAGCGGTTTCCAACTGCTGGTTCGGCAGCTGTATTCGGTAGGGGTGATGTCGCTGATCATCATCGTCGTTTCGGGCATGTTCATCGGCATGGTGCTGGCCTTGCAGGGCTTCAGCATCCTCACCAAGTACGGTTCGGAGCAGGCGGTGGGGCAGATGGTCGCCCTGACCCTGCTGCGCGAGCTGGCCCCGGTGGTCGCTGCGCTGCTGTTCGCCGGGCGTGCCGGTTCGGCACTGACCGCCGAAATCGGCAACATGAAATCCACCGAGCAGCTGTCGAGCCTGGAAATGATCGGTGTCGACCCGCTCAAGTACATCATTGCGCCGCGCCTTTGGGCCGGCTTCATCTCGCTGCCGGTGCTGACCCTGATTTTCAGCGTGGTGGGGATCTGGGGAGGCTCGTGGGTGGCCATCGACTGGCTCGGCGTCTATGAAGGATCGTTCTGGTCCAACATGCAGAGCAGCGTTTCCTTTACCGACGATGTGCTCAATGGCCTCATCAAAAGCGTCGTATTTGCCTTGGTAGTGACCTGGATCGCCGTTTTCCAGGGTTATGACTGCGATCCCACCTCCGAGGGGATCAGTCGGGCCACGACCCGGACCGTGGTATACGCCTCGCTGGCAGTGCTGGGCCTGGACTTTATTCTGACCGCCTTGATGTTTGGAGACTTCTGATGCAAAACCGCGCCATCGAAACCGGTGTCGGACTGTTCCTGCTGGCCGGCATCCTGGCCCTGCTCCTGCTGGCCCTGCGTGTCAGTGGTCTGAGCACCAGCGCGACCAGCGACACCTATAAACTTTACGCCTACTTCGACAATATCGCCGGTTTGACTGTCAGAGCCAAGGTGAGCATGGCAGGTGTGACCATCGGCCGGGTGACGGCGATCGATCTGGATCGTGACACCTTCACCGGTCGGGTGACCATGGAAATCCAGAAGTCGGTCGACAACCTGCCTTCCGATTCCACGGCTTCGATCCTCACCGCCGGTCTGCTGGGTGAGAAATATGTCGGTATCAGCGTGGGTGGCGACAACACCCTGCTCAAGGATGGCGGAACGATCCACGACACCCAGTCGTCCCTGGTGCTCGAAGACCTGATCGGTAAATTCCTGCTCAACACCGTGAGCAAAGAAGCCAAATAAGGAGCTTTCCATGATCTCTATCCTGCGTCGCAGTCTGCTGGTCCTGCTGGTCCTGCTGGCCGTGTTGCCGATGCTGGCCAACGCGGCGGCCGCCCCGTCGGCCCATGATCTGGTGAAGGGGACCACCGACCAGTTGCTCAGCGACCTGTCGGCCAACCGCGAGCAATACAAGGCCAACCCCAACGCCTTCTACGACGCGCTGAACCGCATCGTCGGGCCGGTGGTGGATGCCGATGGCATTTCGCGCAGCATCATGACCGTGAAGTACTCGCGCAAGGCGACGCCCGAGCAGATGCAGCGTTTCCAGGAAAACTTCAAGCGCAGCCTGATGCAGTTCTATGGCAACGCGCTGCTGGAGTACAACAACCAGGGCATCACCGTTTCGCCTGCCAAGGATGAAAGCGGCGACCGCACCAGTGTCGACATGCAGGTCAAGGGCAACAACGGTGCGGTCTATCCGGTTTCCTACACGCTGGAGAAGATCAACGGCCAGTGGAAGGTGCGCAACGTGATCATCAACGGCATCAACATCGGCAAGCTGTTCCGTGACCAGTTCGCCGACGCCATGCAGCGCAACGGCAACGACCTGGACAAGACCATCGATGGTTGGGCCGGCGAAGTCGCCAAGGCCAAGGAAGTCACCGATCAGGCCACCGAGAAGTCGGCGCAATGACCGAGTCTGCCGTACGCCTGATCGGGGCTGGCGAGCTGCGGCTGGTCGGCGTGCTGGACTACAGCACCGGCCCGCTGCTGCGCAAGCAGGGCGCGGCGCTGATCCGTTCCAGCACGCTGCCGACACTGGTCATCGACTGTTCCGGGGTCAGCCGGTCCACCAGCGTTGGCCTGGCCCTGCTGCTGGCCTTCATGCGTGATGCCGCTGTGGCGGGCAAGTCGGTCAGTGTGCATTCCATGCCCGAGGACATGCGCAAGATTGCCGAGGTTTCCGGGGCCAGCGAGCTATTCGCCACGCCGACCCCGGCCTGACGGGCACGCCCCCTGTCCGTGCGGGGTTCGCATTGCAGGGGCTTTTTTGTATCATGGCCGACCCGCGCGCACAGGGCGCCGATCGAGGTTAAGCATGCAGGCTGTCGAAGTGAAAAGCTTCCTTGAAGGAAAGCTGCCCGGAATCAAGGTGGAAGTCGAAGGCGAAGGCTGCAACTTCCAGCTCAATGTCATCAGTGACGAGTTGGCCGCGCTGAGCCCGGTCAAGCGTCAACAACAGATCTACTCCCATCTGAACCCCTGGATCGCCGATGGCAGCATCCACGCGGTCACGATGAAATTCTTCAGCAGCGCGGCCTGGGCCGAGCGCACCTGAACCCACCGGTGTCGAGATTGCAATGGATAAACTGATTATTACCGGCGGCGTGCGCCTGGATGGCGAAATCCGCATTTCCGGGGCCAAGAACTCGGCTCTGCCGATCCTCTCCGCTACGCTGCTGGCCGATGGCCCTGTCACCGTGCAGAACCTGCCGCACCTGCACGACATCACCACCATGATCGAGCTGTTCGGGCGCATGGGCATCGAGCCGGTGATCGACGAGAAACTCAGCGTCGAGATCGACCCGCGGACCATCAAGACCCTGGTCGCACCCTATGAGCTGGTCAAGACCATGCGTGCCTCGATCCTGGTGCTGGGCCCGATGGTCGCGCGCTTCGGCGAGGCCGAAGTGGCCTTGCCGGGTGGCTGTGCCATCGGTTCGCGTCCGGTCGACCTGCACATCCGTGGCCTTGAGGCCATGGGCGCGATCATCGACGTCGACGGCGGCTACATCAAGGCTCGTGCTCCCGAGGGCGGCCTGCGTGGCGCGCACTTCTTCTTCGATACCGTCAGTGTGACCGGTACCGAAAACATCATGATGGCCGCCAGCCTGGCCAAGGGCCGTACCGTTCTGCAGAACGCCGCCCGCGAGCCTGAAGTGGTCGACCTGGCCAACTTCCTGATTGCCATGGGCGCGAAGATCCAGGGCGCCGGCACCGATACCATCACCATCGATGGCGTCGAGCGCCTGCACTCGGCGACCTACAAGGTCATGCCGGACCGCATCGAGACCGGCACCTACCTGGTTGCCGCCGCCGCTACCGGCGGTCGTGTGAAGGTCAAGGATACCGATCCGACCATCCTCGAGGCCGTACTGCTCAAACTGCAGGAAGCGGGTGCCGAGATCACCACCGGCGAAGACTGGATCGAGCTGA